>JANOWN010000019.1:0-42131 GCA_031417915.1 Methylotenera sp.
GCGTATACCGCCACCATGCTTCATGTCTACCTTGCCTGAAATTAATTTACTTTTACAGGTACCACATAAACCTTTTCTACACGATGATGGCAGGCGCATGCCCGCCGCAATGCCTGCGTCTAATACAAACTGGTCTGGCGCGCAGCTAACATGCGTACCACTTTTAGTGAATTCGACATCAAACTTTTCACCCGTGCTAAATGTGTGGCTTGTTACTTCAGCTGTAGCTTGTTCATTGGCAGGCAGCGTATCAAAGTTAAAACTTTCTTCATGGTATTGCTGCATATCAAAGCCAGCGTTTTTAAGTAACTCACGCACTGCTGCCATATAAGCTGCTGGGCCGCAGGTAAATACTTCGCGTTGCAAAGAATCGGGCACAGCTTGTTTCAACGTTTCTATAGTTAAATATCCGCCAAAACAATTTGTGGTCTGCAGCCAATCTGTATCCGCTTTTTCGCAAATAAAAGTCGTACGAAAATGTGCTTGCTGAGACATTAATTGAAGCTCATGTGCAAAAATAATATCAGCTGGTGTACGTGCGCTGTGTACAAATGCAATATCAGCATCTTCTGCTAAATCGTAAAAACTACGCGACATACTCATCAGCGGCGTAACACCAGAGCCGCCCGATAAAAGTAAATATTTTTTTGCAGAGTGTTTCGTGCAAGTAAAGTCGCCAGCAGCACCCAGCACAGAAACTTGCCTGCCGACTCGCATATTATCGTGCAACCAATTAGAGACAATGCCATTAGGCTGGCGTTTTACAGTAATAGAGAGCGTATGTGGGCGAGTAGGGGTAGATGAAATGGTATAGCAGCGATTAATACTTTCGCCATTAATTTCCAGCTCTAGTGTAATGAATTGCCCTGGTAAAAATTGAAATAAACTAGGTTTTAGCGGTTTAAAATAAAAGCTTTTGACGTCATGCGTTTCGTTTTTAATAGCGCAACACACCAGCGTATTGTCTTGGTCTGCATTCCAAATTGGCAGATTTACTTTCCAATATTCTGGCGTATTTCGTGTCATGTTATTTGCAAGCTTTAATGGGGATAACGGCGGCGGTGTTAGCCATGCTTGCTTCTAGCCGTTGAATATACCAATTGGTGAATTTTTCGACCAACTCTTCGGTGTAAGGCGAGTATGGACCAGGCCTGTATTGGTCACTTTTAACACCACGCTGTGTTCGCTCTACCAAGTCAGAATCTTGCTTATTAGTCGCTCGCCATACTTGGCTGAGCCGTTCAACATCGTAATCAACACCTTCCACCGCATCTTTGTGTACCAGCCATGTGCTGCGAACCAGTGTGTGTTCGGCATCAATCGGTAGCGCACTAAAAGTCACAATATGGTCGCTCATAAAGTGGTGCCACGAGTTTGGCTGTGTCCAAAATGAAAGTCCACCCAAGTTGCGCTGCGTGAGCTCGCCCAGCAGTTTTTGGCTGGCAACCTTGCCATCCATAGTTTGCGATTCGCCCGCTTTTTCTAATGGCAGTCTTTGTGTTCTATAAGCCGTAGCACAACCATCTAATAAATCAATCTCGCTAGAAGGCAAGCCGCAAGACGCCCAGCGACTGTTTTCTGACTCTATTAAATCGCGAAATTCTTGCACTTTCTCGGCATTTTCAGGCGACGGCTGATAGCCAAAACCAAATTCATACATCGAGGCTAGCAGCTCAGGATGGTTAGCCACGCAGTGATAGCATTCGCGATTATTCTCCATGGTCAGCTTCCAGTTGCCATTTTCGATAATATCTTCCTGCAATGCCACTTTGCAATCGGCCAAGCGATGTGGCGCAATATAAGGCTCCATGGCTTGTTTCATGTCTTCAAAGTCTGTTGGTGGATTGTCACTTAAGCAAATAAAAATCAGCCCCGCGATATTGCCCACATGCACCGATTTTAAATTGTGATCGCTTTTATCAAAATCTTCGCCCATGTGCTCGTTATAAATCAGCTCGCCATAGAGATTGTACGTCCATTGATGGTAGGGACAAACGATATTTCCGACACTGCCTTTTTGCTCGTCGCATAGTTGCGATCCGCGATGGCGACACACATTGTGGAAGGCCTTAATCGACATGTCGTCGTCGCGCAGAATAATCACCGAATTATGGCCAATATCCACCTTGATATAATCGCCAGGTTCGGCAATATCAGGTTCTACCGCGACAAAAATCCAATGCTGACCAAAAATCACTTCTATATCTAAAGAATTGATTTCATTGCTTAAATAAAAGGTAGCAGGCAGCGTATAGCCTTGTTTGCGATTTGCAATTAAATTGCGGATTTCAGTTGAAATGGTCATGATATTTCCTTAAGACTAATCTGATTTTTCTTAAAAATCAACAAGACGATGTTCGCGCAAATAATTGAGGATGACTTGTGCTTTCTCGACAGAATTTCCCTCAATTACGACAGTGCCGCCACGGCTTTTGCTTTCAATCGCCGCCATCAGTCGCTCGTGGCCAGTTTTGTTTTCGTGTGCTTTGAGTTTAATGGGTTTGCGAGTGATAGTTTTGGTTTGCGCTTTAATTTTACTGATTTTAGTAGGTTGTATGGCACGTAAAGCCACGATTTCCCCTGTCATTTGTTTAGCAAAAGCATACTGTAAATCTACTGTGGCCAGCGGGTGAATCACCACCACCGCAGGCAATTTAACGCTGACCAAGCGGCGCTTGCCTTTAGGCAAAAACTGTAAAATCTCTAAATTATTATCTAGTGATTTTATTTCTAGCGCATTGGCAACGAGTGGAATATTCAGTTTTTCCGCTAATAAATACGGCAGCAAACCGCTTGCATACTCACTCTCAGCACGGCTGCCCGTTAAAATTAAATCGGTATTTTTTAAGCGTGTTGCAAGGTTTTCTACAATATCGGTGTCAGCTTCAATGACATCAATTTGCTTCGCACCCAGCGCGAGGTAGTCTTGCAAAGCTGAGTCGTCTGGCTTGCCAGCGTGCAATATTTGCATTTGTGCAGTGGTAGACTCGACTAAATTTAAGCTTATCGTCATTGCCAAGCTATCGTTGCGACAATGGCGCGTCGTGCCGCTGCTAGGGTGTTGCGCGTTTGAAACTAAGGCAGCGATGCGTTGTAAACTCATGCTGCTTCCTGCAAATTTTTGGCTTGATTGATGAGCGTAATCAAGGCCTGCATAATCTCTTCCGCATCACCAATTACCGATAAATCGGCGCGCTTCACAATAGGTGCGCTGCTGTCGCGGTTAATTGCAATCACGTGGCGACAATCCTTGATTCCTTGTAAATGTTGCACTGCGCCCGAAATGCCAATTGCAATATAGGCACTGGCAGAAACTGTCTTGCCTGTTGCGCCCACTTGTTTATCGCGCGCAAATTTCCCTTCATCTACTGCCACACGACTCGCGCCAATACTGGCTTGCAGCGCATGTGCCAGTATTTCAAAAGTAGTCACTTGTTGCACGCCATTGCCAGCAGACACAATAAAATCGGCTTCTTCCAGCGCGATTTCGGTCGCCGCAAGGGTTTGCATGCCCAAATTATTGTACTGACCATTAGCTTCAACTTTTGCTATTTTTGCTTCAACAGGCTGCGCCAATCCTGTAAACGGTAGATCTGCGTCCACCGCATCTTTAGCCAGTAACACGATTTCTGGCAAAGCATATTGCACAGACAATCTAGCGCCAGATTGAGTAGCGACGTGGCTTTCATCAATTTCCATTACATGCGTAGCGGCGGTTTTTTGCGGCTGACTGGCGATTAATCTGCGACCTAAATCGCCGTCCACAAAATTATCTGACATAAAAATATGCGTTGGTTGAATTGACGTAATCTGCGCTGTAATGCAAGTCAGTTCTACATCAGGCTGAAACTGCTCAGCATTTAAATCGGCCAACACCAAGACTTTATCGGCACCAGTATCAGCAAGGTTTTCATTCAATTCACCCAGAATTAGCGCAATCACTTCCGTGTCCGCATCCGCCAAAATCGCTGCTGCAGCGATGGTTTGCCGCCCGTGGTCATCGAGAATGCCTTTATTGCTATGCGCGATGGCCAGCAAGCTATTTTTAGGATTCTTTGGTGTACGTATAGGTTTGTTGTTTTCGTGCATTTCAACAACGCTGGGCGCGGCTAATACAATGCGCTTTAAGCCTGCGGGCGAGGTTTTTAGCAGGCGGCGTGGATTTATTCTCATGTCCTTATTCATACCGCCTCCAAACTCGCCGCCAGCAACTCTGCAATATCCAACACTTCAGGCCGTTGCCAATCTTTACCATCTGTAACGCCTTCCAGCATCGCTGTGCATTGCGGGCAGGCCACCGCGACCAACTCCGCGCCAATCGCGCGCGCGTCGGCGATGCGAATATCAGGAATGCGCTGTTTGCCTGGAATGTCTGTCAAGGGTGCGCCGCCGCCGCCGCCGCAACAGCGCCCGCGCATGCCAGAACGCTCCATTTCGGTCACGCTGATACCAATGCTTTTTAATAATGCACGCGGAGATTCGGTTTCATTGTTATAACGCGCTAAATAGCATGGGTCGTGGTAAGTGAGTTTGCGCGTTTCGTCCGACTGGTTCAATTTCAATTGACCACTGGTAGATAATTGCGCCAACAATGTGCTGTGATGCAGCACTTCGAAATGCCCACCAAAAGCTGGGTATTCGTTTTTTAAGCTATGCAACACATGTGGGTCGGCAGTGACGATACGCTTAAAAGTTAAGCGATCAAAAGTGGCGATATTGCGCTTGGCGAGCGTTTGAAAAGTTGCCTCATCGCCCAGCCGCCGCGCGGTGTCGCCAGTATCATTTTCTAGCGCACCCATCACTGCAAAATCTACTTTGGCTGCTTTTAGTAACTTTACTAAAGCACGTAGTGTTCGTTGATAACGCATATCAAACGCGCCTTCGCCTGCGACTAATAAAACGTCAACAGGCGCCCCCACTTGTATGATTTTAACATCCAAATCAATCGCCCAGTAGTAACGTGCTTTATTATCAAAGCCGCCTACTGTGGCGGTTTGGCGCAAGTTTTCCAACGTTTGCGGGGCTTTATTCGGCGCGCTGCCTTGGGTAAGCGTCAGGTTGCGGCGTAACCCAACAATCGCATCTACATGCTCTATTAGCATCGGGCATTCTTGCACGCAGGCACGACAGGTGGTACATGACCACAACGTTTCTGACGCTATTAATGACGGCACAATGGCTTGATTTGGTGCGCCTGAATGATCGCCAATTGACGTTCCAGGATAAGGGCTGCCAGCGAAATTGGCATCCGTGCCACTGCTTAAACCGACGACTAAATCTTGAATGAGTTTTTTAGGGTTAAGCGGCTGCCCTGCGGCAAAGGCGGGACAAGCTGCTTCGCATTTTCCACATTGTACACAGGCATCAAAACCCAAGAGTTGGTTCCACTGAAAATCAGCAGGTTTGTGAATACCAAACGCATTGTTTTCTAAATCTAAAGGCTTAAGTGCCGTGGATAATTTTCCGCTAAAACGCTCTTGCCGTGGATGAAATGCCAAATGCAACAAGCCGGCGACCGCATGTTTCATCGGGCCACCCAAGCCGATGCCGAGCGCTAATTCGGCAGAACCCGCGAGTAGTAATAACGCGGCGATAACGGCGATGCCATTAGATAAAGTGGCGATTGGGAAGGTAAGCAAAAACAAACCCGCAGCGAACGCTAGCAGCGAGTAGGGCAAACGACTCCACGCACCACGCGATAAGCGAGTTGGTGTTTTTATTCTTCTTAACCACATAAAAAACGCGCCCACAAACATCACGCAAGTTGCGGTTACGATCGCCCAATTCAGCGCGGCTGAATACAGCATCAAACCATAATTAATCGCCACTAAAACTAAGGCCGCCACCGCGCCACCCGCCGTAGCTACATGCGTGTTGGCAATATAAGGTTCACGCGCGACCACGTGGTGCAAATCGACAAAATAGCGCTTAGGAATAGTAAGTAGCTGACACCAATGCCAAGCTGCGGCTTTGCCAGCTCGCCACAATTGCGCGCGCCGCCACAGGCCAATTAGTAGCGTTAATGTGGCAAGCCAAAATAGGGCGGTGATGAGGTGTGCCAGCAACATGGCTAGAAGTCTTTACATAAACGCAAAGCGTCGTAAATCGCGCCATGAATATTGTGCATAGAAACGCAATCGCCGATGCGAAATAACAAAAATTCACTGTCTTTTAATGGCTGAGATAATGCAGGTTGCGGCTTGGCCGCAAACAAGGTTTCTATGTCGGTTTGACCGTGATTTTTTGAACGTTCTTTGAGCGCCCAATACAATTCTGTATTGGGTAACGAGCCATTTTCAATCACTACTTGATCTACCTCACGCTCTTCTAATTGTTCAGTATATTCATTGCGCAGTACGGCAATTTTTTTATCATGCCCATCTTTATCTTTTTCTGCATACACGCGTTCTAAATAAAAGTTGGGTGTGGCAATCATGCCTTGCGCGTAAAGGCGGCGATAAAATATGGGGAAAGTCGTGCCACCTACGTCTTCCGCTACTTTGGCATCGGGGGTCACAATTTCTACTTGACTGCCACGGCTGGCGATAAAGTCAGCCACGCCAAAACCTGCATGTGTGCCGATGGTGTCATACACCAGCACATTCTTTTTAGGTACAACTTTTTCAGATAATATATCCCAAGAACTCACCGCCAAGCCTTCTGCAACGCCCCAAGCGGGCACTTGGCCCGTGTGGCTAGTGCCACCCGTGGCAAGCACAATAATGTTGGGTTTTTCGGCCAAAATCATGTCAGCATTTGCGGTAACTCCAAGTCGGCGGTCAATTTTTAGGCGTTTGGTTTCCATATCAAACCAGCGAATAATACCCGCCATTTGCTCGCGTTGTGGCGCTTTTGCGGCGAGATTCACTTGACCACCAACGTTTGCGTTTTTCTCGAATAAAATGACTTCATGTCCGCGCTCAGCCGCTACCCGCGCTGCCTCTAGCCCCGCAGGCCCAGCGCCAACCACCACAACGCGGCGTTTCGCACCTTTACTTTTGGTAATGATATGTGGCATCGTCGCTTCGCGTGAAGTGGCCGCATTTTGCACACACAGCACATCTTGGCCTGAGTACTGGCGGTCTATGCAATGGTTTGCACCTACGCATTGCTTAATTTGATCTTCTTGCCCGTTGCGAATTTTCATGATCATGTGCGGGTCAGCAATGTGGGCGCGCGTCATGCCTACCATGTCAACCAAGCCGTTAGCGATAATGCGCTCAGCTTGTGTCACATCGCGTATGCCTTGCGCGTGTAAAATAGGCACGCTGCAAACAGATTTAATGCCCGCCGCCAAATGCACAAACGGCTCTGGCGGTAAGGCCATAGGTGGCATGCAGTTGGCCACTTTGTTGTGCGTATCGGCGCCCGATCCAATGACGCTAATAAAATCAATCAGCCCGCTTTGCGACATAGTTTGCGCGATTTCTTTTAAGGTTTCATGATCTAGGCCATCGTCGTGAAACTCATCGGCACACATACGTAAACCCACGCAAAAATCTGCACCTACTGCATCGCGCACAGCTTGTAGCACCTGCAAGCCAAAACGCATGCGGTTCTGCAAGCTGCCACCATATTCATCTGTACGTTGATTAGTGCGCGGGCTCCAAAATTGGTCGATTAAATGCTGATGCGCGGCAGAAATTTCGATGCCATCCAACCCAGCAGTTTGTACGCGTTTGGCGGCGGCGACAAAGTCGCCAATAATACGTTTAATTTCTTCAAGCTCAATCGCCTTGGCGTTGCCTCTATGCACAGGCTCGCGCACACCGCTAGGCGAGACTAGATGTGGCCATGGGTCGCTGGCAAACACGGAGCGGCGCCCCATGTGCGTGGCTTGTATCATGATTTTGCTGCTGTGTTTGTGCATGGCTTCGGCGAGTTTGGCCAACGGCTCTATTACCAAATCGGTGGTTAGATTTACAGGCTTCCACGCACCTTGTGGTACATCCAAAGAAACTGGGCTAGAGCCGCCGCAAATCGCCATTCCCAGCCCACCTTTGGCTTTTTCTTCGTAATATTTAATATAACGCTCGCCTGGCAACCCACCCGCTTCGGCATATACTTCTGCATGCGCAGTGCTGTAGATGCGGTTGGGTAACAGCAGTTTGCCCAGCGTGATTGGCGTAAAAAGGTGTGGATATTGCATGATGTTCTCCAGCGGCTTTCTTAATTAACAAGCCACCACGTTGATGGCTAAGCCACCCAACGCGGTTTCTTTATATTTAGATTGCATGTCTAGGCCGGTTTGGCGCATGGTCTCAATTACCGCATCCAGCGATACGATGTGACCACCTTCGTGCATCATGGCCAAGCGCGCTGCGTTAATCGCCTTCACCGCGCCCATGCTATTGCGCTCTATGCAGGGAATTTGTACTAAGCCGCCGATGGGATCGCAACTCATGCCAAGGTTATGTTCCATGGCGATTTCTGCGGCGTTTTCAATTTGTTCGTTATTTGCGCCTAGCAACGCCGCTAAGCCACCTGCAGCCATCGAGCAGGAAACGCCGATTTCACCTTGGCAACCCATTTCTGCCGCTGAAATAGAGGCATTTTTTTTGTACAACATGCCTATTCCAGCCGCGGTGAGCAAAAATTTAATGATATTGTCTTCGATTTCGGTGTTGGTTCTTTGTTGCTGGCAGAAGCGAATAAAGTAACCCAGCACCGCGGGAATTACGCCAGCTGAGCCATTGGTGGGTGCAGTAACTACGCGTCCGCCACAGGCATTTTCTTCATTCACAGCAATGGCAAACGCGCTGACCATATCCATCGCCTGAAAATCTGAAGACAGTTTGCCGCCTACCGTGCTGGCTTGTTGATGCAACAAGTGCGCTCGGCGTTTTACTTTAAGTCCACCAGGTAGCATGCCTTCGGTGTTTAGGCCGCGTTCTATGCACGCATTCATCACTTCCCAGACATGTAATAATTTTGCGCGTAAGGTGATTTCATCGGCGTGATATTTTAATTCGTTCTGCCAAACCATGTCGGCGATGCTTAAGTGACTTTGATTACCCAAGCGCAATAAATCGGCTGCACTACCAAACCAATAAGGCGCAGTTTGTAAATCTTCCACTACATGATCAACTTTTGTTTTATTGGTCGCCGCAATTTCATTTTGGTCGAGTACAGCGCCGCCACCAATGGAGAAATAAGTGTTGTCATACAAAGATTTTCCATCGCTAGAGAAAGCCTCCAGTATCATGCCGTTAGGGTGTTGCGGCAAGCTTTCGTGGCGATGAAAAAGTAGGTGCTCAGTGTAATTGAAATCAATTTCTTGTTTACCCATGAGTGACAATTTACCAGTATTTTTAATGGATTCAACTAATGGTGCAATGCTACGGGGGTCAACGCTATCGGGTAGCGCACCCGTTAGTCCAGCCAAAACCGCATCATCGGTGCCATGGCCAATACCAGTTAGCGCGAGTGAGCCGTAAAGATGTACTTGTACTCGTGTCACTTGTTGCAATAGTGCGCATTTTTCAATTTCTAATAGAAAGCGATTAACCGCCAGCATAGGCCCCACGGTATGTGAGCTGGAAGGCCCGATGCCGATGCGGAACACTTCAAATACGCTGTAATTCATGATTTATAGTGTTGAGATACCAAAGCCATATGGCGTGGCAGCACGCTCAAGATAGCGCCAAATATAATCGGCGAAACTGCGTCGAAAAATCAGTACATACGCACTATTTTGGCCATCATTGCGTCGATGCAAAAACACGCTGCTTTTACCAAAAGTTGTTCCAACTACTTTATTTTCTGTGAGTGAATGCAAGTTGTAAACAGTGCAATGCTGTAGCACGTTATCCGCATGTTTGCCTTGTAATATGATCGAAGTGTAGCCGCCAGAATTATCTACTACTTGGCTGTGAACCCCTACTAGAACGGCTTGCAGGGCATGTTGCAATTCGGCACGTTTTTCACGCGGGCACACAATTAACCACTCATCGGGTGAAAACCAATAGATATTACCCCATGGCGTGCCTATTAGGCTGCAGGGTAGGGTCGGTAAAGTTTCGCCTAGTATTTTTTTTGCTGCTTTGGTAAATGCGGCGTTGTTACTATCACCACGCAAGCAAATGTAACTCAGAAGCGCAATTTCATTCGCCCACACGCCTTTTCCTTCATTCATAGGTTCTTGTTTTGCGGCCAAGCCAAAATGGTATAGCGGCGATTGCATGACAGGTGAAAATTGGCTTAAATTTAATTCGAGATTAGACATTATGGCGTGCTCCTTCTGCATCCACAAACACGGAAGACACGATTTTTACCGCCACTGCTTTGCCATCCGCGTAAGCGAAAATGGCATTGTCATTATCGCGTCGCTTAATGCCGTCGATGACAAACCCCATCGCAATGCTACGGCCCAAAAATGCGCTGTAGTAGCTAGAAGTCACATGCCCAAGCATATGCACAGGTGGTGTAATGTTGGCAGAATTAATCAACTGCGCGCCTTCTTTTAGCACAAAAGTTGGGTCGTCTGTGAGTAAGCCAACTAATTGCTTTCTATCACTACGCGCAGTATCCGAGCGGGTGAGCGAGCGCTTGCCTAAAAAGCTATACGGTTTTTTCATACCCACTGCCCACGCCATGTCTAGGTCTAGCGGCGTGACCGAACCATCGGTTTCCTGGCCGACGATAATAAAGCCTTTTTCGGCGCGTAATACGTGCATAGTCTCTGTGCCGTAGGGTGTAATATCCAATTCTGCGCCTGCGCTTAATAATTCTTGCCACACATAATTGCCATAACTCGCATCGACGTTAATTTCATATGCCAACTCGCCCGAGAAACTAATGCGACAAACTCTAGCAGGCACGCCCGCCACTGTACCGTCGCGCCAATCCATGAATTTGAAAGCATCTTTACTTAAATCAATATCGCTGCATAATTTAGCCAGCACTTCACGGCTTTTTGGGCCTACTAAAGCTGCAGTCGCCCAATGGTCAGTCACGCTGGTCATGTAAACCTCAAGTTCTGGCCATTCGGTTTGATGCCATTTTTCTAGCCAGTTCAACACATTAGCGGCTCCGCCTGTGGTGGTGGTCATCAAAAAGTGTGTGTCTGTAATGCAAGCAGTGACACCGTCATCCATCACCATACCAGCCTCATTTAGCATTAAACCGTAGCGACATTTCCCTGGCGCGAGTTGGCTCCACGCATTGCTGTAAACGCGGTTTAAAAACTCGCGTACATCCTTGCCTTGAATATCAATTTTGCCGAGCGTTGACGCGTCTAACATCGCCACACCATTGCGCGCCGCCAAGCATACGCGGTTCACCGCAGCATGCATATCTTCACCATTTTTGGGAAAGTACCAAGGGCGCATCCAATTGCCAACGGTTTCATATTCTGCATTGCGTTTCTCGTGCGCGCTTTGCATGGCGCTATAACGGCGTGGCTCAAACGTTTCTCTCACATGCGCGCCAGCCAGCGCGCCAAAAGACACTGGCGTATAAGCAGGGCGATACGTTGTGGTGCCAACTTCGGGAATGCTTTTACCAAGCGCTTCTGCCGCAATGGCAAAGCCGTTAACGTTCGATAACTTGCCTTGATCGGTACCAAAACCGAGCGCGGTGTAGCGTTTAATATGCTCAATCGATTTAAAGTTCTCACGCACTGCCAGTTGAATATCGGTCACGGCAACATCATTTTGAAAATCCACAAAAGCTTTTTTGTCCGTTGGAATATGAAAAATCGCTTGCGCGGGGCTGGGCGCGATTTCATCAGTTGTTAAGTTAACTGCTTGATTTTTTGAGTTTTTACCAAGAGAACTCAACATTTCCTGCGTGGTTTCAGCTGTTTTTTCTAAGCCTGCTTGCAAGCCAAAAACGCCTGTCACTGCGCCTACGCAGTAGATGCCAGCATTGGTGCGGCCATTGGCCGATACGACAAACGCTAAACTTTCATCCGACCAAGTGGGTCGGCCGCCATCGTGGCAGAATAAATGCACAGTAGGTGATAAGCCGCCAGAACTGGCGATGACATCGCATTCAATAGCTATTTGATTAATCACACGCGGTTTTACGCCTTGCGCTATTGCTTCTTTAGGATCGTTAGGGTTGAGTTTGCTCAGTCGCGCGCCCGTCACCGCAGTGCTACCAAGTACTTCGCTAATGCCAAAACCTGTATAAATGGTTATGCCTAGCGCTTCTAAGCGCGCTTCCCAAGCAGGGTTAATATTGTCGCGCACATCGGCCAGCGTTACTTTTATGCCACCTGCGGCTAAATCGACTACTGCTTGATAAGCGCCATCGTTGCTAGTGAGTATGAGTGCGTGATTGCCACAAGCTACGCCGTAGCGGTTGAAATACGTCGTTAAGGCAGAAACTGTCATTACGCCAGGCACATCATTATTGCCAAACACCAGCGGCCGCTCAAACGCTCCAGTGGCTAGCACAACTTTAGTCGCACGAATGCGATGCATGCGCTCGCGGCGCTGCTTTGCTTGGCGCGCGCTATGTGACAGATGGTCTTGTAGCAGCTCCACGGCTTGAATCATATTCATATCGTGCAAACCAAAAGCTGTTGTTCGTGTGAATAAACTCACATTAGGCAGACTTTTTAATTCTGCAATCACGCTATCACGCCATTCAATCGCGCTTTTGCCGCCAATGGTGGTGTTTGGCGTGCTAAGTAAATAGCCGCCCATTTCACTTTGGTCATCTAATAATATGACGCTGGCACCGCTGCGACCCGCTAATTGTGCCGCTAGTAAGCCTGCTGCTCCACCGCCAACCACCAATACATCTGCATGGTGATGTTTGTGGTCGTATGTTTCGCTATCGGCCACAATCGGCGATGTGCCATAGCCCGCTGCTTGGCGGATAATATGTTCGTACATCGGCCAAAATTTGGCTGGCCATTTGAATGTTTTGTAATAAAAACCAGCAGGCATAAAGCGCGAAAAATGGCCGCCAACACTTTTTAAATCAAAGGTTAACGAAGGCCAGCCACTGGTGCGGCCAGCCACTAAGCCTTCATACAATTCGACTTGCGTCGCTTTTAAGTCGGGTGTGGTTTTTGCGCCCACATCAATTTGTACCAAACAATTCGGTTCTTCTGCCCAAGCACCCACAATGCCACGCGGACGGCCATATTTGAAGCTACGTGCCATGACTTTGACATTATTAGCCAGCAAGGCAGAGGCCAGCATATCGCCTTGATAGCCAATATAAGGCTTGCCATCAAACGTAAAATTAAGCGGCTTGGTGGTGTCTACACGGCTGTGCTTATGTTCTATTCTGAGGTTATTTATTCTCATGCTTTAGTCATTTCCGCATCGCTTTGTTCTTTATCATAAGCCTTACGCGCTTCACTTAATGTCCAGCTGCCAGCAATGGTATGGTTGGCGGTGTTGCGCTTCACCACAAAAATTTTGCGACAAGCGCTTGCGTGGCTCCACATTTCCCAGTGCCAACCTTTTGGGTTTTTTTTCATGAACAAATAATCGCCCCAAGCTTCGTCGGTTTCGGCTTCTGGCGCGGCAGGGCGTGCGATAAAGGCTTCACCTTCGTAGTGAAATTCTTCTTCTTCGCGTGCTTCTTGGCAATGTGGGCAGTTGATTACAAACATAATAAATCCCTAAAATAAGTCTTTAGTGCGCAACGCCAGCTGCGCCATGCTCGTCAATTAAATGGCCAGTGTGAAAGCGGTCAAGCGAGAAGGCAGCATTCAGCGGATGTGGTGCATCATGCGCGATAGTGTGTGCAAATACATTGCCAGAGCCAGGTGTGGCCTTAAAGCCGCCTGTACCCCAGCCACAATTAAAGTATAAACCTGCAACTTTAGTCTTACTGATAATCGGACAAGCATCAGGCGTGGTATCTACAATGCCGCCCCATTGGCGGTTCATGCGCACACGCGAAAACATGGGAAATAACTCAATAATCGCTGCTGCAGTGTGTTCGATAATATGGGGACTACCGCGCTGGGTGTAGCTGGTGTAATGGTCAATACCCGCGCCAATCACTAGCTCGCCTTTGTCAGATTGGCTGACATAGCCGTGCACAGCGTTAGACATGACGACTGTGTCTAAAATGGGTTTTAGCGACTCAGAAACAAACGCTTGCAGTGGATGGCTTTCAATCGGCATTTTAATGCCTGCCATTTTGGCGATGACAGAGGAGTGTCCAGCCGTTACGCAGCCCACGCGTGCTGTTTTGATAAAACCTTTGTTGGTCTGCAAGCCCCGCATTTGGCCATTTTCAATATCCATCGCAGTTACTTCGCAATTTTCGATAATATCCACGCCATAATTGCTGGCGGCACGCGCAAATCCCCAAGCGACGGCATCGTGCCGCGCCACGCCTGCACGAGGCTGGTAGCTGGCACCCATAATCGGGAAGCGCGTATTTTTACTGATATTAATCATCGGAATGCGGTCTTTCACATCTTGCGCGTTTAGCGCCAGCGCATCAATACCGTTGAGATTATTGGCATTCACACGGCGCTCAATATCGCGCATGTCTTGCAGCGTATGGCCCAAATTAAACACGCCGCGCTGGCTAAACATCACGTTGTAGTTAATGTCTTCGGTTAAGCCTTCCCACAGTTTTAGCGAGTGCTCGTACAGCATTGCAGCTTCATCCCACAAATAGTTTGAGCGCACAATGGTGGTGTTGCGCGCAGTATTGCCGCCGCCTAAAAAGCCTTTTTCTAGCACTGCGATATTTTTTACACCATGCTCCTTAGCCAAGTAATACGCGGTTGCCAGGCCATGTCCGCCTGCGCCAATAATCACCACATCGTAGCTGGATTTAAGTTCTGGGCTGCGCCAAGTGGGCTGCCAGCCAACGTGGTTCTTGAGGCCTTGGCTAAGTAAAGTCCAAATGGAATAATCTTTTTTCAAGCGAGCTCCAGCAGAGGTTTGCGGACTAAATCTTTGTGCTAAATTATCACTTTTATGTGCAAAAAACATTGTAATACATCAGACAGATTTTTATCTGATTACGACATGTGTCATGAAAAATAAGTCGTTTTAATTAAAAAAGCCACCACTGTCGCTAGACAGCAATGGCTTTAAAAAGTTAAAACGAAACGTTTTTAAGAGTGTTGCAAATTAAACGCCTAAGTGTGTTTTTACTGCAGCTAAGCCAGGCTGTCCATCTTTAGTGGTGACGCCGTCTAGCCAGGCATCTAGTGAGCCAGGGTTTTTAGCTAACCATGCTTTTGCCGCTTCATTTGGGTTCACTTTATCCATAATCGGCAACATCACTTGGCCTTCCATGTCGAGATTAAACTCTAAATTGCTAATGAATTTATTCACATTTGGGCAGCGCGTAGCTAAGTCTGTTGATGTCACTGTGAGCACTTTAGCTTCGCCAAAGTTAGGGCCAAAAAAGTCATCTCCGCCGCTTAAATACTCGATGTCTTGTTGTACGTTCATCGGATGTGGAGCCCAGCCCAAGAACACAATCCATTTTTGGTCTTTTACTGAGCGGCTAACCTCGGTCAACATACCAGCTTCGCTCGATTCCACCATTTTGAAGCTTTTCAGGCCAAATGCATCTTTAGTAATCATGTCAGCGATGAGCTTGTTGCCATCGTTACCTGGCTCGATGCCGTAAATTTTTCCATCTAACTCTTTACTATACTTGCCAATATCGGCAAAGCTTTTTAAGCCTGCATCATAAGCATATTTAGGTACTGCTAAGGTATATTTTGCGCCTACTAAATTAGGTTTATCTAACACCGTAACCGCTTTTTCTTTAAGGAAAGGGTCAAGAATCGGCGTCATAGAAGGCGACCAATAGCCCAAGAAAGCGTCAATTTGACCTTTTTTAAGTCCAGCAAACGCAATTGGCACCGAGGCGATGGTCGCTTCAGCTTTATAGCCTAAACCTTCTAGCACGACGGAAGAAAGCGCGGTTGTGGCGGTGATGTCAGTCCAGCCAATATCGGCAAATTTAACCGTGGCGCAAGTTGCATCTTCGCCGCCAGCAGCGACAGCAGCAGGCGCAGCTTCAGTTGTAGCAGCAGGTGCCGCTTCTTCTGTTTTGTTGCAGGCAGTTAAAATAAGGGGAAATAGTGCTGCAATTAAAGCGGATTTGGTAAGGTGATTCATTATAATTAACTCCCAGATGATGTGAACGAGCGAAAAGGATAAAGACGACAAATGATAACTTATCGCGAGCGCTAGTAAAACAAGTATTAAATTACGACAGAATGTTGTGTAATCGCGCCATATTTAATAATAAATCCAAATTGATTCATTGTTTTTTTTAAAATAACTGCCCTGTAAGGCGCATGGATATTGGTCTGTAGGCCATGCCGATTTATAAGTTCTTTTGCAAATTCCCGCGTGTTTACATGGGCGCTAAGGTTTCTTCATAACTGCTGGCAATGGCGTGCACAGGCGGCGCGTGCTTATGTTGATTGCGCTCCATGCTGGGCGAATAACCAAATAGCGTGCGGTACGATTTGCTAAAGTGGCACGATGATTGAAAGCCGCAAGCCACAGTTACGCTCATCACCGACATTTCAGTTTGCAATAATAAAGCGCGGGCGCGGCGCAGACGCAAATTCAAGTAATAATGCATCGGTGTCATGTTCAGCGTGTGCTTAAACATGCGCTGCAAATGGCGCTGCGATAAATCTGCCAAGCGCGCCAGCTCGTCTAGGTTAAGCGGCTCCTCGATATTCGCTTCCATCAGGGCAGAAACTTCCACCAGCGCTTTGTGGCTGTAACCCACGCGTGCCGCCACAGGAATATGTTGCTGATCTTTGCTATCGCGTGCGCGCACCATCATAAATTGGTCGGAAATTTCTGCCACAAGATTTTTGTGAACTGGATTTTTGCCAGCTTCATTTTTACCAAAGCGCGCAGAAACAAAGGCCAGCATGAGATCTAGCGGCGCGGTGCCGCCCGCGCAAGTGCAGCGATTGCGGTCAATAACGAATAATTCTTCCATAAAATTAATCGCCGAAAACTGTTCACACAAACTCGCCATGTTTTCCCAGTGAATCGTGCATTTATAGCCATCCAACAAACCAGCCTTGGCCAGCGCATAACTACCAGTGCACAGCCCGCCCAGCCACATATTGTATTTGCTGGCTTGTGTCAGCAACTTAATCACATCGTGGTTTGTCGCGTGTTGAATATCCACGCCGCCACACACCAATAGCATATCTGGCATGTGCGCAGGGTCTAGCATGGTGGTTTTGGTCAGGGACAAACCATTGCTAGCGGTGACTGGAGCACCATCTACGGTATACACAGACCATTGGTAAGCTTCTTCACCCAGCAGATAATTGGCCATGCGCAAAATCTCTAGCGCGTTAGCAAACGCAATCATAGAGAAATTGTTTAAGGTTAAAAATCCAATATGTCGGATTTGCGACATCTCTTTATAGGGCATACAAAACCTAAAATGATTACTTAATAAATAATGTAGCACCAATCATAGGCAATTTCTGCCATAAACGCCACTATTTAGCAAAACGCACAAAGTGGGTGCAAAATTTGGCCAAATGCACCAATAATTGGCACCGTAAACTGTTGTATTTATGATGAATTTTTACTTTTTTGTGAAACTATTGTTGCAAAGCGTAAACGCGCAGTTCAAAATACTTAACAAGAATGTAAACAAAGTTCTTAGTCGGATTTAGTATGTTTTTTGTCGTAATTGTAGAAATTAATACTTAACTCGTCTTTGATAATAGACTTTGGGAAAAAAGAATTTAATCGTAAAGAGTTTAGTCATACAGCAATTTTTAAATTTTTAAGGGAATGTTATGAAAAATTTTAGTTGGTTATTAAATCGTCACGTGTTGGGTGCATTATGCGCTACACCACTATTACTAAGCAGCGTAAACGTTTTGGCTGATGAAGCCGCACCAGCAGCAGCGGAAACTGCACCTGCCGCAGTTGAAGCTGCAGCACCTGCAGCAGCAGAAGAACCAGCACCACCTTACACACTTAGCTTTAACCTTGGTATTGTAACTAATTATATTGGGCGTGGTGTTAATTGGAGTGATGGTCCTGCGTTGCAAGGCGGTATTGATTGGGCACACAGCAGTGGTTTCTATTTGGGAACTTGGTTTTCTACTACAAACCCTCAGACGTTAGGTGCTAAAGGCGATGTTACCAGCACAGACCCAAGTGGAAAACCGTTAGGTTCAGGCAATCATGTGGAAACCGATTGGTACGGTGGTTATTCACATGCATTTGGCCCTGTTACGCTTGGCATTGGCGGTAACTATGTATGGTATCCGGAAAATGAAAAGTCTTACCATGATAGAGATCAAGACACCTTTGAAGGTAATGTCAACGTTTCTGCTTATGGGTTTACTTACACTTTCTATCATGCCTTTACTGATTGGTACGGTATTGGTAACACTAGGAAAGCGGCTAAGGCTGGTCGATTCCCAACCCCTGCTGAAGCGGATGAAGATACTAAAGGTGTTGAATATCACGAGTTTAAATATGGGCGCGAGTTACCTTTTGCGGGTTTAAACTTTGCTGCTAAAGTGGGCTATCAACGCTCTGATGACATCTGCTTGAATCAAAAAGACTTTTTGATTGGGTTGAGCAGAAGCTTTAGTATTCCTAGTGCTGGCAAACCAATCGAAGGCTTCAGTGCAGGTGCAAGTTACACAGGTACATTTGATGTAGAAGATTGTGCGCGTCTTAGTCATACTACCGATGGTAGTGATCACAGGACATCTTACTATACGGATGATAATGGTGAGGTACTAAATGACCATATGATTACGTTTTTTATTAAACGTAGCTGGTAATAATTTAGTTTTAGTTTGTTAAAAATAGGCGCTTAGGCGCCTATTTTTTTTATCTAAATTCCTATACTAAATTTGTGTATTGCTTAAGCAAGTTTTTGGCGTTTTTGGTTATACTTAAGTCGTAATGTGCATTGTAATTGTGGGTTGAAGCTTTTACTATGCTTGTTAATGAATGGGTTACATTTGGAGAAAACCAGTTGCCACGTTTTAATCTGCAAAAACTCTATATAGATGGCGGTTACGTAAACGCTACTAGTGACAGCACCTTCCAGACGATTAACCCTGCCAATGGCGAAATATTGGCCGAGATGCAGGCTGCAAGCCGCGCTGATGTTGATGCTGCGGTAGAATCAGCACAACAAGGCCAACGAATTTGGGCTTTGAAAACACCAGTAGAACGCTCGCGCATATTGCTTCGTGCGGTGGAAATTTTGCGAGAGCGTAACGACGCGCTTGCCGAGCTGGAAACGTTAGATACGGGCAAGCCAATTTCTGAAACGCGTTTTGTCGATATTGTCACCGGCGCGGACGTGCTGGAATATTACGCAGGTTTGGCGCCAGCGTTGGAAGGCAGCCAAATCCCTTTGCGCGAAACCTCTTTTGTTTATACCCGCCGCGAGCCGCTAGGTGTGGTCGCGGGCATTGGTGCGTGGAATTACCCGATTCAAATAGCACTGTGGAAATCCGCACCGGCATTGGCTGCTGGCAATGCCATGATTTTTAAACCGAGCGAAATTACACCTTTATCCGCACTTAAATTGGCCGAAATTTACACCGAGGCAGGATTGCCAGCAGGCGTATTTAACGTGCTGAATGGTGCGGGGCATGAGGTGGGCGCTTGGCTGACAGAACACGCCGGCATTGAAAAAATATCCTTCACTGGCGGCACTGTGACTGGCAAAAAAGTCATGGCGGCAGCCTCAAGCAGCACATTAAAAGACGTGACCATGGAGCTAGGTGGCAAATCGCCACTGATTATTTTCTCAGACGCTAATTTAGACCGCGCCGCGGACGTGGCGATGATGGCGAATTTTTACAGTAGCGGCCAAGTGTGCACCAACGGCACACGCGTGTTTGTGCATCGCAGCCAATTGGCTGAATTTGAACAAAAAATAATTGAGCGTGTAAAGCGTATTCGTATGGGCGATCCGCTGGATGCCAATACCAATTTTGGCCCTTTGGTAAGCGAGACACACATGCAAAAAGTGCTTAAAAACATTGAAAAAGGTGCTCTGGAAGGCGCGCGGATATTGGTTGGGGGCGCACGCGTTTTAAAGGATAATCTTGCTAAAGGTAATTATATTCAGCCCACTGTGTTTACTGATTGCACCGATAATATGACGATTGCGCGCGAAGAAATTTTTGGCCCGGTGATGTGTATTTTGGCTTACGACGATGAAGATGAAGTGATTCGTCGCGCTAATGATACAGACTATGGCCTGGCGGCAGGTGTGTTGACGGAAAACTTAAATACCGCACATCGCGTGATTCACCAATTGCAAGCAGGTATTTGCTGGATTAACACCTGGGGCGAATCACCAGCAGCCATGCCAGTTGGCGGCTATAAGCAATCTGGCGTCGGGCGAGAAAATGGCTTGATGACGCTGCAAAATTACACGCGCGTAAAATCCATTCAAGTAGAATTAGGTGGTTATACCTCGGTGTTTTAAGCCATTTTTAAATCTTATGAAAAATAACCAAGAATTCGATTACATCATTATTGGCGCAGGCTCAGCGGGCAACGTATTGGCAACGCGCCTCACTGAAGACGCCGATGTGACCGTGTTGCTATTAGAGGCTGGCGGCCCAGATTATCGCCTAGATTTTCGCACGCAGATGCCCGCTGCGTTGGCTTACCCGCTGCAAGGTCGCCGCTACAATTGGGCTTACGAGACCGACCCTGAACCGCACATGAACAATCGCCGCATGGAATGTGGGCGCGGTAAAGGCTTGGGCGGTTCGTCGCTCATCAACGGCATGTGCTATATCCGCGGAAACGCGCTAGATTACGATGGTTGGGCAGAGCGCAAAGGCTTAGAAAATTGGTCTTATTTTGATTGTTTGCCCTACTTTAAAAAAGCCGAATCGCGTGATATTGGCGCCAATGATTACCATGGTGGTGATGGCCCAACTTCAGTTACAACCCCGAAAAATGGCAATAATATTCTCTATCAGGCCTTCATAGAAGCAGGCGTACAAGCGGGTTACAGGCGCACAGAGGATTTAAATGGCTTCAGCCAAGAAGGCTTTGGGCCGATGGATAGAACCACTACGCCGAATGGACGTCGCAGTAGCACTGCGCGTGGTTATTTAGATTTGGCAAGAAAAAGGGATCAAGCACGTGCGCGACCAAACCTGACCATTGTCACGCATGCACTTACAGACCGAATTTTGTTTGCAGGTAAGCGCGCCATTGGTGTTGCGTATTTACAAGGCAGCCAAACTTTGCAGGCACAAGCCAAGCGCGAGGTTTTATTGTGTTCTGGTGCGATTGCCTCGCCGCAAATTTTGCAGCGCTCTGGCGTGGGCGCCAGTGATTTAATGCGCGAATTAGATATTACTTTGGTGCATGATTTACCTGGCGTTGGCGCCAATTTGCAAGACCATATGGAAATTTACCAGCAATACGAATGCAAAAAACCCGTATCCATCACACCGTCACTTAAGCTGCATAATCAAGCGCTTATTGGCGCAGAATGGCTATTTCTTGGCACTGGCATAGGTGCCAGCAATCAGTTTGAGGCGGGCGGATTTATTCGCAGCTATGACACGTTTGCCTGGCCAAATATTCAATATCACTTTTTGCCGATTGCGGTGAATTACAACGGTAGTAATCCGATAAAAGTACATAGTTTTCAAGCGCATATGGGCTCTATGCGCTCGCATAGTCGTGGCCGTGTGCAACTGAAAACTAAAAATCCGCACGATCATCCGAGTATTTTATTTAACTACATGTCGCATGAAGAAGATTGGCGCGAGTTCCGCGCCGGCATTGGCATTACGCGCGAAATTATGCATCAGCCAGCATTAGCGCCATATTTAGGTAATGAAATTTCACCAAGCGACAATGTGCAAACTGATGCCGAAATCGATGCATTTGTGCGCGCACATGGCGAAACTTCGTATCATCCTTCTTGTAGTTGTACGATGGGCTACGATGACATGTCAGTCGTTGATAAAGACGGAAAAGTGCACGGTTTAGAAGGCTTGCGCGTCATCGACGCTTCGATTATGCCGCGCATTATCACGGGTAATTTAAACGCGCCAACGATTATGATGGCGGAAAAATTGGCCGATGTAATTCGTGGCCGCACGGCGCTACCAGCGGTTAAGGTGCCCGTCTACATTCATTCCAAAAAATGATTTCAGTTAGCAATTCCATCACTCAATCGGTAGCAATTATCGAGCTGTTGGGTGTGTTGTCGTTTGCCTTTACTGGCATTATCGAGGCGCGCAAGAAAGGTATGGATTTGTTTGGTGCTTACGCAGTGAGTATGATTGCGGCGTTTGGCGGCGGGACTATCAGAGATTTGTTGATTGGTAATTATCCGCTGTATTGGATTGCGCATTCTGGTTACGCCTTAATGTTGCTGGGTTTTGCACTTGCCTCGTCATTTCTTGGGGCAGCGTTTTATGAGAATAAACAAGTCAACAATGCCTTTGAAGTGCTCGACACGCTTGGTCTTGGCTTGTTTAGTACGGCTGGTGCCAGCGTTGCACATCAAGCGGGTTGTGATTTTTTCATCAGTCTTTTGCTCGGCGCAGTAACGGCGGTATTTGGCGGCATATTTCGCGATATTGTGTGCAACGAAATTCCCAAAGTATTTCATCGCAACGAACTTTATGCTACCTGCGCGTTAATCGGTAGCTTCGTGTTTTTGGTCAGCTTGCAATTGGGGTTGAATACGCTGGTAGCCATGCTGGCCGGTGTTTTGGCAACCGTGCTGCTTAGATTGTTTGCAGTAAAATATAAAATCAGACTGCCGTTTTAGTTGGCCTATACATCGTAATTTTAATCACGATGCTTTAACAAAAAAATCACCAATACAATAACTGCCACTAACTGCTGCCAAAATAAGCTGCTGCTGCCAATGTGGCCGACAATAAAGCCTCCCACAAATGGGCTAATGGCAGAAAGTGTGGTGTAGGTAACGGATAGTTGTCGCATTTGACCAGCTAAAGCGTTGCCAGAGCTGTGCTGCGTTGCCCATATAATGCCTAGCGTTAATAAGCCGCTGAGTGTTGCGCCTAAAATGAACATGATAATTGCTATACTTAGGAACGTTTTACCCAAAAATAGCGCAAATAGTATGGTAACAAAAGTGATTGCCGCGCACAGCATTGCCGCCCAGTTTACGCCTTTAATATCGGCTAACCAGCCAATCGGAAACTGACATACAAAGGCGCCAATACCTAACAGTGTAAACAACCATGCCGTCTTGTCGCTGTGCAAGCCAATATCGGTGGCATACACTGGCAAAAATGCTAATAGGCTGTTTTCTATCCAGCCACCAAGGCCTGCAATTAAACCGCCAAAGCTCAGCCAAAAAATAATATTCGTTTTAAATGTTGATGCAAAAGTAGGCTTAATAGCATCTTTTTTACGCTTTGGAGTTAAAGTTTCGTCTGTTGCCGATAAGGTTTGTGCCATAAAAAGCGGCACTAAAGCGGCAACAATAATAGCGGTTGCCACCCAGAAAATACGTCCGTTGCTCGCGCCCAGTGCAACAATAATCAAAGGCCCAATAATGGTGGCTAAGCCAATCAATGCCTCGTGAATGCCCACAATACGGCCTTGCGCAGACGATGGTGATAATCGATATAGCCATGTTTCATTGGCAATCCACCGTAAACCTATGCCGCAACCCAATAGCGCGGCAGGCAAAAACCAAAAATGCCAATCAATAAATAGCATCGCGATAAAACTAATAACGCTCATCGCCATACTAAGTAAAACCGTATTGCGATAACTAAATAAGTGAATCAGTTTGCCCGCGATTAACAAGCCTATCAGCATGCCAAACCACAAAATTGCGCTAGTAAAACCAATGATTTCAGGCGGTGCATTTTTGGTTTCGAGTGCGATAGGTATAAGCATCGTACCAAGCCCATATTGGCTGATATGCGTTAATGTTGATACAGCATTTAGCGCAATGATGCTGGTTGTACGGCGGATTGTGGAGCTGATTAGTGTATCTTTAGTCATTAATTTGGCTTTGTTAGCATTCGCTATCTCTTATTGAGAGTTACAAGTGAATGCTAGCAGTATTTTTAGGTGAGTGCGCCCCAGAAAACGCCAAACAGACCCCAGAAAACGCCGTACTAATTTTGTTAGTCAGGCGTTAGGGGTAGATTTGCTATAAGACTTATTTCATGGTGGGCATCACAAATTCTGAACCTATATTTTTAGCGGCACTGTCTTTTCTGGATGGCAACCAGCGCGAGGTGGTTGTTTTAAGCCGTGTGTAAAAACGAATGCCTTCTTCGCCGTAAATGTGGTGGTCACCAAATAACGAGCGTTTCCAGCCGCCAAAGCTGTGAAAGGCAATAGGCACGGGAATGGCGACGTTGACGCCGACCATGCCGACTTGCACGCGCTGTGTGAATTCGCGCGCGGCTTCGCCATCTCTGGTGAATATGGCAGTGCCATTACCAAACTCGTGATCGTTCACTAATTTAAGTGCTTCTTCAAAGTTTTTGGCGCGAATCACACTTAACACAGGGCCAAAAATTTCTTCTTTGTAAATGCGCATGTCAGCAGTCACATGATCAAACAAACAAGGCGCTAAAAAAAAGCCTTGCTCATGGCCTTTGTGCGAATAGCCGCGGCCATCAATCACCAGTTTCGCGCCTTCGGTCACACCTAAATCGATGTAAGATTTCACCTTTTCAAAATGCTGCGGTGTTACTAACGGGCCCATGTCGGCCTTCTCATTTAAGCCTTGGTCAATGGTGATGGTTTTCACTTTTTCTTGCAGTTTTGCGACGAGTTTATCTGCTACATCTCCGACAGTAACCGCGACAGAAATCGCCATGCAGCGCTCACCTGCCGAGCCGTAACCCGCGCCAATCAAAGCATCCGCCACTTGGTCAATATCCGCATCTGGCATCACCACTAAATGATTTTTCGCGCCACCCAGCGCTTGCACGCGCTTACCATTTTTAGTGCCTGTGCTGTAAATATGCTCGGCAATCGGCGTGGAGCCGACAAAGCTAATGGCTTGAATGCGCTTGTCTGATAGCAGCACATCGACCGCTTCTTTATCACCGTTTACTAAGTTAAATACGCCTGCTGGCAAACCTGCTTGTGCTAACAAATCCGCCAACATCAAGCTGGCTGAAGGCGTTTTTTCAGAAGGTTTCAGCACAAAAGTGTTGCCTGTTGCGAGCGCCATCGGAATCATCCACAGTGGCACCATGACGGGAAAGTTAAACGGTGTAATGCCCGCCACCACGCCAAGCGCTTGGCGCATGGAGTAAGTATCAATGCCGGTGCCGACTTGGTCGTTAAATTCTCCTTTAAGTAGATGAGGAGCTCCGCAAGCGAACTCGACCACTTCGATGCCACGCGTGACTTCGCCGCGTGCATCAGATATTGTTTTGCCGTGTTCCAGAGAAATGGCTTTAGCCAAGTCATTAGCATGTTCATCTAGCAACGCCTTGAATTTAAACATGATTCTGGCGCGACGTAGCGCTGGCATCGCGCTCCAAGCTGGGAATGCGGCTTGCGCGGCATCAATCGCGGCACGAGTTTCATCTGCTGTCGCGTTATTTAAGTGCGCTGAAACTTCGCCCGTAGCAGGGTTGTAAACTTCGCTCAATCGCGACCCAGCACCAGCGACGTGTTTACCGTTAATATAATGGCCGATAATGCGAGTGTTTAAGTTGGCAGTGTTCATGCGATATGCTCCATTAATGTATTGGGAAAAGCGCCGTTGTTTAATAGCGCGTGCAGAGCCCATTCTTGCTCATTTTTAAGGTATTGGTTCGGCTCTAGGCCTTTATCGCCTTGGCTGGAGACAAATTTAATCGCATCAGCAAGGGTATTGAAAATACGGTCAATCTCATTTTTTTCGATAGTCAACGGTGGTGAAATAGCAATAATGTCGCCAGTGTAGCGTACATGCAGACCAAGTTCGTAGCATTTTAAATAGACGGCAAATGCAGATGCTCCAGCTTTCGCTTCAAACTCAATGCCCGCTACTAGGCCGATATTGCGAATATCTTTTACCATAGCCAAGCCTTTTAAGCTGTGTGCTGCTTGCTCAAAATAGTCACTCAAGCCCGCAGCACGGTCTTCTAATTTTTCTTTAGCGAAAATATCCAGCGTGGTGATGGCGGCCGCGCAGGCAATGGGGATGGCGCTGTAAGTGTAGCCATGCGGCAATTCGATTGCGCCTGCGGGAGATTTCTCCATAAACGCATCGTAAATTTCGCGTTTCACCGCTACCGCGCCCATTGGTACCACGCCGTTGGTTAAGCCTTTGGCGCAAGTTAAAATATCAGGAATCACATCAAAATAATCCGCGCCCCATTTGGTGCCAAGGCGACCAAAGCCAGAAATGACTTCGTCAAAAATCAGCAAAATACCGTGTTTATCGCAAATTTCGCGAATGCGTTTTAAATAGCCTTTTGGCGGCAATAATACGCCAGCCGAGCCTTGTATCGGCTCTATAATCAGCGCGGCAATTGTGGATGGATCGTGCAATGTGAGAATGCGTGCTTCAAACTCGTTCGCTAGCGCCACGCCGCCATCTTCTGGCAAGCCTTTAGTAAAGGCGTTGTTGGCGATATCCAGCGGGTGGCGAATGTGGTCAACGCCACTTAAAGCGTTACCGAACGCTTTGCGATTGCCCGCAATGCCGCCAACTGAAATGCCGCCGAAATTCACGCCGTGATAGCCACGCTCTCTGCCTATCAGCTTGTTTCTTAAAGGATTTCCGCAAACGCGATGGTAGGCCAACGCAATTTTCAGCGCGGTATCAGCAGATTCTGAGCCTGAGTCAGTAAAAAAGATGCGATTTAGCCCAGCAGGCATGTATTCTGCCAAGCGGGTGGCGGCCTCAAAAGCAAGCGGGTGGCTGGTTTGAAAGGCTGGCGCGTAATCCAGCGTGCGTAATTGTTCGCCGACGGCGACAGCGATTTCCTCTCGACCATGCCCAGCAGGCACGCACCATAAGCCTGCTGTACCGTCTAGAATTTGCCTGTCATCCATTGCAGTATAGTAATTACCCTTGGCCGCCTTAAACAGGCGCGGCATGGCTTTAAACTGGCGATTAGCGGTAAAAGGTACCCAGTAATGTGATAAATCGGGTAACTTCACTTGTTTTTGCTGTGACATGATTGCATCCCTGTTTCGAGTTATTCACAGTTTAAGTGTTTAGCAAAGTGTGTCAAGACTGGTTTTTTTAAAATTTAATAGATTGATTTTATTAGTATTAATTTTTTCAGTGTTATTGTATATTTAACACTTTTAACAGTTCGGATGAGTGATGGATATTGATGTAGGTTCAAGATTAAAAATTCTACGCTTGCGGCACCAGCTTTCTCAGCGCGCGCTTGCAAAAAAAGCGGGTGTGGCAAATGCGAGTATTTCGCTGATTGAATCGGGCAACACCAACCCTTCGATTAGCGCGCTCAAGCGCATTTTAGCTGGCATCCCCATGACATTGGCGGAATTTTTCTCTGATGAATTACCAGGCGTGGCGACTGAAGTGTTTTATCGCGCTGAGTCACTCACCGAAATTAGCGGCGGAACAGGTATTTCGTACCGCCAAATCGGCTCGGCTAAGGCAGGCCATGCCTTGCAAATTCTGCATGAAACCTACCAAGTTGGCGCGGATACTGGCATGATAATGCTGGAGCACGAAGGCGAAGAGGGCGGCGTGATTTTGAGCGGGCGTTTAGAAGTGACCGTGGGAGAGGCCACGCGGATATTGGGTTCTGGTGATGCTTATTATTTTAATAGTCGTCTGCCACATCGCTTCCGTAATGCTGGAAACGAGGTTTGTACATTGGTAAGTTCGTGCAGTCCACCGACGTTTTAAGTGTTTTTATGTGAACTTTTTGGTTTAAATAGCGGTCAAAATTTGAGTTTTATCGGCAATCAATTTTTAAAGAGAGATTACTATGAAATCAAAAAATATCCTTGCAATGCCTGTTATTTGTGCAATGTTGATTTTAAGTTTAAGTGGTTGCAGCAATATGTCCACGCGCGATAAAAACACTGCGATTGGCGCTGGTGTTGGCGCCGTTGCTGGCGCAGTGCTTACTGGCGGAAGTGCGCTTGGCACGGTGGGTGGCGCAGCGGTTGGCGGTATTATCGGCAATCAAGTCGGCAGATAAAATAAGCTGATATAGGGCGTACTACCTAAATTGGTGCGCCCGCCTATAGTTTTACCATCACGTGCCGCACTGCGCTGTAATCTTCAATCGCGTACATTGATAAATCTTTGCCATAGCCCGACTTTTTCATGCCGCCATGTGGCATTTCGCTGGTGAGCATAAAGTGCGTATTAATCCACGTGCAGCCATATTGTAGCTCAGCCGCAACGCGCATGGCGCGCGAAACGTCGCTTGTCCAAACTGAGCTGGCAAGTCCGTATTCTGATTCATTCGCCCAATTGACTACTTGTGCTTCGTCATCAAAGCGTGTGATTGAAACCACAGGCCCAAATACTTCTTTGCATACAATTTCATCGGTTTGTTTTGCGCCCGCAATAATGGTTGGCTCATAGAAAAAGCCTTTACCCGTACACGCTTTTCCGCCCGTAGTAATCTCGATGTGCTTTTGCGCCCTAGCTCTATCTACAAAGCCTGCGACGCGCTCGCGTTGACGTGCCGAAATGAGTGGTCCCATTTCCACGCCTTTTTCTTTTTGCGTACCCACTTTAATGCTGGCTGTGGCGCTGGTTAATTCCGCTACTAATTTTTCGTATATTTTTTTGCCAGCGTAAATGCGGCAAGCCGCCGTGCAATCTTGACCAGCATTATAAAAGCCAAAAGTGCGCACACCCTCAACTAATTCGCTCAAATTTGCATCATCGAACACAATCACAGGTGCTTTTCCGCCCAATTCTAAATGTGTGCGTTTTACGCTTTTGGCGGCGACATCCATTATTTTTTGGCCAGTTGAAATGTCGCCAGTAATTGAAATCATTTTTACTTTTGGCTGCGAAATCATTGGTGCGCCAACTGATTCACCGCGTCCGTTGAGTACATTAACGACGCCTTTGGGAAAAATCTCACTAATAAGTTGCGCTAATTTAAGCGTGGTAAGCGGCGTCATTTCCGATGGCTTTAGCACCACCGTATTGCCTGCAGCCAAGGCGGGACCTAGTTTCCAGGCTGCCATCATCAGCGGATAATTCCACGGCGCTATTGAGGCAACTACGCCAAGTGGATCGCGCCGAATCATCGAGGTGTGACCTGGTAAGTACTCCCCTGCAAGCGAGCCTGTCATAGTGCGAATTGCACCTGCGAAAAAGCGAAAAACGTCTGCGACGGCTGGCATTTCGTCATTCAGTGCTGCTTGATAAGGTTTGCCACAATTCATGGATTCCAGCTCAGCTAGTTCTTTTGCATTAGCATCTATTGCATCCCCCAGCGCTAGCAACATCGTTGCACGCTCACTTGGTGTGGTTTTTTTCCAAGTGTTAAACGCAGCTGCCGCGGCTTTTACTGCCGCTTCAATTTGTGCCTGTGATGCCTCATTGACTTGTGTGATTTCTGCGCCAGTGGCGGGGTTTAGCACGCTAATTGGCGCGCCTTCGCCTTTTACAAATTTGCCGTTAATGAGTAATTGCGTTGGAATATTTTGCATTTTCATCTCGCTTTAAAATGTGTTTAATATTTGAAATATGTTTATCTTGCCTGAGTTTGTAGCAGATTTTCTAGTCTATTCCCCGCCGCCCGATGTTGCAATATTTCGAATACTTTTTCTGCAATCACGCTGCCAGCCTCTATCGGCGGCAATCCACCTACGTAAATATTAGAAAGTACGCTGTATTCATAATGCATGTCGGCGTTGCCGCTAAATTTTGCGGCAGATTTTTGTGTGACATTATCCGCTAGCCGATACGCAAAATAGGCCGACATGCTGCGCGAGGCTAGCGCATCACCGCCCGGACGTTCGCCGATTAGTGTGACCACCAATTGCGCTTGTAGCGCGTCGCCAATCGATTCGGCCAATTTCACGCGGCCAAATGGTGCTAAAATTGGCTGACCAATTTTCAGTTTTCTGCTATTTAAGCCATCCATTAACACCGGCAATAATGCTGGAATATTATGATGCACCGCCTCGGCGCTTAAGCCGTCAGAAATTACAATTTGCACGTCGTTATGTTCTGGTTTTAACTTGGCTACAATTTTACTATTCAGATTTGCGCCCAACGCTGCATCGTTTAAATGCGCGTCTTTATCGGTGGCGTTGGTGGCCAGCGTGCGCAGCGCAATATCGCCCATTTCGGCAGGCCGTAAATTAGCATAAATTGCTTCGCGACCAATCGCCTGATTGGCTTTTGTAAGCCTAGAGACTTTATTTGACGGCCTCGCACCCGCATTCTCAAAACCATAAAATGCGGGCACAGATTCTTGCAAGCGTTGAAATTCACTTTTTGAGGCACAAAATATTTCAGGCTTGCCCCAATTTTCGCCGCGCAAAATATTGCCATCGGCATCTTCCATAAAAATACCGCGCGTAATCGCCCAAGCTAAAAATTCTGGCGCAGGCCGCAAACCATAAGTTTCGCGCAGCGTTTGATCATCGTGGCCGCTAGTGTCAAAGTAGGCCAACATTCTATCTGTGCCCAAATACACATCCATAAAAAAGTTGGCGCCTGCCGCGGTTAGTAGCTCTGTCGCCATTTGCTGGCCTTCTAGCGTTACTTGTGAATGCAAGGTGTAACAAGGCGCCATGCCCATCGGCAAGCCCATCAGCTTGCCCATCAAGTGATCTTGCAGGCACGAATAAGCCATCTCAAAATTATCCAAGTGCGTTTCTGGGCCGATAAAGCCAGTGACGTTATTCACCATAAACGGTGAGTAACGGCGCGCCAAGCCATAACATAGCGCTTCCGTCGTGGTCATGTCCATGCCGTCGTGCTTGTTATAAGTTAACTCGCTACCTTGGCCGGTTTCAAAATACATAAAATTTTCGGCAACGCCCACTAGCGGGCTACTAGTTTGCATGGTGTTGTAGGCGTGATCGAGTAATTCAATCGTGACATCAAATTCATCAGTCAGCGTGCGTTCAGTGCCAGCTAAACTTTGAAACATAATCTCAACAGGCACGCCGTTTTTTAGACATTCCAGCTGCGTTTTAATGTGCGATAACACGCAAATTTGCGTGGGTGCGCCAGTTTCACGACGGATTTTATCGAGGTGGTTGAGTGTGGTGCTGATATTGGCGACGTTATCAATGGCCGGGTTTAGGCCCAAAATTGCATCGCCAGAACCCATGCTTAAGCCTGTATAAAGCAACATGGTGATGCCGCTTAAACTATCGGTTGGATGATTAGGTTGCAAACGTGAAGATAAGGTGCCCTGCAAGCCAATAACGGTGCGGGCTCTGGCAGACGCCCCGTTTTTTAGTTTTTTGGCTAAAAATATCAGTTCATGCACATCTAATAATTTGATTAGTGCTGCGACCATCACGCCGGTGAGCCCGCTACCAATTTGGCGAATACGCACGCCATTTGATTGCAGCAGCGTGTCCTTTAACTCGCCCAAAGTTAAGTGTGCAATTTCGGCAAAAACAGCGTGGTCAATGTCGTAATTCACTCTCATCACGCTATCGATTTTGCCGTGAATATCGGTGAGCGGATTTTCAAAAAAATGTTGCAGCGTTAAGCCAGAAAGTACACTGCGTGCGGCTTCGCGCATAATTTCATCTGTGGCAGCCAAGCTTGCTTTGCGATCGCCCGCTTTGCTAATATCGGCCGCGCCAAGTACATGTTTAAGGTTCGAAAAAGTGAAGCTTCTATCCAGCAAAATTACGCTGTAAGGTGCATCAGGCTTAGGCGCTGGCACTCTAATTTGCGTGATATTTACTAAATTTTTCATCATTTCCGTATTAATGCAGCCCGAAAAATGAAACAGGAATCATGCCTTGATGTAAGCGGCCAATGTGCACAAATTGCGCATCGCGCTGGGTCACTTCATCAATTACTATTAAATTGTACTGTGATTGCCCCCAGTCACAAACATAATTGCCTAATGCTTTGCCAATATTAGTCTCAATTATAATAATTAATGGCTTGGAAGGCTCGTATTTACTGGCCTGCAGAGCATTTTTAATTTGAGCTGCAAGTGCGCGAATTTGCTCGAGTGAGTTGCTGGTCGAAATTTGTATGCACGCACCAAGTGGGCAATTGGCCGCCAACCTAAACGCGCTATGCCATTGCTGCAAGGCGTTATCAGCCTTTAATTTGGCCACAATCGGCAAGTTATGCAGCGGTAAGCAATTGGGGTTGGGCAAATGCTTTTGATTTGGTAAATAAAGGGTGTTACCAGAGAGTTCGGTGCTGTGCAGTGTTAAACCCATCACCGTCGCACGACCTTTGTGTTCTGGCACGCAAGTTTCTAAGTGGGCAGAAAGGTGTGGCGATTTAGAAATTGCTAAAGCTAAATCAATGCCAAAATCGCCAAAAAATGTGGTGCTTGGCAGCGCTTCATTTGCGGCGATTTTATAAATAAGCTCGCCAACACCGCCAGAAAATGTAATATTAGGTTTAGTAATTGTAGTTAAATTAATCGCCACTTGACTGTGTTTTTTAGCAATTTCTGTATCAAAAAAAGCAGTATTACCTAGCACAATGGCTTCTAGCGTGTGCACATAAAATGCCATGATTTTGGCTATTTCATCTTGTGTTAGCGTTTCATTAATCCGTTTATGAATATTTAGCGCATCCAGTAAAGCCTCACCATAGCTAGACATCGCTGTTAATTGATAGCTACCAGCAATAAACTGAAAATGTCGCGCACCGATAAAATAACAGCCTGTTTGCAGCACATCGCCATTCACACCCAGCGCAATATTGGTCGTTCCGCCGCCAATATCAACATTTAACATTGGCGCATCTGCGTGATAGCGACTTAGCGCGCCGCAACTGCCCATGAACGCCAACCAAGATTCTAAACATGGGTCGTCTGCGGTGGCAATGACGCTTTCGCCCACAATCTGCGTAATCAGAGTTTTTAGCGCAACGGCATTATCGGCCTGCGCCGCCAAGCCAGTAATCATGCTGCCACCAGAGAATATAGCATCCACCGCAACGCCACTTTGTTTAAGCCAATTGTCGATTAATAATGTGATTTCAGAAACATTAATTAACGGCACTTTTTTTGCCGTTTCAGCTAGATTTGCCGTTTTAGCTAGGAAGGGCGTCAATACTGGTTCGCAGCGATACTCAATTTGAACATCGCTAAACACCATACTGCCCGTAACGCTTTTGCTGATGGTGGCGCTGGCCACCAAGGCGCTACTGGTGGTTGAGCCGAAATCTAGCCCAAGCAAAATGACGCGCGCATTTTCTTTAATTAAAACTTGCTTGGCACTTTCCACCAGTGTGCTCATTAAGTTTATTTGCCGCTACCTGCAATGGTTTCGGTGCCGCGCGTTAAATAATAGGCAGCGATAATCGGTATAGCAGTGATAATCATCACCAGCATAGCAACCACATTGGTAATGGCGGCATCGCGTGGACGGGCGAGCTGGTTCAGCAGCCAAATCGGCAGCGTCACTTTGTGGCCAGCAGTGAATATGGTCACGATTAGTTCGTCAAAAGAAAGCGCAAAGGCCAGCAAACCGCCTGCCAATAAGGCCGTGGCAAGCTGTGGCAAAATAATGCGCCTAAACGTAATGAATCCGTCAGCCCCTAAATCCATCGAAGCCTCCACCAAGCTATGCGGCATGCGGCGAAAGCGCGCCACCACGTTGTTATAAATCATCACCACACAAAATGTGGCATGGCTCACTACTATCGTCCAAAAACCAGGCTCAATGTCGAGTATATTCATGGCAGAAAGCAGCGCAATGCCCGTGATAATACCGGGCAGGGCAATCGGTAAAATCAACATGGTGGTAATCGCTTCTTTGCCAAAAAAGTTTCGTCTATAAAGCGCGGCGGCGGCCATGGTGCCCATGATGAGTGCGAGAAATGTCGCTACTGTGGCCACTTTGAGTGAGAGTAAAATGGCGCTTATCACATCTTCGCGCGCAAACGCTGCGCTAAACCACTTGAGCGTAAAGTAAGTTTGGTTGCCATCGTGTGCCACAAACGCGTTGATTAAAATGACGACGATGGGAAAATGTAAAAACACCAGACCGCCATAGGCAATGGTTTTCAGCCATATTGGAGATTTGTCAGAGTGCATCGAAAGCCCCAGCTTTTCTAGCGAGTGACAGATAAATAAAAATTAGTACAATTGGCACCACGGTAAACGCGGCCGCCAGCGGCATATTGCCGATGGAGCCTTGCATCGTGTAAACCATCGTCCCAATATATAAGCCGCTTGGGCCAATTAGTTGCGGAATAATGTAGTCACCTAAAGTCAGTGAAAAGGTAAAAATTGAACCCGCAACCACACCAGGGAAAACCAGCGGAAACAACACCTTGCGAAAGGTTTGTGCGGGCTTTGCGCCCAAATCGGCCGAAGCTTGCAGCAAGTTAGTTGGTACGCGTTCCAGCGCGGCTTGAATCGGTAAAATCATAAATGGTAGCCAAATATAAGTGAACACCGTAAAGCGTCCGAGGTTAGAAGTGGCCAAGGTATTACCGCCGATGACAGGCAGTTGTAGCAAAGATTGGAGTGCGCCCGTTAAGCCTAAATGATTGAAACACCAATATAAAATCCCTTCTTGCGATAAAATGACCGTCCACGCGTAGGTTTTTACGATGTAGCTCGCCCACATGGGCAACATCACTGCGATGTAGAAAAAACCTTTTTCGGCAGGGCTGCCGTAGCGCGTCATGTAATAAGCAATAGGGAAAGCGATGACCGCGCAAGCGATTGTGACGGTAATCGCCATGCCGACTGTGCGCAGGATAATATCGAGATTAGTAGCATCGAATAAAGCGCGGTAATTTTCGAGCGTTAAATCATTGGTGACCGACATGCTGAAGCTATCAAACGTGTAAAAACTTTGCCAAAGTAGGGCGAATAGCGAGCCTAAATAAACCACGCCGAACCACAATAGCGGCGGGGTGAGTAGTAGGAAAAGAAACAGATTATTTTTGCGATAAAGTATGTTACTAAAACTTTTCAAGGCAATAAAAGTCATCTTTCAACTTAAAGCATGACCATGCGGCTTTGCGGCCAGCACAGCGTGATTTTTTGGCCGATTTTAGGTAATTGCGATTCGGTATTTTCGGCGTTAGAAAGCACCATGGAGATGTGTTGGTTATCCACAGAAAATTCAGTGGCAACCTCTATTTTGCTGGTCGCGCCTTGGTATTGAATGTCTGCGACTTCACCGTTTACTTTGAGAGTTTTGCTTTGGTTGCTGAAAACTTCGATATGTTCTGGTCGAATCGAAAATGGCTGATTTTTACCCGTGATTTGTTGCGCTAATTCGCCATTAATAATATTTGATGTGCCGACAAAATCGGCCACAAAGCTGGTTTTTGGTTGTGTGTACAAGTTGCGCGGCGAATCCACTTGCTCAATTTTCCCGCGATTAAATACTGCCACGCGGTCGGACATCGAGAGTGCCTCAGTTTGGTCGTGCGTCACATAAATAAAGGTAATACCGAGTTGTTTGTGCAGTGTTTTCAACTCGTGTTGCATTTGCTCGCGTAGTTTTAAATCGAGCGCTCCTAGAGGCTCGTCCAGCAACAATACGCGCGGCTTATTCACCAAAGCCCGCGCCAATGCTACGCGCTGGCGCTGCCCACCTGACAGTTCGCCAGGTTTGCGTTTGCCATATTCTGCTAGCGCGACTTGTTCTAAAGCTTGCTCGGCGCACTTGTAACATTCTGGCTTTGCAACGCCTTTTACGCTTAAACCATAAGCCACGTTATCCAGCACATTCATATGTGGAAACAACGCATAATCCTGAAACACTGTGTTCACTTCGCGCTCGTAAGGCGGCCTGCCTGCGGCTTCTTTGCCGAAAATTTTGATACTGCCAAATGAGGGTTGCTCAAAGCCTGCAATCAAACGCAGGCATGTGGTTTTGCCTGAGCCGCTGGGGCCGAGCATGGAGAAAAATTCACCTTCCGCGACCGAAATGGTAACGTCGTCAACCGCACGAACTTGCCCGTAATGGCGGCTGACGGCAGAAAACTCAACTGCTGCAACCATAACTACAATCTAGCGGCCACCCATGATGCTGATATAATCCTTCGTCCAACGGCTATAGGGCACACAGCTTTCTTTTAAGCTACATTTGGCTTGTGGCGTTTTCCAAAATTTAATTTCGGTAAAACGCTCAAAGCCGTTGCCAGCACAGAAATCACTGCCACCTGGCGCTTTGGTTTTGCAGGCAGTTGGCACTGCTGGGTTAGAGCCAAACCATTCAGCCAAGCCAGATTGCAAGTTAGGGTTGAGCGAATGCTCCATCCATTTATACGCACAATTGGGGTGCTTTGCTTTCGCTGCCAACATGGTGGTATCTGCCCAGCCCGTTGCGCCTTCGGTTGGAATCACTGAGGCAATCGGTTGTTTTTCGGTTTGCAAGGCATTTACTTGGTATGGCCACGCGCCCGAGGCCACCACACCTTCTTTTTTGAAGTCAGTCATTTGCACAGTTACGTCGTGCCAATATCTGTGCGTTAAAGTTTTTTGCTGACGGAGTAATTTAAGCACCGCCGCGTATTGTTTTTCGTTGAGCTCATACGGGTCTTTAATGCCTAATGAAGGATCTTTCGTCATTAAATATAGCGCCGCATCGGCGATATAAATTGGGCCATCGTAAGCTTGCACGCGGCCTTTATTCGGCTTGCCATCTGGTAGATTTTGCGCTTCAAATACAGTTGCCCAACTGGTTGGCGCGGTTTTAAATACTGTGGTGTTATACATCAGCACATTTGGCCCCCATTGGTAGGGCACGCCATAATGCTTGCCGCCGACAGTGTGCCAAGGCGCATTTTGCAAGCGGCTATCGATGGTGCTCCAAGAGGGGATAAGCGCAGTGTTAATTGGATGTACTTTTTTACCTGCGACTAATCTTAAACTTGCGTCACCTGATGCGGTGACTAAGTCATAACCGCCTTTATTCATCAGCGACACCATTTCGTCGGACGTGCCAGCGGTTTTTACATTGACTTTGCAGCCAGTTTCTTTTTCGAAACCCGTTACCCAATCATAGTTTTTGTCGGTTGCGCCATTTTCAAGATAGCCCGGCCAAGCGATAATATCCAGCTTACCTTCTCCTTTACCAACTTTAGTCATGTGTTCTGCTTGAGCATTACAAACTGTGGCTGCCAGCGCGAATAGTAGAACTTGCTTAATTGAAATTGACATCATTTTTAACCCCTTAAAAAGTGACAAAATTGAAATTTTTTAACACACCTAAATTAAAGCAAATTAACCAAAATTACAATGCTTTTACAATAACATTGTTTTCTTTAATTGGGTAGGTGACAAGAGCCATTTTGGCAATACACTTAGAGCCACTTTTGCACCAAAAATTGCGTAAGTGGATTTGCATAATTAGTGCGATTCAGGTTCAATGCAGCTATACATCTTATTCTAGGCATTTATGAAAGTACTGGTTTTAGGTTCTGGCGTCATCGGTGTAACAAGTGCATATTACCTTGCAAAACAAGGTTTTGAGGTGACAGTAATCGACCGCCAGCCTGCGGTAGGCTTAGAGACTAGCTTTGCTAACGCAGGGCAAATTTCACCTGGTTATTCTGCGCCATGGGCAGCGCCGGGTGTGCCTTACAAGGCGCTTAAATGGCTTTTTCAACGCCATGCACCACTTGCATTAAAGGCAGATTTCACGCTGTGGCAATTGGAATGGGCGCTTAAATTGTTGCGCAACTGTACGGCTGGACGTTACGACACCAACAAAGAGCGTATGGTGCGGTTGGCGGAATATAGCCGCGATTGCATGGGCGAGTTGCGTAGCGACACGGGCATCGCTTACGAAGGCCGCACGCAAGGCACGTTGCAAGTCTTCCGTACGCAAAAACAATTGGATGCAGAAGCTAAAGACATCAAGGTGTTATCACGCCTTGGCGTGCCGTTTGAGCATTTGGATCCTGACGGTTGTGCCCGCGTAGAACCCGCGCTGGCGCTGGTAAAAGATAATCTTTTAGGCGGTTTGCGTTTGCCGCACGATGAAACGGGCGATTGCCAATTATTTACGACAAATTTGGCTTTAAAAGCGCAAAAACTAGGTGTGAAATTTCGCCAAGATGTGCAAATTGAACGTTTGTTGACTGAAAATGGTAAATTGAGCGGTGTTGAAATTAACGCCGACGATAACAGAGAAGTGCTGCAGGCCGACCAATACGTGGTCGCGCTTGGCAGCTATTCGCGTGCGCTCATGCAAGGTTTGGGCTTGCACATTCCTGTCTATCCAGTGAAAGGTTATTCACTCACCGTGCCCGTCACCAATCCAGCAATGGCGCCGGTTTCCACGGTGATGGACGAAACTTACAAAGTCGCAATTACGCGTTTTGACGACAGAATTCGCGTAGGCGGCATGGCCGAGCTGGCGGGCTTTGATTTAAGCCTAAACCCGCGCCGCCGCGAAACGCTGGAAATGGTGCTGGGCAGTTTATTTCCCAATGGCGGTGATGTATCTAAATCGCAGTTTTGGACTGGGCTGCGCCCCATGACACCAGATGGCACGCCCATTATTGGTAAAGCTTCTGAAGCTTACAATAACGTATGGCTCAATACTGGCCACGGCACGCTGGGTTGGACCATGGCGTGCGGCTCCGCACAAGTGCTGGCGGATTTGATGACTGGCCAAAAACCTGCAATTCAAAGTGACGATTTGGCTTTAAGCCGCTACAATTAGCTATGTTCTATAGCGTTAAAACTTCCACTTACGTCATTCCGTGCTTGACACGGAATCCAGTGACGTTAAAGACTCTGGACACAGACTTCCGTCGGTATGACAGCGTTTTTGGGTGTCAATGATGTCTCGCCCAGCTATCGCCCATATCCGCTTAGATGCATTCCGCCACAATTATCGTGTTGCAAAACAATTGCACGGCGGAAAATCGCTGGCGGTGATTAAAGCTAACGCCTACGGCCACGGCGCGGTGCAATGCGCCAAAGCCATAGAAAACGAGGCAGATGGTTTTGCGGTGGCGTGTTTAGAAGAAGCTTTGCAATTAAGACAGGCTGGTATTAAAAATCCAATCTTATTGTTAGAAGGCTTTTTTGAAGCCGCAGAATTGCCCGAAATTGTCGCCAATAATTTTTGGATTGTCGTTCATGCGCAATGGCAAATCGAAATTTTGCTCGAGGCGAAACTCGCCAAACCGCTGCATGTTTGGCTAAAAATGGATAGCGGTATGCACCGCGTAGGTTTAAATCATACTGCCTACCAACAAGCATACATGCGGCTTGCAGGGCATGCAAATGTAGCTAAAATTGTGTGCATGTCGCACTTTGCCAATGCTGATAATTTAATGTCTTCGCATACAGAAAAGCAAATAGCGGTGTTTCAAAAATCGGTGCAAAGTTTGGGCGCGCAAGAAATGAGTTTAAGCAATTCGGCCGCCATTTTGGGTTGGCCGCAATCATACAAAAATTGGTCACGGCCTGGCATTATGCTCTACGGCGCTGATCCGCTTTATAACGCAAAAACGCCACTGCGTGCGGTGATGCAATTGACTTCGCAAATTATATCCATCCGCACCATTCAAAAAGGCGAATCGATTGGCTATGGCAGTATATTCACGGCAGATAAAGAAACAACCGTCGGCGTGGTCGCGTGCGGCTATGCGGATGGCTACCCGCGTAGCGCAAGCAATGCACCTGCCGCGGTGGATGGTGTTATAACTAAGATAATTGGGCGTGTTTCCATGGATATGCTTTTTGTCGATTTAACCGATATTAAAAGTGCTAAGATTGGCTCTAGTGTTGAATTGTGGGGCGACCAAGTGTTGGCAAACGTTGTCGCAAAAGCCGCTGGTACCATTGCATACGAATTATTTTGCAACGTAAAACGCGTACAATTTAGGTATTCGAATTAACTCCCTCGCCCTTTAAGGGAGAGGGCTAGGGTGAGGGTAAAATGGCTGAATTAGCACAACTTAACCCCCATCCTAACCTTCCTCCTAAAAGTGAGAAGGAATTTTATTATTCTAATTAAAGGTAAAGTATGAAAGTCATCCAAACCCCCAACGCCCCCGCCGCTATTGGCCCGTATTCTCAAGCCATGCAAGTCGGCGATTTGCTTTTCACCTCAGGTCAAATTCCATTACGTGCCGATGGAACGCTAAACGATGGCGATATTACTGTGCAAACCACGCAGGTATTGGCCAACTTAAAAGCGGTGATTGAAGCCGCAGGTGGCTCTTTAAGTCGCGTTGTTAAAACCACCGTGTTTATGAAGAGTTTGGACGATTTTGCCGCTATGAACAAGGTGTATGGCGACACATTTGGCAGCCACACGCCCGCACGCTCTACCGTTCAAGTAGCCAAGCTGCCGCGCGATGTGTTGGTAGAAATCGAAGCAATTGTTTCGCTGGATTAATCTTAGATTTTAGCGAAAAATTGCCCACGAGATAAATCGCGGGTATGTTTTTTTATTTAGTTAAAGCCCAGATTTCAATTTAGTAAACGCCCTTGTAATCACTCTGCGCGTGGCATTGCTACGCACTTGGTAAAACTGCGCTTTGCTGCTTAGGTATTCATCTGGCGGAAACGCGATTTTGTTGGCGAGTACATCTGGGTCTATATATTTTCGCGCTGCCAAGTTGGGGCTGGTGAACATGGTGTAGTTGGTAATTTCTGCCTGCACCTGTGGGCGCAAAATATAATTTATCCATAGCAGCGCATTTTCGCGGTGCGGCGCATCAACAGGAATCATCATCGATTCAAAGCCAAATTGCATGCCATTTGGTGGCAATGGCGCTTCTATACGGATGCCATTTTTAGCTTGTTTGGCCTGAAAGGCCGCGTTATTAAAATCGCTACCGTAACCCAGTGCTACACAAATATTACCCACAGCTAAATCGGTAATATGGCCGTTATAGGTGAAAAGCTTAATATCTTTGCGCACTTTTTGCAGCATATCTGCGGCTATTTTGTAATCTGCCGCATTGCTACTAAAGGCGGGTTTACCCACGTAGATGAGCGCGGAAGGGAATACATCGCTGGCGCTATCCAACATAGCAATACCGCATTTTTTAAGTTTAGCTGTATATTTTGGGTTAAATACTAAATCAAAAGGGTTGGCGGGAATGGCTTCTGTACCAAGCGCCGCTTTCACTTTATCCACGTTATAGCCCACGCTGACCGAGCCGCCTAGCCAAGGCACCATATATTGGTTGCCTGGGTCGAGTTTAGCCATTTGTTGCATCACTGCTGGGTTTAAATTGCCCCAGTTCGTCAGTTGCTTGCGGTCTAGTTTTTGTACCTTGCCGCCATCTATCATAATGCGGCCAAAGTCAGATGAAGGTATCACGATGTCGTAGCCAGTTTGGCCTGCAATGACCTTAGCCAGCAACACTTCGTTAGAATCAAAGTTATCGTAACGCACTTTAATGCCTGTTTCTTTCTCAAAGTTTTTAACTGTGTTTTCACCAATGTATTCGGCCCAGTTATTAATGTTTAACACTTTTTCTGTGGCAGCAAATACGATAACAGGTGCTAAACCAAATATAACTACAGATATAAAACGGTAACGCCATTGATTCAACATCATTTGAGTTTCCTTTGTAAAAAATAAAAACTATTCTTGTAGCGCGCTAATCACACATAACATTTCTGCGGCGATTTGCGCGGCGGCCAATGCGGTTATCTCGCTGTGGTCATAAGCGGGAGCGACTTCCACCACATCCATGCCGATGATATTAAGCCCGACAAATTTGCGTAAAATGGCCAATGCCTGCGCAGAGCTTAAGCCACCAGCAACAGGCGTGCCTGTGCCAGGGGCAAAGGCAGGGTCTAGACAGTCAATATCAAATGTCAGGTATACATTACGCTTGCCGACAATTTCATGCACTTTTTGTGCAACAGCAGCTACGCCATGTTCGTGTACCCAATCTGCACCTAGAATATTCACGCCCATAAAATCTTCATTCCAAGTTCTGATGCCTATTTGCACAGAGGTGGTAGGGTCTACCAAGCCATCTTTAATTGCTTTGTAAAACATGCTGCCATGGTTGAGCGAGTTTGGTTCATCATCCGCCCAAGTGTCGCAGTGTGCGTCAAAGTGAATGATAGATAGTGGCGCGCCAAATTTCTCCGCATGCGC
>JANOWN010000020.1:0-10498 GCA_031417915.1 Methylotenera sp.
GCAGTAACAGTGCTGCCAAACGGCTACACCAGCAAAGTCAAAGCGATTCAAATTGGTGACGAACAACTGCAAAGTGCACAAACCGAGCAAAGCGTAACGATATTGCTAGAGGATGAAATCGACACTTCTCGCGGTGATATGATTGTAAAAACAGGCAGTAAGATTGAGCCTGTTAAACAAATAGAGGCGCATGTTTGCTGGCTTTCAGAAACGCCAATGTCACCTGCGCGCACCTATGTAATACGGCATACTACGCGTGAGTCGAAAGCAAAAGTAGGTACTATTTCATATAAAGTTGATGTCAATACACTAGAGCATCAGCCTGCAACTGAGCTTAAAATGAATGACATCGCGCGGATTAACTTTAAACTGGCGCAGCCGCTGATGGTAGATAGTTATACGCAAAATCGCGCCATTGGCGCATTTATTGTCATCGACGAGAGTACAAATAATACCGTTGGCGCAGGCATGATTGTATAAATTACAAAACAGATTAAAATCAAAATAAATTAGAATTTAGATAGATTTAAACGAAGGAAACTAAAATGACTTACGTTGTTACCGAAAATTGTATTCAATGCAAATTTACCGATTGCGTTGATGTATGCCCTGTGGATTGCTTTGTAGAAGGCCCAAACTTTTTGGCGATTAATCCAGATGAGTGTATTGACTGCACCTTGTGCGTGGCGGAGTGCCCCGCAGAAGCGATTTTTGCAGAAGATGATGTGCCTGCTGATCAGCAAGAATTTATCGCCTTAAACGCGCGCCTAGCGAAGATTTGGCCGGTGATTACCTCGCGCAAACCAGGCTTAGAAGATGCCGATGCCATGAACGGCGTGCCAGGTAAGCTCGAGCTGCTGATTGAGTAGTTTAAAGTAAGATTTAAAAAGGAGGCTTTTGCCTCCTTTTTTATTGCTTCTTTGTTTTGATTTTAAAAGTGTGTTGTAATTCCATGTATGAAAGACACTTTAAAAATCGGCATTAAATATACGCATCAATTTGTGGTGCCGCTATCTAAAACCGTGCCAGCGCTTTATCCGGAAGCGGAAGAATTTTTGGCTATGCCAGAGGTGTTTGCCACAGGGTTTTTGGTGGGATTTTTAGAATGGGCGTGCATTTTGGCGGTAAATCCGCACCTCGATTGGCCGCGCGAACAAACTGTTGGCACGCATGTCAATGTGAGCCACCAAGCCGCAACCCCGCATGGATTAAGGGTTGCAGCTAAGGTCGAGCTTATCGCAATAGAAGGTCGAAAACTCACTTTTAGCGTAGAAGCACACGACGGCATTGACTTGATTTCTAAAGGCACGCACGAACGATTTATCATCAATCGAGAAAAATTCGACGCCAAATTAGCCATTAAAAATGGCCAAATAATATGGAAATGATTCAACAATTAGCACTTGCAGGCGGCCTTAGTTGGGCCAGTGGATTGCGCCTATATTTAACGGTATTTGTTGTAGGTTTATTGGCTAAATTCAACTATATTCACTTGCCAACAGCACTTGATATCCTCAGCAACCCAATTGTGCTGGGCGTTGCAGGCGCATTAGCCGCAATTGAATTTTTAGCCGACAAAATCCCCTATGTCGATAGCGCATGGGATGGAATTCAGACTTTCATTCGCATTCCCGCTGGCGCACTATTGGCGATGGGCGCCATTAACACCAGCGACCCGATGATTGCAACGCTCGCGGCCTTGCTCGGCGGCTCTTTAACCAGCATGACACACGCCACCAAAGCTGGCAGCCGCGCGCTCATCAACACCTCGCCAGAACCTGTCAGCAATATCGTAACCTCGTTTGGTGAAGAAGGTTTGCTGCTGGGCGGCGGCTGGCTTGCGCTAATGCATCCCGCCGTGTTTATTGGCGTGCTGTTTGGATTTATTTTAGTGATGATTTGGCTGATTCCCAAACTGTGGCGCGGCATCAAATCTGTGCTGGGAAATATCGGAAAAGTAACACGTTCTAGCTAATTTTAATCAAAAAAAGATGCTCTGGAAGGCACATGGATATTGATTGGTAGGGCGGACTCGCGTAGCAGTCCGCCGAAAGAAAAGAGTTAAAATCTCATACGGCGCACTGCAAGCGAGTGCGCCCTACGAGGGCTGACCCCGTTGTTGCAACGATTACTGCGCTGCTCGGCGGCTCACTCACCGGCATGACGCATGCCACCAAAGCTGGCAGCCGAGCACTCATTAACACCTCACCAGAACCTGTCAGCAATATCGCCACCTCATTTGGTGAAGAAGGCTTGCTACTGGGTGGTGGCTGGCTGGCGCTAATGCACCCCGCCGTGTTTATTGGCGTGTTATGCGGATTTATTGTGCTGATGTTTTGGCTGCTGCCAAAACTATGGCGCGGTATTAAATCAGTGTTGGGAAATATCGGAAAAGTAACGTGGGTTTAGTTTTTTTATTTGAAAATAGATGCCCTGGAAGGCGCATGGATGTTGGCTTGCAGGGCATCTATTTTGCAGAACGTATTAGACGAGACCTTCATCAATCTCTCCATACTCGGTAATGTAATGGGATGGCCGCGCGAATACGAGTATTGGCGATGATTCATATATAAAGCCTACTAGTTCTAGCCGTTCGATTGGTGAAGATATTAAGCGGAACACTGGACCGCCGCTCATTCCTCCGAGTTCTATATTTGGAACACTGCCACCCTGAAGTGGTTGATGAAAGTTTTCTATATCAATGTATAACTTAATATTCTCTGGTGCAACTGAAATTGGCCTCCATGCGAACCACTGAAAGGGAAAGTCAGCCGTTAATTCATGTTCAACCCGTAGCGAGCCTGGATAACCTCCGTAGAGCAATGTATTATCCATAGAAACATCTTCAGTTGGCCAAAGTATAGGGGTATGCGGAAAGCAACCCGAGGACGCAACCACTATCTCAGATACATCAAAGGTTACAAGGTCAAGATACTCACTTTCCGCAATAAGGCGGTCTTCTGGTTCAGTTGTGGTACATCCGAACTGGCAACGAATATCGGGCTGCTCGAGCTTAGCCTTGCGGTATTCATCGAAAACGTGTCGTGCCGTTACAGCAATTAGACGCTTGCTAGTTTGTAAAAAGCAGACCGTCCCGTTATGGTGAATAGAATAGTTATCATCCATATCGAGACCATGCCACCAAAAGGGAGCGCACGTAGACTTTGCAATACTGCGAAGCGCTGGGAGGTATCCTGCTCGCTCCATTTGGTCAAGCGAACTACGGGTATTTGCATCCATAACTAATCTTTCCAAAGCTTGGTTTGTTGTATCGCCAGCCAACCTATCAACCAAAACACCAGCATCGCGCTCGCAAGGCCAAACACGCTGCTCCATACCAACGGCACGATGATACCTGCGGAAACAGTCGAAAATAACATCTGCACAAACGCTTGCCCAGAGGCGGCTGTACCGCGGATTTTAGGGTGTCTATCCAGCGCGGCGAGCGAGATAATCGGCATGACCAAGCCCATGCCAACGTTAAACAAGGCGATAGGTAAGATGTTGTAAATGGGTTTGGCAGGTAAAAAATAACAAATGGTAACGTTTAATAAGACAATTGCAAACATCCATGTGTAAGCTACTTTCAACACACGTTTTGCTGCGTATTTACCCGCCGCACGCCTTGCCAAATATGAGCCCAACACCATGCCGCAAACAGTTGGAATGAACAAATAGCCGTACTGCTGTGGCGAGAAGCCGAGTAACTTACCTAAAAACGTGGGGCTTGCCAGCACATACACAAAAAAGCCCGCAAAAACAGCACCCAGCGAAATACAAAGTTTTGCAAATTCTAAGTCAGAAAAAATAGTTTTGTAGCTTGCGAGTACGTTATGAGCCGAGAGTTTAAGGCGTTTTTCTGGTGGCATAGTTTCGGGCAGATATTTCACTGCTGCCCATAGCGTAATTGCGGCATAAAACGCCAAAAAAATAAAAATACTTTGCCAACCAAAACCGAGCAAAGCCCCGCCAATAATAGGCGCAACGGCAGGCGCAATGCCAAATAACATTTGCACGGTCGCCATGACGCGTTGTGCTTGTGCGCCTTCGAACAGGTCGCGCACCATGGCGCGCGCCACTGTATTGCCCGCCCCGCCGCTTGCACCTTGCAGCGCGCGGAAAAACCACAGCGTTTCCACATTTGGCGCAAACGCGCAACCGACGCTTGCCAACACAAAAATGCCCAAACCCCATTTAATGGTGGCGATACGGCCGATGGAATCTGAAATCGCGCCGTGCCACAGCGTCATGATGGCGTAAGGCAGCAAGTAAATCGCCAAACTTTGCTGAATATGTAAATCAGATGCGCCTAAACTCGCGCCCATGGCATGAAATGCGGGCAAGTAGGTATCGATGGCGAATGGCGCCAGTGCTGCCAGCGCGGCTAGTACAAACACTAAAATGTTGGAATGAGTTTTCATAGGTGCAAGTTTAACGCATACTTTACAAATTATTAGCATCGTCATTCTGAACCTAAGGTTTTATTTGGGTGAAGAATCCAGTGCAATGCGACAAAAAGTCTGGATTCTTCACCCAAATAAAACCTTAGGCTCAGAGTGACGGTGTGAAAATAAAAAGGCGCATTAACTGCGCCTTTGGTTTTTGTTTTAGTTACTACGGCAAGGCATGAAACTCTTCTACGCGCTCGGTATCGCCCGCCACATATTTTTTAGAATTTTTATCAGTTCTAAAAATAATTGGTTGGCTGGCTAAAACTGGGTTTTTGCTGTCTTCAATCGCTTTTTCGATTAAGTGATGATTGGGTGAAAGCGAACAAACGGGGTCTGCGCTTTCGGCGTCACCACTCAATAAAAACGCCTGACAACGGCAGCCTGCCAAGTCGTTCATTTTTTCTGGGCAAGTGACGCACGGACCTTTCATCCAAGCTGTGCCGCGATATTTATTGAAAGCTGGCGAGTCCTTCCAAGCCCATTCCAAGCCCTTGTCACGCACGTTCGGGAATGCCATATTCGGCAACACACGGGCTGAATGGCATGGCAATACGTCGCCGTTTGCAGTCACAATCATGAACACTTCGCCCCAGCCGTTCATACACTTTTTCGGACGGTCGCCAAAGTAATCAGGCACCACAAAAAATATCTTCATTTTGTTGCCGACTTTTTGACGGAACTCGTTGGTGATGCGTTCTGCTTCATCAATTTGCTCTTTTAGCGGCATGAGTTGGCTGCGATTTACCAGGCTCCAGCCGTAATATTGCGTATTCGCCAGCTCGACATAATCCGCGCCTAGCGCTTCGGCCATCTCGAGGATTTCTTTGATGTGGCCAATGTTATAGCGGTGAATCACCACGTTGAGCACCATCGGGTAGCCGTGATTTTTAATCATGGCGGCGACTTTTTTCTTTAGCTCAAAGGTTTTAGTGTTGGTAATAAAGTTGTTAATTTCTTCGGTAATATCGTGCATGGAAAGCTGAATGTGATCCAAACCGCCGTCTTTAAACGCTTGAATGCGCTTTTCGGTAAGCCCAACGCCAGAGGTAATTAAATTGCTGTAGTAGCCGAGATTTTTTGCTTCGATGACAATCTCTTCAATATCGTCGCGCAATAGCGGCTCGCCGCCCGAAATACCCAGCTGAATCGCACCAAGTTTGCGTGCATCGCGCAGCGCCTGAATCCATTGCTCGGTAGAGAGCTCATTTTGCGTATGTTTGTCGTAATCGGTCGGATTGTAGCAAAAGGCGCAGTGCAGTGGGCAACGATAGGTCACCTCTGCCAGCAGCCACAGTGGTTGTGTATGCGTAACACTAGCATCTACGCCATTATTTTGGGCATGAACAGCCATTTGTACGGCTGAATCACCTAAAGAGTTTTGTGTCATTTTGCCACCTCAATATATTTCTAGACTATATTTAAGTCTAATTAACTTTCCGTATCCAATCTTTGCCATAAGCCATGTCGAACATACCAATAATATCGGCTTCAATGCTCGTCGCATCGGGGAAAGCGGCTTTTAATTCGGCCACAATATCGCCTACTGTCGCCTTGCCATCGACGCGTTTAATCACTTCGCCCGCGCCGCCATGCAGTTTGACCATGCCTTCAGGAAAAAGTATCACATAACTTTGCTGCGCTTCTTCCCACTGAAAACGGTGGTGCAGCGCGATGGCGTAAATGTCAGAATGTTGTATGTTGTTTTCCATTGTTTTGATCAAATAGTCTTATTCGAAATTAATCACAGGTTGATGAAAGTAATCTTGACCTGCTATTTTCAAATCTACGGTTGAAGCCAACATAATCGAATCGGCAATCACCCACAGCACGTTCAGTTTAAATTGCAGAATATCCAGCGCTTTTAATTGCATCTCGCGCGAAGTGCTAAAGTAATCTAGCGTTACACCCAAACCTTGCTCTACGTCGCGCCTGGCCTCAGTTAAGCGCTTTTTAAAGTAGCTTAAACCTTCTTCCTTGATCCACGGGTACATGGTTGGCCACGAGCTAATGCGCTGCTGGTGAATGTGCGGCGCGAATAATTCTGTCAGGCTAGAACACACGCTTTCTTGCCAGGAGCGTTGTTTGGCGAAATTCACGTAAGCATCCACCGCAAATTTGACGCCTGGGCTGACCAATTTTAAGCTTACAACATCTTCACGCGACAAGCCAACCGCATCGCCCAATTGAATCCAAGCTTCAATGCCGCCAACTGCTTTTGTGCCGTCTTCCGCATCTACGCCGTCATGGTCGGTAATGCGCACAATCCATTGTTTACGCACCTCAACGTCATCGCAATTCGACAAAATTGCCGCGTCTTTCATCGGGATGGAAATCTGATAATAAAAACGGTTCGCAACCCAGCATTGCAGCTGATCTTTTGTCAATTTACCTTCATACATCATCACATGAAATGGATGATAAATATGGTAACCACGACCTTTTTCGCGCAGTTTTTCTTCGAATTCGGCTCTAGTCCAAGGTGCTAATGTTGTTAGTGCTGTCATGCTTTCAATCTCTCTTAATCATCTATATTATCACTTTAATCTTATATTTAGATACCCTGCAATCCAATATCCATGCGGCCTGCAGAGGCATTAAAGCTAGATTTTAAAGCATAATATCCATGCCATCATAGGCAACTTCGATGCCATTTCGAGTAAGTTTGGCGCGCTCGGCAGAATCTTCGCGCAAAATTGGGTTGGTGTTATTGATATGAATCAATACCTTACGAACATCACCGAACTCGTTTAATTTTTCAATCATTCCACCCTCGCCCGATTGCGGATTATGCCCGATTGAGCGAGCGGTTTTGGTCATCAAACCCATATCAATCATCTCGGTATTAGTCCAAAACGTACCATCGACCATAATGCAATCTGCTTGGCTCATCAATGCGGGTAAATGCGGTTCGATTTCGCCCAAACCTGGGCTGTACCAGCATTTTTTGCCAGTTGAAATTTCTTCAATTAGCACGCCGATTGTGTCGCCTGCTTGCGGATCGTTGCGGTGCGGCGAATATGGCGGGGCAGCGCTTTTTAGCGCGACTGAGGTAAAGCGTAAATTGGGTACATTGGGAACTTCAAAACTAGTTTTTCCATCAATCGGTACTTGGTGATAATTAATTCCGCAATAATGGCCGAGAATATTCAGTATTTGGTTGCCCGAAGTTAAATCCTCGTAAACCATATCGGTGCAATAAATCTCGCGTTTTACTTTGCCTTCGCGCAGCATAAATAAACCCGTTGTGTGATCAATTTGCGCGTCGATTAACACAATCGCTTGAATGCCGCTGTCTCGAATCGCCCGGCCAGGCTGCAATGGCGCGAAGTCTTGAATTTGTTGTAACACGTCGGGCGATGCGTTAAACAGTACCCAATCGATACCGTTGCTGGAAACACAAATGGAAGATTGTGTGCGCTTGGTAGCTTTAATGGTGCCTTTGCGCAAGCCATCGCAGTTGGGGCAATTGCAGTTCCACTGCGGAAAACCGCCGCCTGCGGCCGAACCTAAAACATGAATATGCATGAGAATCTTTTACTTAAATTTGGACTTAAAATAGAAAACTAAATTTTACTCTTTACCAATTAAAAAGGCTGAAAACCTATGTTTCATTGGGCAACTTTTTAACAAAAAAAGCTGCCCGAGGGCAGCCTTTATCGAAACAAATAAATTATTTGTTCATTACGTACATTGTAACTTCAAAGCCAAAACGCATTTCAGTAGCAGCTGGAGTTGTCCACATGATAAATTTCCTTTTTAAGTTAATTAAGTTCGTTGTTGCTTGTTACTTAAGTGCTACAACGTGAAACGAACTATGCGCCCTATTTAAAAAAGGAAATACTGCAAAGATACCGAATAAAGCCTAAGTAAATTCATTAGGTGAGCATCATTTTTATGTCGTTTTATGACGGCGCGCACGCACAGCAGCGGCCAATACTTCAAGCGTTTCCACACTATCATCCCAACCTAAGCAAGCATCGGTAATCGATTGGCCATAGTTTAATGTTTTGCCTGGCGTGTGTTCTTGGCGACCTTCTTTGATGTGCGATTCGACCATCACACCCATAATGCGCGTATCGCCAGCGGCCACCTGCCCTGCCACATCGCGCGCGACATCTTTTTGTTTGGTGTAATCTTTGCTGCTATTAGCGTGGCTGCAATCAATCATCAACATGGGCGCCAAGCCACTATCCGCAAGGCTTAAAGTCACTTTAGCGACATTAGCAGCATCGTAATTAGGCGTTTTTCCGCCACGTAAAATCACATGGCAATCATCATTGCCCGTGGTGGAAAATATCGCTGAGTTGCCTTCTTTAGTGAACGATAAAAAATGATGCGGGCTTTGCGCGGTTTTAATGGCGTCAATCGCCACCTGCACGCCGCCGTCAGTGCCATTTTTAAAGCCTACAGGGCACGATAAGCCAGAAGCCAGCTCGCGGTGCACCTGTGATTCCGTCGTACGCGCGCCAATCGCGCCCCAGCTGATTAAATCCGCCGTGTATTGTGGCGTAATTGTGTCTAAAAACTCCATGCCAGCGGGCATGCCCAGCTCGTTTACATCCAGCAAAAACTTGCGCGCGCGATTTAATCCTTCGTTAATGTCGTAGCTGCCGTCCAAATGCGGGTCGTTAATCAAGCCTTTCCAGCCCACGGTGGTACGCGGCTTTTCAAAATACACGCGCATTACAATCAATAAATCGGCGCTCAAATTTTTACGCACTTCCAGCAAACGGCGCGCATACTCAAGTCCCGCCTCGGTATCGTGTATAGAGCAAGGGCCGATAATCACCAATAGCCTGTCATCAGCTTGATGCAACACTTGATGAATCGCCTTACGCGTGGCGAGTATGTTTTGCGTGCTATAGGCGCTTTCTTTCAAACCGCTAATTAAATCTAGTGGCGTAATCAGCGGCTTAACTTCGCGGATACGTACATCGTCCGTGGCTAATTTTTCGTAAGCTAGTTTTTCGTCAGCTATCATTTACTTAATATTTCTTCTAATACGGTTAAAAATCGTGCATTTTCGCTGAATAATCCAATACTTACGCGCAAATATTCTGGCATTTCATAGTTGGCAATCGGGCGCACAATCACGCCCTTTTGCAGCAATTGTTGGTTCACTTTAGCCGCATTTTGCACTTTAAAACTCACAAAATTCGCGAAGGAAGTTATATATTCTAACCCGAGTTTAGCAAAACCTTGCGTCAGTTGCGCCATGCCTGCTTGATTTGCGGCATAACTGCGCGCCACGAAATCATCATCAGCCAAGCTGGCAATCGCAGCAACCTGAGCAAGGCTATTCACATTAAATGGTTGGCGCACGCGGTTGAGCATATCCGCAACGTCGGCGTGCATGAGCCCAAAACCAATGCGCAAGCCAGCCAGTCCATAAGCTTTTGAAAAGGTGCGCGAAATAATCAAATTGTCGAATTCACTCAGCCAGCCAATCGCTTCAGACTTGTTTTCCGCGCTTAAATATTCATCATAAGCTTCATCCAACACAATAAGCACATGCTTGGGAGCTTCATGGATAAAGGCTCGCAGGGCATCTTTTTTTAATAATGTACCAGTTGGATTATTCGGGTTTGCGATAAAAATTAAGCGAGTTTTTGGCGTAATCGCTTTTAAAAAACCATCTAAATCATGCGCAAAATCTTTTGCTGGCACAACTACGCCGGTTGCGCCTACAGCCTGCGTCACAAGCGGATATACAGCAAACGCATGTTGCGAAAAAATCGCCTCACTTTTTGATGTTAAGAATGCACGCGCAGTCAGTTCTAAAATATCGTTCGAGCCGTTTCCAAATACAATTTGGTTATGGGCAACTTTAAATTTTTTCGCCACCACTTCACGTAGCGCAAAACTATTACCATCAGGATATCTCGCAATATCGTGAATCGCATCTTCAATTGCCATTTGCGCTTTTGGACTGATGCCCAATGGATTTTCGTTTGAGGCTAATTTAATAATATCCGCCTCATTTAAACCCATTTCACGCGCAAGTTCGCTAATCGGCTTACCACCTTGGTAAGGTGCAATGGCGCGAA
>JANOWN010000021.1:0-54456 GCA_031417915.1 Methylotenera sp.
AAGTAGTGGTTTTACCTACTCCGCCTTTTTGGTTGGTGATTGCTAATATTTTCATTCGTTACTCTCTAAACTAACTGTACTTAACTAACTTCTCTAGACTAACTTCTCTAGAATAAGCAAATGCCGCTCTGCATCTAAACCTGCCACTTTCAGTGGTATAGTCTTATTCAACTTTATTACTAAATTTTCTGGCAAGTTTTCTAGTAAGCCCTGCAACTCTTCATGTGGCGATTGTCCCTTCATCGCCAACCACTTTCCTTTATTAAGTAACAAATGCTGAGTAAGCTTTATAAATAAGGCAATATCAGAAAAAGCGCGCGAAATAATCGCCTCAAACTTTTCTGCTGGCTGATAACTCTCAACCCGCGCATGTACAACGGTTAAATTATCCAAACATAACTCACCTTTTACTTGACGCATAAAAATAGCCTTTTTCTGCACAGTATCTATCGTTGTTACTCGCAGCTCTGGCTTGCAAATCGCCAACACAATGCCCGGCAACCCGCCACCACTGCCCACATCCAGCAAGTTATTGCTATTAATATGTGGTAACACGCTCAAGCTATCCAATAAGTGCAACGTGACCATTTCCATTGTGTCGCGCACTGCAGTTAAGTTATACACTTTGTTCCATTTTTGCAGTAGCGCTAAATAGGCCAACAACTTTTCTTGTATCGCCACAGGCACATCCAAGCCCATTTCGGCAACACCTTTGGCCAGCAACTCTGCTTGTGTCATGCGGCTGCGTTAATAATGTTAGCTTGTTTTTTATGTTTGCGCTTTAGGTAAACCAGTAGCAACGAAATGGTCGCAGGCGTGATGCCCGAAATTCTACCTGCCTGACCAATGGTTTGTGGCCTGTGCATTATCAATTTTTGGCGCGCCTCAATGCTTAAGCCGTGTACATCCGCATAATCAATCTCCGCGCCCAGCGCGATATTTTCGCTGCCTTTTTGTTTAGATATTTCTTCTTGCTGGCGCGTAATGTAGCCTTGATATTTTGCGGCAATTTCTACTTGCTCGCGCACCGACGGCTCTAATTCGCCCATGCTAATTTCGCTTAGGCTTAACATGGCTTCATAGCTTACTTCTGGGCGGCGCAGCAATTCAAACAAACTATATTCATGTTCTAGCGGTTTTCCTAAAATTGCAGCCTGTGTTTCACGTGAAACATCATCAGCTGCAATTTGTACAAAAGTTTTTTTCAAGCGCGCTTGCTCACGCGAAACGGCTTCTAGTTTTTTCTCAAACGCTTCCCAACGCGCATCATCCACCAAGCCCAATTCACGGCCTTTAGCGGTTAAGCGCATATCAGCATTGTCTTCACGCAATTGCAAACGGTACTCTGCACGGCTAGTAAACATGCGGTATGGCTCCGTAACGCCTGTTGTTATTAAGTCGTCTACTAGCACACCTAAATAAGCCTCGTCTCGCGCAGGACACCAACTGTCTTTTTCTTGTACATAAAGCGCTGCATTGGCGCCTGCCAGCAACCCTTGCGCGGCGGCTTCTTCATAGCCTGTCGTGCCATTAATTTGGCCAGCAAAAAACAAACCACTGATGGCTTTGGTTTCTAAGCTGCTTTTTAAAGCGCGTGGATCGTAATAATCATATTCAATGGCATAGCCAGGGCGCAGTATATGCGCGCCTTCCAGACCATTGATTGAGCGCACTAATGCCAGCTGAATGTCAAACGGTAAACTGGTCGAAATACCGTTTGGATAAATTTCATTAGTGGTCAAGCCTTCTGGCTCGAGGAAAATTTGATGCGATTCTTTATCGGCAAAACGATGAATTTTATCTTCCACACTCGGGCAATAACGAGGCCCCACGCCTTCAATCACGCCAGTGTACATGGGCGAGCGATCTAAGCCACTACGAATAATATCGTGCGTGCGCTCATTAGTATGCGTTATCCAGCAAGGCATTTGCGCGGGGTGTTGCGCCGCATTGCCCATAAATGAAAATACTGGCACTGGGTTATCGCCAGGCTGTTCTTGCATCACGCTGTAATTGATTGAGCGTCCATCAATGCGAGGCGGCGTACCTGTTTTTAAGCGGCCTGCGGGCAGATTAAGTTCGCGCAAGCGGGCTGCAAGGCTTATAGCTGGCGGATCGCCCGCCCGACCTGCGCTATAGTTTTGCATGCCAACATGAATTAGTCCGCCCAAAAATGTACCCGCGGTGAGCACTACAGATTTCGAATTGAAACGCAAGCCAATCTGAGTGACCACGCCAGCGGCACGTGCACCATCAAGAATAATGTCGTCCACCGCTTGCTGAAAAAGCCATAAATTGGGCTGATTTTCCAAGCGCTTTCTAATCGCTGCTTTGTATAAAATACGGTCGGCCTGCGCACGTGTGGCGCGCACAGCTGGGCCTTTAGATGAATTTAAAATTCGAAATTGGATGCCGCCTTCGTCAGTTGCAGCAGCCATGGCGCCGCCAAGCGCATCAATTTCTTTCACCAAATGGCCTTTACCGATGCCGCCAATACTAGGATTACACGACATTTGGCCCAATGTTTCGATGTTATGCGTCAACAGCAAGGTTTTTTGCCCCATGCGCGCAGCCGCAAGCGCGGCCTCGGTACCCGCATGGCCGCCGCCGACTACAATTACATCAAAAATGTCTGGGAAATTCATCAATTAACACTTTAATTTCAAAGAATTAGATTCTACTGCAAAGCGCACTTGAAGTCATGCAAAAGCATGTTTTTCAAGCTTGTTTCACGTGAAACATGATTTATTGGCATGCTTGTTGACGAGTCTGCAAAGCAAGCTTATAGTATGTATGCGAGACTGTATTTAATACCGTAACAGAACTTTAATAAATTCTAAGAAACCATAGGAGATAGTGATGGCAGGTAAATTTGAAGTTAAAACCGCAAAAAGCGGCCAAACACACTTTAATCTTTTGGCTGGTAATGGCCAAATTATTTTACAATCTGAAATGTACGAAAGCAAAGCCAGCGCTTTAAATGGTATTGCTTCTATACAAAAAAACGCTGGTATGGATGATAGATACGATCGTCTAGTTTCAAAATCTGGCAAACCTTATTTTGTGATTAAAGCTGGCAATCATCAAGTGATTGGTCAAAGCCAACAATATGAATCCGATGCAGGACGCGACAACGGTATTGAATCTGTCAAGAAAAATGCACCTGATGCAGAAGTTGTAGATTTAACTTAAAGCTCGTTGACGATAAAAAGGCGTAACTGTAATTTACAGTACAGGCGCCTTTTTTGTTTGGTTTTTTGTATTATTTACCAATACAAAATTTGCTAAAAATCTCGCCTAGCAAATCATCTGGCGTAAACTCGCCCGTAATACTACTCAAGGCTTCTTGAGCCAAACGCAAATCTTCTGCAATTAATTCAGCTTGCTTCATATTTTTTTGTGCTGCCTGCAAATGCACGTCAACTTGTTTTAAGGCTTCCAAATGTCGTGCTCGTGCCATAAAAACACCCTCAGCATTTTGCTGGTAACCTGCAATATGCAATAAATGCTGTTTTAATAACTCGATACCTTCGCCTGTTTTTGCAGAAAGGTAAATATGCGTTTCACCAGACTTTTCTACCACTTTAGCCGTTTCTTTGGTGGTATCAATTTTATTATGCACCCAAATTTTGCCGATTTCTTGCGGCAAGCGCGATAGAATTGATTTTTCCTCGTTGCTAATACTATGAGCTGCATCTACCAATAATAATGCGACCTGCGCGTTTTCTAGCGCTCGATAAGTTCGCGCAATACCAATTTTTTCCACCTCGTCATTTGTCTCGCGCAAGCCTGCTGTATCCACAATATGCAAGGGTAAGCCATTGATTTGTATAAAACTTTTTAGTGCGTCTCGTGTAGTGCCTGCTACCGAAGTCACAATTGCCACCTCTTCACCGCTTAATTGGTTCATCAGGCTCGATTTACCTACATTTGGCTGGCCAACTAATACAATGTGCATACCTTCGCGCAATAAGCTACCTTGTTTGGCTTTTGAGAAAACTAATTTCAACTCATCTGCAATTGCGCTTAATTTTTCGGCAACTTTCCCCTGCGTAATAAAATCAATTTCTTCTTCAGGAAAATCCAAGCACGCCTCCACATACATACGCAGATTAATCAGCTTAGCAAGCACCTGATTAATGCTATTTGAAAATTCGCCAGAAAGTGAACGCACAGCACTACGCGCTGCCTCAGCTGTTGAAGCATTAATCACATCCGACACGGCCTCGGCTTGCGCTAAGTCAATTTTGTCATTTAAATATGCACGGCGTGTAAACTCACCTGGCTCGGCCTGACGCGCACCTAATGCTATGCAACGCGCTAAAAGAATCTGCATCAATGCTGTGCCACCATGCGCTTGCAGCTCTAATACATCTTGACCAGTGTAGGAGTGTGGGGTTTGATAATAAATCGCAATGCCGCGATCAATTAATTGTTGATTAGTATCGTAGAACGGTAAATACGCCGCATAGCGCGGGACAGGGCACTGCTTTAATATTTGGGTGGCGATGCTATGAGATAGTGCACCCGAAACCCGAACTACACCAATGCCGCCAGCACCACTCGCGGTGGCGATAGCGGCAATCGTGTCTTTAAAATCTAGAGCACTCTTATTTTGCATTGCCTTTTTTGGCAAGTGCGGCAGCATGGATGGTTTTGTTCACATACCACTGTTGCAAGATGGATAGCACGTTATTCACCAGCCAATACAATACCAAACCCGCCGGGAAGAAGAAGAAGAAAATGCTAAATACCACGGGCATGATTTTCATCACTTTTGCCTGAATAGGATCTGTCGGCGCGGGGTTCAAATAAGTTTGAATAATCATGGTGGCGCCCATTAAAAGCGGCAACACGTAGTATGGATCAATCGCTGATAAATCTTGAATCCAGCCAAAAAATGGCGCGTGGCGTAATTCAACCGAACCCAAAATCATCCAATAAAGGGCAATGAAAACGGGTATCTGCACCAATATTGGCAAGCAACCGCTCATCGGATTTATTTTTTCGGTACGGTACATTTCCATCATGGCTTGCTGCAATTTTTGTTTATCGTCGCCAAACTTTTCTTTCATACTTTGTAAGCGTGGTGCCAACTCGCGCATTTGTGCCATCGATTTATAGCTTTTAGCAGACAATGGGTAAAACGCTGCTTTGATTAATACCGTGAGTAAAATAATAGCAATACCCCAATTATTCACAAGCGCATTAATTTTTGAGAGCACCCAAAATAAAGGCTTAGCAACTACTGTCAACCAACCATAATCAACTGCGTATTCTAAGCCTGGCGCGGCGGCGCCTAAATCTTTTTCCGTTTGTGGCCCTGCAAATAATTGTGCATTTAACTCTGCCCTGGAGCCCGCGCCAATGCTTGTTCCTGGCGTTACTACCCCAACTGCAAAAATATTTTCGGATAATTGTTTAGTATAAAACTCGCGACTTACGCCGGCTTTAGGAATCCACGCGCTTGCGAAATAATGCTCAATCAAACCAATCCAACCTTCTTTACTGGTTTTAGAAAGATTTTCCTTGGCCATATCAGCAAATTTTATTTTTTTAAATTTGTCTGCCTGTGTAAAATATGCGCCGCCAGTAAAAGTTGGCATCATGGCAGAGCCTTGTTTTGATTTGCTGTCATGCACGATTTGATAATAAGCTGTTGGGATAATTGCTGCCGCGCTACCATTGTTAATTTGGTAGCTCACATCAATGACATAACTACCGCGGTGGAAGGTATAAACTTTATCAACACTAACACCATTACCTGCCCCTATGCCAACCCAGGAAAGGCGTACTTCCTGGCTTGCGGCGCCATCGGTCATGGTGTAACTTGTCGCTGCGCTAGTAAATTGTGATTTATGATTAGGTAAACTGGAACCCATTAAACCAGTCTGCGCGATATATAACACCGGATTTTGCGCTTCATCCATCAGCACAAAATTACCGCCTTTAACCCCCGCTGCGCGATGTTTATTCAGCTCCAAATGGCGCAAATCGCCACCAAAAGTATCAATTTCTGCCTGAAATAAATCAGTAAAAACTTTAATACGCTGACCTTTTTCAAGCTTAAACTGGCCATCAATAACTGCATTTTCTGCTGTAGCTGTATTTACTGAATCGCCAGCAGCCGCACCGTTATTGGCTTCTGGCGATGCTTGTTGTGCTTCTTGTTGTGTGGTCAGCACAGGCTTATCTTTTTGTTGCCACGCATCCCACAACATCATGATAGAAAATGAAAAAATAACAAATAATATTAAACGGCGTGTGTCCATAAACTCTTTATCATCAGTAAGTTATATAAATTTAGTGCTTTATTTCGGAACAGGATCATGACCACCAGCATGCCAAGGATGGCAATGTGACAATCGTTTTATGGTAAGCAGAAAACCTTTTAATGCGCCATGTTTTTGCATGCATTCAATCGCATAATGCGAACAAGTCGGCGTAAATCGACATTGTTGGCCAAAAAAAGGACTTAGCGCAATTTGGTAACCTTTAATAAGCATAATCAAAAATTTTGTCATTTGAAAACAAACTACTAGCTATCCTTCTTTGGCATTATTTTGGTTTGGCACAATTTTAGCCGAAAGTTTTAACAATAAACTTTCAAATTCTTGTTTTATCAGCATGAATTCTGGTTTTTCAAATGTTTTTTGTACTTGAACTACCAAATCCACCTCTGGTAAATGCTGCTGATTTAATCGAAACAGCTCACGCAACACGCGCCGCATATAATTGCGCTGCACGGCTAATTTAGCCGTTTTTTTGCTCACTATTAGCCCTAAACGCGGCATGGCCGCTTCGTTTAAACGATAGCGCATCACCAAGTGTTGGCTTGCAATACGTTTGCGCAAATTAAAAACGGATGAAAAATCATCCGTTTTTACAATTTTGGCTTGTCTAATAAATTTAAACGCTACCAATTGGGTTTCTTTAATTTACTCACGGCGCATTTTGTATGGCGCCAATATAAATTTAGAAAGTTAAATTAAAGGCCTAAACGTGTGCGACCCTTGGCGCGGCGCGCAGCAATCACTGCACGGCCACCTTTGGTTTTCATACGCACTAGAAAGCCGTGTGTACGTGCGCGACGTGTTTTAGAGGGTTGATAAGTACGTTTCATTAAATTCTCCAGCTAGCAAATGCTACAAAGCTGGCTATTAGACACGATAAACCCCCATTCTGTCAATGAATATTTAGGCAAGTAACTATCAAAACAAATACAAAAAAAATACGTTTGCCTGTGGATAAGTATGATTAAACCAGCTAAAATAGCCAGACAAATTAATAATAATTAATGTCGTTTTACTAATGCACAAGCGTTAATTAAATATAACAAAATCAATAACCTAACAACAACCGCAATAGATTTTAGGCACCCGATGGAAAATTTTTGGCCTACCTGCCTTAGTCGCTTTGAGCAAGAGCTATCTGCGCAACAATTTAATACTTGGATTAAACCCCTACAAGCCGAGTTGACTGACAACGCGCTACGCATACTCGCGCCAAATAAATTTGTACAGCAATGGGTAAAAGAACGGTTTTTAAGCAAAATTGAAACGATTGCTGCCGAATTATTGCCGCAAAATACTTTAATAGAGCTTTCCATTTGTGAAAAAAAGACAGCAAAAAAAGCACTTAATGGCCATTCCAATAAAAGCGTCATCCCCACAGAAACTATGGATGCCAGCAACGCTGTAAACACCAAAGCGCCAACTGCCCGCCGTACAAGCAATTCTATTAACGAACGCGCTTCTGGCTTAAATCCTAGCTTTAATTTCGATAACTATGTCACTGGTCGTGCCAACCAATTGGCTCGTGCTGCGGCAATTCAAGTTGCTGATAATCCAGGCCAAGCTTATAACCCGCTGTTTATTTATGGTGGCGTGGGTTTGGGAAAAACACATTTATTGCAAGCCATTGGCAATCAATTAAAGCAACAAAAGCCAGAAGCAAAAATTCGTTATTTGCATGCGGAACGCTATGTTTCTGACGTCGTAAAAGCCTATGAAAATAAAGCGTTTGATGAATTTAAACGTCAATACCATTCACTTGATTTGCTGCTCATTGATGATATTCAGTTTTTTGCAAAAAAAACCCGCACGCAAGAAGAGTTTTTTTACGCCTTTAACACGCTCATTGAAGAGAAAAAACAAATTGTCATTACTTGCGATACCTACCCAAAAGAAATTATCGATGTCGACGAGCGTTTGCGTACGCGTTTTAGTTGGGGCTTAACCGTCGCCGTAGAACCGCCAGAGCTTGAAATGCGCGTCGCGATTTTGCTTAAAAAAGCCGAAGAATCTAAAATAAACTTAACGGAAGACGTGGCTTTTTTTGTAGCCAAACAAATTCGCTCTAGCGTACGCGAGCTGGAGGGTGCATTAAACCGTATTATCGCCATGGCTAATTTTACTGGCCATGCCATCGATGTACATCTAGCCAAAGATGCACTACGCGATTTAATCGCTGTGCGCGGCCGTCAAATTACCATTGAGAACATACAAAAAACTGTCGCGGACTATTACAAAATTAAAGTCGGTGAAATGTATAGTAAAAAACGCTCGCGTAACTTTGCGCGGCCGCGCCAAGTGGCCATGAGTTTAGCGCGCGAACTCACCAACCATAGCTTCCCAGAAATTGGTGAGGCTTTTGGTAGTCGACACCATACAACCGTCATGCACGCATGTGAAGAAATAGAGCAATTACGCTTAAATGATCAATCCATTGCCCGTGATATTGGTTTTTTAACGCAAGTTATTAGAGATTAAAGCAATGTTAACCTGTGGATTAAATTTGAGTAAACGCTTGTTTTTAAAAAATATGCTTTTTATACACAATCTGTCCGCAATATAAACCTTATTTTTTAACAAGATTAAATATAAATTAACTAAATGATTTAATTAAACATTTTTAAGATATCAACAGAAAAGCCTTACATTATTATTACTATTATTTTTAAATACACATTAAACAACTAATTAAACAAATCATTAAACATACAAAACTTTTAGATTAAACAAACTTTGGAATTAAAATTATGCAAATTAAAATCAACCGCGAAATTTTATTAAAACCACTTACCAGCGTCACGGGTATTGTAGAGCGTCGACATACCCTACCTATACTTTCTAATTTATTGCTGGAAGCAAAAAATAACAATATTCAGCTCACCGCTACCGATTTGGAAATGCAAATTTCCCTCAATATTGAAAGTAAATTTACGGGTGAGCTATCCACTACAATATCAGCAAAAAAATTATTAGATATTTGCCGCGCATTGCCAGAAGCGATAGATATCGACATGCAGAGTAACGATAGCCGTATTACTGTAAAAGCAGGCAAAAGTCGTTTTAATTTACAAACCTTGCCTGCGGCCGACTATCCCATCATGACTAAGGCAGCGGCCGATAGCACCAATATTCAAATTAGTCAGTTAGCCCTAAAAAAACTACTTAAACAAGTTGAATTTGCTATGGCGCAACAAGACATTCGTTATTACTTAAATGGTTTATTGTTAGAAGTAAATGCAAATAAACTCAATATCGTTGGCACAGATGGCCATCGTTTAAGTTTTACATCAACCACATTGAATAAAAGCTACGAAAAAACCGACGTTATATTGCCGCGCAAAACGGTCGTCGAATTAATTAAATTACTTAATGATAGTGAAGAAGAAGTCGTTATTAACTTCAACGCAGGTCAAATTAATTTTGCCTTTAGCGATATTCGATTAATTTCTAAGGTAATCGATGGTAAATTCCCCGATTATCATCGTGTGATTCCAACGGGCCATCAAAACACATTTAGTGTGAATCGCCTTACAGTACTCACCGCTATGCAGCGCGCGTCGATTTTATCGAATGAAAAGTATCGCGGCATCCGCATGGTATTAAGCAATAATAATCTTAAGCTTATCAGCACCAATACCGAGCAAGAAGAGGCGGAAGAAGAGCTGGAGATCGATTACGTCAAAGATGGCTTAGATATTGGCTTTAACGTGACCTATTTGATCGATGTGCTCAACAATGTGAATGATGAAAATATTAATTTTTCATTTGCCGATGCGAATAGCAGCTGCTTAATAACCGTACCTAACGATGAAAATTATAAATACGTTGTCATGCCCATGAGAATTTAATGTGGGCACATTTAACTTTAACCTTAAAAACTTAACAAAACTTAAAATTATTTAAAAGAAACCATTATGGCAAAAGCCCCAGTACAAGCTGAATACAACTCAGACAGTATCAAAATTTTAGAAGGCTTGGACGCGGTGCGTAAGCGCCCGGGCATGTATATTGGCGATACTTCCGATGGGTCTGGGCTTCACCACATGGTGTTTGAGGTGCTCGATAACGCCATTGACGAGGCGCTAGCGGGGCATTGTGATGATATTAAGGTCATCATCCACCCTGATAACTCCATAAGCGTCTCAGACAACGGGCGCGGCATTCCTACTGATATTAAAGATGATGATAAGCACGATCCTAAACGCTCGGCTGCGGAAATTGTGATGACGGAACTACATGCGGGTGGTAAGTTTGATCAAAACTCTTATAAAGTGTCTGGCGGCTTGCACGGCGTGGGTGTTTCTGTGGTGAATGCGCTATCGGATTGGCTGCGCTTAAAAATTTACCGCAAGGGTGAAGTGCATCAAATGGAGTTTCACCGTGGCGTGGCCGTTGCGCCCTTGGTTAAAACAGGCAAAACCGATAAAAAGGGCACAGAAGTGCACTTTTTAGCCTCAGTCGAGACTTTTGTTTTAGTAGAATATCACTTTGAAATTTTAGCTAAACGTATTCGCGAGCTGTCTTTTTTAAATGATGGCGTAAAGATAGAATTAATAGACCAGCGCACAGGGAAATCTGAAAACTTTGCCCACGCGGGCGGTATTAAAGCATTTGTGGAATATATCAACCGCAGTAAAACGGTGCTGCACCCCAAAACTTTTTATGCCAAAGGCGAAAAAGATGGCATGACGATAGAAGTATCCATGCAATGGAACGACAGCTACACGGAAACCGTGCAATGCTTTACCAACAACATTCCGCAACGCGATGGCGGCACGCATTTAACGGGTTTACGCACCGCTATGACACGCACGCTGAATCAGTATATTGAGTCATCTGAATTGGCCAAAAAAGCCAAAGTAGAAACCACGGGCGACGATATGCGCGAAGGCATTACCTGTGTGCTTTCAGTTAAAGTACCAGACCCCAAATTTTCATCGCAAACTAAAGATAAGTTAGTTTCTAGTGAGGTACAACCTGTTGTTTCTGAAGTGGTTTCTGCTAAATTAGCCGAATTTTTGGCCGAAAACCCAGCCGATGCTAAAATCATCTGTGGCAAAATTGTCGATGCTGCGCGTGCCCGTGAAGCTGCGCGTAAAGCGCGCGAAATTACCCGCCGCAAAGGCGTGATGGACACCATGGGCTTGCCAGGCAAACTGGCAGATTGCCAAGAACGCGACCCCGCAAAATGTGAGCTGTATTTGGTGGAAGGTGACTCTGCGGGCGGCTCAGCTAAACAGGGGCGCGACCGTAAAAACCAAGCCATATTGCCGCTAAAAGGTAAAATTTTAAACGTAGAAAAAGCGCGTTTCGATAAGCTTTTAGGTAGTCAAGAAATCGCCACGTTGATCACCGCACTGGGTACTAGCATTGGCAAGGCCGATTTTAACGTCGAAAAATTGCGCTATCACCGCATTATTATCATGACCGATGCTGACGTCGATGGTGCGCATATTCGTACTTTGTTGCTGACTTTCTTCTATCGCCAAATGACTGAGTTGGTAGAGCGTGGCCACATTTATATTGCGCAACCACCGCTTTATAAAGTGAAGCAAGGTAAAGACGAGCGCTATTTAAAAGATCAGCAAGAGCTGGATATTTACCTGCTGAATTCTGCATTAAAAGGCGCCGAGCTAGATACCAAAACCAATGCAGGCGTGCTGACTGGCGAACCGCTGACTGAAATCGCCAAGCAAATGGTGCTGACCGAAGCGGTGATTCGCCGCATTGCCGCGTTGTATGACGAAAGCGTGTTACGTGCCATTCAAGATGTAGGCGAAGTTAATTTAAGTAGCGAAGCCAATGCCAATAAAGTGGCCGAGCAATTGCGCCCAATTTTAGGCGCCGTGGGCAGCGAGGTGCTGGTGGCGTTTGATGCAGAAACTAATACCTATCGCCTAGAAATAAACAAATATGTGCACGGCAACCTGCAATGCTGCGTGATTGATGCAGAATTTTTAAGCAGTGGCGATTATCGCCAAATTTTAAAAGTATCCAGCATGTTGCATGGCTTGGTAGGTGAGGGCGCGCTGGTAAAACGTAACGATAAAGAACAAGCTGTAAGCACATTCAAACAAGCTCTAGATTGGTTGCTGGCCGAAGCCCGCAACACCCTCAACATCCAACGCTACAAAGGCTTGGGCGAGATGAACCCATCGCAACTGTGGGAAACCACCATGGATCCAGCGGTGCGTCGTTTACTCAAGGTGCAGATTGATGACGCCATTGCCGCCGATGAAATCTTTACCACCTTGATGGGCGATAACGTAGAGCCAAGACGTGCGTTTATTGAAAGTAATGCGCTGCGCGCGGGTAATTTGGATATTTAAAAGGTTTATATGTTAACAGACGAATTAAATGCGTTATGGGCAGTCAATTTTTTTATACCGCCATCAGGAACAGCAGTTTTTGGGTCGGGTGTAGTGGTGTTGAACAATGGGACTTTGCGTGGCGGTGATTCAACATATTACTACACGGGAAATTATGAAGTGAATCAAGGGGTTTTTACAGCACAGGTAAAAATAATTCACTACAGTGGGCCATATAACAATTTAGTAGGCTCAGTTAGCGAAACAGAAGTTGTTTTAAAAGGTGCTTCAGACCAACATGAGTTTGAAATTTCAGGACAATACGTAAACCCTCAACAATCAGTTACCGCAAAGCTAGAACGATTAGCTGAGCTTTGATTTATTATGCCCTGCAACCGCATGGATATTGCCTCACAGGGCATCTATTTTATGTTTAATTGCGTTGTTTTTAATTAAAATAGTCTTAAATTCCACCATTTCAAACGCTTCTTTTCCCGCCAAGCGTTACCAATTCCACAAAATGTCATCGCACGGTTAATCATTTGGGCGATAATCACTCAACTCTTTAAGGATTGTTTATTTCATGTGTGATTACGATACGCTGGTAAAAACTTTGCAGCAGTTTGCCGAGCAGTCTAAGCATAAACCGCTGACTTTAGGCGAAGCGTTAGATACTTTAGATGAGGCAGGTTACGCGTTTATTGCGATTATTTTGGTGTTGCCATTTTTGCAGCCTTTGCCGCTGGGGCCAATCACGGTGCTGGGCGGCGTGGCTTTTGCAACTTTGGGTTGGCAGTTGTTTCATGGCCATGAATCCCCCGTATTGCCCGAAAAATTACGCGCGTTGGACTTTTCTGAACGTACATGGCAAATATTAACCAACGTTTGCCTTAAAATCCTCGGCTTTTGCAGAAAGTTTACCAAACCGCGCCATTTGGCATTGGTAAACGGTAAACGCGGGCAAAAAATTGGCGGCTTTATCTTATTGGCAAGTGGCGGTTTGATGGCAATTCCATTTGGCGTATTACCGCTTAACAATATGCTGCCTAGCTTGGCGATATTGTTTTATTGTATTGGTGAGTTGGAAGAAGATGGTTTAATGTTTTACATCGCGTTTTTTTGGTTAATCTTTACCGTCGTTTATTTTGGCGCGTTCTTTTTTATGCTGTGGTATTTTGGCAAAGAGGCGTTAACCATGTTTCATTTTTAAGTGCCATAAAACTTAAAAACATCGCCCTGTAACCGTAAAGGTCATCGCCGCAGAATATACCAGCTAAAGCTGGTTATTCATACGCGAAACCCGCATGGATATTGCCGCGCAGACCTGAACTGGAATGTTTTAGTCCAGTGGCATATGTTTAATTTAATTGATTTTAATTAAAACTCTACCATTTCAAAGTCAGCTTTTCCTGCGCCGCATTCTGGGCATTTCCAATCGGCGGGTACATCTTCCCACGCCGTGCCAGCGGGAATGCCGTCATCTGGCCAGCCTTTTTCTTCTTCGTAAATTAAACCACATACCACGCACATCCAAGCTTTCATGATTATTCCTGTTTGCTATTAATTAAGTTATTTTAAGTGATAAATATGTAAGTTTGTCGCAAAAGCGTATAAAAACTTACAAATAAAAAAGCCCGCAAGTGCGGGCTTTTTTAAGGTTGTATTAGCAATTAAACTAGGTCGAAGCGATCAAGATTCATCACTTTGTTCCAAGCTTTTACAAAGTCACCCACAAATTTTGCTTGAGAATCGCTAGTAGCATAAACTTCAGCGATAGCTCTTAATTGCGAGTTCGAACCGAAGACGAGATCAACAACCGTGCCCGTGCACTTAATTTCACCTGTCGCCCGATCACGCCCTTCCAACACGCCTTCAGACATGGCGGACTTCTGCCACTTCGTGTTCATGTCGAGCAAGTTTACGAAGAAGTCATTGGTCAATGTCTCAGGTTGCATTGTGAAAACACCGTGTTTGGCCTGCCCGAAGTTTGCATTCATGGCGCGCATGCCGCCAACCAAAACTGTCATCTCTGGGGCGGTTAGCGTCATCAGGTTTGCACGATCCAGCAGCAGTTCAGCGGCCGATCCCTCTTGTCCCTTGCGGAGGTAGTTACGGAACCCGTCTGAGGTCGGCTCCAGTACAGCGAATGAGTGCACATCAGTCTGCTCCTGTGAAGCATCCGTGCGACCTGGTGAGAAGGGAACCTTCACATCGTGCCTGGCTTTTTTCGCAGCCGCTTCGACGGCAGCGCAACCACCCAAAACGATTAGGTCTGCCAGTGAAACTTTCTTCCCGCCAGACTGCGCGCTGTTGAAATCCTGTTGGATTGCTCCCAGCTTTTGTAGAACCTTCGCCAGTTCAGCAGGTTGATTCACTTCCCAATCCTTCTGCGGCGCAAGGCGAATACGCGCACCGTTTGCACCACCGCGTTTGTCGCTGCCGCGAAAAGTTGCCGCAGACGCCCAAGCTGTCGTGACTAGTTGGGAGATGGAAAGGCCAGATGTAAGAACTTTGGCCTTCAGGGCAGCAATGTCCTGCTCGCCGACTAATACATGATTCACTGCGGGAACAGGGTCTTGCCAAATAAGCTCTTCTTTAGGCACGAGCGGACCAAGATAACGAGCCAGAGGCCCCATATCACGGTGTGTCAGTTTGTACCAAGCTCTTGCAAATGCGTCTGCAAGTTCTTGCGGATTCTGGTGAAAGCGCCTAGAAATCTTTTCATAGGCTGGATCCATTCTCAGGGCAAGATCCGCTGTGGACATTATTGGGGCATGCCGTTTCGACGAATCGTGAGCATCCGGCACAGTACCTGCGCCTGCGCCGCCCTTGGGAATCCATTGCTGGGCGCCAGCAGGGCTCTTCGTCAGTTCCCATTCATGGCCGAACAGGGTGTCGAAGTAGCTGTTGTCCCACTTAATTGGGGTGGGGGTCCATGCGCCTTCCAAACCGCTGGTGATTGTATTGACGCCATTACCGCTGCCTAAGGTGTTTGTCCAGCCAAAGCCTTGCTCTTCGATGCTGGCGCCTTCGGGTTCAGGGCCGCAGTACTGGCTTGGATCGGCCGCACCGTGCGCCTTGCCAAAGGTATGTCCGCCAGCTACCAGCGCAACGGTTTCCTCGTCATCCATCGCCATGCGCGCAAAGGTTTCGCGGATGTCACGTGCTGAAGCAACTGGATCTGGGTTGCCATTCGGACCTTGCGGGTTCACGTAGATTAAGCCCATCTGCACGGCGCCGAGAGGGTTCTCGAGTTCACGGTCGCCAGTGTAGCGTTTGTCACCCAGCCACTCGGCCTCAGATCCCCAGTAAATTTCCTCTGGCTCCCAGACGTCTTGGCGCCCACCAGCGAAACCGAAGGTTTTGAATCCCATCGAATCTAGGGCGACAGTGCCAGTGAGAACTACTAGGTCGGCCCATGACAGTTTACTGCCGTACTTTTGCTTGATTGGCCAAAGTAAACGGCGTGCTTTGTCGAGGTTACCATTGTCTGGCCAACTGTTCAGAGGGGCAAATCGCTGTGTGCCAGAGCCTGCGCCACCGCGACCATCGTAGATGCGGTATGTGCCAGCCGCATGCCAAGCCATACGGATGAAGAATGGGCCATAGTGGCCATAGTCTGCCGGCCACCAGTCTTGCGAATCCGTCATTAAGGCATGCAGGTCTTTTACTACAGCATTCAGGTCGAGGCTATTAAACGCCTCGGCGTAGTTGAATTCCTCGCCCATGGGATCGGACAATGGGGAGTTCTGGTTAAGAAGTTTGATATTCAGTTGGTTGGGCCACCAGGCTGCGTTTGTTGATGCTCCAGCGACTGCATTTTTTGGGGTGCCGCCCGAGAATGGGCATTTTGCTTCAGTTGTCATGGTTTTCTCCTGTGGTTATTGTGTAGTTTACTAACTATTTTACTTAAAAATAAAAATAGTTGTTTAATTTGCTGCTGCGTACTGCGCTAACAGTTCTATAAGCACCAAGTAGTTAGTTTCAAAAACGATGTTCATATTATTTCTCTATAAAAACTAATGCGTGGAAGGCATTGTAGAGCGCATAATATGATTTGGATAATTGTATATTTTGATGAAGTTGATTAATAAAACTAATCAAAGTATCATTAGTTTTTTAAATTAAAGTTATTTTATGACGCTAGTTGAGCTTAAATTTCTAGTTGCTGTGGCGCAAGAGCGCAATTTTAGACGTGCAGCTGAAAAGTGTTATGTGACACAGCCTGCCTTAAGTTTGGGTATTAAAAAGTTAGAAGAAGAACTCAAAGTAATTATTTTTGAACGTAGTCGTACCGATGTTACGGTAACTGAAATTGGTGCGCAAATTGTAGAGCAAGCCTCAAGAGTATTAGAAGAAGCTGCGCGTATTAAACAATTGGCCGAGTTAGGCAAAAATCAACTTAAAGGCATATTAAAACTAGGGTTAATACATTCCGTTGGCCCTTATCTATTACCAGAAATTATCCCTATTTTACGCAAAACAGCACCAGAGATGCCGTTAGAGGTTGAAGAAAATTTAACTACCAATTTGGAAAACCAACTTAAAAATGGCGTGATAGATGTAGCCATTATTGCGTTGCCGTTTAATGTGGCGGGTTTGCAATATCGTGCGTTGTATGACGAAGAGTTTGATGTGGTGGTGCCTATTCATCATCATTGGGCAACACGTAAGCATATTAAGCCTGAAGAATTATTAGATGAAAAAGTGTTGCTGTTAAATAGTGGCCATTGTTTCAGTAATCAAGTCACACAAGCTTGCCCAGAGCTATCGCGCAAAGGCGAGGTTTTGCAGGGCAATTCACTGGAGACCATTCGCAATATGGTGGCTTCAAACTTGGGTATTACCGTGTTGCCTTGTTCGGCTACGGCTAAGCGCTATAACAATCCGCTGATTAAGGTGATTCCATTTATAGCGCCTGCGCCCACTAGGCGCATTGCCATTGCTTGGCGTAAAAGCTTTGTGCGGCTTGAGGTGGTAGAAAAAATTGCAGAGGCTATTAAAGCAATTAATTCGGACTATATGAAAATTGTAAATTAACGACTGGCATTATTAAACAATAGGCAATAAAAAAGGATGCCTAGGCATCCTTTTTTTAAATAAGTAAAAACTTATTATTTGTTCATTACGTACATTGTAACTTCGAAACCGAAACGCATTTCAGTAGCTGCTGGTGTTGTCCACATGATAAATTCCTTTAAGTTAATTAATTAAGTACTGAATTTAAGTACCGCACAGTCTATGACTTGTATATTACAGAATAGTTGAACATCAAGCCTATGTGAAGGTATTAAAAACATCTAATGATTTTCATTAGAAAAAAAGTAATACTTTAATTTAAGAAAGAAAGTATAGCTAAATGACATGCCCTGCAAGGCAAGCGCAGAGCGGATTCTAGGGTAATTGATCTTATAAAGAATGCGCTTAATAAACCAGTAAAACGCGATAGCCGGCGACGGTCAAATCGGTGACGTTGATGGCTAAATTAATGCGTACTTCATCGCGCGAGGCAATGCCAGCAGCCACATTTGCGGCGCTAGTTAAATACTCGGCAGGTGGAATTATCTTTCTTAAAACTGGCTGATCAGAAGTATCGGTCAACGTAAGCTCAATGTTTGGGTAAGCCTGCGCATACGGCGCGCTATTGATGAGTAAACTAGAAAAATTAATTACGTTTTCATGCGTTTCGTCTTCTTGCATGTCTGAGTCATCAATCGTGAAAAAATCTAAATTTTTAGGCCGATTTATTTCACAATGAAGCACTGCACAAGCTTGCACCAAATAGGGCTTAAATTGTGGATATTCGGCCGCAATTTTTGTGCGTTGATAAAAAATAGTTTGTAATCCAGCTAAAATAGCCAGCAATAGCCCAAATAATATTAGCCAATTACTCAGCTTTGTTTTGGGCTTGCGATATTTTGGATTAGCCGTTAAATCTTCAATCTCAATAGGCGTATCAGCTTCGTAGGTAGCATTTGCTTCAATCACAATCTCGTCAACATAGGTATTAGAAGATTCTAAATTCTCTAAATTGGGCACGGACTCTAAGACAACATTTAAAACCTCGCTCATGGCTTTTTCTTCGCCAATTTGCGCGCTTTCATTGCCCTGGGCTTCAATACTGGCTTGGTATTCAGCTGGGCTGTGAATATCATCCGAAATTTCAGTAAGACGATTTTTTGCGTTAAAAATATGCTCGCAATTGCCGCACTGCACTTTGCCGCGATGTGCTTTTAGCTGCACTTTAGTGAGCAAAAATTGTGTTTCGCAGGCAGGGCAAGAGGTGATGTAATTCATCGTTTAGTGCCAGTGAGCAATATCCATGCGTCTTTTTGTTGAGCTGCATCCATATTAAACCATTCGCTGTAGCGCGCAATAAGCGCCTCGCTTTGAGGTTCTAATATACCCGATAATGCCAATTTAGCGCCAGTTTTGCAACATTTTGCTAATACAGGCGCCAACACCATGAGCGCGCTGGATAATATATTGGCCACAACGATATCAAATGTTTGGTGTGTGAAGGCGTTCGCATCAAAAAATTCAATTTCAACTTGGTTTTGTTGCGCATTGTAATTACTAGAAACAATGGCCTGCAAGTCAATATCCACGCCGCTTACAGGGCTGGCACCTAGCATTTTAGCGGCAATCGCTAAAATGCCAGAGCCGCAACCGTAATCTAACACAGATTTTTTATTCAGCGTTTGTTCAGTCAGCCATTGCAAGCATAAATGCGTGGTCGGGTGGCTGCCAGTGCCAAAGGCTAAGCCAGGGTCTAGCACGATATTGATGGCGTCATTATTAGGCGCCACATGCCAAGTCGGCACAATCCATAGTTTATCGGTAATTTTAATCGGGTCAAATTGCGCCTGCGTGGCGCGCACCCAATCTTGGTCGGAGATTGCTTCGGTGCTGTAATGAAATTGCGAAATTTTAGTTGTTAGCTTAAGTGCGCTAATGATTTGCTTGATATCGGTATTTTCATCAAACATTGCCGTCACAATATTTTGTTGCCAAATACCAGGCGGAGGAAATTGAATATCCGCACTACTAGGTTCACCAAATATGGCTTGTTCAGCCGGTGTCTCGGCATTTGCATCTTCAATACTGGCGGAAAGCGCGCCAATGCTCATTAATGCGTCGCTAATTAAATCGGCGTTTTGCTCGTTCGCTTGAATTTTTAGTAATAGCCAAGCCACTACTTATTATGGCCAATACCTAATTTTTGTTCAAGATAATGAATGCTAGTGCCGCCCAAATGGAAAGCCGCGTCGGCCATTAAATCCGCATGCAGCGGAATGTTGGTTTTAATGCCATCCACCATCATTTCAGAAAGCGCAATACGCATACGTGCAATCGCTTGCTCGCGCGTGGCGCCGTAGGTAATGAGCTTACCTATCATCGAATCATAATGCGAAGGTACCGTGTAACCCGCATAAGCATGAGTATCTATGCGCACGCCAGGCCCACCAGGCATGTGAAATGTGCTTATTTTGCCAGGTGAGGGCACAAAGTTATACGGGTCTTCCGCATTAATGCGACATTCAATGGCATGTCCACGTAAGACAATATCTTTTTGGCGGAACTTTAGTTTTTCGCCGTTAGCCACAAAAATTTGTTGTTGTACCAAATCAAGCCCAGTAATCAGCTCGGTGACAGTGTGTTCCACTTGCAAGCGCGTGTTCATCTCGATGAAGTAAAATTCACCGTTTTCATACAAAAATTCGAATGTGCCAGCACCACGATATTTAATTTTGCGACAAGCTTCGGCACAACGTTCGCCAATTTTGTCGCGTATTTTTGGGCTTAATAATGGCGAAGGCGCTTCTTCAATAATTTTTTGGTGACGGCGCTGCATGGAGCAATCGCGATCACCTAAAAACACGGCGTTGCCGTGTTGGTCCGCTAAAATTTGTATCTCAATGTGGCGCGGATTTTCCAAAAACTTTTCCATATACACCATGGGATTGCCAAAAGCAGCTTGCGCTTCGGCCTTGGTCATGGCAACCGCATTAATGAGCGCCGCTTCGGTATGCACCACGCGCATACCGCGCCCACCGCCACCGCCAGCCGCTTTAATAATCACTGGGTAGCCAACTTTTTTGGCAGTTTTAATGATTTCAGCAGGGTCATCTGGCAATGCGCCTTCCGAGCCTGGCACACAAGGCACGCCCGCTTTTCGCATGGCATCTTTGGCGGAGACTTTGTCGCCCATTAAGCGGATTGTTTCCGCGCGCGGCCCAATAAACACAAAGCCGCTTTGTTCTACGCGCTCTGCAAAATCTGCATTTTCAGATAAAAAGCCATAACCTGGATGAATCGCTTGCGCGTCGGTCACTTCTGCAGCGCTTATCACGGCGGGAATGTTCAAATAACTGAGGTTGGACGGCGCAGGGCCGATGCACACAGATTCATCAGCAAGTTTGACGTATTTGGCTTCTCTATCGGCTTCAGAGTGAACTGCTACGGTTTTAATGCCAAGCTCGCGGCACGCGCGCTGTACGCGTAGAGCAATCTCTCCACGATTGGCTATGAGTATTTTTTCAAACATAAATGCTTAGCCAATCACAAATAAAGGTTCGCCATATTCAACTGGCTGACCGTTCTCGACCAATATTTTTTTAATCACGCCAGTAAAATCACATTCAATTTCGTTCAGCAATTTCATGGCCTCGATAATGCACAGTGTTTCGCCTACGGCAACCTTAGATCCCACGTCAATAAAGGCCTTCGCATCAGGCGAGGATGAGCGATAAAACGTGCCTACCATGGGCGATTTAACAATGTGACCTTCAACCTCTGCTATTACAGGCGCTTCTGCGGTTGGCACGAGCGTCGCATGTGCAGCGGCTTGCGGAGCTGCTGTATAGTGCATCGGCGCTTGGTTAAACATGGCTTGGTTTGGCATTAAAGCGCGGCTAATGCGGACTTTTTCTTCGCCTTCAGTCAGTTCTAGCTCAGAAATGCCAGACTCTTCCACCAAATCGATCAATTTTTTAAGTTTACGTAAATCCATAATAACCCCGAGGAGACTTTTTAATTAAACAGTTATTTATTAAGTTGATGTGCAGCGAAATTAAAGGCGGCGTTGTAGCTTTCTGCGCCCAAGCCGCTGATGACGCCGACGGCGATATCGCTAAAATACGAGTGATGTCTAAAGCTTTCGCGCGCAAACACGTTAGATAAATGTACTTCGACAAATGGAATGCCGACAGCAGAAAGAGCATCGCGAATTGAAACAGAGGTGTGCGTAAACGCGGCTGGATTGATGAGAATAAAATCGACTTTATTCACCGCCAGAGATTGAATTTTGGCGACAATTTCAGCCTCGGCATTGCTTTGATAGGTTTCTAAAGCAATATTGGCTTGCTTGGCCAGCGCTTGTAAATGGCTATCAATATCTGCCAAAGTGACATTGCCATAATGCTCTGGCTCTCTAAGCCCGAGCAGATTCAGGTTGGGGCCATGTAGCACTAATACCGACTTAGCTACCATAAAGCACCTCTTTAGCCACCAATTTTATAGGTTTTTTGCAGAACTTCATAAATGCAAGTTTGCCGAAGTTAAGCGTTTTTGTCCAGCAGATTCACAGAAATTAAGCGAAGTTAGCAGTGTAAATTGCGCTAAGTAATTGAATAGAAAGCTAAACTATTTTTTTAAAATTATTAAAATAATTTAACTAAAGTTTCTTCTAATAATGGTTTGCTTACGCGACCAAAATAGGTTTTGGCTACGCTACCATCGGCTTTAATGATTACAGTATAAGGCAAAACGCCTTTATTGTTACCTAAATTGCTGGCAATTTCCATGCCTTGCATCTCAGCCGCAAAAAGTGGGTAGCTGACTTTAGTTTCTTTTAAAAATTCGTCAATTGTGGCTACATCGTCAATCGCCACGCCCAATACTACGACATTTTTACCTTGATAGATTTGATGTAGCGCGGACAATTCGGGCATTTCTTCGCGACAAGGTTCGCACCAAGTCGCCCAAAAATTTAGCACCACAATTTTACCTGCGTATTGCTTTAAGTTTTGTGGCTGGTTTTTTTCATTAGGAAAAGTCGCTGCAAACAAAGGCGCTGTCGTTTGATTGTTGCTTTGAGCGCTTTGAAAAAAATAACGAAAACCAAAGCCAATTGATGCGATTAATAAAAGGCCAATAAATAGGCTGTTGAGTTTGTTGGCCATGATTATTGGTTCACTTTATTTAGTAATTGCGTAAAGCCCTCAGCATTTTTATAACCAATGACGCGGGTTTTAATTTCATTGCCTGTTTTATCAAAGAAGATAATGCCCGGCGGGCCAAACAAATTAAAGCGTTTTAGCAGTGCTTGGTCGTCGTCGTTATTTGCCGTTACATCCGCTTGCAACAAAATGGTGTCTTTTAGCGCGTTAATCACTTTTTCATCGCTAAACGTGAGCTTTTCCATTTCCTTACAAGACGTGCACCAATCGGCATAAAAATCTAACATCACGGTTTTGCCTTTAGCATTTGCGATGGCTGCATCTAATTCTGTAACACTTTTAACACGCTGAAAAGGCAAGTGCGATGTGGCTTGCAGGCCAAGCATGTTATTCACAGGCTGTGTAATCACATTAGGCAATACAGGCCATACAATATAAGCCGCCATTGCCAACATCAACACACCAAAAAAGTTACGCACTATGGTCATCCAAGCGCCCGCTTTAGGCAGCAAACTGCCAGCTGATGCGCCAATAAGCAACAAGGGCACGCCCATACCGATTGCAAGCGCGAATAGCCCAACGCCGCCCAATAATACGTTATGCGTTTGACCAATGTAAATCAGCGCACCAGCCAATGGCGCAGCCACGCATGGGCTGACGATTAAGGCAGAAATGATGCCCATAATAAATACGCCTAACCATTCGCCGCCTTTGAGTTTATTGCTGAAATTTAAAAGTTTGCTTTCAAAGGCGGAAGGCAGCTTTAGCTCGTAAAACCCAAACATCGAAAATGCCAAAATTACAAATAATAATGCCGTGAGCGCCAATATCCACGGGCTTTGCAGAGATTGGCTAATTAAGCTGCCCGAGAGCCCAGCCGCAACGCCAGCCAGCGTGTAGCTAAGCGCCATGCCCAACACATACGCCACTGATAAGCCAAAAGCGTGTAATTTGCTGGGCTGAGCCTGTTTGCTTTGACTGCCGACGATGATACTAGATAAAATTGGAATCATCGGCAATACGCACGGCGTGAAAGAAAGCAGCAAGCCTGCGACGAAAAAGCCAGCAAGCACTAGCCACAAATTGCCCGATTTTAATGCAGTGGTTGTTTTATCATCATTTAAATATGCCCCAGAAGCCGCACCGCTATTGGTTTTCATTGCAGTGCTATTTTCGCTATTATTTAAGCTTAAATTAAAGGCTTTAGTTTGTGGCGCATAGCATAAACCCTTTTCGCTGCAACCTTGATAGCGCGCATTAATCTGAATATTTCCAGTGGTTTTTAACGGAATATCGGCAGAAAAATCGTGGTGATAAACCTCTTGCTTGCCAAAATTGGGATCATCTTTAATATCACCCGCAGGCAGCGCCGCTGCTAGTGCTTGGCCGCTTGCATCTTTAAACGTAATGCGTTGTTTATAAAGATAGTAACCTGGTACAATTTTGAAATTGGCGGTTAAATTGGTAGCATCTTTTTGTGTAATCTCCAACTTAAAAGCCACATCTGGGTGCAAAAATTCTTCTTCGGCACTATCAGTAAATAAACTTTTGCCCGCGTTACTACTAGTTTCGTCCGCGTGCAACAATTGCACGCTGAACGTTGTCAATAAAGAGAATAGAATTACGTTTAACCAATATTTCATAAGTTTGATTTAGCTCTTGAGCTAACTATGGCCCCAAATTTTAGTTCGCACATGGTTGCAAAACTAGATAACATCCCAACTTACAGAGAATAAAACCTTAGGAAAGTTCAGACCATGAGATATAAACCATGCGTTTTTTAATAGGCCTTATTTTACTCGCTTTTCCATTCGCCGAGATATTTCTGCTGGTCAATCTCGCACACAAATACGGCTGGTGGCTGCTTGTTTACTTAGTCGTCATCGGCTTCTTGGGCTTACAACTCATTCGTGGTGAGAAATTATTACTTTCGGCCAAAATGATGCAAAGCCTTTCTGCAGGCGGCAACCCGATTAAAACCATACTGGGAAGCGCGCGCAATATGGTGGCTGGCGTGTTGTTGATTATTCCTGGCATTATTACAGATATGATTGCGGTGATATTATTGTTGATTCCGATTCAAAATAGTAAGCCAAACACAAGTGGAGCGACTAATAATACGACTAGCCATCAACAAACCGAACAAACCACTTTTAATCAGCCCGGCTTTAAAAAGTCAGGTTTTAAAAGTAAGTCGAATACAAAGGCTGCTAATGATGACGTGATTGAAGGCGAATTTGTTGAGATTAAAGAAGAAGTAGATAAGAAACCTAAAAAATAGAGAATAAGCATGACTAAAGTCACCATTCAAAACAGCGGCCACACATTTGACGTGCGTCCAAGCCAAACCGTGCTAGAAGCCGCCATTGAGGCAGATATTCACATACCGTACGGCTGCCGCAACGGCGCATGCGGCTCATGCAAAGCCAAGCTAGTTTCAGGCAAAGTCATGCACGACGATTATCAAAATAGCGCGATGACGGACGCCGAACTTGCCGCAGGTTGCACTTTGCTTTGCCGCGCCCGCTTGTTAGAAGATATTACAGTTGAATGTCGCGAAGTGGGCGGATTAACTGGCATTAAACCGCGTATTTTGCCGGCTCGTGTGGCTAAAAAAGAACAACTTAGTCATGATGTGATCGCGCTACACCTGCAATTGCCCGCAAGTGAGCGCTTACAATTTTTAGCAGGGCAATATATTGAGTTTATTTTAAAAGATGGTAAACGCCGCGCATTTTCTATCGCCAATGCGCCGCACGATGCAGAATTTATAGAGCTACATATTCGTGTCATCCCCGGTGGCGTATTTAGCGCCTATGTGGCGAACGAAATGCAAGAAAAAGCCATATTGCGGCTAGAAGCGCCATTTGGTAATTTCTTTTTACGTGAAGATTCACAAAAACCTATTATCTTTGTGGCAGGCGGTACTGGTTTTGCGCCAGTTAAAGGCATTATTGAACACATGCTACATAACAATATTAAACGCGACATTATTTTATATCGCGGTGCGCGGGTGGCGGATGATTTGTATATGCACGAGCTGTGCGAAAAATGGGCAGAATTCACCCCGCATTTAACTTACATACCCGTGCTATCAGAACCCACCGTAGGCGATAATTGGCAAGGCAAAACTGGCTTGGTTCATGAGGCTGTGTTAGCTGATTACAAGGATTTAAGCGGCTATCAAGCCTATGTGTGCGGCGCACCAGGTATGTGTGAAGTTGCGCATCATACATTTGTTGCGCAGGGTTTGAATGCAGATGAGTTTTTTAGTGATGCGTTTACGTTTGCGAATCCTGCCCCAAAGTTAGAAACTGTTTAAAAGCTATAGAGTATTTTGTCATGTCTATACAACAGCTTCAATTGCCGTATCAAACCAGTCGGAAAAGGATTCAATTTCAGATATTGCAGTAAATAATTGTGCTTCTGTGACATGCACAGTGGGCAGCATGAACAAAAATACTTCCTCTTCAGCCGAATAGCCAAGAAGACTCATTTCAGTTTCATCTACGAAGAATGGATATCGTAACTTTTTTAGGTCAGAAGCAGAGTACTGCGTCTTTTGATCGGTAATTGAAGACGGATGCTCAATCCGATTGCGTATAAGAACTACCTCTTCGAGTATTTTGAGATTAGCTGGGCTGGTCTCGAACGCAACATTGAAGTGTTTTGTGAAGTGAGCATTGTAGCCAGAGAACCAACCATTGTTCTTGAACGCTGATTTTTTCAGTGATTCGTCGATTTCAATACAACTTTGTTTAACCCACGATTCAAGATAAAGGTGTAATGCAGCGGCGAGCATTGAGATGCATGAGTATGCAAGGATGTGAAGAGACTCATCAGCTTCGAGCCTATCATCAAGAAATGGCGGCTCACCATCTTCGCTGTAAGGTGGGACGAATGGCTCTTCATGTGCTTCAATCTTTCGTTTGCGCTCAATAAAAGGCTCTGAGGCCGTAGTATAGAACTGGCGAATAAAGGTGATACGCTTGCCAAGAAAATAGTGAATATCCACTATTTACGCTCTAACGACCCAATTTATTAAGTAATTTTTCAAGCATAGCATCGTCACCTATTGCGTCTGCAATCAATACTTTCAAACCCATTTTTAGCGGTAATTCGGAAATTCTGGCGTGATTCACAAATAAAGTCACATTGTGTAACCAGTCTGAACTACCCATCAAATCTAGTAGGTGGCGCATGGCTTCACTGCTGGTAACGACGATGCCATGCAGTTTTTTTTCAGCATAAAGTTGTGCGAGTAAATTGCAATCGGTTTGCGGGTTAATGCGTTGATAGCATTCTGCAAAAGTGACTTGCGCACCGCGTTTTTTAAGGGTTTCTGCCAATACTTCGCGCCCGCCGACGCCACGAAAAATCATGACTTTTTTGCCCGCAACATTGGTCATTTCTGGCAGTCCGAGTAAGGATTCACTGTCAAAACGGTCGTTAGGAACGAGTACGTTTGTCACTCCAAAATCTTGCAACTCGCTTGCTGTGACTGGGCCAATGGCAGCAAATTGCAGTTTGGGGGGAGTGCCGTGCTTTAATAATCGCGGCATACCGTTTTGCACGGCGTTGCTGCTAATAAAAATCGCCCAATCGTAGCTGTCAATTTCGTTAATTACTGCTTCAAACTGGCTGTAATCATTGAGTGGCGTAATTTCAATCAGCGGGAATAAAATTGACGTGCCGCCAGCTTCGGTGATCAATGCTGCTAATTTGTTAGCTTGATCGGCAGGGCGGGTAATGGCGATGCCAATACCTGTTAGCTTGGCGTTCATTTGATATGATCTAGCGCAGCTAAAATTTTATCTGCACCGCGAGCAATTAATTTATCTGCTAATGCCCTACCAACCGCTTCTGCATTGGCTGCTAGGCCAGTAATATTTTCGCGCAGCATTTGCGTGCCATCCACGCTGGCGACAAAACCTGTCATGTTAATGTTGTCGCCATCGCGCAGTGCATAGGCGCCAAGTGGCACGGTGCAACTACCCGCCAGTGCACGGCTAAAGCCACGCTCGGCTTCTACACAAAGTTGCGTGTCGATATGATTTAATGGCGCAAGAATTTCGAATAAATCAGTGCGACTGGCTTTAATTTCGATGCCCAGCGCGCCTTGGCCGACGGCGGGGATGCTATCGGTTGGCGAAATAAAGGCGCGAATTCGGTCGCCCAAACCCAGCCGAATTAGCCCAGCGGCAGCGAGTATTATGGCGGCATATTGGCCTTCGTCCAATTTGCGTAGCCGCGTTTGCACGTTGCCGCGTAGCGATTCAATTTTTAAATGCGGCAAGCGCGCTTGCAATTGGCTTTGGCGGCGCAAGCTAGATGTTCCGACGATGCTGCCGTGCGGCAAATCTTCTAAACTTGCAAAGTTGTTCGATACAAACGCATCGCGTGCGTCTTCGCGCTCGCCCGTGGCAGCCATGGCAAAGCCGCTTGGCAGGTTCATCGGCACATCTTTCATGCTGTGCACGGCCAAATCGGCGCTGCCATCGGCTAGTGCCATTTCTAGCTCTTTTACAAACAAACCTTTGCCGCCTATGAGTGACAAAGGTGAATCGAGTATTTGGTCGCCCGTGGTGGTCATGCCTAAAATTTGCACGTCACAATTGGGGTATAGCGCACGCAAACGCGCTTGAATATGCAGCGCTTGCCACATTGCGAGTGCACTTTCGCGCGAGGCGATAACGAGTTTTTTAGGTGGATTCTTCATAATGGGTGATTTTATCACAGCGTTGTTTTATTAACGCGTTTACAAACTGTTACAAAAAAGTGTGCTTTTTTAGGTTAGGCTAATGCTTTACAAGTGTTAAAAATACTGACAAAAACAAAATTATTTGAGTTAAATTATTGTTTTAACTCGGCTTTAAAGGAGAATTTTATGCAATTTCAAATCGATACATTTGTTAATTCACTGAATCAATTTTGGTTACAACTGGTGAATTTTGTGCCTAAATTATTGGCAGTTATCGTTATTTTATTTTGTGGCTGGCTGATTGCCAAACTTGCTAGAAAGGCGGTAAAACGCGCGCTGGAGCTTGCGCAGTTTGATAAATTTGCGCAAAAATCTGGCTTAGAAGCGTTTATGAGTCACGGCAATTTTAATCTGACTTTAAGCGGCATCATTAGCCAAGTCGTATATTGGCTGGTGATTATTTTATTTATTATCACAGGCGCGAATTCATTGGGTTTGAGCGAAGTGGCAGGCCTGCTGCAACAATTAGCAGGTTATTTACCACATATTATTGTGGCAATTTTAGTGGTGATTTTTGGTACTTTGCTAGCGCGATTCGTGAATCGCCTGGTATTTGCTTGGCTTTATAGCATCAAATTTAGTCATGCGCTCACGGTTAGTACATCAGCTGAATATGGGATACAAATATTGGCAATTTTTGTGGCGCTAGAACAACTAGGCGTTGGTATGCAGCTTATTTATTCACTGTTTGTGATTGTGTTTGGCGCGTTCTTTTTGGCGCTGGCGATTGCGTTTGGCTTGGGTGGAAAAGACTGGGCGGCCAAAGTGATTGAGGATTTAGATCGAAATAAAAACAAATAGAACAGGCCTGCAGGTCAATATCCATGCGGATTGCAGAGCATGCCCTCGAATGTTTCAATCGAGGGATTTTTCTTAATATTTAGGCTTCTCGCACTAAGTGTTGCTGGCGGCGGCTAATGGCAACGGTTTCGGGGAGACCTTTAAGCATGGCAACCCATTGTTGCTCGTTATCTTGGTTAAGGCGTTTTTCGTAACCCGCAATAAACTGCGGTGCAACTAGACTATTGCGATGCAAACGGATGAATCGCTCGCCAAACTCTGCTTCAAGATTGGTCAGCGACTCCTCAATCAAATATTCGCGCTCCGCGGTTCTAACCGTCACGTATTTCAGCTCGGCACGCAGATAAATAATCGTTTCAATTGGTACAAGTAACACACGGCCGCGTTCATGTATGCTTAAATGTGAGCGCATTTTTTGCAATGGCTTGAGAGCCTCTATTTGATTGGGTTGCAGGGCATGTGCTTTATTGATTGCGGTCTGCAGGCGGTCTAGCCGAATTGGTTTTAGCAAGTAATCTATCGCGTTTAAATCAAACGCTTTAATCGCGTAAGCATCAAATGCAGTGGTGAAAATAATATGCGGTTTGGGCTCTAGTTTTTGTGCATGTTGCGCCGCCTCAATACCATCCATTACTGGCATGCGGATATCCAGCAACATCAAGTCTGGTTTGCTTTGAAACGCTAAATCAAGTGCCTCTTTGCCATTTTTGGCTTCAGCCACAACAGCTACATTTTCAATGTCTGCCAATAAATCGCGCATACGATTGCGCGCTGGCGCTTCGTCATCGGCGATTAAAATATTCAGCACTAGTATGCTCCTGTAGGCAAGCGGATATGCACTTCGTAGCGATTTTGTTTGGCTTCAGTTTTGATGTTTGCTTCCAAGTCAAAATGCAATTTTAAGCGTTCTTTGATGTTTTTCAGCGCCATTTTATTGCCAGAATGATGATCGTTTTGCGGCGCATATGGGTTATTGATGCTGATGTGTAGCTCTTTAAGTTTGGTATAAATTTTAACAATAATTTCGCCGCCTTCAGGCATAGGTTCAATACCGTGATAGACCGCGTTTTCTAGCAACGGCTGCAAAATCAGCGGCGGAATCATGGCGTCAGATGGCATATCGTCGATTTGCCAAGTGATTTTTAGGCGATCTTCTAAACGTAATTTTTCCAAATCTAAATATTGATGACAAAGGCCAATTTCTTGCGCCAGCGGCACTAAATCGCGATTTTCACTCATTAACACGCGAAATAAATCTGCCATGTCTTCTAATGCTTTTTCAGCACGTTTGGGTTGTTTGCGAATGAGCGACAACACGGCATTGATGCTGTTAAAAAGAAAATGTGGGCGAATACGCGCTTGCAAAGCCTGCAAACGTGCCTCGGCGATGGCGGGCGAATAGGCACGCTCTTGCAAATAAAAATAATACAACACAATTGCCGTGACTATGGCTGTGAGCAGGTAGGCACGGTAAATTTCAGAGATTGAGTCAAACGCAAAAAAGCGATTTATAAATAGATATATTAAGCTTATAAACGCAATTTCCAGTGCAATAATCGCTACTACACCTTGCCAATAGTTGAGCTGCTTTAAAATGGGGTAAAGCCCATATAAACCCAGCACGCTAAGTAGCAAAACTGGTTGTACTAGCGCTGATAACTGTGCCAGTAAAGGAAAAAACTCGCCTAATTGCTTGCTGAGTAAAATGGCCGCCATCACCGCTAATAGGTTCACAATTAGCAAAATTCGTAAGTGAATGCCAAGATTATGAAGGTTTGGTAAGCGACTATTTTTGCGCACAGCGTATACTTAGTTATAATATTGCGATAAGTATATTATTATTAAAGTAATTTTTACAATAAACATCACAATTAAAGCGATTAAGTGTGCCGAAAAACTCTTTAGATAAAAAAGCCAATAGTTGGTCTGGGCGCTTTAGCGAACCTGTGGCCGAATTGGTTAAAAAATACACTGCTTCTGTCGATTTTGATAAGCGTTTAGCCGAGTTTGATATTCAGGGCTCGCTGGCGCATGCGCAAATGCTGGGCGCACAAGGCATTATTAGCAAAAAAGATGTGAGCGCGATTGAAAAAGGCTTGGCAGAAATTCTAAAAGAAATTCAAGCGGATAAGTTTGAATGGCTGCTGGATTTAGAAGATGTGCATTTGAACATTGAAAAGCGTCTCACCGATAAAATTGGTGATGCGGGTAAGCGGCTGCATACGGGCAGAAGCCGTAACGACCAAGTGGCGACCGATGTGCGGTTGTGGTTACGTGCGGCGACTGACGATGTGTTGGCTGGCATTAATAAGTTACAAACTTCAATTTTAGACTTGGCCGAACAGCATACTGACACCATCATGCCAGGCTTTACGCACCTGCAAGTAGCTCAGCCAGTCACGTTTGGCCATCATCTGATGGCGTATTTTGAGATGCTGAAACGTGATGCAGAGCGATTTGTAGATTGCAGAAAACGTATCAACTATTTGCCGCTAGGCGCGGCCGCGCTGGCAGGCACGAGCTACCCGATTAATCGTGAAATGGTCGCGAAAACATTGGGTTTTGATGGTGTGTGCGAAAATTCGCTAGACGCGGTTTCAGATCGCGATTTTGCGATTGAGTTTACTGCCGTTGCATCAATTTTGATGACGCATTTATCGCGTTTTTCTGAAGAGCTGATTTTGTGGTCTTCGCCAAGATTCGCCTTTATTGATATTGCCGACCGTTTTTGCACGGGCTCATCGATAATGCCGCAAAAGAAAAACCCCGATGTGCCAGAGTTGGTGCGTGGCAAAACAGGCCGAGTTTACGGGCATTTAATGGGTTTGCTCACGCTGATGAAAGGTCAGCCGTTGGCTTATAACAAAGATAACCAAGAAGATAAAGAGCCGCTGTTTGATACAGCTGATACGCTATTAATCACGCTAGAAATTTATGCCGATATGCTGCGCGGCATTACTGTGAACAAAGTCAATATGCGCCAAGCCGCGCTAGAAGGCTTTGCCACAGCCACCGATTTAGCTGATTATTTGGTGAAAAAAGGCATGCCATTTCGCGATGCACACGAAGCAGTGGCGCTAGCGGTGAAATATGCCATTAAAAAAGGTTGTGATTTGGCCGATTTATCGCTGAAAGAATTACAACAATTTAGCAACACAACTAGCGATGATGTATTTAAAGTGCTTACGCTGGCAGGCTCGGTAGCGAGCCGCAACCACATTGGTGGCACCGCGCCCACCCAAGTAAAACAGGCCATTAAGCGTGCTCGTAAAGTTCTAAATTAACGTAGATTAATATGTTGAAGCTAAATTTAATTTTAGTTTTTTTGCTTGCGCTAATGTTAAGTAGCCATGTTGCTATTGCCGATGATTCTTTGATTTTAGATTCTGAGCTGACAAACGCCAATAGCATGACTTGGCCGATGTTGCCAGGCGAAAATTTAAACGATGTGGCGCGCTTGTTTTATCCAAAAAATAAAGCGATGCAGCAGCGCTTTATTTTTAAAACGCAGCGTTTAAGCGCTACGGTTCAGCCAAATTTAAAAGCAAGCAATCGCTTTAAAACGCCTACTTTGCTGGTGATTCCTACGCTCAAATCGCTTTCAAATAGTACGCGCAGCATTAAATCTGGGCAAAAAAAATCCAATAGTCAAAAGCTAAAAATGAGCTACGACATCGAGCAGATTCCAGCAAAATTAATGCAAGAATATGAATTATTACTCAGTAAAAACGCTTTTTTGAAAGAAGAGCTAGCAAAATTAAATGAAAAGTTAGTGTTTTTACAAGCAAAATTGAATGAATTGAAACTGATATTTGATAAAACGCTCGATTTATCTAACAGCCGCCAGCCCAACACCAGCGCGCCAGCCGATATTAGTTTAGCCGACAAGCCGCCCATCAAAAAAGCGTTTAAAAATTTAGACGAAACTTCAGATAAGCCGCAAATTGCCGAGCCTGAAACATCAAGCTTTAATTTGTTGGAAAGCTTAAACACCGATTTAGTAAAAGTTGCATTGGCACTGGGTTTGTTGCTGATTTTAGGTGCGATTTTACTTAAAAAATATAGAGAACGCATGTTTACTAATTTAAGTTTTGTGGCCACTAAAATGCAAGCTACGGTGCAAGAAGTGGGTAGCTTTTTACAAAACCGCATCGAGACCAAACAAGAAACTGCGGAAGCCGCGCAAGAAGCGCAGGCCGCAAAAGCGGTGACAGAAAGGCTAGATGCAACTTTGCAAGAAGCCAAGATGCTGATGAGCATTAACCGCTCTAGCGATGCCGTTGCGCATCTTAAAATGACCATTGAAACGCAACCAAAAGCTTCGATTAACCATTGGCTATATTTGTTGGAGATTTTTAGAAAGCTGAATTTAAAAGAAGAGTTTGAGCAATACGCGACGAATATGCACCAAACTTTTAACGTGATGACACCAGTTTGGTATGACACTGAAGTGGCTATTTATGTGCCAGAAAGCCTAGAAGAGTTTCCACACATTATGGAAAAACTCTACAGCGTGTGGCCAGGCGATTTGGCCACCGTATATTTGCGTAATTTAATTACTGATAACCGTGGCGGCGAGCGCACAGGCTTTGGCAAAGCGGTGTTGAGCGAAATTTTATTGTTGATTGAGTTGTTAGATATTCACAAAGATCTTAAGTAAGAAATATTTCCAGCAAATTGTTTAAGTAGCGCTGGCCAAGTAATGTGGGCGTAATTTTTTGCAAATCTTGTGTAATCAAGCCTTTTTTTAATGCCGCTGCAACCCGCATGGATATTTCTTCCCAGGGCATGCCCGTGCGTTCTTGAAACAAGCTTTTATCGAAACCATTGCTTAATCGCAGCGCGTTCATCATAAATTCAAATCCCAAATCTGCGCGCTCAATCAGCCAAGTATTGTCGACCGCGTTGCCATTCTCGGCGTTTTCGATAAACGCTTTTGGGTTTTTGTGGCGTGTTTCGCGGGTGATTTTATCGTGAAAACTCAGCTTAGAATGCGCACCCGCGCCTATACCCAAATAATCGCCAAATTGCCAATAATTAAGGTTGTGTCGTGCCTGCGAATTTGGCTTACAAAACGCTGAAGTCTCGTAATGCTCGTAGCCGTTTTCGGCGAGTAAAATTTCAATCTGTTCTTGCATGTCGGCACTCAAATCATCGCTCGGCAAGCTAGGCGGCGTGCGGTGAAACGGCGTATTCGGCTCTAAAGTTAAATGATAAAAAGACAAATGATCTGGGTTTAATTTTACCGCCATTTTCGCGTCAGCTAACGCATCTTTAAGACTTTGATTCGGCAACGCATACATCACATCTAAATTCACGCGTTCAAATGTACTTAGCGCCAATTCTGCCGCGGCAATCGCCTGTTTGTCGTCGTGAATGCGGCCTAAAGCTTTGAGATAATCCGCATTAAAGCTTTGTATGCCTAAGGAAACCCGATTCACTCCCGCCTGCTTATAGCCCGCGAAATGTGCGGTATCTACTGTTCCAGGGTTGGCTTCCAGCGTAATTTCTGCGCCGTAATCTAGTGGCGTGAGCATACGCACTGCGCCTAAAATTTCGTCGATTGATTCAGCTGAAAATAGACTAGGCGTGCCGCCACCGAAAAACACGCTTTTAATTTTGCGACCATACACGCGCGGCACCGATTGCTCTAAATCGGCTATCAAAGCTGCCACATAACGCTTTTCGGGGATTTCGCTTCGAGATTCATGCGAATTAAAATCGCAATACGGACACTTTTTGACGCACCATGGAATATGAATATACAGCGAAAGTGGCGGTGGATTTTTGAGGCCAGAAAGTGTTGTTTCACCAAGCACTGGCGAGCTTGTGTTGATGGGCTTAGTAGGCGCATTAAAGCTGGCTTCTGGCGCTATAGGAATAACTTTTTTCAACAGAAATTTACTTAATGGGTAGCTTTTTGTTTTGGATAAGGATTCACTAAATTATCGACCAACTTGTGCAAAGCCTCGCGCATTTGCGCTTCAGAAACTTCTAGCAATAAGCCGTCTTCCAGCACATCTTGGGCAATTTGCTTAATTTCTTCAAAGTTCTCGCGCATGACTTTTACTTTTTCGACGCAAGAAACCACGCTTCCGTCGTCACGTAGCCAAATGGGTAGTGTTTTCACGGTTGTAAATCCTTTAATTTTTTGATCAATTGTTGCAAGGCTTGGCCGCGGTGGCTGATTTTATTTTTGGCTTCTGAGCTAAGTTCCGCGCCAGTTTTGCCAGAAATATCCAGAAACAATGGATCGTAGCCAAAGCCGCCAGTACCACGCGGCGCGGTTAAAATTGCGCCCACCCAAATGCCTTCGGCAATAATGGGTTGCGGATCATTGTGATAGCGCACCAGCACTAGCGCGCAGTAATAATAAGCGCTACGATTGGTTTGATTTTTTAGCATTTCTAACAAATGCATATTGTTATTTTCATCACTTTTGGGCTCATTATTGTCTCTAGATTCATTATTTTCTAGGGTCGCGAAATAGGCAGAGTGAACGCCAGGCTTGCCTTCCAGAGCATCCACACAAATGCCTGAATCATCAGCCAGAGCAGGTAAATTGGCATGTAAACTGGCGTGGCGCGCTTTGGCGAGCGCGTTTTCGATGAAGGTACAGTGCGGCTCTTCGGCTTCAGCAATATTAAACGCCGATTGCGGCAACACTTCAATATTGAGCGGCGCAAGTAATGGTTGAATTTCGCGCAGTTTGCCAGGATTGTTAGAAGCGATGACGAGTTTTTTAAACATTACTTAGCTAAAGCAATTTGTTGTTTTTGAAGCAATTCTGTAATGCCCGTTTGCGCTAATTCCAGCATGGCGTTCATGGCGGCTTTGTCAAATGGCTCGCCTTCGGCCGTGCCTTGAATCTCCACAAATCCGCCGTCGCTAGTCATCACCACGTTCATGTCGGTATCACAATCAGAGTCTTCAATATAGTCTAAATCCAGCACTGGCGTGCCTTTATACACGCCAACTGAAATCGCTGCAACGGCGTGTATAAGGGGGTTTTCAGTGATTTTACCGCTTGCTAAAAGTGTGGAAATTGCATCATGCAAAGCGACATATGCGCCTGTAATAGCCGCCGTTCGCGTACCGCCATCGGCTTGAATCACGTCGCAATCAATTTGAATGCTGCGCTCGCCGAGTTTTTCTAAATCGATGATTGCTCTGAGACTTCTGCCAATTAAGCGTTGAATTTCTTGCGTGCGGCCGCTTTGCTTGCCTTTGGCAGCTTCCCTATCCATACGGCTATTGGTGCTGCGTGGCAACATGCCGTATTCCGCAGTTACCCAACCTTGTCCTTTGCCTTTTAAGAAACCTGGTACTTTTTCCTCCACACTGGCGGTGCACAACACGTGTGTATCGCCAAATTTAATGAGCACCGCACCTTCGGCATGTTTGGTGTAATGGCGAATGATTTCAACGGGGCGTAGTTGATTGTTGTTGCGCTGGCTAGGACGAGGAGTAGACATAAAAATGACTTTGCAAAAAAGTCAATTATAAGCGATGCTTTTAGATTTTGGGTTTTTGCTGTGTTTTGTTTAAGGCATTTTGAATCGCATTGATGGTATTTTCAATGTCGTCATCAGAAAGCTCTGTTGGGTCAGCGCCTTCCAAGTTTTGATGCGTCACAGGGTTCATAATGGTGGTGGTTTCGCCCAAAGGCATCAACTGCGTAGAAACCGCGACTTGGCCAGCTAGGCGCTCGCCCCACTGCAAGCCAATGGCACTCATATTGTCGCCACGTTCATCGCTGGCAAATTCAGCACTATCCATGAGATCTATGGTGGCCTCAGTCACATTGGAATTTCTTTGTATAATTTCTTTGATTTGTTGATCGCTAATCACGCCCCAAACACCGTCGGTACATAACAATACCGTATCGCCTTCTATCAGCTCGTGCCTATCGGCCAAATCAATTTGCGGCGGAGTTTCGCCGCCCAAACAATTATAAATTTTGTTTTTATAAGGATGCGTTGCCATTTCTTCTTTGGTGATCATGCCTTTTTTGTACAGTGATTGCACCACGGAATGATCTTCAGTGCGAAATAATAAATGCCCACCGCGAAAGTGGTACAGGCGTGAATCGCCCACATGCGCACAATACAAATAACCACGTTGGATAATAGCTGCAACAATAGTGGTGCGTGGCGATTCAATTAAATCTTCGGCCTGCGTCACGTTCTCAATCATGTCGTGCACTTGTTGCACATGCTCAATTAAAAATTTCGCTGGGCTGCTTAATGAAGGTACAGCTAAACGCTGAAACGCATCGGTAAGCGTTTTAACTGCCAGTTGTGCCGCAATTTCGCCATTGCGGTGACCACCCATACCATCGGCCAACACCAGCAACAGCGCATCTTTACTGTAGGAATAAGCCAACCTATCTTGGTTGTATTGTCTAGGGCCTTGGCGGCTATTCTGATAAATAGTAAATTTCATTTATTTTGTTAGAGTGGTTTATTAAGCGCTTGCTTAATTTTATGCACAAAGCTTGGTTTTTTTATAATTAATGGTGGCACATTTTCTAGCAGTGTTTTTTGCAGCGAGAACACGCTTTGTGGTCGCTCCATGTAATCAATTTTTAAACAGTTATCGATAATTTCTAGCAATTCTTTAGTGTAAATGCCTTTACCAATTTTAACGGCAGGCGCTAAAAAATCTTCTTTTACGCGCAAATTTGCAGCAATAGGCGCAGAGCGCACCAAGCAAGAATACATGCTGGCACCCACGCTATAAATATCGCTCCAAGGGCCTAATTGTTTGCGTTCAAAATACTGCTCAGGCGGCGCAAAACCAGGCGTGTAGCTTGGCGATAATTTAGATTGTACTTGCGTCAGCGTTTGACGCGCAGAGCCAAAATCTAACAGCACTGGCGAGCCATCGATGCGAATATAAATATTGGCAGGCTTGATATCTAAGTGCAGCAGTTTTTGCGTATGCACTTCGCGTAAGCCGTTTAGCAGCTCACCAAATACACGGCGCACAAATTTTTCGTTAACGGGCTCTGGTTGCGAGAGAATGTAATCTTGCAGCGATTTACCGCGTTCATATTGCATCACCATGTAAACGGTGTTGTTTTCTCTAAAAAAATTAATCACGCGGACGATGTTGCGATGATCAATTTTGGCGAGCGCTAAACCTTCTTCAAAAAAGCATTTTAGGCCATGCTTAAAGGTGGCTGCGTCGTCGTCAGTGCCCAATAAGACAGTTGCGCCTTCTTCGCGTAAGGCCAAACCAGTTGGCATATATTCTTTAATGGCGACCGTATTCTTGTTTAAATCTTGCGCTAAATACACAAAACTAAAGCCGCCCGTGCTCAAGACTTTGGTGATAATGTAGTCTTGCAGCATGTAGCCGATAGGTAAAGTTTGATTTTTGCTTGTAGCCATCTAATTGGTTTTGCTAATTAATTTAGGATATTCTCGCATAAAATCATGGGTATTTGATACAATTATCACAAATTACTTTAAGAATGCAAGCTATGATACTCAGCATGACAGGATATGCGTCGCAGGAATACAACACTTCTGGTGGGGTTTTGTTGCTGGAGCTGCGTTCGGTCAATCATCGTTATCTCGAATTGCAGCTCAAACTAGATGATAATTTGCGTGTTTTTGAGGCGACAGTACGTGAGCAAATTCAGGCTAAATTAGGGCGCGGCAAAGTGGATTGTCGGCTGAGTTTAGTGCGAAACAATGCTCTGGAAACCTTACCAGTGCTTAATCACAGTGTGCTTCAGCAAATTGCTGAAAATGCAAAAAAAGCCGCTCAATATTTCCCACACACACAGCCAGTCAATATGTTGGAGATTTTGCAAATGCCAGGCGTAATGGCGACAGCCGCGCTAGATACCGATGCCTTAGAAATTGATGTAAAAACAGTTTTAAATACTGTACTACAAGATTTAATCGCGGCTAAAGCGCGCGAAGGCGAAAAACTCAAAGTAATCATCTTGTGGCGGTTACAAGAAATTGAGCAACATGTGGCAAAAGTGAAACCCATGATGCCCGCTTTAGTGAAGCAATATCAAGAAAAACTCACCACCAAACTGAACGAGGCGAGTAATAGCAACGATGACGAGCGCGTGCGCCAAGAAATTGTTTTATTTGCGCAGCGCATTGATGTGGATGAAGAGCTGGTGCGCCTTACCAGCCATATTGAAGAAGTAAAACGCATTTTGAATGCAACTGCAGCTGCAGGTAAACGGCTGGATTTTTTGATGCAAGAAATGAATCGCGAGGCGAATACGCTGGGCTCGAAATCCGTAGCTGTTGAAACCAGTAAGATTTCGATGGAATTGAAAGTACTCATCGAGCAAATGCGCGAGCAAATTCAAAATATCGAGTAAAATAGTCGCATGAGTGCAAGTAAAATACCTGGTAATTTATTCATTATCACCGCCGCTTCTGGCGCGGGTAAAACTAGCTTGGTAAATGAGCTGCTTGCTAAAGATAGCCAGCTAAGACCTTCTGTTTCCTACACTACTCGCCAACCACGACCTGGCGAGCAAAACGGCGTGGATTACAATTTTGTGAGTGAACAAAAATTTTTAGAAATGCTCAACGCAGGAGACTTTTTAGAAAGCGCCGATGTGCATGGTGCTAAATATGGCAGTTCGCAGAGTTTCGTAAATGATGGCTTAGTTAATTACGATATGATTTTAGAAATCGATTGGCAAGGTGCGGCACAAGTTCGCAAACTTTACGAGAATGCTATTAGTATTTTTATTCTGCCGCCTTCAGTGGAAGCGCTAGCTGAGAGGTTATTTAGCCGCGGCCAAGATAGCGCTGAGGTAATCGCCAAACGGCTTGCAGTGGCGCGTGAGGAAATGAGCCACGTGGTGGAGTTCGATTATGTTACAATCAACGATAACTTCGAAGTAGCTTTGCAAGATTTAACGGCAATTATTCGTGCGCAAAGGCTCAGTAACAAAGTTCAACTACAGCGCTTCGCTGACTTGATTCAAAAACTAACTTAAAGGACTGCAAAATGGCTCGTATTACTGTAGATGATTGCTTAGAAAAAATTCCGAATCGTTTTCAACTAACGCTAGTAGCGGCCTACCGCGCGCGCCAATTGGCGAATGGCTCAGATCCTTTTGTACATAGTCCTGGCCAAAAAGATAAGCCAACTGTGCTCGCATTGCGCGAAATTGCTGCTGGCAAAGTGGGTTTAGAAATTTTAAACCGCATTCATCCCTAAGGTTTTTGTAAGCCTTTAGCATGATTTCTAAATGCCAAAAACTGCGACAAAACTAGGCATTAATCCACAAACCATCGATACTTTTCAATCTGCTGGGTCACCACTGTTGCCAGCAGATGCCGAAACCTCACAACTCACACTTTTACTTAAAGAGTATTTCACCCAAGCGGATATAGAGCAAGTGTGGGCGGCGTATCGCTACGCGGCGATTGCGCATGAAGGCCAAACGCGCAGAAGTGGTGAGCCTTATATTTCGCACCCTGTCGCCGTGGCTTGCATATTGGCTAAGTTGCACATGGACTTACCTACGCTGCTAGCCGCGCTGCTACACGATGTGGTGGAAGATACTGGCGTTGCCATTGCAGAAATCAGCCAAAAATTTGGTAAGCAAGTGGGTGATTTGGTTGAAGGCTTAACCAAGCTGGATAAAATTGAATTTCAAAGCGCAACCCAAGCGCAAGCCGAAAATTTCCGCAAAATGTTGCTGGCCATGAGCCAAGATGTGCGCGTGATTTTGGTAAAACTGGCGGATAGATTGCACAATATGCAAACGCTAGACGTGATGAAATTAAACAAACAAAAACGCATCGCGCGCGAAACGCTGGAAATCTACGCGCCGATTGCTAATCGATTAGGTTTAAATCTTATCTACCAAGAGTTGGAAGATTTAAGTTTTAAATACTTGTATCCCATGCGCCATCGCGTGATTGCCAAGGCTATTAAAATTGGGCGCGGCAACCGCAAAGAGGTGATTAGCAAGATTCTGGAAGCAATTAAACAACGGATGGCAGATGCGCATATTGAAGCTGATGTCACAGGGCGCGAAAAGCATCTTTATAGTATTTACCGAAAAATGTTAAGTAAACATAGTGCGCTAGAACAAATTCACGATATTTATGGTTTTAGAGTATTAGTTAAGGATATGCAAAGCTGTTATTTGGCGCTAGGTGGTCTACATGCGCTTTACAAGCCAATTCCTGGTAAGTTTAAAGATTTTATCGCCATTCCCAAAGCCAATGGTTATCAATCGCTTCACACTACGCTTTTTGGCCCGTTTGGCACGCCGATAGAAGTGCAAATTCGCAGTGAAGATATGCATAAAATTGCCAACGCAGGCGTGGCGGCGCATTGGATGTATAAAACCACCGATGCCAGTTTGAGCGCCTTGCAGCAACAAACGCACCAATGGCTACAACGTTTAGTAGAAATTCAAACTGAAAGTGACGATAGCTACGAATTTTTAGAGAATTTTAAAGTCGATTTATTTCCAGATGAAGTGTATGTGTTTACCCCCAAAGGCAAGATATTGGCGCTTCCCAAAGGCTCTACCGCGGTGGATTTTGCCTACGCCGTGCATACCGATGTGGGCAATAGTTGCGTGGCGGTAAAAATAAATAACGAGCTCGCGCCGCTGCGAGCCGAGATGCACAATGGCGATAACGTCGAGATTATTACTGCGCCGCTGGCGAATCCGAACCCCGCTTGGCTCAATTATGTGGTCACAGGCAAGGCGCGTTCGCATATTCGACATTATTTAAAAACGCTGCAGGCTACTGAATCTGCGCATTTGGGTGAACGCATGCTTAATATGGCGCTACGCGCTTTGCATGTTGATCCAAGCGCGATTGAAGATAAACTTTGGCGCAAAGTCATGCGCGATTATGGCGCAAAAGATAAATCGGAGATTTTGACCGATATTGGCTTGGGTAAGCGCGTGAGTTTGATGGTGGCACACCAATTAACAGCGGGCATTCCAGAGCTGCATGTGTTTGAAAACACCAAACCTAAAGCCAGCACAAAGCTTGATAGCATTACTATTAGCGGCTCTGAGGGCATGGCCGTGCAGTTTGCGCAATGCTGTAGACCCATTCCAGGCGATCCCATTTTAGGCTTTATTAACAAAGATAAAGGTTTAATTATTCATACGCACGATTGCCCAACCACGCTTAAATTTAAGCTAGACCCTGATAAATGGCTGGATGTGGAGTGGGATTCGAACGATAAAAAATTGTTTAAAGTGAATGTTTGTGTGGTGGTGGTGAACGAACGCGGCATGTTGGCAAAACTTGCAGCAGGGATTTCGGATGTGGGCTCGAATATTGATAATGTGAGCATAGAAGAACCTGATGGTAGCCAATATGCGAATGTGAATTTCACCGTGCAAGTGCGCGACCGCGTGCATTTGGCCGAGCTTATGCGCAATTTACGCAAAATACCTGATGTGATGCGCATTAACAGGGTAAAGGGTATTCACGCAGAAGAAAAAATACAGTAATGCGCAATGTTGAAATAAAAAGTGAACAAATTTTCGGAAATCAAAACCTTTAGCAAACCCTTAGTTGCCAATCTCAACAAACTTGGCATCAGCAATATTCAAGAACTGCTGCTGCATTTGCCACTACGTTATATCGATGAAACGCGCATCACGGCCATTCGTGATTTGCGGCAAGGTGACGATGCGCAATGCGAAGGCGAAATTGTGCATGCAGAAGTTACTTATAAACCCCGTAAAGCCTTAATCGCAAGGCTAGAAGATGCAAGCGGGCAACTCACTTTGAGATTTTTGCATTTTTACCCCAGCCAAATTGCGGCTTTAGCGGTAGGCAAAAAAATTCGCGTGTATGGTGAAATAAGGCATGGTTTTTTTGGTTACGAAATCGTTCACCCGCAATGTAAAAACGTGGGCGAGAAAACGCTCGTTGCAGAAACCCTTACCCCAGTTTACCCAACCACGGCCGGCTTAACGCAACCCAATATTCGCAAAGCGATTCAAATTGCCTTAAAACAAGATGCGATGCCAGAAACCTTGCCAGCAGGCGTTTATAAGCACTTAAACCTGCCCAGTTTTGCGCATAGCGTTCAAGCTTTGCATAACCCCTCGCCAGATGCCAGTTTAAGCGCTTTAGAAAACCGCACTACGCCAGAATGGCGCCGATTGGCGTTTGATGAATTGTTAGCACAACAACTCTCGATGCGTAAACATTATATTAAGCGTCGCAGTTTAGATGCGCCTGCGATTGCAAGCTCGCAAAAACTCGTGCCACAAATGCTACAGAATTTAGCGTTTAGCTTAACCAAATCGCAGCAAAAAGTGGTGGCAGAAATCGCAGACGATTTGACTCAAGCCCACCCCATGCAGCGCTTGCTGCAGGGCGATGTGGGCAGTGGCAAAACCATCGTGGCGTGCATGGCAGCCTTGCAAGCCATAGAGCACGGTTGGCAAGTGGCGCTGATGGCACCGACAGAAATTTTGGCCGAGCAACATTACAAAAAATTTAGCCAATGGCTTGAGCCCCTGAACATCAACATTGCTTGGCTCACTGGCAGCCAAAGCAAAAAAGAACGTGAGTTAGCGCTCACTCACATTGCCAGCGGCCACGCCCAGCTTGCTGTGGGTACACATGCGCTGTTTCAAGATGCAGTAAACTTTAAAAAATTAGGCCTTGCGATTATCGATGAACAACATCGCTTTGGCGTGCAACAAAGATTAGCTTTGCGCAAAAAAGGCGAGCCAGAACCGCATCAATTGATGATGTCCGCCACACCCATTCCACGCACACTTTCCATGAGCTATTTTGCCGATTTAGATGTTTCAGTGATTGACGAGCTGCCGCCTGGCCGTACGCCGATAGTGACAAAGTTAGTTTCTGATGAACGCCGCGATGAAATTTTGCAACGCGTGCGCGAGGCATGCATGGCGGGCAGCCAAGCCTATTGGGTGTGCCCGTTGATTGAAGAAAGTGAAGCACTGCAACTGCAAACTGCTAACGATACTTTCGCGCACATGCAAGCCACGTTTCCAGAGCTTAAAGTTGGCTTGGTGCATGGCCGCATGAAACCTGCTGAGAAACAACAAGTGATGCAACAATTCAGTGCGGGTGAAATTCAATTATTGGTCGCTACCACGGTGATAGAAGTCGGTGTTGATGTCCCCAATGCAAGCTTAATGGTGATTGAGCATGCAGAACGTTCTGGCTTAAGCCAATTGCACCAACTGCGTGGGCGAGTGGGGCGCGGCGCAGCAAAAAGTACCTGCATTTTACTCTATCAAAACAAATTAAGTGAAACCGCTAGAGCGCGATTAAAAGTGATTTATGAAAATACCGATGGCTTTATCATCGCCCAAGCCGATTTGCATTTACGTGGCCCAGGTGAATTTTTAGGTACGCGCCAAAGTGGTGTGCCGATGCTAAAAATTGCCGATTTAGAACGCGATGCCGATTTGCTGGAAGCCGCAAAAAATATGGCGGATAGCTTAATTAAAAAATATCCGCAAGCTGTAGAAGCACATTTGGAAAGATGGATGAGTCATGCGGGTGAATTGGTGAAAGTTTAGTTAATTTTCATTAAAATAGATGCCTTGGGAGCCGCATGGATATTGGCTTGCAGAGCACCTATTCTTCGTTTTTAAATAGTTCGTTTTGGCCTTCCTTAAATTTTTTAGCGTACTTATATCTTTTACCTTGAGGGGTTTCATTAACTACATTGCCATCTATTTTGCTTAAGACTGTAGTTACAGAATATCCTTTAATAATAATTTCTCCTGTTTCATCAAGTTCTTTGCCAATTTTCAATACACATTTAATTGTTGCGCCATGCTGAAAACTTACTTGTTTCGAAAGAACCTCATTTTTAAAGTCACTGTCATTCATAGAAAAACTTATAGGCTCATCTAAATAAATACCTTTCCATTTGTATCTGCCTTCTTTAATTACTGGTGAAATAATTTCGATTTCTGCGTCTTCAATAATTTCATCGGGGAGCTCATCCGTGCTTAAAATGTATCTGTAAAAATCTTGCTTAGGTATTATTTTTTCTTCATCAGTTGGTTTGTCATCAAGTGTTAATGTGTTAACACCTAATCCAGTAATTTTTTCATAGTTATCTAACTGTTTGAAAAAATTAGATTTTCTAGAAAGTATTTTAAAATCTAAATTTATTGAATTTGTAACATCTTTGAGAGTTGAAGGTTTAATTTCACCAGCTTCAAGTTCATTCTTTAATTTTTGAATAGAAAGTTTCTTTTCCTCAATGCTTAAATTCTTTAGCTCAACATCCATTTCATCTTCAACAGGGTAAAGTTGTTTAATTTGAAGAGTTAAAGCTATAACTGCGATAATTAAAGTTATTTGGGGGTTATTCTTACCTAAAACTTTCCAAACATTTCTTAGGCCACCTTCTCTTAAGGCTTCCGAATCTAATTTAATTTCAATTTCTAATGCAATTGATATTTCACGAATTAAAGCGAGAATTTCAGTCTCACATTTATTACGGATATACGCATCCATACTATGTGAGTTGTCGTTAAAATAATAATGAAGCTCTAGTTTGCTAGCTGATATCATTTGAAAATTATTTTTAATTACAAAGAGTTACGATAACATAAATTACTTTTATGTGGCAAAACTTAATTAATATCTCATTATGCGATAATTCATCTCGTGAAAATTCAACAAAATCGTTCTCATCCGCGTCAGCAGTGGCTTAGAAAGCCGATGTTAAGCGGCGCTTATCGAAAATGGTTGATTGATGACGGTTCGCTGACGGCGAGGTTGAAGATGCGATACACAGATTTTGCGGTGCGGCCGGTGTTGCTAAAAAATGCCAAAGCTTTTACCGATGAATCTGCATTGCTTGGCTTGAAAGCTAGCCAGCATGCGCTGATTCGCGAGGTGTTGTTGAAGGGCAACAATCAGCCAGTGGTGTTTGCGCATAGCGTGTTGCCGTATGCAAGTTTGCGCGGCGCCTGGAATAGATTTGGTAAATTGGGCAACAAACCGCTGGGTGCGGCGTTGTTTGCGAACCCAAAAGTTAAACGTACGCCATTGGAATATAAAAAACTATCTGCCAGAAACTCAATATCCATGCGGCTTGCAGAGCATATGCCAAATATGCCTAAAGCGTTATGGGCGCGCCGTTCGGTGTTTCAATTAAATTGCGCTAGAATTCTTGTCACAGAGATTTTTTTAGAACAATTATTCAAATGAATATTCAAAATTTCACTAAAAAACTAGATGCTTATGAGCGCTTAATGCGCTTGGATAAACCCATTGGTATTTTGCTGCTGCTATGGCCGACGCTGTGGGCGTTGTGGTTGGCGAGTCGCGGTATTCCAGATTGGATTACGCTGCTGATCTTTGTGACTGGAACAGTGCTAATGCGCAGCGCTGGCTGTGTAATGAACGACATTGCCGACCGCAAATACGATGGCTTGGTTGAGCGCACTAAAAATCGTCCGTTGGCGACAGGTGAAGTGAGCTTGAAAGAGGCTTACTTATTGGCTGCTGGACTTGCGTTAGCGGCTTTTTGTTTAGTATTATTGTTTAATAAAACGACGATTTTGCTTTCTTTTGTTGCTTTATTTTTAGCCGCCACTTATCCGTTTACCAAGCGCTTTTTAGCCGTTCCGCAGGCGTATTTGGGTATCGCGTTCGGCTTTGGTATTCCCATGGCATTTGCGGCGGTGAATGATTATATTCCGCCACTGGCTTGGGTTTTATTGGCGGCTAACGTATTTTGGGCGATAGCTTATGATACTGAATATGCGATCGTGGATCGCGATGATGATGTAAAAATTGGCATTAAATCTTCAGCGATATTTTTTGGCAAATATGACGTGATTGCGGTGATGGTTTGCTACGCGATTATGTTTGCACTATTGGTTTATGTTGGCAAATTTATGGGCTTTGGAAAATTTTATTTTATCGGGCTGGGAGCCGCTCTGCTATTGGCTTGCAGGCAGTATGTTTTAATACAAAAACGCCTTAAAACAGATTGCTTTAAGGCGTTTTTACATAACAATTGGATAGGTTTGGTGATATTTATTGGGCTGGCCGCCGAGTATTATTTTGGCCGCTAAAACTAATTATTACTTTCAACTAGGCTAAATTCAAACATTGCTTCTTTGCTTTCCTGCTTTGCCAAAGCTTGTTTTTTCATCGCTTCAGTAATCGCAAGTTCATCCATCATTGCTAATTTCTCTGCTTTTTTGGCGGCAATTTGCGCTTCTTTTAATTCTTTCATCGCCAATTTTTTCTCATCCAATTGAATCACTTCGGCCGTGTTAATGGCATCGTGGGCGATATTTTTGAGCAATAATAATTCTTCAAGCACGCTTTTTTCGAAGCCAACTCTAGTTTCTAAGCGGCTGTTATAAATTAAATCATCCAAGAACACGACGGCAGCTGGCGTACCCCAAATTTCTTGCAAGGCATTATATAAGCGCGGGAAATCCTCAAAAGATTTTTTCTCGCTCGCTTCGTCGTTACTAAATGCCGCAATGCGGATGTTAAAGTGTTCTTTGCATTCCAGCGCGGTTTGTTCGTAAGCCGCTTGCATGTTCTCTTTGGCGATTAAATCCAGCAAAAATAGCCAAATGGTTACGGATTGTTTTGGATGGTCTAGCAAATGGTTTTGCAATAATTGAATCGCTAAGCTGGTGCGGCCATGCGATAAAAATACGTCAGCGTGATCTAAAATATTTTGATCTTCATTAAATTCTTGCACCGTGAAAGGCATAACTTCTACCGCTGGTGCTTCTGAATCATTGGCATCATCTACAATTTGATTTATTTGTGGGGCTGAGTTTGCAGCTGGTGCGGCTTCAAAAAAGTTGTCATTCGCTTCAAAATCATCTAAATTATTTGCAGCTTCGTTGTTAGTTGACCAAGCTAATTGCGCATTTTGAAGCTGTTGAATTTGGCGACGACGCAGCCATTTGTCGGCAATACTAATGCTACTTAATAATAGCCCGCCACCTAAAATGTAGCCCAGCCAATCCAGCTTGCTGGTTTTAGCTTGCGCAAGTTGTTGCGTTTTAGCCTGATTTTCGGTTTTTAGTTTTAAGTTAGCTTGCGCTAAAGAATTAAGTTGTTTTTCTAAATGCGCGAGCCTATGACTCATGACCGTTGCTTCATCTTGCATATCAATATCGCTAGCAAGCGCTTGTGGAGCGGTTTCTGGCGTGAAATGTAATTGTGTATCAAGGCGTAGTTTAGGGCTATTCAAATCAATATTTGAAGCATCGCCACCAGAAATACTCAAGCGCGGTTTACTTTCTTTTTCTATCTTGTCTTTTGAGTTTTTCGTGGCGGCTTCAGCAGGTTTTTCAACATCGTAACCAGCCGTTAACACAATGTTTGCATTCGATTTTTTGCTATTTTTTTGTTTTTTTGCAGATGCGTTTTTTGTCGGCGCAGAAGATATTTTTACAGTTTGTGGTTGCGCCTTGCGCACTACTGGGCTTTCTACGGCAGCGATTTCTTCAACCATTACGGGCTCTTCCACAGCGGTGTTTTCAGCTTCGGCAGCCAGCGGCGGGTCGAGTAACAGCACATAATCGCGGCGCATATTGGCATCGCACTCGGCCATAATAGATAAATTGGTAATAGGTTCGTGGATGATTTGCTTGGTAGTCACTGTCAAAATCGCAACATCATCGACAACATTTGATAATTTAAAATTTGCGTTATTGAGTTGATTTTCAGCGCTAGAATCATTGATCACCTTAAAGCAAGTGCTATCTTTTAGCTCGCTAGCACCGTGGATTTTAATGCTCGCGCGTAGCGGTTGACCAAGTTGAGAATTAACCTCAATATTGCCCAAACCCAGCGCCAATGCTTGATTTTGCGCGCCCATGGCCAATATAGTTAGTGCGGTTATTACCGCTTGCCTAAGTGTATAATTGCCTTGCATCATGTTCACCAGTTTCCTTAAGTTCAGTTTCTATATTTTTGTTATTTAGTTTGGTTAATAAAGCTACTTATAGTTACATAAAGCAATTGGTGTGCCAACCTGAATTTAGGCGGAATTTTAAATTAGCGAATAAATCTAGCATTAATCTGTGCTTGGCAATTGACAAGCCTTTGTTCAAAAGCATATAATCCGCCCTCTTGTTTTTAATAGCAATACATTGGGTAGTTAGATATGAATATTTTCTCTGGAAAAACCTTTTCGGCTAAATCGCACGAAGTACAACGCGATTGGTTTGTAATCGACGCAACAGATTTGGTGCTAGGTCGTTTGGCCAGCGCTTGCGCGCACCGTTTACGTGGTAAACATAAAACCATTTACACGCCACATACTGATACTGGTGATTACATTGTGATTATTAACGCTGACAAAATTAAAGTGACAGGCGCTAAGGCTGAAGGCAAGCTTTACCATAGTCACTCAGGTTATCCAGGCGGCATCAGCACAACTACATTTGCGAAAATGCAAGATAAGTTTCCAGGTCGCGCGCTAGAAAAAGCAGTAAAAGGCATGCTACCAAAAGGCCCGTTGGGCTATGCAATGATTAAAAAAATGAAGGTTTATGCGGGCGACAAGCATGAACATGCGGCACAACAACCAAAAGCATTGACTATTTAAGGTTATAACTAAATGATTGGCAAATACAATTATGGTACAGGCCGCCGCAAAAGCTCAGTAGCGCGCGTGTTTTTAAAATCAGGCAAAGGCAATATCGTGGTAAACGATAAACCTGTGGACGAATATTTTTCTCGCGTAACAGCGCGTATGATTTTACGTCAACCGCTAGAGTTAACTAACAATCTTACCAGCTTTGATATTATGATTAACGTTATCGGTGGTGGTGAATCTGGCCAAGCGGGTGCTGTGCGTCATGGCATTACACGTGCTTTGATTGATCATGATGCAACATTAAAAAGTGCATTATCACAAGCTGGCTTTGTAACACGTGATGCACGTGAAGTAGAACGTAAAAAAGTCGGCTTACGCAAAGCGCGTCGTCGTAAACAATTCTCTAAACGCTAATTGGCGCTTGGGTTTGAAAAAGGTCGCGTTAGCGGCCTTTTTTATTTAATGCGGTAAGTTTGTTATCATTGAGGCTATGGCAAATAAAAAATTAAAAATTGGCATTGTTGGCGGCACTGGTTACACGGGTGTTGAGTTGTTACGTTTGTTGGTATTGCATCCGCACGCAGAGTTGACTTGTATTACTTCTCGCGGCGAGGCTGGTTTGCCAGTGGCGGATATGTTTCCAAGTTTACGTGGCTTTATAGATTTGAAATTTAGCGACCCAGCAACGGCCAATTTAAGCGCATGTGATGTGGTGTTTTTTGCAACGCCGCACGGCGTGGCCATGAGCCAAGCTGAAACTTTGCTAAAGGCTAATGTAAAAATTATCGATTTAGCGGCTGATTTTAGGCTGCAAGATGTATCCACTTTTGAAAAATGGTACAAAATGCCGCACACCTGCGCAGATATTTTGAAAGACGCGGTGTATGGCATTCCTGAGTTGTATCGGGATGACATTAAAAATGCCAAGGTGATTGGCAACCCAGGTTGCTACCCAACCACAGTATTGCTTGGCTTAGCGCCATTGCTAGAGCAAGGTTTAATCGATTTTACCGTGCCGATTATTGCCGATTGCAAATCGGGTGTTTCGGGCGCGGGTAGAAAAGCCGAAGTGGCGACACTATTTGCGGAAGCTTCGGACAACATGAAAGCTTATGGCGTGGCGGGGCACAGGCATCATCCAGAAATTCACGCGCAGATTAGTCAAATTGCAGGCAAGAAGGTCGATTTTATTTTCGTACCGCATTTGGTGCCGATGATACGCGGCATGCTTTCGACCATTTATGTGAAACTTTCAGCCAAGGCCAGCGGTCTTGATTGTCAGGTACTGTTTGAAAAACGTTATGCGAATGAGCAATTTGTTGATGTATTGCCTGCGGGTAATATGCCAGAAACGCGCTCTGTGCGCGGCTCTAACCAATTGCGGATAGCTTTGCACAAACAAAGCGATACTGGTTATTTAACCATAGTCGTGGTGCAAGATAACTTGGTAAAGGGCGCAGCAGGGCAAGCGGTGCAAAATATGAATATTATGTTTGGTTTTCAAGAAAATGCTGGCTTGAGCGTCGTGCCACTTTTACCATAATGAAACCCGTAGATCGTAGAGTGCGTAATCATTTTGGCCTTACCGCTAGGCGAGTAGCGGTGCGCTCGCAACGACCGTGGTATTTTCGCGCTTTGTTGGCTATTTTGTGTGTGGCTTTAGGTTATGGTATAGCTTACTGGATATTGCATGACAGTGAGAATGTTGGCGAGAAATTGCAGCAAACAAAGCTCGAAAATAAAGAGTTAGAAATAAAGCTGGTGGGCGCCCAAAGAGAATTACAGGTTGAGCTGGCAACCAATAATACCCTTGCCAAAGAGCTTGCAAGCGTTCAAGATGAGAACATTAAGATAAAAGAGGACTTATTCTTTTACAAAAATATGGTGAGTAAACGAGCAAGATAAGTTGAGGGGCGTGAATGTTTTTTAAAAAAGCCAACAAAATTGATAATCGCATTGATACACTTGTGGGTGCTGATACACGCATAGAGGGTGACCTGCACTTTAGTGGTGGTTTGCGCGTCGATGGCGCCATTCGCGGCGATGTAGCCGAGCAAAACGGCAACCCAAGCACGCTGATTATTAGCGAGCACGGCAAGATTGAAGGTGCAGTGAGCGCGGCCAAAGTCGTGCTTAATGGCAAAGTCGTCGGCACGGTAAAGTCTAGCCATTTTATTGAGCTACAAACCAAAGCGCGCATCACGGGCGATTTATATTACAAATCGCTAGAAATGCACACTGGCGCAGTGATAGAAGGAAAATTAGTCTATTTGGGCGATGGTGTGCCAGATGATGGCCTTTAAATTTTGAACATTAGCCCCATTTAATAGTCTACAGATTAAGAAGTTTAAGGAGCAAGACATGAATACAGTTACTGACATTCCAGAAGTAGAAATGCCAACGCCGTTGGTGTTTACCGATAATGCTGCCAAAAAAGTCAAAGAATTGATTGAAGAAGAAGGTTCGCCAGATTTGAAACTCCGCGTGTTTGTTAGCGGTGGCGGCTGTTCTGGTTTTCAATACGGCTTTACGTTTGAAGAAGAAGTGAACGAAGACGACACACAAGTGATGAAAGATACCGTCACTTTGCTGATTGACCCAATGAGTTTGCAATATTTGATGGGTGCAGAAATCGATTACACCGATAGCTTGCAAGGCTCACAATTTGTGATTCGTAATCCGCAAGCGCAATCTACTTGCGGCTGCGGCAGCTCGTTCTCAGTTTAATTTGCCATTCGTTTTAAAGAAGCCAAGCATTTGCTTGGCTTTTTTGCTTTATAGTTACGAAATGATCCTGCCCCGCAGCCCAATATCCATGCGGGTCACAGGGCATCTATTTTAAGGTTTTTGAATGAAAAAAATCATTTTTTTACTGCTCATTGTGTTGGCCGCTTTAGCCATGGCTTGGAGCGGTGACGACGATGTTGTAAAAAATGCCGCCATCCCGCAAGGCGCAACCGTGCTGGTGCTTGGCGATAGCTTAAGTTACGGAACTGGTACAAATGCGGGCGAAGATTACCCAACGCTACTCGCCAAAAGCACGGGCTGGAACATCATTAACGAAGGCATTCCAGGCGACACCACAGCGGGCGGCTTACAACGCTTGTCACAGTTGCTGGAACAGCATCAACCCAAATTGTTAATAGTGGAACTTGGTGGCAACGATTTGTTACACAAAACTCAACCCAGTGAAGTGATAAGCAATCTTAAAGGCATTCTGTCGCATGCCAAAGCGCAGGGCATTACAACCATTTTGGTGGCTATCCCCGACATTAATCCATTAAAAGCCACTTTTGGCAATTTGTCTGATCATCCGCTGTATGCGGCCATTGCCAAAGAAACCACAACGCTATTAATTGGCGATGTGTTTTCACAGGTGCTTTCGGATAGAGATTTAAAATCAGACCAAATTCACGCCAACGCCAAGGGTTATGCTGTAGTGAGCCAACAAATGCATGAGAAATTAAAAGAATTAGGTTTTACAAACTAAATTAATATGCTCTGCAAGGCAATATCCATGCGGGTGCTATGGTATGCTTTTAAAGTACTTAGTTGAAACTTTTATTTCACTAACTCAACTTGTAATTAAGCTCTCTGAGTGCCTGTCTTGAAACCTGTATCGATGCAGACAAGCCAAGTCCTGCCATTATTAGTGCTACTAGTAAGTCAGGCCAAGCGCTGCCGCTGCCAAACACGCCGACTGCTGCAAGTATGACCGCCAAATTGCCAATGGCATCATTACGGCTACATAACCAGACAGAACGCATATTGGCATCCCCTTCACGGTAAGCATATAACATGAGTGCGACGCTTACATTAGCGGCTAATGCAAGCATGCCTATTAAGCCCATCGTGTAAGGTTCTGGTACTTTGCCGTGTGTAAAAGACCATATTGCACTGACTAAAACAAACAAGCCGAAGAGACCCATTGTGATGCCTTTAACTAGAGCTGCACGCGCACGCCACATTAAACTCATCGATAAAATCAGTAATGAGATTGCGTAATTCATGGCATCGCCAAAAAAGTCGATTGCGTCTGCCATTAAAGAAACCGAGCCAGAACTAAAGCCGCCCACTACTTCAACAATAAACATGGCAGCATTTATTGCTAATGCAATTATAAGTATTTTTCGATATCTGGGGGTGATAAGCGTATTGCTACTACAGCCACTATCGCAGCAATCTTTTGCCATAATTTAAGGCCTAATTTAAGAAATCAGTGAGCAAGTTATCTATTTTCAATCGCCACAAACTCACGCCTAGCCTCACCTGTATAAAGCTGCCGTGGCCGTCCAATTTTATGTTCAGGGTCGGCGTTCATTTCAGACCATTGCGCTACCCAGCCTGCGGTGCGGGCTAGGGCGAAGATGGCGGTGAACATGCTATTGGGGATTCCCATGGCGCGCATGACGATGCCGCTGTAGAAATCGACATTGGGGTAGAGTTTTTTGCTGACAAAGTAGTCGTCTTCTAACGCAATTTTTTCTAGCTGCATGGCCAGTTTAAAAATCGGGTCGTCGTGCAATCCAAGCTCGTTTAGCACC
>JANOWN010000022.1:0-8965 GCA_031417915.1 Methylotenera sp.
GCATTAACGCAGGTAACTTTGCTGCCAACGTGGTGATTACCGATTTAGGTAATGACACGCTGGTGACTATCGGCGCTGACACGATCACACTCTTGGGTGTGAATGGTGTTGGACAAAATGTCATTACACAAGCTGACTTTATGTTCTAGTCGTAAAGTCTAGTAAATAAACGCAGTAAAAGTTGTATAACTCACAGCCCCGCAGCAATGCGGGGCTTTTTTTGCTTAAAACTCAATCGGGCTATTGCAAAAACTACTATAAATGAAAGAGAATGCGATATATTATATAAATTAACAACTTAGGTATCGCTTTATGTTGAACAACTTTAAGTTACCGCAAGGTGAATTAGCGGAAGCAATTAATAGTTTTAAGTCTGCATTTAAAACCGTAGCAGTGTTTAGCGCCATTATCAATCTGATGATGTTAGTGCCATCGCTCTACATGTTGCAAGTATACGATCGCGTGCTCTCTAGCCGTAATGAAACGACTTTGCTGCTCATCACCATTATGATTGTTGCGGCTTTTATTATTATGAGTGCTTTGGAATTTGTACGCAGTTTTGTGTTGATTCGCGTGGCTTCGCAGTTGGATATGAAGCTGAATCAACGCGTTTATACTGCCTCGTTTGAGCAAAATTTGAAACGCTCTGGCGGTAATGCAGGCCAAGCTTTGCAAGATTTGACTACCGTACGTCAATTTTTAAGCGGTAATGCATTGTTTGCGTTTTTCGATGCGCCTTGGTTTCCGATTTACTTAGTCATCATTTTCATGATACATCCGTATCTTGGCCTTTTTGCGCTATGCGGTACCTTTATCCACATGGGTTTGGCTATTTGGAATGAGAAGGCCACCAAAAAACCCTTATCCGAAGCCAATTCCATGGCGGTGAGCGCGAGTAATTTAGCCACCAACAATTTACGTAATGCCGAAGTGATTGAAGCGATGGGTATGTTACCCAACTTTACCAAGCGCTGGTTTGGATTGCATGCTAAGTTCTTGAATTTACAAGCAGAAGCCAGCGAAAAAGCTGGCATTATTGCGGCTGCGACTAAATTTGTGCGCGTGACTTTGCAATCGCTTATTTTAGGCTTTGCAGCATTGCTGGTGTTAGATGCCAAAATCACGCCTGGCATGATGATTGTGTGTACCATTTTGATGGGGCGCACGCTAAACCCAGTTGAGCAACTGATTGGTGTTTGGCGTAGCTGGAACGGCACCAAAAGTGCTTACGGACGTTTGAATGAGCTGCTGGTAGCCAATCCACAGCGTCTTACAGGTATGTCGCTACCCAAACCGATTGGTATGCTTTCAGTTGAATCGGTAACTGCAATTCCGCCCGGCGCAGGCAAGCCAGCACTAAATAACCTGACATTTGCCATATCTCCGGGCGACGTGCTGGGCGTTGTGGGGCCTAGTGGCGCAGGCAAATCTACATTGGCGCGCGTGATAGTGGGTATTTGGCCATCAGTCGCGGGTAAAGTACGTTTGGACGGCGCGGATATCTTTCAGTGGAACAAGGCAGAGCTTGGCCCCAGCATTGGATATTTACCACAAGATTTGGAATTATTTGGCGGCACGGTAAGTGAGAATATTGCGCGTTTTGGTGAAGTAGATTCAGAAAAAGTAGTCACAGCTGCAAAACGCGCTGGCGTGCATGAAATGATTTTGTATTTCCCCAAAGGCTACGACACGCTGCTGGGCGATGGCGGTGCAGGCTTGTCTGGCGGGCAAAAGCAGCGTTTAGGCTTAGCGCGCGCTATGTACGACGACCCTTCGTTTATCGTATTAGACGAGCCTAATTCTAATCTAGATGAAGTAGGTGAGCAGGCGCTGATTGCAGCCATACAAGATTTACGCCAACGTGGCAAAACCATCGTGATGATTACGCATAGAGCCAGCACACTGGCTGTGACGAACAAATTATTAGTACTAAAAGATGGTGTATCGCAAATGTTTGGCATGACTATAGAAGTGCTAGAAAATTTGAGCAAATTAAATCAACAGCAAATTAAGCAGACTCAGCAACCGCCAGCAGGCGCGCAGAATGGCGCTGTAGAGGATGCAAACAAAAAAGCGGCTAAAGCTACTGATAGTGCTAAAAATGCTGGGCGAGTGGAAGAAATTGTGGATGCTTATAAAGCAAATCTGCAGCAAGAAATTAAATCTAAGTTAAAGAATGCTGAAAAAGAAACAAAACAGTAGGCTGAGAAATAGCCAGTTTAAATTTCCCAGTTGAATTTTAAAAGTATATTTATATTGCCATGGTTTTAATTTGGCAGGAGCAAGATAACGATGGTACAAGCTGAAAATAGCATCCAACTCTATAAAGATCCTAGTGCGACAGACATTGCGGCGTCTAGCATAGATACGGATTTAAAAAAATATACCCGCCTAGGCTGGTGGATAGTGATTGGTGGCCTTGGTAGCTTTTTGCTGTGGGCTTCGATTGCGCCTTTGGACAAAGGCGTTCCTTTAAGCGGCACCGTAGCGGTTGCCAGTAATAAAAAAGCCATTCAGCATGAAACTGGCGGCACGGTAGAAGCTATTCTGGTTAAAGAAGGTGCTGTTGTAAAAGCTGGTGACGTGTTGGTGCGCATGAATAACGTGCAAGTAGGCGCAGATGCTGAAACGGCGCGCGTCCAATACATTGCGGCACGCACCATGCAAGCGAGATTGGAAGCGGAGCGCGATGGCAGGCATGGTGTGGTGTTGCCAAAAGAATTTGCGGATGCAAAAAGTGATCCACGTGTGTTGGAAAGTATCGCGCTGCAAGAGCAAATTTCAAGTTCACGCCAATCCGCAATCCGTAGTGAGTTGGCTGCAATCAGTGAGAACATTGTTGGACTTAATTCACAATTACAAGGTTTGGAAGCGTCCCTTTTGAGCAAGCGTGAACAGCAGTCTCTTGTGATTGAGCAATTGTCGGGCATGCGTGATTTGGCTAAAGAAGGCTATATGGCGACCAATCGCGTGCTGGAGACTGAGCAAAATCTGGCTGGTATTAGCGCAGGCATTTCGGCGGATGTTGGCAGTATTGGTCGTGCAAGAAGTCAGATTTCTGAATTAAAGTTGCAGAAATTACAACGAAATCAGGAATACCAAAAAGAGGTCAGAACGCAGTTATCTGAAGCACAGAAGCAAGCGAACGCTTTAGAAAATCAGCTAAAAGGCTTGGATAGAAATGTCAGCAATATCAACATTAAAGCGCCAGTCGCAGGCACGGTGGTGGGTTTGAGCGTGTTTACCAAAGGCGCGGTTGTTGCACCTGGCTTTAAGTTGATGGATATTGTGCCTAAGGAGGATAGTTTGGTGGTAGAAGGTCAATTGCCAGTGCATTTAGTGGATAAAGTGTATCCAGGTTTGCCTGTGAACATGATGTTTACTGCGTTTAATCAAAATAAAACGCCTCATATTCCTGGTGAAGTGGTGAACGTCTCTGCTGACCGTTTTATAGATGAACATACTGGACAGTCTTATTATAAAGTCACCAGTAAAGTTGCACCAGAAGGCATGAAGTTGATTTATAATCTGAAAATACGCCCTGGTATGCCAGTGGAAATGTTTGTTAAAACAGGCGAACGTACGATGATGAACTATCTGCTCAGACCGATATTAGATCATCTTAAACTTTCAATGTCAGAGGAATAAAGCGTGCAAGTAATAAAATTGAAGTGTTTTTTACCACTTGTTTATTTTTTTACAACATTTACTTATATCGGAAACGCAAGTGCGCTAGGCTTGATGGAAGCTTATGAAGCCGCATTGGCAAATGACAGTATTTATCGCGCGGCTATGCATGACAATGAGGCAGGGCAACAATTTAAAATACTTGGCCGTTCCAATTTATTGCCTAATCTTTCGGCTAATTACACCTATAACCGCGTCAATTCTGATATTTCAAGTGGTAGCCAAAATGTAACCCGCAACTACAACAGCGAAAACGGTGCCATTCAATTACGTCAACCTATTATTAATTTAGAAGGCTGGGCGCGCTATCAACAAGGTAATTTGCAAACTGATTTAAGCGATAAGCAATTTGCAGTGCGCAAACAAGAGTTAATTAAACGGTTTTTTGGTCTTTATGCCAATGCAAATTATGCTGAAGATGTGCTGGCGCTTTCTTTGGCGCAGCGCGACGCGTTTAAAAGCCAACAAGAAGCCAATAAACTGATGGCGGTACGTGGCGAAGGCACTAAAACTGCTTTAATTGAATCGCAAGCAAAATTAAGCTTATCTGAAGCGCAAGTGATTGAGGCGCAAGATGGTGTAGCCGACGGAAGAAATGCGCTGGCAATTATGCTGGGTAAGGAAGTTGCTAATTTAGATGCGCTTTCAGAAAGCTTTAACGTACAGCCATTAGAACAAACTGATTACGAGGCTTGGAAAAATATTGCGCTGGAAAACAATCCAGAAATATCTGCACAGCGCGAAACGGTAGAAATAGCTTATCAAGAGATTAGAAAAAATCGTGCGGGTCATACACCTAAGCTGGATGCGGTTGCTAGCATTAGTACAAGCAAGTCGGATAGCACCTCCACATTCAACCAAGAAATCGACAATAAAAGCATAGGCTTGCAGCTGAATGTTCCCATTTATGCAGGGGGGGCGGTGAGCGCGGCCACTGCGCAGGCGGAGGCGAACCATAAAAAAGCGCAAGACGATTTAGAGACGAAAACCAATGAGGTTTTATTGGATTTGCGCAAGCAGCACAACACTTTGTTGAGTAGCATCTTAAAGATAGAGGCGCTGAAACAGTCGGTTGAATCAGCAGAGTTATTGGTAACCGCAACCAAAAAGAGCTTGATAGGCGGCGTGCGCACTAATTTGGATGTGCTAGATGCGCGTAAACAATTGTTTGAGGCGAAACGCGATTTATCGCTAGCGCGTTACAATTGCTTGGTGGCTTATGTCAATTTGAAGAAAGCCGCAGGCACTTTGACGGTGGCAGATTTGGAAAAAATTGCCCCTAATTTCAGCTCGCAGCAGCGTTTAGTTATGGAGAATGAAACGCATTAAATCTTAGTTTAGTAAATCATAAAAACCTACATGTAAGCTTTTTTATTGCTTGTCACAAAATTTTGGCTTAAAACTTGCTAAAATAGCGGCATGAACTCAATAAAGACCAGTGCGAAATCTGCCAGTAAAAGTGTTAAGGCTTTACCTAAATTAACGCCAGTAAAGCAGGCCTTACAAAATCACCTGATATTCTCTAGCTTCAAGACCAGCGCGGTTGCCACGCCACGTGATTGGTATGACGTGGCGGCTTACACGGTGCGCGACCACGTGGTTGAGCGCTGGGTAAAAACCGCCGATGCCTATTATGCACACGATCCAAAACGGCTCTATTATCTTTCTCTAGAGTTCTTAATTGGGCGCATGCTCACCAACGCTGCACTAAATTTGGGCATGAAACCAGAGTTAAGCGAAGGTTTGCGTGCGTTGGGGCACGATTTAGAAAATGTGGCAGAAATGGAAAATGATGCTGCGCTTGGAAATGGCGGCTTAGGCCGCTTGGCGGCTTGTTTCTTAGATTCCATGGCGACCATGGACATTCCTGCGACGGGCTATGGCATTCGTTACGAGTATGGTATGTTCAAGCAATCAATTGAGCACGGCCAGCAAGTTGAAAACCCTGATAATTGGCTACGCTATGGCAATATTTGGGAGTTTCAACGTCCCGAAGCGACATACGACATCAAGTTTTATGGGCATGTGGTGCAAGTGCCCGAAACACAAGGTGTTTCTCAACATTGGGTGGACGCGGAGCACGTGGTCGCAATGGCCTATGACGTGCCCGTGCCGGGTTATGGTACAGAAACGGTAAATAACTTGCGACTCTGGTCGGCAAAAGCGGCGCGTGAGTTTGATTTGCGGCATTTTAACGACGGCAATTACGAGCGCGCGGTAGAAGAGCGCAACGAGACGGAAACCATATCAAAAGTACTGTACCCGAATGATGCTTCGGCCTCTGGGCGCGAGCTTAGGCTCAAGCAGCAATATTTTTTTGTGTCTGCTTCAATACAAGATATTTTACGGCGTTTTTTAAGCACGCACGAGATGAAACAGCAAGCCGATTGGGCTTTGCTACCTGAAAAAATTGCGATTCAACTCAATGACACGCACCCCGCCATTGGCGTGGCAGAAATGATGCACCAATTAGTGGATACGCACCATTTAGAGTGGAATTTCGCCTGGAGCTTGGTCACCAAAATTTTTGCTTATACCAATCATACACTCATGCCAGAGGCGCTAGAAACTTGGTCTATAGAGCTTTTTGGCACATTGCTGCCGCGTCATTTAGAAATCATTTATGAAATTAATGCGCAATTTATAAGCATGTTAAGTCAGCGCTTTCCGGGCGATGCAGCGCTCATCAAGCGCGTGTCGATTATTGACGAAAGCAACGGCCGTCGCGTGCGAATGGCGCATTTGGCCGTAGTCGGCTCGCACACGGTAAATGGCGTGGCGGCTTTGCATAGTGAGTTATTAAGAACTACTTTATTTGCCGATTTTCATAAAATTTATCCGAATAAATTGACCAACGTAACCAACGGCATTACACCTAGGCGCTGGCTGAATCAGGCCAATCCATTGTTGACTGGCCTGATTAGCAAGGCGATTGGAGATGGCTTTCAAAAAGATTTAACGCAATTAAAAAAATTAACGCCGCTGGCCGATGACAAAGATTTTCGCAAAGCATTTCGCGCCGTAAAACAGGCGAATAAGCAGCGCTTAGCCGATAAAATTAAAGCACGCACTAATATTACTATTAACCCAAGCGCTTTATTCGACGTGCAAATTAAGCGTATTCACGAATATAAGCGCCAATTGCTTAACGTGCTGCACGTGATTACGCTGTATAACCGTATTCGTGCTGGTGAGAAAAACATCACACCGCGCGCGGTGATATTTGGCGGCAAAGCCGCGCCAGGTTATTGGATGGCCAAGTTGATTATTCGCTTAATCAATGATGTGGCTGAAATTGTCAATAATGACCCAGCAGTGGGCGACCAACTAAAAGTCGTGTTTTACCCAAATTACGAGGTTTCTGCAGCCGAGATTTTGTTCCCAGGCGCCGATTTATCTGAACAAATATCCACTGCAGGCACTGAAGCCAGTGGCACTGGCAACATGAAAATGGCGCTGAATGGTGCGCTGACGATTGGTACTTTAGATGGCGCCAATGTCGAAATTAAAGAAGAAGTGGGCGACGAAAACATTTTTATTTTTGGTTTGACCACGCCACAAGTGCAAGAAATAAAATCCAAAAATTATAATCCGCGCGACTTTTACAATAAAAATGCCGAGCTAAAACAAGTGCTGGATATGATTGGCAGCGGATTCTTCTCAATGCAGGAGCCAAATCGCTACCAAGCCATTGTCGATAACCTATTAAACAATGACAATTACTTGCTGTTGGCCGATTACGCCAGCTATATCGCCACGCAAGATGAGGTGGGAAAAACCTATCAAGACCAAGAAGAATGGTCGAGACGGGCGATTTTAAACGTCGCGCGCATGGCTAAATTTTCTAGCGATAGAACCATCGGCGAATACGCTAAAAACATCTGGCATGTGCAAGCGATAAAGAAATAATTTCAGTAAGGTAAAATTGTGTAAACGCTTGCGCATGAGTGCCGTTAAACAATTACAATAACTACATCAATTCTTAATGGATATTTCACATGAAACATATATTATCAACCACATTGCTTGCTTTGTTTGTTACGCATGCAAATGCCTTAGATTTAGGCGCACTTAAAGACACCATTAAATCTAGCAGCAGCGCTTCTACTGTCAACACTAGCAGCGCTGGCGGCGTGGATAGTTTAAGCAATAGCGAAGCCAGTGGCGGCCTAAAAGAGGCGCTTACACAAGGCGTGAGTAAAGCGGTTTCTACCTTGGGCGCGGCGGATGGTTTTTTTGGCAATAAAGAAGTCAAAATTCCGCTGCCGAAATCACTTAAAAAAATAGAAAAAGGCATGAAGCTCATGGGTATGGGCAAGCAGTCTGATGAACTGGTGCTTAAAATGAACCGTGCTGCAGAAGCGGCAGTGCCAGAAGCCAAAGCATTGTTGGTTGGCTCAATTAGACAAATGACCTTGGCTGATGCCAAAGCCATCCTCACTGGCCCGCAAGATGCCGCTACGCAGTACTTTAAAAAAACCACCTCAAAACAAATGGGTGAGAAATTTTTGCCGATTGTGACAAAAGCCACTGAAAACGTGAAACTGGCCGATAGTTACAATAAATACGCCGAAATGGGCAGCAAGTTTGGTGTGGTGAAAAAAGAAGATGCGAACATCAACCAATACGTCACGCAAAAAGCCTTGGATGGCTTATATTTGATGGTGGCGAAAGAAGAAGCCGCGATTCGTAAAGATCCGCTTGGCCAAGCCAGCAACTTACTTAAAAAGGTATTTGGCTCGATTGGCAAGTAATTAAATTTTAAAACATATGCTCTGCAAGCTAATATCCATGCGGTCTGCAGGGCGGATTTTTTTATACTTAAATCGCCTTAAAATTGAATAACTTGGTTTGCATAGCAATAGACAGAATCTTGTTGTGCAGATATATAGCACTTCAGATTATTGTTGTTAAATCTTAAATAAAAGCCATAAAGGCTTTGACACAAACCCCAAAATCTTGCTATAGTCTCACCTCTCGGCGACAAGTACGTCGAATCGGACGCGGGATGGAGCAGTCTGGCAGCTCGTCGGGCTCATAACCCGAAGGTCACAGGTTCAAATCCTGTTCCCGCAACCAACATTTTTAAATAAACTTAATTCTGAATTATTTCGGGATTTCCTTTTTTTAAGAAAACGCTCTTTAACAAAATGAACGACTGATAAGTGTGGGTGTTTGTGGTCGAGACCACCGACTTAGACGCAGTTAACTTGTTTAATGACTTCTTTATTGAAGTGGTTAAATTTAACTTAACTGTTTGGTTTAAGGAGGAACTCAA
>JANOWN010000023.1:0-3489 GCA_031417915.1 Methylotenera sp.
ACGCAGCGCAACTTGGGCGGGCTATCATTTTGGACGCAGCCTAACTCTTGGCACCATTTTATGAGCGACCATATTGTGACCTTTAGCGCGTTGCCGATTGACGCCGAACACACGCTGGTACGCAGCACCTGGCTGGTGCACAAAGACGCAGTTGAAGGCATAGATTACGACATTAATAGACTCAGCCAAGTATGGCGCGCGACAAATAAGCAAGACTCTAACTTGGTAGAGCGCACACAGCGCGGCGTGAATAGCGACCGCTACGAACCAGGCCCATACTCACCTTACACTGAAGAGCTGGTGGAGAAATTTACCAATTGGTACATTCAACGCTTAGAAATAGCAACTGCGAACAGCGCCACCGTGATCCCCATTAAAGCCTGTAAATAATATGACTAGAAACACGCCACAATTTTGGAATTCTGCCCTACCCATTTGGGACGCAGACCAAGATCTTGGTTTAGTGTGCTGCAAAATTCGGCAAGAAACACATGACGTCAAAAGCTTTTTCTTTAGGCCAGAAAAACCTGCGCTATTTAAGTATTTACCTGGCCAATTTATTACGCTAGAGCTGGAAATTGAGGGGAAATCCATCAATCGCTGTTACACCATTTCGTCCACGCCGACGCGCCCGCACACGATTTCTATCACCGTAAAACGCCAACCCAATGGCATCGTTTCTAACTGGTTGCATGATCATTTAAAAGTCGGCAGTAAAATCTCTGTATTGGGTGCGGCGGGTGAGTTTAGCTGTGCGCTTGCACCTGCCAAAAAATACTTATTCTTGTCGGGCGGCTCTGGTATTACGCCGCTGATGTCGATGGCGCGCGCCTTTCACGATTTATCCGAAGACGCAGATATTACTTTTGTTCATAGCGCACGCACGCCTGCGGACATTATTTTTAGACATGAGCTGACTTTAATGGCGAAGCAGCCGCATTTTAAAGCTGCTTACATTTGCGAAAAACTTGAAAATGAAGCCAACTGGACGATGCCGACGGGTTATTTAAACTTAGAAGCGCTCAAACATATTGTGCCAGATTTTTTACAACGTGAAGTCTTCACCTGCGGACCAAGCCCATATATGGCTGCAGTACTCGCCCTGCTTGGCGCTACAGGCTTTAATATGCAACATTATCATGAGGAAAGTTTTAATTTTGCTGAACTAGCGGTGAGCGACCCAGCCAAAATTAAAACGGATAGTAGCGCAACAGATACCTCCAGTTTTAAATTAGAACTCACCAAAAGCGCTGTCACCATTGATTGTGCAGCCAATCAGTTTGTATTGGATGCCACCAAAGTCGCAGGTTTACGCTTGCCTTTTGCTTGCAGCCAAGGTTTATGTGGTACCTGCAAGAGCCGTCTTATTTCTGGCAAAGTGGAGATGAAACACAATGGTGGTATACGCCAGCGCGAGATTGACCAAGGCTTGTTTTTGCCTTGTTGCTCTAAACCGTTAAGCAATTTGGTGATAGAACGATAAGTAAAGTACGATAACTAGGGGGACTCAATGGATACACCTACAAAAGCAGTGGACACAGAGGCAAAAGTTGTCGTAAAGAATCTGTATAAAGTATTTGGTAATAAGCCAGAAGCTGCATTACAGATGCTATACGACGGCAAGCACAAAGATGAGGTGCTGCGACAGACAGGCCAAGTAGTGGGCGTGCTAGATGCTTCGTTTGAAATCAATAAAGGCGAAATTTTCGTGCTGATGGGGCTTTCTGGCTCAGGCAAATCGACACTTATTCGCTTGCTTAATCGCCTTATCGAGCCCACCGCTGGCAGCGTGATTGTCGATGGCGAAGATGTAGCGAAGATGAGTACAGAAAAGCTGCTCAATTTGCGCCGCAAGGACATGAGCATGGTGTTTCAATCGTTCGCCTTGCTGCCACATCGCAGTGTGATAGAAAATGCCGCCTTCGGCTTGGAAATAGCGGGCGTGGAGGTGAAAGAGCGCGAACGTCGCGCCATGGAAGTACTGGAACAAGTCGGCCTGAACACTTTTGCTAAACATATGCCATCGCAGCTATCTGGCGGCATGCAACAGCGCGTAGGCTTGGCACGTGCGCTCACCGTCAACCCTTCGCTGATGCTGATGGATGAAGCTTTCTCTGCGTTAGACCCGCTGCGTCGCACCGAGATGCAAGATGTGCTAATGAAACTGCAACAAGAGCAAAAACGCACTATCGTATTTGTGTCACACGATTTAGATGAAGCACTGCGGATTGGCAACCGCATTTGCATTATGGAAGGCGGTCGCGTGGTGCAAGTCGGCACTTCAGACGACATTTTGCAGCGCCCTGCCGATGAATACGTAAAAGCCTTCTTTAACGGCGTGGATACCAATAAATATCTCACCGCAAAAGATGTTGCACTCAAAGAGCAAGTGACAATTTTCGAGCGCCCAGATGACCCTGCCAATGGCTTCAGTGCTGCCTTAGAGCGTATGCGTATGTACGACCGCGTGTATGCCTTTGTGCTAGACGAGCAACACAAAGTACTGGGCGTGGTCTCAGCAGAATCACTACTGGCTTGCATCAACCAACCCAAGAAAAAACTACGTGATGCGATATTGCCAGATAAAACCGCCATCCCAAGCAGTATGCCGCTCAATGAAGTCATGAAAAAAGTGGTGGAATACGCGTGCCCATTGCCCGTTGTGGACGAAAATGGCGAGTACATCGGCGCGATCACTAAAACCGTGTTGTTGCGTAAACTCTATAAGGAGAAACTGGCATGAGCTACAAACTAGCGATAGGTGACTGGGTGGCCGCAGCAGTTAAGTGGTTAGAAACCAATGACCAAGGACTTTTAGATAAGCTTGGCAAGATAATAGATAGCACTACTGGAGTCATTGAGAGCGGTTTGTTGGGCATTCCATTTTGGCTGCTGGCATTGGTGTTTATTGTCATTGGCTACTGGCGGCTGGGCTGGAAATTCGCCCTATTTTGCGCTGCATCACTGCTACTGATTTTCAACATGGGCTTTGCCAATCAAACCGCGGTCACACTCGCGCTCATCATCTCGGCAACCTTGATTAGCTTGACGCTAGGCATTCCACTGGGTATATGGGCAGGCCGCAACGATAGAGCTGAAGCGGTTATCAGGCCGATTTTGGATTTCATGCAAACTATGCCTGCCTTTGTTTATTTGATTCCCGCTGCCATGTTTTTCGGACTGGGACGCGTGCCAGGCGTCATCGCTACGGTAATTTTTGCCATGCCTCCTGTTGTCCGCCTCACCTCGCTCGGCATCCGCCAAGTCAATAAAGAGCAAGTCGAAGCAGGTATCGCATTTGGCTGCACGCCGACGCAGCTATTGTTTAAAGTGCAAATCCCTAGCGCCATGGCCAACTTATTTGCGGGCATCAATCAAACCATTATGATGGCGCTATCCATGGTGATTATCGCCTCCATGGTGGGTGCTGGCGGCTTGGGCAATGACGTGCTGGCGAGTATCTCGCGCTTGGATATTGGGCTAGGCTTT
>JANOWN010000024.1:0-8090 GCA_031417915.1 Methylotenera sp.
GCAAGCGTTCAAGATGACAACATTAAGGTAAAAGAAGAATTATTTTTTTATAAAAACATGTTGGGCAGAAGGTCAAAGTAGTTCTGTTTGAAGGTGGTGCCGGTTATAATATGAGGAAAAGCAATGTTTTTTAAAAAAGCCAATAAAATAGATAACCGTATCGATACTTTAGTAGGCGCCGATACGCGCATTGAAGGTGATTTAAGTTTTAGCGGCGGCTTGCGTGTTGATGGCGCCATTCGTGGCGACGTGGCTGAGCAAAATGGCAACCCGAGCACCTTAATATTAAGCGAGCACGGCCGAATAGAAGGCGCAGTCACCGCCGCAAAAGTTGTTCTCAATGGCAAAGTGGTCGGCACGGTTAAATCTAGCCATTTTATCGAGCTGCAAACCAAAGCGCGCATTACTGGCGATTTACATTACAAATCACTCGAGATGCATACAGGCGCGGTGATAGAAGGTAAGCTAGTGTATATGGGCGATAATATACAAGAAGAACCGCAATAGCTTGGCGATGTTAAACTTGTATTGTTGAACATTAACCCCATCTTATAGTCAGATATTTAGTTAGTTTTAAAGAAGTTTAAGGAGTCAAACATGAATACAGTTGCCGATGTCTCAAAAGATAGTTTGCCTGATGTAGAAATGCCAACCCCGCTTATCTTTACTGATAACGCGGCCAAAAAAGTGAAAGAGCTGATTGATGAAGAAGGCTCACCAGACCTTAAACTGCGCGTATTCGTTAGCGGTGGCGGTTGCTCTGGCTTTCAATACGGCTTTACCTTTGAAGAAGAAGTGAACGATGATGACACGCAAGTGATGAAAGATACTGTGACTTTGTTAATCGACCCGATGAGCTTGCAATATTTAATGGGCGCAGAGATTGATTACCAAGACAACCTACAAGGCTCACAATTTGTGATTCGCAACCCGCAAGCGCAAAGCACTTGTGGTTGTGGCAGCTCATTCTCAGTTTAACTGATTGATGCGTGAAAAAAGCCAAGCATTTGCTTGGCTTTTTTTGTTGTAAACTACTTAATTTTAATGCCGAGAGAAAATGTATGCTCTGCGAGCCTTATGGATATTGGCTTGCAGGGCATCGATTTTAATCACAAACAAATATTAAATAACGATTATGAAAAAACTCATTTTAATTTTCTTGTTTCTGCTAGCCAGTTGCGGTGAAGATAAACCAAAATTTGTAGCAATTCCGCAAGGCGCAACCGTGCTTATTTTGGGCGATAGTTTAAGCTATGGGACGGGTGCAAATCTTGGGGCTAATGAAGGCGAAGATTACCCAACATTGCTTGCCAAAAGCACGGGCTGGAACATCATCAACGAAGGTATTCCTGGCGACACCTCAGAGGGCGGCTTACAGCGCCTGCCAGCCTTGTTAGAAGCGCATCAGCCAAAATTGCTGATAGTAGAACTCGGCGGCAACGATTTGCTACGCCAAGCACCACAAGCGGAGATTGTGCATAATCTTAAAACCATTTTATCCATGGCTAAAACGCAAGGCATTGCCAGTGTTTTGGTGGCAATCCCCGAGATTAGCCCGTTAAAAGCCGCCGTGGGCAATCTTTCCGATCATCCTTTGTATGAAAATATTGCCAAAGAAACCGCCACGCCATTGATTGCGGATATGTTTTCAGAGGTGCTTTCAGATAGAGATTTGAAATCGGATCAAATTCACGCCAACGCGCAAGGTTACCGCGTGATAAGCGACAAATTGTATGTGAAATTGCAAGAATTAGGCTTTGTGAATTGATTTAAACATGCTCTGGGAGGCAATATCCATGCGGTTTGTAGGTTGGCGGTGAGTGAAACGAACCCCAACAAAGTGAGAAGTGTTGGGGTTCATAAAACCAATTTACCCCAACCTACCAGCTAATTTAACTTGTTTTAGTTCTAGAAGTGCCTGTCTTGAAACCTGTATCGATGCAGACAAGCCAAGCCCTGCCATTATTAGTGCAACTAGTAAGTCGGGCCAAGCTCTGCCACTACCAAACACACCAACGGCGGCAAGTATGACTGCCAAATTGCCAATAGCGTCATTACGGCTACACAACCAGACAGAACGCATATTGGCGTCCCCTTCACGGTAAGCATATAACATGAGTGCGACGCTTACATTGGCGACTAGTGCAAGCATGCCTATTAAGCCCATCGTATAAGGTTCTGGTACTTTGCCGTGTATAAAAGACCATATCGCACTCGCTAAAACAATCAAACCGAATAGACCCATTGTGATGCCTTTAAATAGGGCTGCACGAGCACGCCACATTAAACTCATCGATAAAACGAGCAATGAGATTGCGTAATTCATGGCATCACCAAAAAAGTCGATTGCATCTGCCATTAAAGAGACCGAGCTAGCATTAAAACCGCCCACTACTTCAACAATAAACATAGCAGCATTTATAGCTAATGCAACCCAAAGTATTTTTCGATATCTTGGTGTAATAAGCGTATTGCTATTACAACCACTGTCGCAACAATCTTTTGCCATTATTTAAATGTCTTAATTTAAGAAATTAGTGAGCAAGTTATCTGCTTTCTATCGGCACAAACTCACGCCTTGCTTCACCCGTATAAAGTTGTCTTGGGCGGCCGATTTTGTGTTCCGGGTCGGCGTTCATTTCGCTCCATTGCGCTATCCAGCCAGCGGTGCGGGCAAGGGCGAAGATGGCGGTAAACATACTATTTGGTATGCCCATGGCGCGCATGACGATACCGCTGTAAAAATCGACATTTGGGTAGAGTTTTTTGCTCACAAAATAGTCATCTTCTAGTGCAATTTGCTCTAATTTTAAGGCAAGTTTAAACATCGGGTCGTCGTGCAAGCCAAGCTCATCCAGCACTTCGTAACAGGTTTTTTGCATAATCGCCGCACGTGGATCCATGCTGCGGTAAACGCGATGCCCAAAACCCATCAGGCGGAAACTATCGCTTTTATCTTTAGCGCGTTTAATAAATTCGTCTATGCGCGACACATCGCCAATTTCTTCTAACATGGTGAGTGTGGCTTCGTTGGCGCCGCCGTGCGCAGGCCCCCAAAGCGAGGCAATACCCGCCGCAATGCTGGCAAACGGGTTAGCGCCGCTAGAGCCTACTAGCCTCACCGTGGAAGTTGAGGCGTTTTGTTCATGGTCGGCATGTAGAATTAAAATCTTCTCGAAAGCCCTTGCCAATACTGGGTTTGGCGTGTATTCCTCGCACGGCGTGGCAAACATCATGTGCATGAAGTTCTCGGCATAATTTAGCTTGTTTTGCGGTTGCATAAACGGCTGGCCAAGATTGTATTTGTAGCTCCAAGCCGCAATGGTAGGAATTTTTGCCAGCAAACGATGCGCAGAAATGGCGCGATGTTGCGGGTTATACACATCCATGGCGTCAAAATAGAACGCAGACATGCTGCCAACCACGCCAATCATTACCGCCATGGGGTGCGCATCGCGCCGAAAGCCGCGGAATATATTGCTAAGCTGATCGTGCAACATGGTGTGGCTGTTGATGATGCCAGTGAATTCGGCGCTTTGTGCGGCATTTGGTAGCTCGCCATGCATCAATAAATAAGAGACTTCTAAATAATTACAATGCTCGGCAAGTTGTTCAATCGGGTAGCCGCGATATAGCAATTGGCCTTTTTCGCCATCAATATACGTGATGTTCGATTGGCAGGCGGCAGTGGCCATAAAGCCTGGATCGTAAGTAAATACGCCATGTTTGCCCAAGCTGCGAATATCGATAACATCGTTACCCAGCGTGCCAGAAAGCACGGGCAACTCGATGGGTTTGGCATCGTTATTGAAAGTAATGGTTGCTTTAGTTGGTTTAGACATGATAATTCTTCTAATCGTTTTTTATTATTATACGCAATGATGCTAAAACTTGCTTATGCGGGGCTTTTTATTTGGGGCGATTTACCTAGGGTAAACGGCACCTAAAACACGCAAACCCTTAGCGCCAGTGACGGCGGGCAAATTGCTGGGCTTATTGTCTAGCGTTTGTTTCGCCAACCAAGCAAAGGCAACGGCTTCTACCCAATCGACGTCTATAGCTAAATCTTTTGTCGAGCGCACTGGGGCTGCATTCAGCATGGTTTGCAGGCTATTGACCAATAATTTATTGTGCGCGCCGCCGCCGCATAAATACACTTCATCCACGTCGCCACATTTGTTAAGCGCATCAACAATGCTTTGCGCGGTGAGCGCGGTGAGCGTGCGCGCGACATCTTGAGGACGTAAATGTGGGTAAAGTTGATGCTGTTTTAGCCAATCGTCGTTAAATAAATCGCGGCCAGTGCTTTTGGGCGGCGGCAGCGTAAAATAAGGCTCGGCGAGCATGTTTGAAAGCAAGCTATCAATCACCACGCCGCTGGCAGCCCAGTCGCCATTTGCATCGTAATCTTTGCCAAGTTTTAATTTAGCCCAACTATCCAACAGCATATTTCCAGGGCCGGAATCAAAACCCAAAACTTCGCCACTTTTTGCAAGATAAGTAATATTGGCGATGCCGCCGATGTTCACAATTGCACGGTTTTTGTTTGCACTGCCAAATACGGCTTGATGAAACGCGGGTACCAATGGCGCGCCTTGGCCGCCCGCGGCGATGTCGCGACTGCGAAAATCTGAAACGACCGTAATATTAGTCAGCTCTGCCAACAAAGCCGTGTTGCCAATTTGCAGTGTAAAGCCAAGTTCTGGCCTGTGTCGAATAGTTTGGCCGTGGCAGCCAATGGCGCTGATGTCAGCCGCCTTTACTTTGGCTTTTTTAAGCAATTCATTTGTAGCTTCTGCATATAAATTGGCAAGGCTGCAGCCCAATATCGATGCGGCTTCCAGCTCATTGTTTTGCGGTTTATGTAAGGCTAATAATTGCGATTTAATTTCTGCTGGGTACGGCAAAAAGTGCGTATCTTGTAGCGTGCATTTTTCATTTTCAAACGCGCTTTGTTCAAAGCTACAAAGCGCCACGTCGACGCCATCTAAACTGGTGCCAGACATAATGCCGATAAATAATTGTGCTTTAGCCATGGTTAATCGCGCGTGGCCATTTGACTGCGGTTTAGCATTTCAATTTGCGCCATATAATCTAAACGTAGTGCGTTAAACACTGACCGATCTCTTTCGTCAATCGGTACGCTGGTTGGCAAAACTACTTTTAGCGGATCTTTATGTACTTTTCCCACTAAAAATTCGTAATGCAAATGCGGGCCAGTCGCCAAACCTGTCATGCCAACATAGCCAATAATATCGCTTTGCGCCACTTTTAAACCTTTGCGTAAACCCTTGGCAAAAGCCGATAAATGGCCGTACACAGTGCTAAAGCCATTTTTATGTTTAAGTACAATCACGTTGCCATAGCCACCTTTTTTACCCACAAAATCGACCACACCTTCGCCAGAAGCCTTTACTCGCGTGCCTGTTGGCGCAGCAAAATCCACGCCTTGGTGCGCGCGCATGCGTTTTAAAATAGGGTGAAAACGCCCATTGCTGAAGGTTGAACTGATGCGGCTAAACTCAACGGGTGAGCGCAAAAACGATTTATGTAAAGCTTTGCCTTCGGCCGTGTAATAAGCAAATTTACCTTCAGCGCCGCCAAAACGCACTGCTTGGTACACTTTGCCTTTATTAGTGAACTCAACAGCTAATACGTTGCCTGTTTTAATCAGTTCGCCCGCATTGTAATAGGCTTCGTAAATCACGTTAAATTTGTCGTCTGGCCATAAGTCTTCGTTAAAATCAATTTCGCCAGAAAAAATCTCGGCAAGCTGCAAAGCAATTTGGTCGGGAATTCCCGCAGCATCAGTCGCGCCGAATAAGGAATTAACGATGGTGACCGATTTTAAAACACGACGAATATTTAAGCTGAGTTTTTGCGTGGAAACCGCATAGCTATTGGGCGTGAGTGTGGCAGTTAAAATAGTTTCGTTATCAATTTCATACTCAAGCTGCTGCAATTTACCTGCAAAATTGGTTTTAGTTTTAAGTGTATGACCAGGCACAAGCTGCCTGTTGACAGCGTCCGCTCTAGGGTCTGTCATTAAAACTTTCATTGCATTTTCATCTTGAATATTCAAGCGTTTAAATAGGTTGCTAAGAGTGTCGTTTTGCTGAATTTGGTCAATCTGCCAAAACTCAGCATGGTTATTTAAAGAAGTAACCGCATTAGGCAAAGTGATTTGCTGAACGACAGATTTTGTTTTTAAGTGGCGCGATTCTTGTGTGGCGCTTGGATTAAATGCTGCGACCACGCCAAAAACAGGCACGCCAAAAACAAACATAAGTAAAGCAACTAACAACCAGAGAAATTTGTTTTGCGTTAAAATAGAAAGTCTAGATTTCATTTTTTGAGTTACTTATTGCTTTGATGCATAGAAAATAATCGAAAATCGCCTAAACGCTTGAAAATAAAAGCCTAGTGCTTTGAATAGAAATTATAGTAACAGACTTTTTATTGTAATAAAAAGTAACAAATTGTAAAAAACACCCTTAAATACTGGAAAAAACAGCTTGGAAAATAAAGTAAATACAGATATTAATCAATCATTGGCGATTATCAAGCGCGGCTGCGACGAGCTTTTAATTGAGGCTGAACTTGTTGAAAAACTTAAAAAAGGCGTTCCGCTACGCATTAAAGCAGGCTTTGATCCGACTGCGCCAGACTTGCATCTTGGCCATACTGTACTCATTAATAAGCTGCGACATTTTCAAGATTTAGGCCATAAAGTATTATTTTTGATTGGCGATTTCACTGGCATGATTGGCGACCCGACTGGCAAAAGCGCGACGCGCCCGCCTTTAACTAAAGAACAAGTCGCCGAAAACGCAAAATCGTATGCCGAACAAGTGTTTAAGATTCTAGATAAAGATAAAACCGAAATCGTTTTTAACTCAAGCTGGTTAACCGATTTAGGCGCAGCAGGCATGCTCAAGCTGGCCGCTAGCCTCACCGTGGCGCGTATGCTAGAGCGCGATGATTTTTCTAAACGCTTCAAAGGCAATCAGCCGATTGCAATTCACGAATTTATGTACCCATTATTGCAAGGCTATGATTCAGTTGCACTAAAAGCCGATGTTGAGCTAGGCGGAACAGACCAAAAATTTAACCTATTAATGGGACGTGAGCTGCAGAAACAAGCCAGCCAGCCGCAACAATGTGTGCTCACCATGCCCTTGTTAGAGGGCTTGGATGGCATCAATAAAATGTCGAAATCGCTCGACAACTATATTGGCATTAATGAAGCGCCAGAAATTATTTTCGCTAAACTTATGTCAGTTTCTGACGAGCTAATGTGGCGTTATATTGAGTTATTGTCTTTTGAATCACTCGAAACCATCGCCAAATGGAAAGCCGATGTTGCTGCAGGTGAGAATCCACGCAACATTAAGGTGCAATTCGCGCAAGAAATCGTCGCGCGTTTTCACAGTCAAGCAGACGCAGAGCGTGCTTTAAGCGATTTTCAAACCCGTGCCAAAGGTGGCATTCCAGATGACGTGCCTGCAATCGCCGTGGATATTGACTCGCAGAGCATTGGCATCGCGCAATTATTAAAGTTAGCAGGCTTGGTAGAAAGCACCAGTGAAGCCATACGCGCCATTCAGCAAGGCGGCGTTAAGCTAGATAGCGAAAAAATTACCGATAAAAACTTGCAACTTAATAAAGGTGTAACGGTGGTCGCGCAAGTGGGTAAACGCAAATTTGCCAAAATAACACTCAATTAGTTGTAACAATTTTGTAATTTTTCAATTTTGGACTTGACCTAATCTTTAGCCACTGTAGAATGCGCGCCTTCGCTTGAAATTCAGGCGAAAAGCGCTACGCAAAAATACAGGTTAAGAAATAATATAAAAAGTTTTAAATTTAACCTTGACCAGCCTCAAAAGCTCTGTATAATGCGGCCTTCGCCAAAAATTATAAGTAATAACTTTTGATTTTGTGGCACTGCTCTTTAACAAAATGAACGACTGATAAGTGTGGGTGTTTGTGGTCGAGACCACCGACTTAGACGCAGTTAACTTGTTTAATGACTTCTTTATTGAAGTGGTTAAATTTAACTTAACTGTTTGGTTTAAGGAGGAACTCAA
>JANOWN010000025.1:0-10561 GCA_031417915.1 Methylotenera sp.
ATCTTCAGGTTTCAGCTTATCCACTTCTACTAAGCCAAGCTGAATGTCCTCAAGCGCAAGTGGTTTTTTGGCGCGCACGTAAAAATTTTCTATCATCTGCGCGGCAAGGCGCATGTTATTTTGTGCGCCAGAGATATTAAACGTGCCACCACGACGATTAATATTCACTTCCAGTGCGGTTTCAATCTGCTTGATGTTTTCATCCAATGCGCCACATAAGTTAGCAAGACGGGCGTTGTCTTCTGGCTGTAGGGTAATTTCCATCAGCGAACTATCTTTCACCCAGCTCGCTAATTGTTTTGCTCACTATTTTGCCTTTTAGGCGCTTTGGGTTGCTTGCATCGGTAATTTTTACATTCACAAAAGTATTAATTAGCGCTACATCGCCTGCAATATCCACCACGCGATTATTGTCGGTTTTGCCTGCCAATAAGTTTTTATCTTTCCAAGATGTGCCATCGATCAACACACGTTGCGTAGTGGCGAGCATAGCACGGCTAATGGCATCGCCTTGTGCTTCGTTAATGGTTTGTAACTTGGCTAAACGCGCTAATTTAATTTCTTGTAGTGTGTCATCTTTGATAAATGCGGCGGGCGTGCCAGGGCGCGGGCTGTATAAAAAGCTAAAGCTGTAATCAAAATCCACGTCTTGCATTAGCTTTACTGTCGCTTCAAAATCGGCCTCAGTTTCACCTGGAAAGCCAATAATAAAGTCAGAAGTAAAAGTGAGATTCGGGCTGGCAGTTTTGAGTTTTCGAATAGTACTTTTGTATTGTAGCGCGGTGTAATTGCGCTTCATCGCCATCAAAATACGGTCAGAACCCGCTTGCACAGGCAGATGCAGCTGCACCGCCAGTTTTGGCACAGTTGCAAAGCAAGCAATTAATCGCTCGTTCATTTCATTCGGATGGCTAGTGGTAAAGCGGATGCGCTCGATTTGCGGGATTTCGGCGATGCTTTCAATCAACATGGCCAAATCGGCCTCTACACCGTCAAAATCCATGCGATAAGCATTCACATTTTGGCCAAGTAGGGTGATTTCTTTAACGCCAGCATCTGCTAATTGCGCGGCTTCCAGCAGAATGTCGGCAAATGGGCGTGATACTTCCTCACCACGCGTATATGGCACCACGCAGAAGCTGCAATATTTGCTGCAACCTTCCATAATGCTCAAAAACGCCGTCGCGCCTTCCACCTGAGGTGGCGGTAAATGGTCAAACTTTTCAATCTCAGGGAAGCTAATATCCACCTGCGATTTGCCAGATTTTTGTGAATTTTTAATCATCTCAGGCAAGCGGTGCAAGGTTTGCGGGCCAAATACCACATCCACATACGGCGCCCGTTTAATAATATTGTCGCCTTCTTGGCTGGCCACACAGCCACCTACACCGATGATTAAATTGGGATTTTTTTGTTTAAGCGGAATAAATCGACCTAAATGGCTGAACACTTTATCCTCAGCTTTTTCGCGCACGCTGCAAGTGTTGAGCAAAATCACATCCGCTTCGTCCACGTCGTCCGTTTGCGTCATGCCGTTATCGGCGTGCAGCAAATCCGCCATGCGCGACGAATCGTATTCGTTCATTTGGCAGCCGAAGGTTTTAATAAAAACTTTTTTCACATCAATTTTTTTAGCAGTTTTCAACACAATGACGCTTTAATTTCAAAGATGTAATTTTAGCGTATTTGCTGCAAGCGAGGTAAAATAGCCTAAATCCTATTTAGAACTCACCATGCAAGCACTACCCATATTTTTTAATATCAAAAACCGTCATTGTGTAGTCATTGGCGGCGGCGATGTTGCCATGCGTAAAGTGACTATGTTGCTAAAAGCGTATGCGGCGATTACCTTGTATTCGCCTGAAATTTGCCATGAGTTGCAAGATTTAGTTAATGCAAAAAAACTAAAATATGTAAAAGCTAATTTTGCAGAAAATCAGCTAAAAGGTGCATGCTTGGTGATTGCGGCGACCGATGACGAAGCTGTGAATGAGGCGGTATCAGTGGCTGCAAAAGCGCAAAATATACCAGTGAATGTCGTCGATGCGCCAGCTTTGTGCACATTTACCATGGGTTCGATTATCGACCGCAGCCCTGTGGTAATTGCGATTTCTAGCGAGGGCAATGCTCCCGTGTTGGCGCGCTATATTCGTACCAAAATTGAAACGATGTTGCCTGCGGGCTACGGACGCATCGCCGCGATTGCGGGAGAGTTTCGTGAGCAAGTTAAAGAAAAATTTGCGACTACTCAATTGCGGCGTCATTTTTGGGAAAATGTGCTTCAGGGTCCAATGGTAGAGCGGGTGCTGGCAGGCCAAGAACAAGCCGCGCGCGAGCTATTAAGTAATTTAATTCATGCTGCTGATAGCACTAAAAACCAAGGTGAAGTTTTTTTAGTAGGCGGTGGCCCAGGAGACCCGGATTTATTGACCTTCAGAGCATTGCGTTTAATGCAAATGTGCGATGTTTGCGTCTATGATAAATTGGTGAGCCCTGAGGTGATGGAGCTGGTGCGGCGTGATGCGGAGCTGATTTATGTGGGTAAAGAACGTGATCAGCACACCATGCCGCAAGAAGAAATCAATGGGCTGCTGGCAACACTTGCCTTGCAAGGCAAGCGGGTATTGCGTCTCAAGGGTGGTGACCCGTTTATTTTTGGGCGTGGCGGCGAGGAAATCGAAACCTTAATGCAGCGCGGTGTGCCGTTTCAAGTGGTGCCTGGCATCACCGCGGCCAACGGCGTTTCTAGCTATGCAGGCATTCCGCTCACACATCGAGATTATGCGCAAGCTTGTTTGTTTATTACTGGGCACCACAAAGATGGCAGTATAGATATGGATTGGGTGGCGATGAGCCGTCCCAATCAAACGGTGGTGATTTATATGGGCTTAGTAGGCTTGAAGGAAATTTGCGAAAAATTGATTGCACATGGTGTATCTGCTAGTATGCCTGCAGCCGTTGTGCAACAAGGCACCACACAAAAACAAAAAGTAGTGACTGCAACCTTGGCGGATTTAGCTGAAAAAGTGCATGCCGCCGAAATGAAGCCGCCATGCTTAACCATTATTGGCGAAGTGGTGAAATTGCGCGAAACATTAAACTGGTTTAACCCATAGCGAATTGGATTGACGTTAATTAGCTTGGTTGAGCGCTTTGTTTAAGGACATTTCATGCTGCAAGCAAGATTTAGAAAAGGCTCGAGAAAGCGCAAAAACCAGACCAACTTTAATGTGTTGCTGCTCGACGCGGATGCGAGCTATGCAAGCGTACTCAAGCAGGTCATTGAAGGCCGCCTTCCTGTTAAGGTTACCATCGCCCACACCCTAGAAGCGGCAAAGAATTTACTGCAGCAAGATGCCAATAAGTTCTTTATTGGTATTACCAGCGTTTTAGATCTATCTGCGTTTGAAAAAGTAGACCTTTTGGGCGACTTCAACTTGCCTGTCATTGCCGTAGTAGAGCAGTATGAAGACGAAATGCGCGATCAGCTAATCAAGCGTCATGTGATTGATTATGTTGTAAAAGGCAATAAATTTGATAGCGCCTATATTTGCGATTTGATTGCAAGAGTCATTAAAAATTGCGATATTAAAGTGTTGGTAGTGGACGATTCTCGTGTTGCGCGCTTTATTCTTGCGCGAGAATTAGCTTTGCAGAAATTTGAAGTGGTGCATTCAAACAATGGTGCAGAAGCGCTGGAGAGGCTGAGAGAACATCCAGATATCAAGCTGGTGCTGGTTGACAGCAAAATGCCAGTGATGGATGGTTATTCTTTTGTCGAGGCGGCAAGGCATAATTACAGTAAAGATGCGCTGATTATTGTTGGCGTTTCGGGCTCCGCTGACCCGCGTATTGCGGTCAAATTTTTAAAAGCGGGCGCTAACGATTTTATTGCTAAACCGTTTAATTATGAGATGTTGTTATGTCGGATTTCTAGAAATTTAGACATGTTAGACGCCATAGAGTTGGCTAGAAGCCTATCCAATATTGACTATTTAAGCGGCTTATATAACCGGCGTTACTTTTTCGAGCAAGGCAGTCAATTACTCGCCTTTCTAGAAAAAAATAAGCCGCTGACAGTGATAATGATGGATATTGACGCGTTTAAAAAAGTTAACGATGGCTATGGTCATGATGTAGGTGACTTGGTAATTAAAAACTTTGCGGGTTTACTCAAGCAGCATTTTCCAGACGATATTGTGGCGCGCATAGGCGGCGAGGAATTTGCTGTAATCAGTGAGTCGCCTAAATATTTAAAGAGTTTCGAACGCATTGATGCTTTTCGAAAAGCTGTCGAAAATGAGAAGATTCAATTGAGTAGCGATACCTTGCAATACACCTGCAGCATTGGGGTTTGCAATGTAGTCGGTGCCAATTTGGATGAGATGGTGATTACCGCAGATAGAAATTTATATATTGCCAAAGACGCAGGTAAAAATAAAGTGCATGGCCAGCTGGGTTAATGCTGTATCGGCAGGGTCAGTCTAGCTTCTAAGCCGCCTTCAGGGCGGTTTATTAATTTTAGACTACCGCGATGTAACCTAGCGATGCGGTTGCAAATCGCTAAACCTAAGCCGCTGCCACCTTCGTTTTTATTGCGTGCGCTGTCCATGCGCTCAAATGGTCTAAGTAGCCGTTCTGCATGTTCGGCGGGGATGCCAGGGCCGTTATCCAGCACGCGGATAATAATTTTTTCGGCGGTAATTTCGCTGCTGACTTCTACTTTGCCTTTTGAATAAGCATAGGCATTGCCCACCAAATTATCCAGCAGGCGTTGCATGGCAAGTGGGCGCAGTGGAATAAAGTAAGTAGAAGAGAGGTTTAGTTTTAATTCGCGCCCTGCGCGCGCTTGGCGCTCGGCCAGCGCTTGTAATAGCACATTAATGTCCATCATTTTGGTGGGTTCACCTTCTACGCCGCGCACAAAATCTAAAAATTGGTGAATGATGCTGTCCATATCGGCAATGTCCTCAATCATACCTAGCTTCATGTTGCCACAGCTATCTTCTGGTAGTAATTCTACGGCGATGCGCAGCCTAGCCAACGGTGTGCGAATGTCGTGCGAAACGCCCGCCAGCAACAAGGTGCGCTCGTTATCCAGCCGCACTAGCGATTCCGCCATTTCGTTAAAAGTTTTGCTGACTTCCTGCAGCTCATCCATGCTGTCTTCTGGTAAGCGCGGTGCGGGCTCGCCGTTACGTAATCTATCGGCGGCTTGTACCAGCAAATTAAGTGGTCGATTAATACGCGCGGCAATTAAATATGCACCAAGCAAGGAAAGCAAACCAACTACGGCGCCCCATCCCAGCCAATGCCAAGGGAAAGGTCTATCGACTTGGATTTTGGGGATGACCACCCAAAAATCGTCTTGTTCGACATTAAAGCTAATCCATAAACCAGGAATGCCGTAATGATTGACGGTGATAATGGTTTCTACGCCAAGCCGCTCGCGGATTTTATTGGCAATTAAGTTAATGAATGGGTCGGCTGGAAGTGGTTCGATATCTTCTAAAAAATCGGCAATGTACACGCGGACGCCTTCACGCCCAGAAAGCTCTGTAAGCAAGGCTAGTCGCCGACTTTCGTGCGAGGCAATGAGTGAGGCGCGTGTGTAATTAACGATGGTGACAGCTTGTAGCGCAGCTGTGGTAGCGCGAGGCTCGCGGTCGAAATAATCGAAAATCTTAAGCGATGCGTAAATACTTATCGCCAATAATAAGGCGATAAGCAACATTAAGCGAGAGAGCAGGGAGCGCGGTAAGTACTTCAACTTGGTGGCTTATTAAAAAATCAGTTAGTGTGCTGCTTCGCCATCGGGAATAAACACATAACCGAAGCCCCACATAGTCTGCAAATAGCGCGGCTGCGCGGGGTCGGGTTCGATAATGCGGCGCAAGCGTGATACTTGCACATCGATGCTGCGATCGAATACATCTAGCTCACGGCCGCGCGCAAGCTGCATCAGCCTATCACGCGAAAGCGGTTGGCGCGGGTGCTCGGTAAACACTTTTAGTAATGCAAATTCACCACTGGTAATGGTAATTTGCATGCCATTGCGGCTAAGGCTGCGGGTAGAAGGGTCGAACACAAATTCGCCAAAGTTAAACGCTTCCGATTTTCCTGTGCTTTCAGCTTCTGGGCTGTGCTCATGGCGGCGCATCACCGCGTTAATACGTGCTAATAGTTCGCGCGGATTAAACGGTTTGGGTAAATAATCATCCGCCCCCATTTCTAGGCCGATAATTCTGTCCACCTCATCGCCGCGTGCGGTAAGCATAATAATCGGTGTCGTCACCTTGTTACCACGCAAGCGGCGGCAAATGCCTAAGCCATCTTCGCCAGGCAGCATTAAATCGAGCACCAATAAATCATAGCTATCGGCAGTCAGCGCCACATCCATCTCTTTAGCATCGGCGACAGTTTTAATGTTAAAACCCTGCTCGGTAAGATAGCGCTGCAGCAATTCCCGCATGCGCGCATCGTCATCCACCATTAATATTTTTTTGCTATTTTCGGCCATGGATATAAACTTCCTTACGATTAAAATTGTCAATCGAGTTAATAATATTGTAATAACAGCTGTTTAAGGTAGTATATGTTTTAAGAATTAATAAATCTAGAATTGAAAAAACTTTTAAGCCATTAAAGGCTCAAATGGGCATATATTACAATTAGTTACAATTATACGGCAATATGAAACATTACATTTACAACCTTAATTCATAGTATTTGGTCAGGGTAGTTTTTGCATCAGTACAATAGCTACAATTACAATAACAAAGAGACAACTGTAAAAAACAATGGTTTTTAAAACAAATTCTTATTCATTCACGTCCTCTATACTGTTTCTAATTAGTATTGCATTAGCATTGCCCGCATTGGCTGGTGGCAAAAACTCCTTGCTTCCAGATGAAAAGCTAATAACAGAAAAACAAGCCAATGAAGAAGTCGACTCGGGTGGTTTAGAGCAAACCTTAGAATATAATTTCAGCCCTGATGATAGAGCGCGTTTGCGCAAAGCACTGGCGGATTATACTAAATCGAGCGACCCAGAGCATGATCAAATTGAGCAAAAACGCAAAGCCATGAAGGAGAGCATTGAGGTGCGTTTTAACGAATGCAATAAAGATAACGACGATTCGCTGGACCGTGAAGAAGTAACCCATTGTTTACCACAAATCGCAAGGCATTTTAATTACGTTGATGTGGATGAAGATGAAGTGATTACGCTTGAGGAACTTGAGTTAGCACAAGCGAAACAAATCGAACATCAAAAAGCCGCAGAAGCCAAAATGGAAGCACAAAAAATTCAAGAAGCTGAAGCCGCAATTAAAAGTAAAAGTAAAACTAAAATCAACAAACAAGCCGCTAGTAACCGCAAACGTCCTAGTTAAATTTCTCCGCAATACCTTCCTGTAAGCCTTGATTTTTGAGCAACATAAGCTCAAAGTGTTTTTATGTCACAAAATTTTTCTGTAGCACTTATCACCAGCATTAACGAAATTTCAGCCGCCGATTGGGATGCGCTCACAGATTGCACGCCATTGTTAAGCCACGCTTTTTTGAGCGCGCTGGAGAATACAGGCTGCGTGGGCAAAGGCACGGGTTGGAACCCATATCCACTTATTGTGCGTCAAGGTGAGAAAGTGGTCGGCGCCATGCCGTTGTATTTAAAAAGTCAATCCTATGGCGAATACGTATTCGATTGGGCTTGGGCGGATGCTTATCAACGTAGCGACTTAGATTATTATCCAAAATTACTGTCGGCGATTCCATTTTCGCCCATCACCAGCGCGCGTTTGTTAAGCAAAAGTGCCGAGACGCAATTGCTGATGATAGAAGCGCTAGAAAACACCATGCTGCAACACAAGCTTTCTAGCGCGCATGTGCTTTTTCCTGACGAGGCTTGCGCAAAATTGTTTGAAACGGCAGGTTGGTTGAAGCGAATAGGCGTACAGTTTAGATGGCAGAATAAAAATTATCTAGATTTTGAAGCGTTTTTAGCCACTTTAAGCCACGATAAACGCAAAAAGATTCATCAAGAGCGCAAAAAAATTCAAAACGCGGGTGTAACTAGCCGCTGGATTAAAGGCGCTGAAATCACCGAAAACGATTGGGATTTTTTCTATCAATGTTATAGCAACACTTATCGCGATCATCATTCCACGCCGTATTTAACGCGCGCATTTTTTGCAGAAATTGGCAAAAGCATGCCGCAGAATATCTTGCTGATTGTGGCGGAAATTGGTGGCGAACCTATTGCCAGCACGCTTAACATTTACAATCAAAGCACGTTATATGGCCGTTATTGGGGCGCCAAGCAGTTTGTCTCAGCGCTACATTTCGAGCTGTGTTATTACCAAGCGCAGATGTTTTGTATTGCAGAAAAAATAGAATTTTTTGAAGGTGGCGCGCAAGGAGAACACAAGCTGGCGCGCGGTTTTGAGCCACGTCCGACTTGCTCATATCATAAAATTGCGCATCCAGATTTTGAAGTCGCCATTAAGCGGTTTTTGGCGCAAGAATCATTAGGCATTGCCGCTTACACAAACGAGTTAGAAGAACGCGTGCCTTTTAAAAATATCTAACTACCAATTAATTGCTTTGCCGTCATAGGCAATAAATTCACCAGTATTGCTCAAGTTTAAATTTTCAATCACATTGCGCAAGCCGCTTACGCTGGTTTGCGCGCTAATCAAGGCGTTGCGGCCGCCCATATCGGTTTGCACCCAGCCTGGGTGCAGCGTCACTACGCTAATGCCATAAGGTTTTAGGTCAATAGATAAGCTTTTCATCACCATATTCACTGCGCATTTGCTGGCGCGATAGCTATAACTTTCGCCGCTGGTGTTGTCGTCTATGCTACCCATTTTACTGGTGAGTGTGGCGATTTTTTTCAGCTGGCCACGCGTGACATGTTGCACAAACGCCTCGGCCATTTTAAGTGGAGCCATGCTGTTTATCTTAAAACCTTCCGCCCATGCGTTGTAATCCACATTGCCAAAACTGCTGCTGGGATAAACGCCCGCGTTGTTAATCAGCACATCAATTTTTTCGTCTTTCAGCTGCAAAGCCAGCGCGTCTATCTGCGCGAAATCGCTTACATCTAAATCGAATAATTGCACCTGATTATTTGCCTTGGCAATGCCCTGCAAAGCGCTTGCTTGTTGGGGTTCACGGCAGCAAGCTAAAACATTCCAGCCATCTGCTGCGTATTGTTTGGTAAACTCTAAACCAAGGCCGCGGTTGGCGCCTGTCACTAAAACGTTGTAAGCACTCATCAATTTTCTCCTCATTATTTACACGTGATTATCCGCGTTACAAATTAAAAAAGCCACACCAAATGGCGTGGCTTTCATTGTTATTACTGACAATTATTTATGGCAATTACTTATGATCTGCGCCGTGTTCCATCTCGCCAGATTTGTGATGTTCTTTCCACTTTTCCTTCATCGCATCGCGTTCAGTTTGGTCAATTTTACCATCTTTATTAGCATCCATTTTTGCAAACATTTTATCTGCATGCGCTTGATGGCCGCTCATAAACTCGTCGCGACTCACAGCACCGTCCTTGTTGGTGTCGTTATCCATCATGCCATGTTTTTTGCGGTCGCAATTTTTGCCATCTTCACCTTCATGGTGATTCGCGTAAGCCAATTGTGTTAAACCCAAAACCAAAGCCACCATTGCAACAATATGTAAAATCTTCATAAAAACTCCTTTAAAAAATTTAGAACTCCCAGCTACAAAACGTAGACCAGCAAGTTGTGTTGACGTTCACTTTGAAATTGGCTAAAACAATCTTAAAACATATGCCCTGCAACCCGCATGGATACAAGGTGAATCAAACTCATGAAGTGAGTTTGAGAGAGGGTGCCCTGGGGTATTGGCTCCCAGAGCATTAATTTAGATTATTTTGTGAGTAAGAACTAGTTAACGTTTAGTGCAAGCGGTTTTCCACAGTGCGGCCACGATTCCACCAGGATAAACGGGCGACCATTGGCGTGCGAAATTGCTGCTATTCACCACCAGCCCGCCCGCCATATTTTTTGACATGGACACGTAGCTAAGCGTGCGATTTTGCTTGGTTTTGCAATGGTATTCGCGCAGAGATTTAACCGATGAGTAGTTCACACCGACGATTTTTTGCTTAAAGTCGGTAATATCCCACATTTTTATCACCTCACCGCTTTTACTAAGAGAGGAAATTTCAGCATAAATAGCGGCTTCTTCATTGCTGGTTACTAGGACCCATGCGGCTTGCGCGCTAGTGCTCGCAATCAACAACCACAACATTAAGATAACTTTATGCATTTTTATTATCCCCTAAGTTGTGATGAGTTTAACCCAATTGGTATTTGTAATGCAAAAGCCAATCATTAATCTAATTAAGTAAAATCATTAGCTCACTTTAAGTGATGCGCATAGAGTAGTTTTTAAAAGTAGGCTCATAATGCAACACATGGAGCGAATCATTGTGAATCGCCAAACTTAAAAGGAAACTATCATGTGGACAACACCAGCAGCTACTGAAATGCGTTTTGGCTTTGAAGTAACAATG
>JANOWN010000026.1:0-77342 GCA_031417915.1 Methylotenera sp.
CAGAGAACTTTAAAGAAACAGGTGAGTGCTACAGGCGTTGGTTTGCATAATGGTGAAAAAGTCACGCTGACTTTGAAACCAGCCGCAATCGACACTGGCATTGTATTTGTGCGCGCCGATTTGCCCGGAGCGCCTAGCATACAAGCACAACCTGAAGCCGTGCGTGATACGCGCATGTGTTCTGCCCTAGAACACAATGGCGCGCGTGTCGCCACGGTTGAGCACTTAATGTCTGCGCTGGCTGGTTTAGGTGTAGATAATATTATTGTCGAAGTCACTGCCTCTGAAATTCCCATTATGGATGGCAGTTCTGGCCCATTTATTTTTTTGTTGCAGCAAGCAGGCATTACAGAACAAAACGCACCTAAAAAGTTTATTAAAATCAAAAAGTTAGTCGAAGTAAAGGATGGCGATAAATGGGTGAAATTCGAGCCTTACCATGGCTTTAAAATGGATTTTACGATTGATTTCGCGCATCCTGTATTTGAACATTCTGGTCAAAATGTGAAGATTGATTTTGCCGATAATTCGTATATCAAAGAAATCAGTCGCGCGCGCACTTTTGGCTTTATGCACGAGGTGGAATACCTGCGCGCCAATGGATTAGCGCGAGGTGGCAGTTTGGATAACGCCATTGTGTTGGACGAGTATCGTATTTTAAACACCGATGGTTTGCGTTACGAAGACGAATTTGCCAAACATAAAGTGCTGGATGCGATTGGTGATTTGTATATGCTCGGCCACCCGTTGCTGGGGGCATTTACCGCATTTAAATCTGGCCATGCGCTCAATAATGCCTTGTTGCGCGCGTTGCTGGCTGACTCAAGCGCTTGGGAATATGCCACTTTTGAGCATATTGAAGAAGCGCCAGCAGGTTTTCAAGAACAAACCGCGTTTTTTACGCCTAATCTCTTGCCTCATTTTAGTTAGAAGGTTTTAAACCAATGCCAATTATCCGCCTAACGATTATATTGGTGATTATTGCCACTTTTGTGTTGCTGGCGGCTTATGTTGTGACGCGCAATAAAAAATATTTAAGCTATTTAAAACAAATACTTAAGTATACGGTCTGGTGTTTCGGTGCCATATTTGTGCTGTATTTAATGTCGCGTGTCATACGTTTCTAGTCTCCCAAATGTCACACTATAAGCATTTTTTAATCATTTTATTTCTGTTAAGAGCATGCCTGGGAGCCAATATCCATGCGGCTGCTGGCGATGATGATTTTTTGCAAGCGCGCGCTGCATACGATAAAAAAAATGCGATTGCATTATCAGAGTTCGTCTTGCAGTTACAAAATCAAGATTATATTTTGGCGCCTTATGCCGATTATTGGTTGATGTTGCTTAACTTGGAAGATGCAGATAATCAGACCGTCACAGATTTTTTAAATACCTATAGTGAATATCCATTTGCGGATAGGTTACGTGGTGAATATCTAAAAAAATTGGCCAAAAATCAAGATTGGGAAAACTTTTCTGGTGAGATTTCAAATTTCCAATTAGAAGATGCGGCTGTGGCTTGTTACGCAGCGGAATCTAGCGCCATATTGGGCGATGCTTCTGTGCTGCAAGGCGCGAAATCATTGTGGATGCAGCCAAAAGAGCAAGCCAGCAATTGCGCGACTTTGTACGACCGTATGCAAGCGGCTGGGGCGTTGACTGAAGAAGATATTTGGGCGCGTTTCCGTTTGGCTTTGGCCGATAGTCGCATTTCACTGGCGAAATCCATTGTTAAACGTTCTAAAACATTCGAAGCTAGCCAATATAAGTTGATTGATAAAGCTTACGCCTCGCCCAGCGTAGTGTTAGCCAAAAAATTGGTTTCGTTTAAGACACGGTTTGGGCGCGAGCTCAATTTATTCGCTTTAAATCGTCTTGCAAAAACCGATTCGCAGCAGGCTTTAAGCGCATTTAATAAAGTGGCCGATTTATTTCAGCCAGAAGATAGAAGCTATTTTTATGGCAGATTAGCGCTGCAAGCCGCGCAGCGCCAAGAGCCGCAAGCTTTGCAATGGTTTAAACTTGCAGACAAAACTGAGCTGAATAAAGATCAGTTGGCTTGGTTTGCGCGCAGTGCCTTGCGTGAAAAAAATTGGCCAGTTGTACTAAGTGCAGTTGCAAAAATGCCGCCAATTCAAGCGGAAGAGGGCGCTTGGCGCTATTGGAAAGCGCGTGCGCTTAAAGCAAAAAATCAAACGTTGGAGGCAAATACATTATTTGCCAAGCTTTCTACCGAGCGCCATTTTTACGGCTGGCTGGCGCAAGAAGAGCTGGAAGGTTTTATGTCTGCGCCACTCAACACCTATAAAGTGACCGATTTAGAAGTGGATGAAATTGCCAATACACCAGCATTTCAGCGCGCTGAGGCATTGCAAAGACTAGATTTAAAATGGGAGGCAAAATCAGAATGGGCGCTGGCAACCAAAGATTTTGACGACAAACAATTGCTGGCTGCAGCCGAGTTTGCGGCGCGCAAAAAATGGTACGATTTAGCGATTATTACCGCCGATAAAACCACCGAAACGCACGATTTTGCATTGCGTTATCCAATTCCTTATCGCGATTTAATGAAGCCGGCCGCGAGTGAGCAAGGCGTAGATGAGGCTTGGGTGTATGGTATTACGCGGCAAGAAAGTCGCTTTATGCATTATGCAAAATCGGGCGTCGGCGCTTCTGGGCTTATGCAGCTCATGCCCGCTACAGCCAAGTGGGCTGCGCCGCGCGCGGGTATTAGCAATTACAACAACAGCATGATTCACGAGCTGAATACCAATATTACATTGGGCACTTATTACATGAGTCACACCCTGGAAATATTTAATGGGCAAGAAGTGATGGCCACTGCAGCGTATAATGCGGGGCCAAGTCGCGCTAAAAAATGGGTGGCCGCAATACCGCTGGAAGGCGCGATTTATGCGGAGACTATTCCTTTTAGTGAGACGCGTAGCTATGTGCAAAAAGTGATGGCCAACGCGCATTTGTACGCGACGCGTCTGGGTTTAAAAGCGATTCCGCTTAAGAAAAGATTAGGCGTTATTCCAAGCAGCAGCGGCCTTGTTATAGGCGGCGAAGATAATACTGAGCCTGAAGTAACAGAGCAAAAGCTAATTGCACCAGCTCCAATAGAAGAAACGAAATAAGTAAAAATGACCATTAAGAAAATTGTAGTATTGGGTGGCGCAGGTTTTGTGGGCAGTTGTTTGGTGACAAAATTGGACGAGGCTGGCTACCAAGTGAAAGTGCTCACTAGACGGCGCGAAAGCGCCAAGCACCTGATTTTATTGCCAAAGTGCGAAGTGGTGGAATGTCATTTGCCCAATACCTATGCGCTAAAAGATGAATTAAAAGGCTATGATGCGGTGATTAATTTGGTCGGCATTTTGCACGAAGATGGCAATAGCACGTTTGAGGCGATGCACCATCAATTGCCGCGCCGCGTGGCGCAAATATGCGAAGAATTGAATATCAATCGTTTGCTACATATGAGTGCCCTGCAGGCAAACATCCATGCGCCTAGCCAGTACCTTAAAAGTAAAGCGATGGGCGAAGCGACGATTAATGAATTCAGCAAAAAGTTCGACATCACTATTTTTAAACCATCGGTGATATTTGGTCGCGGCGATAGTTTTATCAATCTATTCGCTAATTTAGTAAAGTTTTTACCCGTAATTTTTTTAGCAAAACCCAAAGCAAAATTTCAGCCGATTTGGGTAGAAGATGTTGCGCAATGTTTTATGAATGCGCTAGAAAACACCGCAACTTATGGCAAAACTTACGAGCTGGGCGGGCCGAGCGTTTACACCTTGCGTGAGCTGGTGCAAAAAGTGATGGCAATTTTAGGCAGACAACGCCCGATTTTCGGCTTAAACGATACTTTATCGATGGCGCAAGGTTTTATGTTGGAGCTGATGCCGATTAAGCTGATGACGCGCGACAATATTCGCTCTATGCAGGTAGATAGTATATGCAGTGTGCAGATTGCGCCTGAGCTTGGTATTGTGCCAACTTCGTTGGACGTCATCGTGCCAGAATACTTGCTCAATGCATCGCCACGTGCTGCTTACGATGCTTTCCGCCGCGCCGCAGGGCGTGCCATTAGTGCAAGAAGGTAACATGCAAGCTTACTGTGTAGGTGGCGCGGTGCGTGACGAGCTGCTTGGTCTAGCAGTAAAAGATAAAGACTTTGTCGTGGTAGGCACTACCCCCCAGGCCATGCTGGATGCGGGCTACAGGCCGGTCGGAAAAGACTTCCCAGTGTTTCTTCACCCAAAAACGCATGATGAATATGCGCTTGCGCGCACTGAGCGCAAAACTGGCGCTGGTTACAAAGGTTTTGTGGTGCACGCCTCACCTGAGGTGACGCTAGAAGAAGATTTAGCGCGCCGTGATTTAACCATTAACGCGATTGCTAAAGGTGCAGACGGTAAGTTGATTGACCCGTTCAACGGTTTAGCCGATTTAAAAACTAAAACGCTGCGCCATGTGAGCGATGCCTTCGCTGAAGACCCAGTGCGTATTCTGCGCGCAGCGCGGTTTGCGGCGCGGTTTATTGACTTTACCATTGCGCCAGAAACCTTGGCTTTGATGCGTCAAATGGTGCAAAATGGTGAGGTGGATGCGCTAGTGCCAGAGCGTGTTTGGCAAGAGTTAAGTAAAGGTTTAATGGAAGCTAAACCCAGTCGCATGTTTGAGGTGCTTCGTAGCTGCGGCGCGCTGCAAAAAATTCTGCCCGAGCTCGATAAATTATGGGGTGTGCCGCAACCACCGCAGCATCACCCAGAAATCGATACTGGCGTACATGTAATGATGGTGATTGATTACGCCGCCAAACAAAATTTTACGTTGCCTGTGCGCTTTGCTGCGCTGGTGCACGACCTTGGTAAAGGCACTACGCCAGCAGACATTCTGCCGCGCCATATCGGGCACGAGGTGCGCAGCGTGAGTTTGCTAAAAGACGTATGCAAGCGCCTAAGAGTGCCGAATGATTGTAAAGAACTCGCGCACATTGTCGCCAAGTTTCATGGCAAATTGCATCAAGTGCTAAAAATGAAACCAAGCACTTTAGTTGAGTTTTTAACCGAGCTCGATGCTTTTCGGCAGCCTGAAAGATTTAAAGATTTTTTAAAAGCGTGCGAGTGCGACAGCCGTGGCAGAACAGGTTTAGAAAATAGTGCGTTACCTGAAACAGTCTTGATTTTAAGGGCTCTGCAAGCCGCACAGAATATAGATGCTGGCGCGATTGCACAACAACATACAGCGCCTGAAAAGATTAAAGTAGCTATTTTTGAGGCAAGGCTAGAAGCGGTAAAACATGCGATTCCGTCATTCCGTACTTGATACGGAATCCAGTGACTTTATAAATAGGTTAATGCAAGTCGAGTTATATTATTCTATTGAGGTGGAATGCTGACTTTGAAATAAATGGTTGAATCCATTTTTCATTATTCTGAGAAAATATAAATCTAGAGCAATTTGATGCTATTCGTCTATTAAACTCTTTTATTGTGGCTGGATTTGGAGTTTTGTAACCTTCCACAGCATCTTCACGCCATGTTGCCCATAGTGTTATGTTGCTTGTTATTGGAAGTGATACCTCAGAATTTTTATTGGCGATGCCAATGCTTTCGAAGAAGAAAACTGGATTATCGCTTGTTAAAAATGTGCAATTATCTTGAACCCAGAAAATCCATTTCATTGAACTGAGAAGATGAATAAAATTTGGACTATCAGTCATTATCGTTTGATACCATATTTCATTCGTTTTTGAACCACTCATTCTATTTTTTAAAATTGAATCTATCTCAGCTTTTCTGAGTAAAGCCATTTCTGAAAGGGTAGGGTTCTCTTTCACTAAGTCATCTATTTCTTGATGAAGCTCCTTATTTAAACTTAAAGCTACATCAGGAATTAAAGACTCAACTTTTTCTTTTCCTTTGGGTACCCTTTTAATAAGTTTATATATATATTGAGAAAATACTAATTTTTCGTTAGCGGTTAATAATTGCATATCCCAAATTCTACTCAATACTTCATTAGCGGGGTTTTCAATTTCTTCTGTTAAATGCTTTTCTAAATAATCCGTATAAAAATTATTTTGATTCGCAGTGCTTTTTACTTGAGTTTGGTAACTTGTATTTTCTTTTTTATCAAAAACCCAAATGTTGTTAGTTGATTCTGGGCAAAATCCTTTTAAATAATATCGAGGTACATAATGATCGCCCATTACTTTAGCTTAATAAGTTTATTTGCTGCTGTGCCAAGTTGGTTGGAATGCGCTTAAATCCACTCTTGGCGTATTGGTGCCAACGGCCAATTACATAGCAAATCATCAGATTAGCTTGCGCTTCAGGCATGATTTTTTTGCCAGTACCTGCCACGGCGATTTTAAGGCTTTGTTTAAGCGAAGCTTCTAGCCTATCGTAAAGCTGGTTAATACGTGTTTGCAGGTGTTCTTCTTCGTTCACCAGCGAGTCACCAATCAGGACACGCGTCATCCCTGGGTTTTTCTCGGCAAATTTAAGCAGCATGTTGACAATAAGTTGCACCTGTTTTGCACCATCTTTTTCATCTTTGGTGATTTTGTTAATCACACCAAAAATGGAAACCTCGATAAATTCGATTAAGTTTTCGAACATTTGCGCTTTATTGGCAAAGTGACGATATAGCGCGGCCTCAGATACGTCTAGCTTTGCGGCGAGTGCGGCGGTGGTGATTTTCTCGCGCTTTGGATTCTCTAACATCTTGGCGAGCGTTTCTAATATTTGCTGTTTGCGGTCTGAAGCCACATTATTCTCCTTAAGTCTGTTCTAGTTTTGTTGAATCTATTATAGCTTAAGGTGAGTGAGTGCTAACACCGAACTGATACGATAATCCACAAAATTTGGTTTTTGCAGTTTTTTGGTCACCCAAATCGTTTGCATGCCGAGGCGTTTTGCGGTCATCAATGCAGGCAGATTATCTTCTAGTAGCACGCAATTGCTAGGCTTAGTTTTGATGGTTTTAAGCAACATTTGAAAGCCGCGCACGCTAGGTTTAGCGTGAAACTTGGTGGATTCCACGCTGAATACCAACTCGAAACAATCACCGATGCCGAGTAAATCGAGCACGCGAAATGCGTAGCTACGTGGCGCATTGGTGAATATTACTTTGCGGCCGTGCAAGGCTTGCAGCATGTGGCGCAAGCGTTTGGTTTGCAGTACCATTTCTGGCAGTGTGATGAGTTTGTGTGTTTCATTCAGAAAGTGATAGGGGTTAACACCATGATGGCGCATGAGCCCTTTAAGTGTTGCACCATACACGCGCCAATAGTGCTGACGCAGCTTATGTGCGGCGGTTTCGTCCATTTCTAGTTCATCCATGATGTATTGCGTCATGGTGCGATTCATCACCGGGAAGATGTGGGCAGACGCGTTGTGGAGTGTGTCGTCGAGATCGAAAATCCAAATCTTACTAGACATTTATTCCAGCCTCAGTTCGAAGCCAAGACAAGGCGACAACGAAAAACTGAGGCAGACAGTATGGGTTATACGACTACGAAGTTTTGAGGCGGTCAACACAGTATTGGCGATGCAACGAGAGCTGGAATTTATTTAGCCTTTATTAGGGTGCCTACACCCTCATCTGTCAATACTTCAAGTAAAAGTGCATGCTCAACCCGCCCATCAATAATATGCACAGTTTTAACGCCGCTCCTTGCTGCATCAAGTGCTGAGCTAATCTTGGGCAACATGCCGCCAGAAAGCGTGCCATCCGCCACTAAATCGTCAATATTTTTTGGTGTTAAGCCAGTCAGTAGTTTGCCATTTTTATCCAGCACGCCAGGCGTGTTGGTGAGTAGAATAAGCTTTTCTGCCCCTAAAATCTCTGCTAACTTGCCTGCCACCACGTCGGCATTAATGTTGTAGGTTTCATTGTCTGCGCCCACGCCAATCGGTGCAACCACGGGGATAAAATCGCCGGTATCCAAAAAGTTGATGATGCTGGGGTCAATCGCGGTGATTTCTCCCACTTGGCCGACATCTATCATTTTTGTCGGGTCGCTCAAGTCTTCCATTAGCAGTTTGTGCGCATGAATAAAATTGCCATCTTGCCCCGTTAAGCCCACCGCTTTGCCGCCGTGACGATTGATGAGATTGACAATTTCTTTATTCACTTGCCCGCCCAACACCATTTCCACCACGTCCATGGTCTCAGCATCCGTCACGCGCATGCCTTGAATAAATTCGCCTTTTTTACCCAGTTTATCTAGCATCTCATTGATTTGCGGGCCACCACCATGTACCACCACAGGGTTCATGCCGACGAGCTTAAGCAACACCACATCCTGCGCAAAGCAGTGTTTAAGATGTTCGTCAGTCATGGCATTGCCACCGTATTTAATGACGATAGTTTTATCGAAAAAGCGCTTAATGTAAGGCAAGGCCTCGGCCAGAATTTGCGCTTTTTGTGCGGGTTTAATGTCAGTTTGCATAATGTTCTCTTAAAGTTACTGTTATTGTACTAAAAAACGGTCATAAGGTTTTGATAAACACCTTAGAATTACGCTGATAGTTATACATTTTCTGTTTTTCATGTGGCAAATCTTCAATACTTTTTTGCATAAATCCACGCTCTAAAAACCAATGTTCAGTGTGGGTTGTCAGGCAAAAAAGCTGCTTAAAGCCTAATTCTTTGGCTTGATTTTGACAATAATTAAAAAGCTTATCGCCGCGCCCGCCGCCGCGATATTGTGCATCAATCGCTAAGCAAGCAAATTCCGCCATGCTATCATTTGGTTTCTTAGCATTTTCAAACGGGTACAGCGCCGCACAGCCAATGGTGCGGTTGTCGTGTTCCATCACATAAAAATGGTCGATTTCAACTTCAATGCGCTCACGTCCGCGCCGCACCAAAACGCCTTCATGTTCTAGTGGTTCGATTAGTTTTAATATACCGCCCACGTCGTCAATATTGGCTTGGCGCATAGTTTCTAGACTTTCTTCAGTCACCATGGTGCCAACGCCGCTATGTGTAAAAAGCTCTTGAATAATCGCGCCATCAATGTGTCTCGAAATTAAGTGCGTGCGTGCCACGCCTTGCTCGCAGGCGCGAATGGCGGCGGGCAGGTAGTAATTTACATCATCGGAAACGTTAATCGCAGTTTCATTATGGCTAATATGCTGCAACAAATTTTTGGCTTTCTCGGCCGTCATCTCACGCAGCAATTCACCACGCAAATTATGCACACCTTGTGAATCCATCAAAAAAATCAGCTTGTCAGCATCCAATGCAATCGCCGTGCTTACGGCAACGTCTTCCAAGCACAAGTTAAACGCCTCGCCCGTGGGCGAATATCCAAGCGGGGATAGCAGCACCAGCTCACCATCATTCAAGCGTTTTTGTATGCTTGTCGCATCCACTTTGCGTACTTCGCCTGTGTGTTGTAAATCTACACCATCGCGCACGCCCAACGGTTTTGCGGTGACAAAATTGCCGCTCGCCACGCGAATATCCGCACCCGCCATGGGCGAATTGGCAATGCCCATCGAGAGCAGTGCTTCAATCTCTACACGTACCGCGCCGTTGGCCTCTTTTACAATTTCCATCGCCTCGTCATCGGTGACGCGTAAACCATTGTGCAAAATGGGCGTCAGTTTGGCGCGTTTTAGCCGCTGTTCAATTTGCGGACGTGCGCCATGCACCAGCACCAGCCTTACTTCTAGGCTGGCGAGCAAATTCAAATCGTGCGAAAGCGCGATAAATTGTTTTTCATCTACAATTTCGCCACCAAACGCGATGACAAATGTGTGGCCGCCAAACGCATGAATATACGGAGTGGCGGAACGAAACCAGTGCACAAAATCATGCGCAGAAAACGTTTGGGCTTTAGTGTTATAAATAGCTTGATTTTCAGCGACATGTGACGTGCAAGCCGCATATAAGCTGGCGGGCGATGTGCCAAGCACCTCGGCAATTTTGCGCAAAAGCGACTCGGAGCAACCTAATTCGCCACGCTCGATGCGCGATAAATTGCCTGCATCTGCACCCACTTTTTCGGCAAGCGCCCTCAGCGTCAGTGCTTGTGCGTTGCGCGAATTGCGAATTGCAACACCGATGTGTTGTTGTAATAAATTTTTAGATTTTTTTGCATATTTCATATAATAAATTGTAAATTTTACAAAATTATAATATAAAAATGTAATAATTACAAATTATTTATTGTTTCAAGCTAAAAGTCGCCCCAAAGTGTTTGCATCGCTGCAATTGCAGTTAAGGCGGCGGTTTCGGTACGTAAAATGCGTGGGCCAAGAATAATAGATTGAAAGCCATGACTAGTCGCTAAGTCAATTTCCGCTTGGCTGAGACCACCTTCTGCCCCGATGAGTAGCTGAATTTTTTCTGTGGTTTTTGGCAGCGTAGATAATTGTTTTGCACCAATAGGGTTTAACAAAATTCGTACGGCCTTTTCACCATTAAAATTAGCATCGCCAGCACCCCCATGGATATTGGCTCCCAGCCATGCTGTTAAATTAACTGGCGCTAATACATTTGGGATTTTCGCGCGTCCGCATTGCTCGCAGGCAGAAATCACCACGTTTTGCCAATGTTCTAAGCGTTTTTGTGCGCGCTCGGCAGAGAGTTTTACTACGCTGCGCTCGGTGGAAAGTGGCTGAATTGTGCTCACGCCAAGTTCCACTGCTTTCTGAATCGTATAATCCATGCGCTCGCCGCTAGAAATGCCTTGCAGCAAGGTGATGTTGAGCGGCGATTCGTTTTTTATGGCACATTGCGAAAGCACTTTGGCCAGCACTTCACCATTTTTACTGCTGGCTTTAACACTTATTAATTCGCAACCGTAATCAAAACCATCGCCATTAAATAGCTTAATTTTGTCACCAATACTTAGCCGTAACACGCGCGTAGCATGGGTGGCAGCATTATCAGACAATTTAAGGGTTGCGCCAATTTTTAGATTTTCAGCGCTATAAAATCGGAGGTTTGACATGATACTGACAACTTAAAGTGATAAGATTTGATTATAGACAATAATGGAGTAAAGCATGGCAAGTTTAAACCCGCCCGTGTGCGATTTTGGTTGGCAAGCGCCCGATTTTAACTTAGTCAACGTTGACGGTAACCTAGTTTCACGTGATTTGGTAATGGGCAGAAATGGCCTGCTAGTGATGTTTATTTGCAACCATTGCCCTTATGTTAAAGCTATTTTGCCAAGGTTGATTCTTGATGTGAGCGAGCTGAAAATGCTTGGTGTGAATGCGGTGGCGATTGTGAGCAATGACCCAACTGATTACCCAGAGGATAGTGTTGAAAACATGAAAACGATTGCGCGCGATATGGACTTCCCTTTTCCTTATTTGTTAGATGCCAGCCAGTATGTCGCCAAAGCTTATGGTGCGGTGTGCACGCCAGATTTTTTTGGTTTTAATAACAAAGGCGAACTGCAATATCGTGGTCGCTTTGACGAAAGCCGCAAAGAAACTGCCCAACAAAGTACGCGTGATTTGTTTCATGCGATGAAGTTGATTACGGAAACTGGATATGGGCCGAGAGAGCAAATTGCAAGCATTGGGTGTTCGATTAAATGGAAAACAGTATGAGCGATAGAAAGCTAAAGTGGGGAATTTTGGGCGCGGCGCGTGTGAACGAGCGCTTGCTGCCCGCGATTATTGAGGCGCCCAATGCACAATTGGTGGCGATTGCCAGCCGTCGTGCGGGCGCGGCGAGGGCGACTTTGGAAAAATATGCGCCTAATTACAAAGGTGATGTCGTTGCCTATGACGATTTGGACGCGCTGATAAATGACAAAAATATCAATGCGATTTACTGCCCGATGGCGAATGAGGAGCACGCGGAATGGGCGATTAAGGCTATTAATGCGGGCAAGCATGCCTTGATTGAAAAGCCGATGGCGACGACTTTGCAAGATATTGACGCGATTGAAGCGGCCGCTAAAAAAGCAAGTGTGAAAGTGATGGAAGGTTTTATGTATCGCTTTCATCCGCAGCATGCGCGGGTGGCGGAAATCGTAAAAAGTGGTGTGATTGGCGATACTTTAAGCGCGCGGTCTAGCTTTTCGTTTCTTATGCGTGAAGCGCGCATGTATCGCATCAACCGCTCTATGAGCCAAGGCGGCGGAGCCATGTGGGATATTGGGCCTTACGCGATTCATAGTTTACGTTGGGCGTTTGGACTTGAGCCGATTTCAGTCATCGCGCATGCCAAACTTAACGAACATGGAGCAGACATTGTCACCAGTGGCATTTTAGATTTTGGCAATGATGCCAAAGGCCGCGCTCGCTTTGGGCATTTCGACATCAGTTTTGAGCGCAGTCGCAAATCAGAATACGAAATTATCGGCGACAAAGGTTGGCTGAAATGCCACACGGTTTGGGCGTTTGACAAAGATATTCCCGTGATTAGCTGGGGCACCGACGCAGGTGAAAGTGGCGAGGAAAAATTAGTGCCTGCCAACCATTTTGTGTTAGAAATTGAACATTTTAGTGATTGTGTGCTGAATAACAAACCAACACAGCTAACTTTTGATGATGCAAAGGCAAATTGCGCCGCCCTGCAAGCCAGTATCTATGCGGCTTCTAGCGGTGGCATTATTGGTTTAAATTAGTTAGTTTAATTTACTTTTAGAAAGGTAACTCCCATGAAACATCTTAATAAACTTATTCTCGTAACATGTTTTTTTGCGCTCACATTTTCTGCCCAAGCTGTTGAGGTTAAAGGTGTAAAAGTGGATGAGGCTGCACAAGTAGGTAGCAGCGCTCTGGTGTTAAATGGCGCGGGTGTGCGCACTAAAGCGATATTTAAAGTGTATGTGGGTGCGCTTTATTTAGCGCAAAAACAAGCGGATGCTAACGCGGTGATTAGCGACACAGGCAACAAGCGTGTGAGCATGCATTTTTTGCGCGAGTTAAGCTCTGAAGCGCTTTTAAAAGGTATGAATGAAGGCTTTACCGATAATAATAACGCGACTGAGATGGCAGCGATAGAGCCGCAAATGAAGCAGTTTCGCGACATGATGACCTCTGCCAAAGAAGTGAAAAAAGGCGATTTGATTGTGTTAGATTTTACAAGTGCGGGCACACAAGTCAACATCAATGGCAAAACGCTGGGCACAGTGGAAGGTGTAGCGTTTAACCAAGCTTTGTTGCGCGTTTGGCTGGGGGCGAAACCTGTGGATGCGTCGTTGAAGAAAGCGATGTTGGGGCAGTAATTTAATACTTGGTTAAGTTTTAAAATAGATACTCTGCAGCTCAATATCCATGAGGCTTGCAAGGCATCTTATTTTGAGTATTTTAAATGCCTAACAATTAAATTCCAGGCATTGCAATAAAATTTGGCAACGCTTTTATGCGCGCAATCCAAGCGCGAATGTTGGGGTAAGCATCTAGCGAAATGCCGCCATCGTGCGAGAGCGCGATGTAAGGGAAGCAGGCGATGTCGGCAATCGTCACGCGACCCATTTCTAGCCAGTTATTTTTGCCCAAATGTGCTTCAAAAATCGGCAGAATGTGGTTGCTGTTGGCGATTGTTGTGGCTTTATCCAACTTGTAGCCAAACAAATCCACTAGCCGCGCGTCTGCTGGGCCGTGCTGCACGTTATTGGCGCTGGTAGAAAGCCATTGCATAATTTTTGCGGCGTGCGATGGGTCTTTTGGCAGCCAAGCTTCGCCCGCGTATTTGCTAGCGAGGTACACCAAAATAGCTTGAGAATCTCGCAGAATATAGCCGTTGTCATCCAAAATCGGCACTTCGCCCAGTGGGTTCATGGCTAAAAATTTAGCTGTTTTGTGCTCGCCGCCCATAAAATCAGTCGCGTAAAGTTCAATAGGAATGCCCGCCAAGGAGCATAGCAAGCGTACTTTGTAACAATTGCCAGAAAGCTCTAAATCGTATAATTTCATGGTGTTCTCCTCTTAAAAAGTTGTTGCTATAGTAGTTGGTTAAATTCTAAAATATTGCCATCAGGATCGCGAATAAACAAAGTAATTCGGCGCGGGCTAAATTGTTTGGGGCCTTCAGTAATATCTATTTTATTGGCTTGCAGCCACTTTTCTAGCGCACCTAAATGGCTGACAACAAAAGCTAAATGTGTAATGCCTGTATATTTAATCGGCTCATCGATGAGTATATTTCTATTATTAAGGCGTTTGCTGCCATTCATAATTAAATTAATGCGTACCCCGCTGGGGGTTTCCATCTCGTTGGCTTGTTCATCCTGAAAATACTCAGTTTCGACAAAACCAAGCTGCTCATAAAATGCCCGCGAAACATCGCGATTGCTGATGCGAATGCCAATGTGATCGTAAGCTAAAATTTTTGAATAGTTGGTAAGCATTTTGTGCTACTTTAATACTTTCATATAAAACAATAAATGCTATATAAAGCAATTAATTGTTTTATAAAGTGGAGTAATTATTTTGGCGAAAAAAATAGATCAACTACAGCGCATGCAGTTGGTTTTGGCGATTAATGATAAAGGTAGCTTAACCGCGGCAGCGGAAGCGCTAAACAGCTCTCTGCCAACAGTGGTGCGCCAACTGGCGATGTTGGAGGCGCACTTGGGCGTTACCTTGTTTGATAGAACTACGCGCAAAATCCACATTACTGATGAAGGTATTATTTATATGGAAAGCGCGCGTCGTATTGTGGCTGAAATGGTCGATTTAGAATCGGTGCTTGGAAGCCGAAAAGGCAATGCCCTGCAAGCCAATAACCATGAGCCTTCTGGCAACATCACAATTACTGCGTCCATGATGTTTGGGCGCATGCATGTGATGCCTGTGGTAAATGCATTTATGGCGCAATATCCTCAAGTGACTGCGCAAGTTTTATTGCAAGATGCGCTGACCGATTTGGTGGAGTCGGGCATTGATGTGGCTTTTCGTATTGGTGAAATTACATTGCCAGATATTGTTGCAACCAAGCTGGGCGATGTTTCGCGCGTGGTGTGCGCCAGCCCAGATTACCTAAAAAATCATCCAGCTATTCATTTTCCCAGTGATTTAAAAAAAGCCAATGGCATTAAAAATTTCGCGCTAAATAAAGGCAACCATTGGAAATTTTATGTAAAAAATAAAGTACAAGATATTCATGTGCCAATAAGTTTTGCCTGCAACGATATTGATGTCGCTATTCAACATTGCACAGCAGGTTTGGGCGTGGGCGTATTTTTATCTTACCAAGTAGAAAGTCTTATAAAACAAGGGGCTTTAGTGGAGATTTTGCAAGAATTTCGGCAAAAAAGTATGCCAGTTTCAATGATATATCCAAATGCAAAACGCCATTTGGCGCGCACCAGTTTTTTTATCGATTTTGCAAAAGAAACGCTGCGCGCTAAGTTTGATAGTGGTTTTGCACTAAAATAATTCTCAAATATAGCGATATAGCGCCAGTTGAATCTTGCCGAAAACGCAGTTCTAGGCAATAATTAAACACTTTATAAAAACAGCGTTAAAAGCTTGTTTTTACAGATTTCAACACGGTTTTGTTATCAAAGCCGACAAAGTTTTAGCTAACTAGGGAGAATATTATGGCAACGCGTAATGATTTAGCCAACGCCATCCGTGCGCTGGCAATGGATGCAGTACAAAAAGCAAATTCTGGCCACCCAGGCGCACCTATGGGCATGGCGGAGATTGCTGAAGAATTATGGAACCACCATTTAAGCCATAACCCGAACAACCCACAATGGGCTAATCGCGACCGTTTTGTGCTTTCTAATGGGCACGGTTCAATGTTGATCTATTCATTGCTGCACCTTACGGGCTATAACTTGCCGATGAGCGAGCTACAAAGTTTCCGCCAATTGCATTCAAAATGTGCAGGCCACCCAGAATACGGCTATGCGCCTGGCGTTGAAACCACCACCGGCCCACTTGGCCAAGGTATTGCCAACGGCGTGGGTTTTGCCATGGCGGAAAAATTACTTGCTGAGCAATTTAACAAACCAGGCCATGCGATTGTTGACCACGATACTTATGTGTTTTTGGGCGATGGTTGCATGATGGAAGGCGTTTCGCATGAGGCGTGCGCGCTTGCTGGCACTTGGGGCTTGGGTAAATTAACCGCGTTTTGGGATGACAACGGCATCTCGATTGATGGCCACATTGAAGGCTGGTACACCGACGACACGGCGAAACGCTTTGAATCATACGGCTGGCATGTGCAATCGGTAGATGGACATGACGTAGCTGCGATTGGTAAAGCCATTGCTGCGGCGAAAAAAGTCACAGATAAACCATCATTAATTTGCTGTAAAACCATTATTGGTAAAGGCTCACCCAACAAATCAGGCAGCCACGATTGCCACGGTTCAGCATTGGGCGAGGCAGAAGTTGCTGCCACCCGCGCTGCGATTGGTTGGGCGCATGAGCCATTTGTAATTCCTGCTGATGTTTACGCAGGTTGGGATGCAAAAGCCAAAGGCGCAGCGGCCGAAGCAGCTTGGAATACTAAGTTTGCTGCTTACAAATCTGCATTTCCAGCAGAAGCGGCTGAGTTTACACGCCGTATGGCGGGTGATTTGCCAGCAAATTGGAAATCTGCAACCGATGCGTTTATTGCAGCCACTAACGAAAAAGCAGAAGGCATTTCAACCCGTAAAGCGTCACAAAACGCCATTACTGCGCTTGCGCCAATCTTGCCAGAATTTTTGGGCGGTTCGGCTGACTTAACAGGCTCTAATTTAACTTCATGCGGTAGCTTTGTGCATGTAGATGGCAAAAAAGCGGGTAACTATATTTCATACGGTGTGCGCGAGTTCGGCATGGCAGCGATTATGAACGGCATGGCACTACACGGTGGTTTATTGCCTTTCGGTGGCACATTCCATCAATTCTCAGATTACATGCGTAACGGTATGCGTATGTCTGCTTTAATGCACCAACGCGTAGTTTATGTGCTAACCCATGACTCAATCGGTCAAGGTGAAGATGGCCCAACCCATCAACCAATCGAAACCACTTCTGGGTTGCGTTATATTCCACGTATGGATGTTTGGCGTCCAGGCTCTGCAACAGAGACAGCAGTCGCTTGGGTTGCTGCGGTTGAGAAAAAAGATGGTCCTACGAGTTTGGTGCTAAGTCGCCAAAATGTATCTGGCTTGAAGCATGATACGAAAGATTTTGCAGCAATTCGCAAAGGTGGCTATGTGTTGTCTGATGTTGCAGGTGCGCAAATTACCTTAATCGGCACAGGTTCAGAGCTGGAAATTGCAGTAAAAGCAGCGGCAGAATTAAACGCGGCTGGCGTGAAAACCCGCGTGGTTTCTATGCCTTCAACCAATGTGTTCGATCGCCAAGATCAAGCTTACAAAGACAGCGTTTTAACCAAGGGCAGTAAACGCGTGTCAATTGAGGCTGGCATCACCGATTTTTGGCGCAAATATGTGGGCTTGGATGGCGCATCTGTGGGTATTGATACCTTCGGTGAATCTGCTCCAGGCGGCGCGCTATACAAACACTTTGGCTTTACAGTAGAAAATTTGGTTGCTGTTGCTAAATCTGTGTTGTAATCATTTGGCGGTGTAAAAAAGAGCCTCCGCAAGAGGCTCTTTTACTTTTACTTATGCATATATAAGTTTAAGTTAAGCTAAGATTAAAAATAATTTAGTGCAGAGAGCAAACACCTTAGCGCGTGATGCGGTAAAATAGCGTTAAAAATCGTTTTAGGAAAATATCATGGCAATTCGTGTAGGAATCAATGGTTACGGACGTATTGGGCGCAATGTATTGCGCGCGGTAACGCAGGAGCGCGAATTTAGCGATATTGAAATTGTGGCGGTGAATGGCACACAAGATCTTGATTACATGGCATATATGCTGAAATTCGATTCTGTACATGGCCGGTTTAACGCCGATGTGAGTGCAGAAAATGGTCATTTAGTCATCAATGGCAAAAAAATCCGCATCACCACCGAGCGCGAGCCTGCCAACCTTGATTGGGCGGCCAGTAATGTAGATGTGCTGATTGAATCGACTGGTATATTTTTAACAAAAGAAAGCTGCCAAATTCATTTAGATCGCGGTGCGAAAAAAGTTGTGCAATCCGCGCCTAGTAAAGACGACACGCCGATGTTTGTATATGGCGTAAATCATCAAGAATATAAAAATGAGGCGATTATTTCGGCGGCTTCATGTACTACGAACGCTTTAGCGCCGCTTGCAAAAGTACTGCACGACAATTTTGGTATTAAACGCGGCTTAATGACTACCGTGCACGCGGCCACCGCTTCGCAAAAAACTGTAGACAGCACGAGTAAGAAAGATTGGCGCGGCGGGCGAGGCGTGTTCGAGAATATCATCCCATCAAGCACTGGCGCGGCTAAGGCGGTAGGAAAAGTCATTCCATCACTCAATAAAAAACTCACTGGCATGTCGCTACGCGTACCTTCTTCAGACGTTTCTGTCGTAGATTTAACCGTAGAGCTAAACAAAGAAACTACTTATGAAGCGATTTGTGCCGCTATGCAAACCGCCGCAAATGGCGAATTAAAAAGTGTGTTGGCTTACACCGAAGAAAAAATGGTTTCTACCGACTTTCGTGGCGATCCAGCCGCCTCTATTTTCGATGCTGAGGCTGGCCTCATGTTAGATTCCACCTTTGTGAAAGTGCTGGCTTGGTATGACAATGAATATGGCTACACTTGCAATTTGTTGCGCCTAGTACAAAGCATCAGCAAGTAATGACCATGGCTACCATCATTAAAATTACCGACCTCGATTTGGCTGGCAAACGCGTATTTATTCGCTCAGACCTTAACGTACCAGTTGCGGATGGCAAAGTCACTTCTGACGCGCGCATCACGGCCAGCATGGCCACCATTGAGTTCGCGCTAAAAGCAGGTGCAAAAGTGATGGTGACTTCGCATTTGGGTCGTCCAGAAGAAGGCGTATATTCAGAGGAAAACTCACTGCAACCTGTGGCCGATGTGATGTCAGCTAAACTTGGCAAAACTGTACGCTTGGTTAAAAACTGGCTGAGTGACGCGGCACCTGCAGGTAGTATGACGATACAAAATGGCGAGCTGATTTTGCTAGAGAATTGTAGATTCAATATCGGCGAAAAGAAAAATAATGATGAGCTGGCCAAAAAATATGCCGCACTTTGTGACGTGTTTGTAATGGATGCATTCGGGACTGCACACAGGGCAGAAGCGAGCACTCACGGCATTGCTAAATATGCACCAGTGGCATGTGCGGGCATTTTGCTCACCGAAGAGTTGGAAGCATTAACCAAAGCCTTACTCAACCCAAAACGCCCCATGGTCGCGGTAGTAGGGGGTAGTAAAGTTTCTACCAAGTTGAGCGTGTTAGAAAGTTTGTCTGAAAAAGTCGACCAGCTAGTAGTGGGTGGCGGCATTGCCAATACTTTTTTAAAAGCGGTTGGATACGAAATTGGTAAGTCGCTGTGCGAAGAAGATTTGGTGCCCACTGCAAAAATGCTCATGGAAAAAATGGCCAAAAGAAACGCCAGCATACCAATCGCGGTGGATGTAGTATGTGCAAAACGATTTGCAGCAGATGCGCCAGCAACCAATAAAAACGCGGCTTCTGTGGCAGCAGATGATATGATTTTTGACATTGGCCCAGAATCTGCAGCTGAGTTGGTTAAGGTGTTGAATAATGCTGGCACCATTGTATGGAATGGCCCAGTGGGCGTATTTGAGTTTGACCAATTTGGCGAAGGCACTAAAACCATTGCTCATGCGATTGCCGACAGCAAAGCTTTTACGTTGGCGGGCGGTGGCGACACCATCGCGGCGATTCAAAAATATGGCATTGAAAATAAAATCGACTATATTTCTACCGCAGGTGGCGCATTTTTAGAGTTTTTAGAAGGTAAAAAATTACCCGCTGTAGAAATATTGGAGCTTCGCGCAATCCAATGAGCGCGCCATTACTGCAAACCAGCATCACCAGCCTAAGACGTATTCACCAAGGTAAAGTGCGCGATATTTACGCGATTGATGATGCAACAATGTTATTAATCAGCACCGATAGGCTGTCGGCGTTCGATGTGATATTGCCCACAGGCATTGCCAACAAAGGCGCGATGCTGACGCAAATGGCGAATTTTTGGTTTGAAAAGTTGAAACATGTTGCGCCAAATCATTTAACGGGGATTGCGCCAGAATCTGTGGTAAGTAGCCCTACAGACCTTATCCAGCTTGGTGCCAGAGCCGTTGTTGTAAAAAAATTAAAAGCATTGCCAATCGAAGCAATTGTGCGCGGTTACTTGGTGGGTAGTGGTTGGAAAGAATACAAGCAAAAAGGCACGGTTTGTGGAATTCAACTGCCAAGCGGCATGCAAGAAGCCTCAAAACTGCCAACGCCAATATTCACCCCATCCAGCAAAGCTGCCGTGGGCGAGCATGATGAAAATATTAGTTTGGCAGATTGTGAAAAACTAATTGGCGCTGATATGGCGCAAAAAGTAGCAAAAGTGGCGATTCAACTTTACACTGAAGCTGCCGAATACGCGCTAACCAAAGGCATTATTATTGCCGATACCAAATTTGAATTTGGCCTAGATAACAACGGTGTTTTGCATGTGATGGACGAAGTGCTGACGCCAGATTCATCGCGCTTTTGGCCGCTGGAGAGTTACAAGGTGGGTAGCAATCCGCCCAGTTACGATAAGCAATATGTACGTGATTGGCTGGAAAGTATTCATTGGAACAAAGCGCCGCCCGCGCCCGCTTTGCCAAATGAAGTGGCGCAAAAAACAAGTGAAAAATACATGGAAGCTTTTGAAAAATTAACGGGCAAGCAGCTAGTCGTTTAGCAACTAATTCGATTTTAAAGAATCCTAAACGCGTGAAAGAAAAATTAAAAAAAATCGCAGCGCAACTAAAAGCCGAATTTGAATTTTATCGGCGCTTGCAAAAGCATCCCCAAACCCCTGTTTTAGCCAAGGCTTTATTGTGGTTAGCCATTGGCTATTTATTGATGCCATTCGATTTAATCCCCGATTTTCTGCCTGTCATCGGCCAGTTAGATGAGCTGGTGATTATTCCATTACTGTTATACTTTGTACTTAAACTAACGCCGACAGATGTCATTGCGGCATGTAAAGGTGAGCAGGCATAATGGACTATTTGATACAAACGTGGCAAATGATCTTGAATTTTGATGCGCATTTGCCGCAGCTGGTCGCCATGCATGCGAATTTGGTTTATGTGATTTTGTTTGCGGTGATTTTTCTAGAAATTGGCGTTTTGCCATTTTTCTTTCTGCCAGCAAATCCGTTTTTGTTTGTATGTGGCACGGTGTGGGCGGCTTCCGGCTTGAGTATTTTGTTGCTGTTAATCGCGCTGATTGCCGCTGCTATTTTGGGTAATTTGTGTGGTTATTGGCTGGGAAAAACGGTTGGTCAGGCATTTTTTGTGAATTATTTAAAATGGCCAAACCAAGCGGCTTTAGAGAAAACGCACAATTTCTACGATAAACATGGCGAAAAAGGTTTTTTGGCCTCTTTATTTTTGCCAGTCATTCGTACAGTTGCGCCGTTTCTAGCGGGCGTGACTGGTATGAGCTTTATAAAATTTACGCGCTCCGTCTCATTAGGCGCGATTATTTGGGTGCTGATTTGTGTGCTAGCGGGCTACTTTTTTGGCAATATTCCCATCATTAAAAATCACTTAGGCTTAGTTACTTTGCTGGGTTTGGGCTTAGTCATACTCGCGTTTTTACTTAAAAAAGTGTGGGATATGTTTATAAAACCTCGAAATTCCTAATTATTGCAATAATCTAGCAACAATCTTGACTTATAATTGCGCCTTTTCAAACTAGGACTTATTCAATATGTCTTTAAATTTAGTCCCCTCTGGCAAAGATTTGCCGCGCGATTTCAACGTGATTATCGAAATTCCCATGCAGGGCGACCCTGTAAAATATGAAGTGGACAAAGAAACAGGCGCGCTGTTTGTGGATCGTTTCATGGGTACGTCGATGCAATATCCGTGTAATTATGGCTATATTCCGCACACACTGGCCGATGATGGCGACCCTGTAGATGTGCTGGTGATTACGCCAGTGCCTTTGTTGCCAGGCGTGGTGGTGCGCTGCCGCCCATTAGGTATGTTGCAAATGACCGATGAAGCGGGTGGCGATGCTAAATTATTGGCCGTTCCAGTTGAAAAAGTATGTGGTTTATACGCTTACCAAAAAACTTATTTAGATGTTTCACCTTGGCGTTTGGAGATGATTTCACACTTTTTTGAACATTACAAAGATTTAGACAAAGGCAAATGGGTAAAAATTGAAGGCTGGGTTGGGATTGAAGAGGCGCATAAAGAAATTATGGATGGCGTGGCGCGCTATAATTCGGCTGAAGTGAAGCCTGCGTTTTAAAACAAAATTTACGTCCCACACTTACAAAAGCCTTGGTTTTTCCAAGGCTTTTTACTTTTATCTTTAATGCATGAGTTGATAAAAATATTCCCTGTAACCCGCATGGATATTGGATTGCAGGGCAGGTGTTTTTAACAATTTTTGTGAAATAGATTAAGCCGCAGCTATCCCAAATAAACTACCAACGCCAGCAGTGGCAGCCATTGCAAGCACGCCCCAAAAAGCCACGCGGCTCGCACCTTTCCACATATTTGCGCCACCTGCTTTTGCGGCTAATCCACCTAGTGCAGCTAAAAAAATCAGCGACATAACAGCCACACAAAGCACTGTATTTGCGGATGGGGCAATATATGCAATTAACAAAGGTAAGATAGCACCGACGGCAAAGGAGAGCGCTGAGGCAAGCGCAGCCTGCACTGGGCGCGCGTTCATCATCTCATTAATTCCAAGCTCGTCGCGCGCGTGTGCAGCTAGCGCATCGTGTGCAGTGAGTTGCAGCGCGACTTGCTGTGCTAAATCTGGCGTTAAGCCACGCCCCATATATATCCCCGTCAGCTCTTTTAACTCGCTTTCGTGGTCGGTCTCTAGCTCTAATCGCTCTTTGGCTAAATCAGCCGTTTCAGTGTCCGATTGCGAACTGACAGATACGTATTCGCCCGCTGCCATCGACATTGCACCAGCAACTAAACCTGCCACACCAGTGATCAAAATAGCGGCCTGCGAGGCATGTGCCGCGGTCACGCCAATAATCAAACTGGCAGTGGAGACAATGCCATCGTTAGCACCTAGAACAGCCGCGCGCAGCCAGCCGATGCGATGTGAGCGATGAAATTCAGAATGACGTAGCATGAAGTACCCTAGTAAAATATCATGCACAGTGTAATAAAAAAGGCGACGCAAGTCGCCTTTTTTATTAAATTAAAATCTAATTACATATGCAACAGCGGCACAATTAATAGTGCCACAATGTTGATAATTTTAATCAATGGATTCACTGCAGGGCCAGCCGTATCTTTGTACGGATCGCCTACCGTGTCACCAGTTACAGCTGCTTTGTGCGCGTCTGAACCTTTACCGCCGTGGTTGCCATCTTCGATGTATTTCTTAGCATTATCCCAAGCGCCGCCGCCTGTACACATAGAGATTGCCACGAATAAACCCGTTACAATCGTACCCATCAGCAAGCCACCAAGCGCCACAGGGCCTAATAACAAGCCAACAGCAATAGGCACCGCCACTGGTAAGAGTGATGGAATCATCATTTCTTTAATGGCTGCTGTGGTCAGCATATCTACCGCTTTGCCGTATTCTGGCTTGGCAGTGCCTTCCATAATGCCTTTAATGTCGCGGAACTGGCGACGTACTTCTTCCACCACCGCGCCAGCTGCACGACCCACCGCTTCCATCGCCATGGCGGCGAATAAGAACGGTATTAAGCCGCCAATAAACAACCCAATAATCACCATTGGGTCGCTTAAATCAAATTTAACATCAATGCCTGCGCCTTGTAATTTGTGTGTGTAATCGGCAAATAATACCAATGCTGCCAAGCCAGCAGAACCAATGGCGTAGCCTTTAGTCACCGCTTTAGTGGTGTTGCCAACTGCATCCAATGGGTCAGTTACGTCACGCACTTCGGCTGGCAAACCAGCCATTTCGGCAATGCCGCCAGCATTGTCAGTAATTGGGCCGTACGCATCAAGTGCAACTACAATACCCGCCATGCTTAACATGGAAGTTGCAGCAATGGCAATACCATACAAACCGCCCAAATGATACGATGTCCAAATGGCCAAACACACTGATAATACTGGCCAAGCGGTTGATTTCATTGAAATACCAATACCTGCAATAATGTTGGTGGCGTGGCCAGTGGTTGAGGCTTGCGCCACGTGCTGCACAGGTGCGTATTGCGTGCCAGTGTAGTATTCGGTAATCCACACCAAAGCCGCAGTTAATACCAAGCCGACTGCACATGCACCAAATAATTGGTTGGCAGAAATCACTAAGTCGCCCGCTGTTAAGCCTTCTGGGAACATTTTCATGGTCACAAAATAGAATGCGATAAGAGATAATATGCCCGCAACTGCTAAGCCTTTGTACAAGGCTGGCATCACGTTTTTCATGCCTGGCGAAGCTTTAACAAAGAAGCAGCCGATGATTGAAGCCACGATTGAAACCGCGCCCAGCATCAACGGATAAATAATACCGTTTGCGCCAGATTCGGTGATAAGCAAGTGACCCAGTACCATGGTGGCGATCAAAGTCACTGCATACGTTTCGAACAAGTCAGCCGCCATACCAGCACAATCACCCACGTTGTCACCGACGTTATCGGCAATCACCGCTGGGTTGCGCGGGTCATCTTCTGGAATGCCTGCTTCAACTTTACCTACTAAATCTGCGCCTACGTCTGCGCCTTTGGTGAAAATGCCGCCACCTAAACGCGCGAAGATTGAGATAAGTGATGAGCCGAAAGCCAAGCCGATGAGTGGGTCTAAGTTAGTTGCAGCTTCGCCACCTAGAAACCAGTAAAAACCAGCCACACCAAATAAGCCTAAACCTACCACCAACATGCCTGTCACCGCGCCACCTTTAAATGCAACGTCGAAAGCAGGCGCTATACCGCCAGTGGCCGCTTGTGCGGTACGCACATTGGCTTTCACAGAGACATTCATGCCGATAAAACCACAAGCGCCAGATAATAAAGCGCCCAACACAAAGCCAATCGCAGTTGTCGTACCTAAAAACACGGCCACTAAAATGGCCAGTACGATGCCCACCATGGTGATAGTTTTATATTGACGTGCTAAATAAGCCGCAGCACCCTGTTGAATTGCACCCGCAATTTCTTGCATACGCGCATTGCCAGCTGGCAAATTGGTAATCCATTTACTCATTATTACGCCATACAACACGGCTAAAACAGCGGCCGCAATGGCAATCATTAGTGCAACTGACATGACTTCTCCCTATTTGTTTTGTGAATTTGTAGCAACTTAATTTTTTGACAAGCGGCGTATTATGGCATTAAAAGTGAGGCGAGACAACCACTTACGATGTGTTGCGGCATTAGCTGGAAATTAGGCCTAGCAACATTTTGCAGCCAATAGCGATTAATAGAAGCGCAAATATTTTCTTTAATTTTTTTACGGCTAGTTCTTGTACCAAAACTGCGCCAACAGGCGCGCTGATTAAACTGGTGAGTGCGATAATCGCAAACGCAGGCAAATAAATAAAGCCAAAACTTTTATTGGGCAAATCATAAATTTGTAGGCCAGAAACGATATAGCCGATTGCGCCTGCGAGCGCAATTGGCAAACCGATTGCACTACTGGTGCCGATGGCGCGTTTGGTATTGACGTTGCAATAGATGAGAAAAGGCACTGAAAGCGTGCCGCCGCCAATACCCACGAAGCTGGAAACCCAACCAATGCAGAATCCGACAAAATTTAGAGCAAGCCTGTGAGGCAATACCCGAGCGGGGTTTGTAGCATAGTTACTTAAAATTTGAAACGCGACTATAAAAACGTAAATGATGAATAATATTTTAAGTAGGTTTGCATCAAACTTTGCGGCGACCAAGCTACCCAAAAACGCGCCTAACATAATGCCCAGCGCAACTTTTTTAACAACATCCCAGTCTACGTTCTGGTGACCATGGTGCGCGCGGCTAGAGGCGATTGAGGTAATAATAATCACCGCCAAGGAAGTGCCCAGCGCCATTTGCATGATGTAACTGATTGGAAAGCCCAGCCTGGCGAAAATAAAGCTGAGTACGGGCACCATAATTAGCCCGCCGCCTATGCCCAGCAAGCCTGAGAGCAAACCAGTAAGCAAGCCTGTTACCAAATAAAATAAGTATTCCATTTTAAGTTTTATTGGCTAATTTTTTTAGTTTTTGTGCGAGTGGTGAGTCGCCTAAGTTTTGCGCTAGGTTTTTTAGACTAGTTGCGGCGCTGGCTGAGAGCTTGCGCGGCGTTTTTATAATGGGTTTTGGCCTAGATTTTACTTGCACTTTGACGCTAATTGCAGTAACTTTACATTCCCTAAACAAAGGGTCGCTTATTTGCAAATTTTGTAATTGCTTCAATAAGCTAGCTTGTGTGAGTTTGATTTTACTGGCCAACATTGAGCTGTCAGCGTAAATCGTTAATTGGCCACTGTTTAGGCTACTGGCGAAGCTGTTTTGACTCAATAGTTTGGGGGCGGCGACATGCCAAAGTTGTTGCAAATTTTGGTGAACTTGCACGTTTTTGGCGAGGTGATTCAGCTCGCTGTTTTCTGAAAATAAGGCATTTATTTTACGCATCATGTATTGTAACTAAAGTTACTGGTATAAATTAATTTATGAATATCATATTAGTCTCTAACAAAATGGCAAAGGCCAAAAGCCTGTCTGTGCTTCAGGCTGGCGTTTTAATCGCTGGCTTGGTGTTAGTGCCAGTTTTGTTGACGCTCCTATTTATTACACCCAAAGACAATATTGAGCAACAAGGTATGAAAGCCTTGCTACCACTACAGCTTAAAAATACAATTATCGATTCGCAAGTGCACTTAGATGCTTACGCTAAAGAGCTCGGTGAGCTGCAAGCGCGAATGATGCGTTTAGACGCGCAAAGTCAGCGTCTGGCTAAATTGGCGGGTGAAAAAGATGCTAAAGCCAGCAAAAAATCCAATCTAAAACCTACAAATAATTTACAGATCGATAATTTATTGCCCGCTAATCGCGGCGGACCACTGATTAATGCGCGCCCAATGACAGAGTTAGATTTACAAGCGGCCATATTAGAGCTTACAAAAGCCGTGGATGCGCGCGATGATTCTATGAGTAGCATCGAGGCGAAAGTTTTGCAGCAAAGTGTGCTGAAAGATATGTTGCCTAATAGTAGCCCGATTGGCGCTGCCTATAATTCATCTAGCTATGGCTGGCGCATCGACCCTTTTAACGGCAATAAGGCATTTCACGAAGGCTTAGATTTTACCGCAAACACTGGCACCCCCATACGCGCGGCGGCTGATGGCATTGTGTCTGTCGCAGAATTGACACACGCTTATGGTAATATGGTAAAAATTGACCATGGCGCAGGTTTAGAAACGCGCTATGCGCATGCCTCTAAATTATTAGTAAAAGCGGGTGAGCGCGTTGTAAAAGGTCAAGTGGTCGCTTTGGTTGGCAGCACGGGGCGCTCAACTGGACCGCATTTGCATTATGAAATTCGACTCAATGGCAATGCTTTAGATCCACGCCAATATTTATATAAAAATGCCAGTTAATGTGATTTAATAGAATAAATAATATTGAAAACTGCAATAATTCCCCCAAATAAACAGAAGTATTTTCATCTAATCTAAATAGAGGTTTCCGAGGTCTCGGAAAGTCGGTGTCTTTTCATGTTATCCACGTTGTTCAGAAAATTTCTCGGTAGTCGAAACGATAGGCTTGTTAAGCAATACGCTCAAAAAGTCAAAGAGATTAATGCGCTGGAGCCCGCTATGCAAGCGCTCAGCGACGATGCGCTGCGCGCGAAAACAGAAGAGTTTAAACAACGTTTTACAGCAGGTGAGACGCTAGAAAAACTATTGCCAGAAGCTTTCGCGGTAGTGCGTGAAGGCAGCGTACGCGCGCTGGAAATGCGTCATTTTGATGTGCAGATGATAGGCGGCATGGTGCTTAACGCTGGAAAAATCGCCGAAATGCGCACCGGCGAAGGTAAAACGCTGGTGGCGACACTGCCCGTATATTTGAACGCGATTACAGGCAAAGGCGTGCATGTGGTTACGGTGAATGATTACCTTGCTAAGCGCGACGCTGAATGGATGGGCAAGCTTTACAATTTCCTAGGTCTTTCGGTGGGTATTAACTTATCGCAAATGCTGCACGATGCCAAACAGCAGGCCTACGCTGCTGATATTACCTACGGTACCAATAACGAATTTGGCTTTGATTACTTGCGCGACAATATGGTGTTTACGGCTAGCGAGCGTACACAACGCAGCTTGAGCTATGCGTTGGTGGATGAAGTGGATTCGATTTTGATTGACGAAGCACGTACACCACTGATTATTTCTGGCCAAGCTGAGCATAGTATTGATTTATATAGCCAAATTAATGCGGTGGCCTTGCAATTAAGCGCGCAAAAAGCTGAAGATGGCGATGGTGATTATTGGGTAGATGAAAAAGCGCAAACCGTGACAATGAGTGAAGCAGGCCATGAGAATGCAGAAGCGATTTTAGCAAAATCTGGTCTAATGGCAGAAGGTGCTAGCTTGTATGAGCCCGCCAATATTACCTTGGTGCACCATTTATATGCTTCGCTGCGTGCTCAAAACTTGTTCAAAAGAGACCAGCATTATGTGGTGGAAAAGAACGAAATCATTATTGTGGATGAATTTTCTGGCCGCAAAATGCCAGGGCGTAGATGGTCAGATGGCTTGCATCAAGCCGTAGAAGCCAAAGAGGGTGTTGAGATTCAAAAAGAGAACCAAACGCTGGCTTCGATTACTTTCCAAAACTACTTCCGTATGTATCAAAAATTAAGCGGCATGACAGGTACTGCCGATACAGAAGCTTATGAATTTAATCAAATTTATGGCTTGGAAACGGTGGTGATTCCTACGCACCGCACCATGCTGCGTAAAGATGCGATGGACAAAGTGTATCGCACATCCAACGAAAAATATAACGCGGTTATTGAGGATATTAAGGCCTGTCAAGTCATCGGCCAGCCAGTGTTGGTGGGTACGACGTCGATTGAGAATTCAGAACTTATTTCCGAACTGTTAACAAAAGCTAAGTTAACACATGAAGTTTTAAACGCAAAACAGCATGAGCGCGAGGCACATATTGTGGCCGAAGCGGGTAGCCCAGGCGCGATTACCATCGCCACAAATATGGCAGGACGTGGTACCGATATTGTATTGGGGGGCAACCCAGAAGCTAGTATCCATGCGGTTCGTAGTGATGCTAATTTAAGCGATGCAGAGAAAGAAGCCAAAATTGCGCAAACAAAAGCAGAGTGGCAAAAGCGTCATGATGCGGTAGTCACGACGGGAGGCTTGCATATTATCGGCACCGAGCGTCATGAGTCGCGCCGTATCGATAACCAATTGCGTGGCCGCTCTGGCCGCCAAGGCGATCCAGGTTCTAGCCGTTTTTATCTATCATTAGATGACCAATTGTTGCGCATATTCTCTGGCGATCGCGTTGCGGCGATTATGGAGCGATTGAAAATGCCTGAAGGCGAGGCGATTGAGCACGCCATGGTGACGCGCGCGATTGAAAATGCGCAGCGTAAGGTTGAAGGCCGCAACTTTGATATTCGTAAACAGTTATTAGAATTTGACGATGTTTCTAACGACCAACGCAAAGTGATTTATGAGCAGCGCAATGAGCTGCTGGAAGCGACTGATATTGGTGAGACGATTTCGGCCATGCGTGGCGATGTGCTTAGCAGTATGATTGCGAGGCATATTCCGCCTGGTAGCGTAGAAGAGCAATGGGATGTTGCGGGCTTGGAAAAAGAGCTTACAGCGGAAACAGGACTTGATTTACCTATCGCACAATGGCTAGAAGAAAATCCAGATTTACACGAAGAAACGCTGCGTGAGCGCATTTTTGATCTGGCAGATGAATCTTATAAAGCCAAAGAATCACTTGCTAGTGCAGATACGATGCGCCAATTCGAGCGTTCGGTGATGTTGCAAAGCATCGACATGCACTGGCGAGAGCATTTGGCGGCGCTCGATCATTTACGCCAAGGCATCCATTTGCGCTCTTACGCGCAAAAAAATCCTAAGCAGGAATACAAGCGCGAAGCATTTCAGCTGTTTGAGAATTTGCTCAATACAGTGAAATCTGAAGTCACCAAAATTACCATGCTGGTGCAAGTGCGCCCGCAGGAGGAGCTTGAAGCGGTTGAGCCAGTTTCTAACGTGGCGAATGTGCAATATCAGCATGCTGATTTCGACGAGGCTTTAGCGAATCCGCAAGGTGATTTTTCTGAGGAAGAAAAAGTGCAAATGGCAGGCAGTGCGCCGATAGTACGTGAAGGCGTAAAAGTAGGGCGCAACGATCCGTGTCCTTGTGGCTCGGGCAAAAAATACAAACAATGCCACGGCGCTTTAACTTAAATATGGTTTTAAGTTAGATTTGTATTTATGTTTGAAGAGCCAGTCGTAGAATCGCCCTGCATCAACGTGTGCAGTATGAATGAGAGTACAGGTTTTTGCCACGGTTGCTACCGCACCATTGAGGAAATTCAAGGCTGGTGGGATTTTAGTTTCAAACAAAAATCTGACGTGATAAAAGCAACTTGGGTAAGGCAAGAAGCCGCATTCGATTAAAACAATGCTCTGTCTGCCGCATGGATATTGGGCTGCAGGGCAAGTGCTTCGCCGTCATTCTGAGTGAAACGAAGAATCCAGTAAAGCTAAATATCTTACCCCGTCATTCCGCACAAGCGAAGCGCGATACGGAATCCAGTGGCTTTCAGAACATTTCTTTTTCGCTTTGTTAGCGACCCCATTTCTTTTGCTTAGCCAAAAGAAATAGGGGAAAGAAAAGGATACCCCGCTGCCACTTCATCCTTCGGTCTTAGCGCGGCGACTGGGGCGGCTGCGGAACTCGCCCTGACAAGTCGCAAACAACGCGACTTGTTGCGGAGCTCAAACAGTCCTCGCCGCTTTCCATCTGCCGCTCAATCCGAAGGCGCGGCAAAGGGACTTAAAACCAACGGCTCACTGCAAGCTATTGCGCTCTATGCGCGCTTGCATTATTTCGGTCTATTTGCTAAGCCCACTCTAAAGCTAACAGGAACCTCACTGAATTCTGGGCTAGCTTTCACGGTCTTTAGTATCGCTTTATAATTGCCCCGCGACATCGTGTAAGCATAAATTTCTTTGCTGTAGTTTCCTTTTACCGCGCCAGAGAGAGGAAGTGATAGTGTGCCCCATTGGGAATCAAGAATTTCATTTTGGCCGTCTATCTTATAAACCTCTAAACTAACAGCAATAGGTACTCCATCAGTTAGTTTTGCTTCTGTACGTGTTTGCATTAATGCTAAAACTTTATCATTAGCCCCGTCTTCTGGAGTACGTTTAAAATATAAGTCATATGAATACACATCTTCTTTAGTAATCTTAAAATACACCTCAGCTATCGTATTTTCTTTATGTAACTGAAATGGGACAACGACTGGTAATTTTTGATATTTACCATCTGCCGTACAAGCAGGCAAAGGAATAAAAAAAATAAAAACTAAGAAAATTCGAGAAATTAACGTAGCAAGTGCTGTAAGTACAAATTGACTTGTATTCACACGCCGTTTAATTAAATCACCATTATTCAATTTAACCTCTCACACAATAACACTCTCTACAAGCAAATAGCTATACGGCTTACAGTCCGCGTAGGGCGGATTAGTTTACGTAATCCGCCACATGAAATTGACTTCCAATAATAGCACCTTGCTTGGCTAAATCAGCCAAAATTTCCGCACCAAATTGAATAATTGTGTCTGCATTTGTATTTGGCAGCGCCTCCGCAAGCCGCAGCAATGCTTGCTCCCCAGTCATGTCATTTTCATCAATTAAACGTAGCAATTCAAATGTCATTGGGTTGAGTTCGATAAATTTCACCGCATTTTCAGCGTTTCTAAACACCAAAAGAAAAGTTTTTTCTGCAGTTTTTGGCATGTGTTTTTTAGAGATTTTGTGCACGGCAAAATCGTATTCCAGTAGCATGTGCGCGGGCGCGAGAACGGGTGTTTCTTTGAGTAAATCGATTTTTTTACTTAGTTTTTTAGTTTCCGTTGGTTGTGAACCTATTGCCAATTCCACCCATTCATAATGCGCAAGCTGTTGAAAGTAAACAGGTAAATTTTTTTCAGATTGTAGAAATTGTAAAAACTGCTGCGGGATTTCTCTAAAAATTGGCGTTGTGGCTTGATAATTGGCAAAAAAATCACGGGCTAATTTGCGCCAAGCGCGTGCGCCAAGCATATTTTTGCACACGGGGAAGCATGCCGAAACTGAACCAAAAATATTGTTGAACACGATTTCGCGGTAAACTGCCATGCGCGCATCTTTCACTTTGGCCGGTTTTTTGTTGGCTTTCGGGTCGCGAATGTGCGCGGTAAATTCGAGTTGATATTGCTGAAAAGCTAACATTTTTAAATTTTACCTGCCCTGCATCTCGCGTGGATATTGGTCTGCAGGGCTATTTTTTAAAGCGTTTGCAGATTGAATTTTAGCGATTTTATTGATTTCTGGCAGCAATTTTGGCAGCGGCGGAATGTTGGTATCGCGCTCCAACAGCGTAGGAAATGTGCCGAATAATTGATACGCCTCCTCCAGTAGCGCCCACACTGGGTCGATAATCGCTTCGCCGTGCGTATCGACCAACAAATCTGGTTCAACTTGCAAATGGCCTGCAATATGGCTGTAAACGATTCTGTCTTTTGGAATTTGGCGCAAAAATTCAATTGCATCGAAGCCAAAATTGACGCTATTTACATAAATATTGTTGATGTCTAAATGCAAATCGCAGTCAGCTTCTTGTAGCACCGCGTTTAAAAACGTAATCTCGTTCATGGTCGAAATCGGCGCAGCCACATAAAAAGAAGTGTTTTCTACCGCGATGCGCTGGCCTAAAATATCTTGCGTTTGGCGGATGCGTTGCGCGACATATTTGACAGCTTCTTCGGTAAACGGAATCGGCAATAAATCGTACAAATAACCAGCTTGTCCGTGTTGAATATCGCTGCAAAAGCTTAAATGCTCGGTATAAAGCGGGATTTTATTGTCGTGTAAAAATTGTTTTACTTGTTTTAGAAAGTTGATATTCAGTGGATCTGGCCCACCGAGCGATAAACAAAGGCCGTGACAGGTAATAGGCATGCGCTCTACAAACCAAGCCAAATCCGCCGCCGCTTTGCCGCCCGCGCCTATCCAGTTTTCTGGTGCGATTTCAACAAAGTTAATATTACTGATTGAAGGGTCATGAAAAAGGCGCTGGATTTGCGGTATTAGCTCGCGCTTTAACCCCAAACCAACGCCTTTAATATCGGCTAAACTAGCCATAAAAGACTTATTTTTTATCTGCGTGGCATGAGCCTTCTTTGGCTTTCTCGGCACTGCAACTGCCTTCTTTCATTTTGTCAGCACTGCATGAGCCTTCTTTTGCTTTCATTTCAGCACTGCATTTGCCTTCGTGGGAGGCTTTCATTTCAGCACTACATTTACCTTCAGCGCTACATTTGCCTTCGGCTGCTTTTTCCATCGCTTTTTTCTTATTGGCACCGCATTTACCTGTACCGCATTTGCCATCTTTCATTTTGGTATCAGCTTCAGCCACTTGGTAACCACTAGAGAGTGATTTGATTGCAAATGGATTACTTGCAGCGTTAACGCTTGCAGCACCAATGGTGAGTGCGAATGCGCCAGCTACGGCCAATGCTAATGATTTGTTTGTAGTTGAGTTCATGTAAAAAATTCCTTTTATAATAAGTTAAGTTTTAGGTTGATGCGACTTATCTAACCGAAGTCGCATCAACCATGTCCGCAATGCGTTTTTTAGCGTCTGCTGGCATTTCGATTGTGTTGTTATTTTCGATAGCACTAGTCATTTGTTTTAAAGCAACGCGCAGGGTTTGCAAGTGTTGACTAAACTGTTTGCAGTATTTACAAACAAATAGATGCAATTGCAAGGCAAAACGTTCCCGCAGCGTTAAATTTCTATCTAACGATTGTGAAATGAGCTGACTCGTTTGTTTGCAATCCAACATATTTAAACCTTACTGTTCCTAAAAATTAAACGCTTAGCCAATTGATTTCTAAACACTTTCTTAATCCCATGCGGGCTCTATAAAGCATCACCCAAGCATTGGTCGGGCTAATATTCAGTTCCTTACAAATTTCTTCATTGTCAGTTTCATGCACATCGCGCATCAAAAATATTTGTGCTGCTTTGGCGGGCAGTTTTTCCATACAAGTTTGTAGCACACCTAAAAATTGTTTTTGCTCTAGCGCGTCTACTGGCATTCCCCAGTCTTGCGGTTTATCAGCCCAGTGACCTTTGGCGTCAAAAAAGTCGTCCATGCTATAGTCTTCTGACTCATCCACCAAATCTGACACCACGGTTTCGCGCACATTTTTACGCATTACATCAATAATTTTGTGCTTCAAAATGCCTGTAAGCCAAGTGCGCGGCGCAGATTGCTCGGCAAAACTGGGGGATTTTATTGCAGCTAAAAAGGTTTCTTGTACCACATCTTCGGCTTGGTGCGGGTCGCGCAGGCGCGCCAAAGCAAAGCGATATAAATAATCGCCGTGCTCGTTAAGCCAATCGTGCATATTTGCTGTTGCCATATTTTAAGTGATACTGACTTTTTGTTGCAGCAATTGTACATAATAGTTGGCGTCTAGGGCAGTGTTATTGCGCTGTGCGCTCCAAATACTTTCGGCTAAACATTCTAATATATCGTGCTGGGCATCATGTTCAGTTTGGTGTTTTAGCTTTAGTTTCGCATAAATATCTGCAATGCCAATCGGTTGATTAATGCTGATTTGTTCCAAAATTGATAAGTGCAAACTCATGTGTAAAAATGGATTGGTTTCGCCAAACTCAGTGAAATATTCCTGATGCTTAAATCGCTCGGGCGCATCTAAAATAGCGTGATATTCGGGGTGCATGTGCATCACGCTTATCGCGATTTTTTCTAAATCGGTGAGCGGTTTTTGCGCTTTAAATTTATCCCAAGCACTATAAAAAAACTCGCGCACTTCGTCGCGGCTTGGGTTAAATAAAGACATAACCGCTTAATAAACTCATAAATAGCTAACGTTGCTTTCAGTAAAAAGCCCAAGCACAGCGGAATATTGTAACAATTCGTTGATGCCATTAATTGGCGCAATTTCGCCGTTGCCATAAAAACCAATAATGGGCAAATCGGGAAATAGTGTTTTAATCAAGGCCAAATCTTGATCGATACCATTGTAAAAATAAGGCCCGCGGCTCAAACATGAAAATAACAACGCAAATTCTGGTTCAGATTCTAGCTGGCGCTTAAGCATGCTGGCGGTTTTCACAATGTCAATTTGCGCCGCATCCACATCGCGAATCGCCCAGCTTATCCAATCGCCCACTTGCAGGGATTTTGTCAGCGTCACGGACTGCGTTTCCTCGTTGGTGATAATGATAGAAGCCAAGTTATATTCGCCGCGCTCAAGCGCACTGGCCTTTCTGGCATGCACCGCTATAAGATGGTGATAGGGCAAATCTTCTGTAGTAATGTCATTTTTTTTGCAAGCCGATGCAAGTGTTGAAAAGGCAGGTAAATTGGCAATAGTTAGCAAATCATTGCCCTTGCACTTGGTAATGCGGCGCGGCGCGGAAATAATCTTTAAGCCATGCGTGGCGGCTACTGCGCCGCTAGCGTTATTCAGCGTCACTTCGCAATAGCCTTGCGTGGTACCTTTGCCGTTTTGCCACACCGAAAAAGCACCGTGCCCAGTTGCATCTCCAGAAACACCGCCAAATCTCAGTTCATTGGATTGATTTAACCCAGAATTATTGAGCCATGTCGTGTTGATGGCGTTGGGTGCGGCCAGAGTCATCAATAAAGCATCATTAGATTCATCAGGTTTTGGGTGACTGAAATTCATGTCAGAAAATACCATAGCGGCCGCTGCGGGGCTGTCGATGACCCAATCTTCTTCCGTGAAAATTCCCGTGGCCGAGCAGCCGATAATTTGCGTGCAACTGGCGGCTTTGGCCGCAGCTAAAATGGCGGATTGTGGATCAGCAGCGAATTCTGAAGTTAAAAAAAGAAGCACGCTGGAAGGCGCATGGATATTGGCTTTCAGCATGGCCATTTCAACCGCTTTTGCGGCTAATTCTGGTTTTGCTGCGGTGCCGATGGCTAATCCAGTCGCGACTTTCATGTGGTTTCACCAGCCATTAAATGAACTTTCGGAATCACTTTCTGTGGATATTCGCATAAATCTACAATACAGCATTCGCCGCATTTTGGTGCGCGCGCGGTGCAGGTGTAACGTCCATGCAAAATCAGCAAATGATGCGCGTCGTGCATAAATTCTGTGGGAATTGTCTTTAGATATTTTTGTTCCACTTGCAGTACGTTTTTGCCAATCGCCAATTTTGTGCGATTCCCCAGCCGAAATAAATGCGTATCTACGGCAATTGTGGGTTGCCCAAAAGCAGTGTTCAAAATCACGTTAGCTGTCTTTCTACCTACACCAGACAGTGCCTCGAGAGCCGCTCTGGTATTGGGTACTAGGGCATTATGTTTCTCAATCAATTGCGCGCAACAAGCAATCACATTCTTTGCTTTGGCGTGATATAGGCCGATGGTTTTGATGTAACTTTCTAAACCTTCGATGCCTAAATTAAAAATCGCTTGTGGCGTATTGGCAACTTTGAATAGTTTTCGAGTCGCAATATTCACGCCTTTGTCAGTCGACTGCGCCGATAAAATCACCGCGATTAATAACTCAAACGTGCTGCTATATTCTAACTCGGTGGTGGGCTGCGGAATGGCAACGCTGAGTCGCTTAAAAATTTCAAAGCGTTTTTCAGCGTTCATCTGAATTTAGGCAGGCTTGAGCGAGCCGCTAGGCTTTTCAATGGCAGGTTTGGATTTGCGTAGCTCTGCCCAATTGCGCGCGGCGATTAAGCAGCCCAAGCCAATGAACGCACCAGGCGGTAAGATGGCGAGCAAAAAGCCGTGATAGTCTGGAATCACGTGCAATATCATGCTTTTCGCGTCTGGCCCTAGCACCAAATCGATGCCAGATAACAAAGTGCCTTTGCCCACTAGCTCACGAATGCCGCCCAATAAAGTCAGTACGCCAGCTAAGCCCAAGCCCATCATAAAACCATCCAGCGCCGAGGGCAGCGTAGGATTTTTGGCGGCAAACGCCTCAACGCGCGCTAGCACAATGCAGTTGGTCACAATCAGCGGAATAAAAATACCTAACGCCACATGCAAAGGGTGCACAAAGGCGTTCATGCTTAAATCGATCACCGTCACCAAGGCGGCAATAATCAGAATAAACACTGGATTGCGAATTTCTTTGGGGATAAATTTGCGCACTGGCGAAACCGAGGCGTTGCTCAAACCCATCACCACCGCGGTCGCCAAGCCCAGCGAGAAGCCGTTGACCATGCTGGTAGTCACCGCCAGTGTCGGGCATAAGCCCAGCAGCTGCACCACGCCTGGGTTTTGCTTCCATAAGCCATTTTCTATAATTTCTTTATAAGCCATTTTCTTACTCCTAATCACCTTAATTCCGTTCCTTAAACAACACTGACTTTGTCAACTTCGCTTAGCCGTGCAATTAGCACTGCCTGCAGCTCGCTTTCGCGTCATTATTGATTTATAAACAGAATTACCATGTTTATTTACTTGCCGCAAAAAATAGTTGCTGATTTTCTGCCACATAATTTAATGCTTGATGTGTGACTTTAACGATGGCGCGCGGCGTAATCGTCGCTCCCGCCATGTAATCAAATTGGCCACCATCTTTTTTAACTTTCCACTGCTCGGCTGGCGGCGAGATGAGCGATTTGTTATCAAAAACTTTAATCCAATTATCGCGCGCAATATCAATATAATCGCCAAGACCGGGCGTTTCTTTGTGCGCAATCACACGCACACCCGCTAGGCTACCATCTTTGCGCACCGCCATCAGCAGCTTGATGTCACCGCTATAACCATCGCGCGCAGTGGCCTCAAAAATTACCGCCGTGGCCTCACCGGCAACTTTGGCGATATAAGCTTTGGTCGCAGCGCGGTTATTAAGTTCACCGCCTGCAGGCACCGTAATGAAATCTTTCAGCAAGTCATTATCGTGCGTGCTGGCCGGCAATACTTGTTCGAATAACTTCATCTTGGCCGCGTCTTCACTGGCCGCAATCGGCGCTTTGGTGGCGAGATATGTTTTCGCCAAAAAAGCGGTGCCGACCAAGCTAAACACGACCATGATCACCATGGTACTCGCCGTATGTTTAATAATAGATTCAGCCATTTTTTGTACCTACTTTTTGTGACCGAATACGCGTGGTTGTGTGTAAGCGTCAATTAACGGCACACAAATATTCATAAAAATTACCGCAAATGCTACGCCATCTGGGTAACCGCCGTACACGCGCACTAAATAAGTAATAAGCGCCACACCAGCCGCGAACCATAGTTTTCCTTTTGGCGTAGTCGGCCCGCTCACTGGGTCGGTGATGATAAAAAACGCGCACAACATGCTGGCGCCACTAAATAAGTGGAATATTGGTGATGCAAAGTGGGCAGGATTTACAATCCAAAATACGCCAGAAATAAGCGCCAGCGCGCCCAAGAAAGCAGTTGGAAAATGCCAGCTAATAATTTTTTGTTGCCACAAATACAAACCACCGAGCAAATAAGCAATCGTCACATATTCGCCGCCTTTTGCGCCCAGCGCGCCAAAAATTGGCGCTTCTTTGATGCCCGCAATCTCGTGTTTTAGGGTGAGTTGCGTCTTTAGGTAATCCAACGGTGTGGCGCTGGTGACCGCATCTAGCTTGGCTTCCAGCGGCAATGTGCCGTCAAAAATAAACTGTAATTGGTCGATAAAACCAAGCTTGGTTTGCGCTAATTGCAGCGCGGCTGGCCACTTGGTCATCAACACAGGGAAAGAAATCAACAACACCGCGTAGCCAATCATAGCGGGGTTAAACGGGTTGTATCCTAAGCCACCGTAAAGCTGCTTAGCAATGATAATGGCAAACAAAGTGCCGACCACGACGAGCCACCAAGGCGCGAGCGGCGGAATCGCCAGCGCCAATAACCATGCGGTTATCACGGCGCTGTAATCGCTTAAAAATGGCACAATTGGGCGCCTACGAATTTTTAGCATCGCTGCCTCGGCTGCAAGTGCAGTCGCGGTCGACAGCGCTATCGTCACCAGAATGCCGCCACCAAAAATCCACACGTAAGCGATGATGCCGGGCACCAGCGCCAGCAATACTTTCAGCATCATGGTGGATACGGATGGCGCGTCCGAAATGTAAGGGCTTCTATTCATTAACTATTCTTTTCAATTTGTTTCGCAGCTTCGGCCGCGGCTTTTGCCGCTTTGGCACGTTCAATCGCAGCGGCGATTTTGGCTTGCTTTTCTTTATCTATGCCTGCGTCAACTGGCAGTTTTTCTAATCCTACAGATTGTCTGCGTGCATCAATTTCTGCGATTTCTTTTTTTACATTTTCATCGCTAACGACCACGTTTTTAGGCGCGTCGCCTGTCTGGGCTGCTGCCGCTTTGGCTGCTTTAGCGCGTTCAATTGCAGCAGCAATTGCCGCTTTTTTAGCTGTAGCTGCATCCAAAACAACATTGCCAGAACCCGCATGGATATTGGGCTCCAGAGCATCGTTATTTAGATTTTCAGAAGCTTTTTTAGCCGCTTCTTCTTTTTGTGCTGCTGCACGTTCTGCGTGTTTTTGCGCACGTTCTAGTTTTTCGCGCTCGATTCTGGCTAATCTAAAGTCATTGCGTTCACGCGCCAAATTGGCGGCTTCGTGCGCTTTATCAATCGCGATAATTTCACTTTTGGCGTAGCGATAATATTGCACCAGCGGGATGTTGCTGGGGCAAACGTAGCTGCAGGCGCCGCATTCGATGCAATCGAACAATTTGTAATCGTTAGCTTTTTCAAAATTATCCGCTTTGGCAAACCAGTAAAGCTCTTGCGGCTGCAAATTTACAGGGCAAGCGTCGGCGCAGCGCGCGCAGCGGATGCACGGCATAGCAGGCGGCGGCGGTTCAAATAGTGTTGGCGAAGCCGCAATAACGCAATTAGCAGCTTTGGTAATCGGCACATTTTCACTCGGCAAATCAAAGCCCATCATAGGCCCGCCCATAATGTAGTGCGTGGTTTCAGCTTTTGCGCCGCCAGCAGCAGCTACTAAATGCTGCAAAGGCGTGCCGAATAACACCTCAAAATTTTGCGGTTTGTTCACGTTGCCGGTCATGGAAACAATACGATTGATGCTCGGCTCGCCATGCTCAAAATAGCGGTAAAGCGCCAGCACAGTCGCCACGTTAAACACTTGCAAACCCATTTCAGTGGTGCGTTTGTCGTGCGGAATTTCTGTGCCGAGTACCAAATGCACCAAGCGTCGCGCATCGCCGCTGGGGTAGAGCGTGGGCACGACGATGACTTGCATCGTAGTATTGGCGGTAGCTGCGCGCATGCTGGCGGCGGCTTCCGGTTTGTTGTCCTCAATGCCAATCAATACGCGTTCAGCGCCGAGTAAATATTGCGCAATTTCAATGCCTTTGACGATTTCGTCGGCGCGTTCGCGCATCAGCAAGTCATCGCAAGTAATATAAGGTTCGCATTCGGCGGCGTTGATAATCAGCGTGTGCACGCCAGATTTACCATCAGAACGTAGTTTAATATGCGTAGGAAAAGTCGCGCCGCCCAAGCCCACAATGCCCGATAAACGTAAACTCGCGACTAGACTTTTGCGGTCTGTACTTTTCCAATCTTGCGGTTTTTTTTCTATCCATTCATCTTTGCCATCAGGTTTAATCGTGATGCAACGATCTGGCAAACCAGATGGATGCGGGATAATTGCATCTTCAATCGCCGAAACCGTGCCAGAAGTGGTTGCATGTATAGCTGCAGAGACTGCGCCTTCTGCCTCGGCAATTAATTGGCCTTTTAATACTTGTTCTCCCACAGCCACTTTTATTTTGGGGATATTCCCGACGTGTTGGCGCAAAGGCAGCACGATTTTTTCGGGCAACGCTAACTGGCCAATCGGCAATTGTGTCGATTGTGCTTTGTTCTCAGGCGGATGTACGCCGCCATTAAATTTGAAAATCCCAGTTTTTTTGAGTAACCCAGTAAAATTAACGAGTGCGTTCATGTTTTTTTAATATTTTTTAAAGCGTAAAAGTAGGTTTAATTGGTATCACTGGATATCTCCACTTCCAGTTATCAGGCGTTTCGGCGATTGGCACCATCGTAATACAATCGACTGGGCATGGCGCCACGCATAGCTCGCAGCCCGTACACTCGCTGGTGATAATGGTGTGCATATGTTTTGCCGCGCCTAAAATAGCATCCACCGGGCAAGCTTGAATACACAGCGTGCAGCCAATGCAAACGGGTTCGTCAATAAACGCGACCGCTTTGGGTTTTTCCACACCATTTTCCGCATTCAGCGGTTTGTATTCCATGCCCATTAAATCAGCTAATGCGCGTACGCCCGCATCGCCACCAGGCGGGCATTGGTTGATGTCGGCGCGACCTTCTGCAATCGCCGTGGCGTAAGGCTTGCAACCTGGAAAGCCGCATTGGCCACATTGCGTTTGCGGTAAAATGGCATCGATGCGCGCGATGAGTGGATCGCCTTCTACTTTAAACTTAAGCGCCGCATAGCCCAAAGCCGCGCCTAGTAACAGCGCGAGGCCGATCATGATGTATAAAGCGGTTAGCATTTAATATTTATCAGACCTAATATTTGTCTAAACCAGCAAAGCCCATAAAAGCCAAGCTCATTAATGAGGCAGTAATCATGGCGATGGCTGCACCTTGAAATACTTTGGGCACATCGGCGGCTTCTAAACGTTCGCGCATCGAGGCAAATAAAATCAATACCAGCGAAAAACCAAGCGCCCCACCAAAGCCGAACAAAGCCGACTGTATTGGGCCTTGGCTAGTTTGCGCGTTTAATAATGGAATGCCTAAGACCGCGCAATTGGTGGTGATGAGTGGCAAGAAAATCCCCAGCATTTGATACAGCAGCGGGAAGCTTTTTTCCATCACAATCTCAGTAAACTGCACCACGCCTGCGATGACGACAATAAACGACAGCGTGCGTAAATATTGCAGGTTATTTGGCTCGAGCAAATAATAGTTAATCGCCCAACTGGTCATGCTGCCAATTGTTAATACAAAAGCAGTCGCGGCGGCCATGCCAATCGAGGCTTCCAGTTTTTTAGAAACCCCCATGAATGGGCATAGACCCAAAATTTTAATCAGCACGATGTTGTTGACCAGTACCGTGCCCAGCAAAATCATGATGTATTGATGAAAATCTATATTCATAGCTGTTTCGTGTTTTTGATTGACCTCAATTATAGCGCGATTTAACGTTGAAATTGGCGCAAATTCAACCAAATCAAGGCTGATGCGTTAACTAAATAATTGTAAAAATGCAATTTTAAAGACATTCTTATATATTTAAAAAGAATATTTAATTATATTTTTAGCGTTATTTGTTATATACCACTTATTTAGGGGCTGAATCTGCGGCGTTTTCGCATTAAGGTGGCAGTTTCGGTTAAAATAACACACTTTATTTTTAATAGGTTTTGATATGTTGCAAGGGTGTTTAGTGGCTATCGTCACGCCGATGCTAGACGACGGCAGTTTAGATCTGGATGCATTGCGCGCACTGATCGATTGGCATGTTGAGGCTGGCAGTGATGGTATTGTTATTGTGGGCACCTCGGGCGAGTCGCCAACAGTGGACGTGGCTGAACATTGCTTGCTGATAGAAACCACGGTAGAGCATGTTGCAGGTCGTGTGGCCGTGATTGCGGGTACGGGTGCGAACTCGACCAGCGAAGCGATTGAACTAACGGCCAACGCCAAGGCCTTAGGCGTAGATGCATGTTTGTTGGTAACGCCTTATTACAATAAACCCACGCAAGAGGGCTTGTATCAACACTTTGCAGCAGTTGCTGGCGCGGTAGATATTCCGCTGATTTTATATAATGTGCCTGGCCGCACCAGTTGCGATATGAGCAACGACACCGCTTTACGGCTGGCGGCGGTTAAAAATATTGTGGGCATTAAAGATGCCACTGGTGGCATAGAGCGAGGTACAGATTTACTGCTGCGCGCACCAAAAGATTTCGCTATTTATAGCGGTGATGATGCCACAGGCATGGCGTTAATGCTGCTTGGCGGGCATGGTGTAATTTCGGTTACTGCCAATGTTGCGCCAAAATTAATGCATGAAATGTGCGTTGCGGCGATGGCGGGCAATGTGAAAAAAGCCTGCGAAATTAACGCAAAATTATTTGCATTGCATCAAAAATTATTTATTGAGCCTAATCCAATTCCAGTGAAGTGGGTACTGCAACAAATGGGTTTGATTAAAGCGGGCATTCGTTTGCCGATGCTGAATTTGTCTACGCAATATCATGATGTGTTGCGCGCGGCAATGCGCCAAGCAGAAATTATTTCTTAGTATTTTTTATAGTAAATGGTGGCAGAAACATGAAACAAAACGCACTTGTTAAATCAATCGCAATTACGCTACTAACAATATTTGTGAGTGCCTGCGACTCCATCCCTTTTCTCGACAACTCGTCGGACTATAAAGGTGCTGGTCGCTCAAAACCCTTAGAGATCCCGCCAGATCTAACTGCGGTGCGCACGAGTGATGCCTACAGCGTACCAGGCGGCACGACCACATATAACACTTACAATCAAGCACAAGACGGCCAAGAGGCTGGCGTAGAGAAAATTCTGCCAAATTCTGATGGCGTGCGCATGGAAAAAGCTGGCGCGCAGCGTTGGTTGGTGGTGAATGCGTCCGCCGAGAAAGTTTGGCCAGTGGTGCGTGAGTTCTGGATTGATCAAGGGTTTGCGGTGCGGGTAGAAAATGCAGAAACTGGCGTCATGGAAACTGAGTGGATTGAAGCGGATGCGATTAAGGCTGCAGAAGGTAAAAAAAATATTGGTGAAAAATTTGATAAATGGCTAGATAAGCTTTCTGGTCTTGCCGATAGACGTAAATTTCGCACGCGTTTAGAACGTGGCGAGAAAGAAGGCTCAACCGAAATTTATATGACGCATCGCACAGTGGCCGGCGCGCCAGATGACGGCAAAAATAAGGTAAGAACCAACTACGGTGAGGTTGAAACGGGTTATCGTTTGGATGGCACAAAATCAGATAAGACGGCTGAAGAAAACGCTGCTGAATTAGACGCAGAATTATTGCGTCGTTTGATGGTGAAATTAGGTGTGACAGAAAAACGTGCGCAAGAAATTGCTGCAAATCCAGTCAGCGAAAAACGTGCTGAGGTGGTGAAAGAAGCTGATAGCAGCGTGACGCTTAAATTGAACGATCCATTCGATCGCGGCTGGCGTCGTGTTGGTTTAGCGTTGGATAGAATTGGCTTCGTGACTGAAGACAAAGATCGCTCGAACGGCTTGTTTTTGGTGCGTTATGCTGATGTGGATATTGATGATAGCCCGACCAAGAAAAAAGGTTTGTTAGATAAACTTGCATTTTGGAAAGATGATGAGCCTGAAGTTGAGAATAAATCCAAACCAAAAGATGAAAAAACTATTATCGACAAGCTGCAGTTTTGGAAAGGTGACGACGGCAAAACTGACCCAGCTAAGCAGTATCGCATTAAAGTGACGGAAACTGACAATGGTGGTACGCGCGTGAATGTGGTGGATAGCGAAGATAAACACAACCGTAGCACGACGGCTAATCGCATTATTTCGTTACTATACGATCAGCTGAAATAGTCAGTAATCATGCGCTTTTCGTCATTAGGCAGTGGCAGCGCTGGCAACTGTATGGTGATAGAAAAAAATTCAACTCGTTTGTTGTTAGATTGTGGTTTTGGTGCTGGCGAAATTGTCAAGCGTTTGAAAAAGATAGATTTAGCACCAGAGCAAATCACAGGTATTTTGGTCACGCATGAGCATGATGATCATGCCAAAGGTGCTTTCAAGTTAGCAGCTAAGTACAGTATTCCAGCTTGGTTATCGCACGGTAGTTTAAAGATGTGCGAGCGTTATTTACCAGTTAACACCAAAGTTATACTAAATATCATCGATAGCCACACTAGGTTTCAAATTGAAGACATTGAAATTTCCCCCTACCCAGTGCCGCACGACGCGCGCGAACCAACACAATTTACCTTTAGCGATGGCGAATATAAATTAGGTGTGCTGACCGACGCAGGTGCGTCCACCCAGCATATCGAGCAGGTGCTAAGCGGCTGTGATGCGTTGGTGTTGGAATGTAATCATGATATACACATGCTGGAAAATGGTGCCTATCCATACTCATTAAAAAAGCGTGTGGGCAGTCGACTTGGTCACTTAGATAATGCGAGTGCTGCCAGTCTGCTATCTAAGTTAGATAACACTAAATTAAAACATATCATTGCGGCGCATTTAAGTGCTAAAAACAATACGCCAGAATTAGCTAAAAAGGCTCTAAGTCAGGTGCTTAATTGTGAATTGGATTGGATAGGCATTGCTGAGCAAGACGCCGGTTTTGCTTGGCGAAGTTTTTAACGTGCAGTTTTTAGAAAATATAAAATAAGCACATAAAAAAAGCCGACTATAAGTCGGCTTTTTTATTAAGCAAAAAACTTATTGCTTAAAAAACTTACTGTGCAGCAGCAGGAGCAGCTTCAGCAGCAGGAGCTGCTTCAGCAGGTGCAGCTTCAGCAGCAGGTGCAGCTTCAGCAGGCATTTCTGCAGCAGGTGCAGCTTCAGCAGCAGGAGCTTCAGCAGCAGGCATTTCTGCAGCAGGAGCAGCTTCTTCAGCAGGTTTGTTACAAGCAGTTAGAGCAAGTGCTAATAATGCAGCTAATAGAGCGGAACGTGTCATTTTTTGTATCCCTTACGATATGAACTAAAGTTAAACCAGTTACGGCGGACCACCTTTAGCCCAACCGAGTGCTGTGAATTTTACCAGCAATTATAAAAAATTCCAGTATTTTTTGGATTAATGATGAATATTGACGCAAAAAATCGTTATTTTGCAACAATTTACAGCCTAAACTTAAAAAAAATCTATTCTACTTTAATACTTAAGCTTGTATTCTGCTGGCTAGACGTACTTTGCAACCCTAAAATTTTGCGACTAACTTCATCATTTTGTTGCATGGTGCCGCCAATATCCACCCAATTTCCAAGGCTTACGCGCATTACAGTGGTCAATTCTTCAAAATCAATAAAGCCTTGATTATTGAGTCGCGCAATCCTCGGCGTAATTTCCAGCTCAACATTATTGCCGACAGTGCGCGGTCGTACCGCAAAGCCTGTCGAAACTTCGCGCCAATCGGTAAAACGCTCTACATGCACATAACGTCGGGTAATCGTCACCCATTCTTGCGTAAATGGCACAATTTGCCCCACGCGAATAAACGCACGCTCACCATCTAACACACTTATAAATTGGTTACTATTTTGCTGTGTGTTGCTGCTATTATTTTCAACCTCTATGCGGCCGCTATTTGGCTTTGCCCGCCTGTCGTTTGAAACCGTCACTTTGCCTACTTTGGTGGCGCCTTTTGCTTCCACGCGTTCTTGCTGGCTTTGCACGTGATTGCTGGTTTTTACCGTGATTTTACGGTTCACGCGTGCCGCGTCTAAATTCGCCACCGTCGCTTCAATTTCGCGCATGCGTTCTGGCTGCGCGCGCAAAATTAGCTGATTATTCATGCCTGTTGCCGTGCCATCCGCGCCCACCATTGGCTCGATAATGGGTAACAAATCGCTGGCAAAGCGGTGTTGTAGGGTAATAATCTTAAATTCGGTTTCGGCAAGTGCTGCGCAACTTATCAGCAGTAAAGCAAAAAGTAACTTTTTCATGGTATTCCTAAACTAAAGTCCCAATTTAGTTACAGAAACTGCTTCGGTCGTCTCATCTAACAGCTCACCAAAGCGCGTCAATAAATTTGCCGATTCATTTTCGTCCTCAAACGCGTACTTAAAGCGCGCTTGATCAATATGAAAACGCCGACAATAATGGCGCTTGTCGGCAATTACAAAGCAATCTTTAGCGATTTTTGCGACATTATTCGTTTCATACACCGTCATTTTGTGCCCGAAAAGCCTAAGCAATTCAAATAACCTTGGGCAACTGTTAATAAAATGTTGCGCGTCTTGCAAAATAATTGTCAGTTGACTGAGCGGATTGTCACTTAAAAACGCATAAAAAGTTTCAAAGCGATTTTGGCTTGCATAATCGCCCCGTGCAAAACTCTGATCAAAAATCAGTAGCTCGCTAGTGGCACTTTCAATGACTAAATCAAGCGCAGCTGCGTAGTTGCGCTCACCCAAAATAATCGTGTTAGGCTTCAATTCATCCGTCATTGCAGTTCCTTCAATTACGCTTAAAACATACATAACCTGCTAAAAAATTCTCATAAAGCACATCGCCTGCAACCGCATGGATATTGGCTTCTAGGGCAGCTATTTTAAGAATTTTTTTATCCGAAAATTCTTTCATTATTGCAACAATGTCTGCTGGAACAGCCAATTTTTCTCCGTTCAAATAAAAATTATTTTGCGCAAATAGCATCTGTGATTTTAAACTTAAAAATAAAGTTTTTTGCGCTAATTGTTTTATAAATTCAGCTTTTGAAATTTTGCGATTCGGTTCAAAAATTACGCCCAGTTTTGGCTCGGTTAAATATTTGCCTAAAAAGTCTGCAACATTATCCTTGTTCCAAGCAATGTCTCTGAGAGCCGCATCCACCTTGGCTATCATGGCATCGCTAATTTCTGCAGCATGCTTTTGCAAAGTTAAATCAGCGTCTTGATACAAAGACTCTACATACAAAGCGTCTGCGCTCAAATTGTCTTGTAAATAACTTAAAAATTCGTGCTGCAATTCTTGCGTTTTGGGCGCTCTAAAACCAATCGAATAGGTCATGCAATCGCCTGTTTCAGCAACGCCCCAATGTGCGATTTGCGGTGGCAAGTAGAGCATATCACCCGCTTCTAGCGTCCACTCTTGTTCGGCCTTAAAGTTTTGCAGTATTTTTAAAGGAGCGCCTTCAACTAAGCTTAAATCAGCCTGCGTACTTATTTTCCAATTTCTTTTGCCGCTGCTTTGCAGCAAAAACACGTCGTACGAATCTACATGCGCACCCACACCGCCGCCATCTGGCGCGTAGCTCACCATTAAATCATCTAAACGTGCGTGTGGAATAAAATCGAACAAGCCTAATAAATCCGCGGCTTCTGGCACGTATTGGTTGACGCTTTGCACTAACAGCGTCCAATCTTTGGCGGGTAATTTGGCAAAATCTTTGTCTTCAAACGGGCTGTTTTTCACCGTCCATTTGTCTTTTTTTTGTTGAATAATGCGCGCTTGCACGCCGTCTTCGCACGCCAAACCTGCCAATTCATTAGGCGAAATAAAACCTTTAAAATCAGGCATTGCCCCGCGAATCAGTAGCGGCTTTTTCTGCCAATATTCGGCCAAAAATTGTGCGGGCGTTAAGTTGTTTAAAAGTTGCATGCGCATATTCTAATCATGTTTTTCTTGTCGCGTAAAATTTATTAAAATTTGTGCCAATTAATTGCGTCGCTATACAAGTGGGTATATAGTTAAGTTTAAAATAACCAGACTAATAAAATCGTTTTTAAGGAGAGTTCTGAAATGAATAAGCCTGTCGATTTAGACCAAAGTAATAATACGACCACCCACCACGGCGGTTGCCCGCACGATTGCCCAGACACTTGCAGCATGGTTTATACGGTAAAAGACAAAAAACTCATTTCAGTGACAGGCAACAAAGAGCACCCGATGACGCGCGGCGGCTTGTGCGTTAAATTGCACGATTACGAAAAACGTCACTACCACCCAGACCGCTTGCTGTACCCGATGAAACGCACAGGCGCTAAGGGCAGCAAGCAGTTTATGCGTATTTCGTGGGATGAAGCGCTGGATACGATTGTGGATAAATGGCAAGACATTATCAAAAAAGATGGCCCGCGCGCGATATTACCTGTGAGTTATTTGGGTAACCAAGGTTTAGTGCATGGTTTAAACGGTGGCGATGCGTTTTTTAACCGCATGGGCGCGACAGTGTGCGAGCGTACTTTTTGTGGCGAAGGTTCTTGCACCGCATGGTTATTGACTGTGGGGCCAACGGCTGGGGTTGACCCTGAAAGTTTTTCACATTCTAAATACATTGTCATTTGGGCATGTAATTCGGTGAGCACCAACTTGCATCACTGGCACATTGTGCACGAGGCACAAAAGCGTGGCGCAAAAGTGGTGGTGATAGATGCGTACGCTTCTAGAACAGCGAAAGAGGCCGATTGGCACATTACGCCAAAAGTGGGCACCGATGGCGCGCTGGCGATGGCGATGATGCATGTGATTATTGAAGAAGGTTTGCAAGACCAAGACTATATTGATAATTACACCGTCGGCTACAAAGAACTCGCCGAACGCGCTAAAACCCGCACGCCAGAATGGGCAGAGAAAATCACAGGCATCCCTGCCGCAGATATTCGCAAATTTGCGCGTGAATACGCAACTACGCCACCAGCGGCGATTCGCTTGGGCGTCTCACTAGAGCGTAGTTATGGCGGCAGCCAAGCCATCCGTGCGGTGACTTGTTTGCCCGCCCTTATTGGCGCATGGCGCCACGTTGGCGGCGGCGCGCTACAGTTCCCGGTGTGGGAGCACCCGTACAAATTCGATGTGATTTGTCGCCCAGATTTAATCCCAGAAGGCACGCCAGTGGTGAATATCCTGCAGCTTGGCCGCGCACTCACGGGCGAGTTAAATCTTAAAACACCGATTAAATCGATGTTGGTGTGGAACACTAACCCAGTTACGCAATCACCCGAAACCGATAAAATCGTTAAAGGGCTAGAGCGCGAAGATTTATTCACTATTGCGGCCGATCATTTTATTTCTGACACTGCTTCGTATGCCGACATCATTCTGCCAGCCGCCATGGGCGCGGAGATGGAAGATATGGTGTTATCTTGGGGGCATTTGTACCTTACCTACAACGCCAAATGTATTGATCCGCCAGGTGAAGCGCTGCCGAATAACGAGATTTTCCGCCGTTTGGCCAAGCGCATGGGCTATACCGAGCCGCAATTTAGCTGGTCAGATGCTGAATGTTTAGAAAACTATGTCGATTGGGCTGCGCCTACTTGCGAAGGCATTGGGCTAGATTATTTACGCGAGCATGGCTTTGCGCGCCTAAAAGCGTTTGGCGATAAAGATGTGCGCGCACGGCATGCCAAAGGCGAGTTTCCCACACCAACGGGCAAATGCCACTTTATGGTCGAAGGCGCTAAAAACTTTGTGGCAGGGCCGTTCCGCCAAATGTACGATGGCTTTCAGCCTGGTCAGGATTTAGACCCGTTACCAGATTATTTAGCTTCGCGCGAATCTCATGAAACCAACCCAGCGTTAGCGGCAAAATATCCGCTTAATATTATTTCGCCCAAAAGTCATGGCTTTTTAAACTCATGTTATGCCAACGTGACCGAGAAAATTAAAAATCAAGGTGAACAATTTGTGATGATTAACGTGGCAGATGCCGCTGCGCGTGGCATTAAAGAAGGTGATACGGTTAAAGTGTTTAATGACCGTGGCGCGTTTGAGGGCGATGCACGCATCACCAAAGATGTGAATGCAGGTGTGGTAGTCGCTACGCTCGGTTATTGGCGCCAGTTGAATAAAGGCACGGTGAATAGCATTAGCTTGGCGGAGTTTGGCGATATGGGGAATTCGGCGAGTTTTTGTGATAATTTGGTGGAAGTGGAGTTGGGGTGAAACGCCTTGCATTAAAGCTTGTTATTGCAGTTTTAATGTCTCCTATGTCTGCTTATGCTCATGGAGGCAGGACAAATGCTGAGGGTTGTCACAATGATAGAAAACATGGAGGCTATCATTGCCATGGTGGAGGACGTACAGATGCTGCAAGTTCAGTACAAAGTTTAAAATCCAGCGATGCTACTTGTGGAAGTAAGCATTTGTGCGGACAAATGGATTCGTGCGATGAGGCGATACGTTATCTGAATGATTGTGGAGTAATGAGTTTGGATGGAGATAATGACGGGACACCTTGTGAGAGTATCTGCGGCAATTAGTCGCTTTCGCGCGGCAAGCTAGTATTTGGCTTCCCCAATTTGCTAAGCCACTAAAGTGACAAGCAAAGTGTGAAGGGGATTAAAGTCAAAAACAAACCAAGCGAACGCGATGGGAAGTAGATGCTCTGTAGACCAATATCTATGCGACTTACAGAGCACCTATTTTAAAATGAAAATGGATTCCCGCCTTCGCGGGAATGACGGCTAAGCCAGTATTTGGCTTGTCCGTGGAATATATGCGCTACCAAAAGTAGGCGCCTCTAGGCGAAGCGCATTATTCACACGCCAAAACACATTCGCCTATTCGCGACTAAAGTTGATTATAATTAATCATGACTTTAAAAAGCCAACTTCCAAATCCTGAATCGTCTGATTTTTATCGCCATCTGCCAGTTATTCATTCATTTGAAGAGGCGACGCGAAGTCTAATCCATACTGACGTGCCGCACGATTGGTGGATAGTGATTGCGGATGTAATAGGCTCTACCAAGGCTATTGAAGCGGGTGCTTACAAAAAGGTGAATACTGTTGGCGTGGCTTGTATTGCGGCGGTGGTGAATGTTGACCGTAATATAGACTTGCCCTTTTTATTCGGTGGCGATGGGGCAACCTTTGCGGTTCCAGATGACATGCTCAACCGCGTGGAGATTGCGCTGCGCGGCGCGCAGAAGCTATCGCGTGAAAGTTTTGGTTTAGATCTTAGGGTAGGTTTTGTAAAAGTGTCAGATTTAGTCAATCAAGGTTTTTGGGTTAAGTTAGGCAAACTACAATTATCCGCACATGTGACTCAGCCCGTATTTTCTGGCCGTGGTTGGGAGGAAGCGGAGCGCCGAGTAAAAACCGCTGATGCAGTGGGCGTGCGCCGAGTGGATGAGTTGGATGGTTTGGCAGATGCCAGTTTCGAAGGGTTTGAATGTCGCTGGCAAGGTGTGCCAAGCTTTAATGACCATAAGCTGGCATTGTTAGTGTGTGCAACTTCTAAAAATGCTGAAACCAATTTGGCGACTTATCAACTTGTGCTTGAAAAAATCCAAGAAATTTATGGCGATGTTGTGCAATATCATCCCTTGCAAGCGCAGGCCATGCGCCTAACGTTTAACCCCAAACTATTGGTGCATGAGTGGCGGGTACGTACAAGCCAGTTTGCTATAAAGAAGCGCATCTCATATTTAGCTAAAATGCTGTTTCAAAACTTTGCAGGCATGATTTTGTTTGCGCGTAATATGGATACTGAAGCTGTTAAATGGAGCGCTTATCGAGACGAGTTGGTAGAAAACTCAGACTTTCGCAAATTTGATGGCATGTTGCGTATGGTGATGGATGGTAGTGAGGCGCAAGCAACTGCGTTGCAAAGTTTTCTTGATGCTGAACATCTAGCAGGCAGGTTGGCGTATGGCATGCATAAATCGCGCGAGGCCTTAATCACATGCATCGTGCAATCGGTTAATGGCAATCACATGCATTTTGTCGATGGTAGTGATGGTGGTTATGCGCTTGCGGCTAAAGGGTTGAAGCTGCAGTTAGTAGCGGGACGTCAAGGCTAGGCTAAAATGGCAAAAATACTGCGGTGGCGAGGCTTTGCATCACACGTGAAATCATGCGTTGAGATTTTTCGGCTAAGGCAATGGCATATAAATCGGTGCGGCCTATCATTTTGCCAAATTCGCGTTCAAAACTTAAATTACGGTCTTTGTCGTTAATCTCGTTGGTGAGCAAATACAAATTGCCATCGGCATCGCGCGCTGTAGAGAGCTTCCAGACGGCGATTTCAATATTGCGCGCGACGTTGTAAACGCTTTGCGGTTCAATTTTATCGGTTATATAAAAGTCAGTTTTATTGCCGTGCGCCTTAAGTAGCATGGTGTGCAGGCCGACAATGAAAGTTAGTACGCGATCACCCTGATAATCTGGATTAAACGTTAAAAAAATAGCATCTGTACCTTGCTTGTTATCCATATCTTTAAACTGAAAATGATGTTGCGATTCGCCATCAAACACCCAATCCACCATTTTTTCTATTGGGCTAGTGGTACTTTTGGTGAGCTCATGCGGATTGCGCTTATAAAGCTTAGTCATTAAATTGCGTAAGCTTTTTGTATTTTCCTCAACCTCTACATCGGCCATGCGGTCCATATCGGTTTTCCCCAATTGGTTGGCAGTGCTTCTATCGCCGCGCTCGGGAATAGGTTTGCCTTCGAATGGGGTGTTTGTAGTGCATGCCGTGATTAATGAAAAAGCGACTAGGCTGCAAGCCAATATCCACGCGGGTTGCAGGGCAGCTATTTTCATGCTTTAGAAATCATTTTTTATGCGCAATACGTGATTTAGGGAAAACCACGCTAAACGTGCTGCCGACGTCAATTTCGCTGCTGATTTCTAACTTGGCTTGGTGACGAATGAGAATATGCTTGACGATGGAAAGCCCAAGCCCAGTGCCTCCAGTTTCGCGGCTCCGGCCACGATCGACGCGATAAAAGCGCTCGGTGAGCCGGTCGATATGTTGTTGCTCGATGCCAATGCCAGTATCACGTACGGCAAATGTTGGTTGCTTATTCATGAGCTGCCAAGTAATGAATATCTCATTGCCTTTTGGCGTATAACGCACAGCGTTGCTGACCAAATTGCTAAATGCGCTACGCAGCTCTTCCTGAGAGCCTTTTAGATTAAGGCTTGCGTCGGCATCAAGATGGATTTTATGTTTAGTTTTATACAAACTTTGGCTTAAGCCAAGTGCGTCATTTTGTAAGCTTTTTAACAAATTGCTCATGTCAATTTCGTTGTCGTCAGGCGCGTCACTGCTGCTTTCTATGGTCGAGAGCGTGAGCAAATCCTCGATAATATGGCGCATGCGTCCAGTTTGCTCTTGCATCATGCCGAAGTAGGTTTTTATCGCGTCTGGCACGGCGCCTTCCATGTCGCTCAGCGTTTCTAAAAAGCCGCCCACTACGGTGAGTGGCGTACGTAATTCATGAGAAACGTTGGCAATAAAATCGCGGCGCATCACGTCGACTTTTTCTAGCTGTGTCATATCGCGACAAATGAGTAATTTTTGCTGATTTTCAAATGGAATGATCTGAATTTCGAGGATTAACTCTGGATTGCGCCAAGACTTAAGTTTAAATGGCTCGTTGTAAGTCTCACTATATAAATAGGCAATAAAATGGCTATCGCGAACTAAATTCACAATTGGTAATTTTTTATCAGTGTTTAAATCTAGGCCAAGCTGATTCTCGGCATGCGGCGTGCACCACTCAATCTCATTGCTGGGGCTAAGTATAACTAAGCCATCTGGGATTGCATCGGCGGTGAGGTTAAAGCGCTCTATTGCAGCGCTTAACTGCGCTTCTTTGGATAAGTTATTGCGCTCGTATTGCAACAGTGCAGTGAATACCTCTTCCCACGCGCCTGAGCCTTCAGGGATTTCTTTTAACGCGGGATTTTTAAACCAAAGATGTAATTGGTGTAGCCAAGCGATGTGGCCGTTAAGATAAACTAATAGGCTAGCTGAGAATGCCAGCAAGGCAACGGTGACGCTGCTAATCAGCCATATAAACAAGCAGATTACGCCGAGCGCGCAAACAAATAAACCTGCTTTTAAACGGATATCCGGCACAATTAAGCCTAAAATTAAACCAAAGTTAAAAATTGGCTTAATTATAGCCAGATTTGGCGTGTAAATAACCCACTTTGACGTGTAAATAACAAACTTTAGTTGGTATATTTCACGGGCAAGCCAAATACTGGCTTGAGGTTCAGCGGTTATAGTTGCTTAATTGTTTTGTGCCGATAAACGATAGCCCGAGCCGCGTACGGTTTGAATTAAATCTTGGTGGTTAGATACCGCCAAAGCATTGCGAAGTCTGCGAATATGCACATCGACGGTTCTATCTTCCACAAATACGCGGTCGCCCCATACTTTATCTAGCAACTGGCTGCGCGAATGCACGCGCTCGGCATTGCTCATAAAGTAATGTAAAAGTCTAAACTCAGTTGGCCCCAAGTCAATATTGGCGCTGTTTCCAGTCACGCGGTGCGTGGTTGGGTCTAGCAATAGCCCCATAATCTCGATAGGATCATCGGTCATTTGTGGCGCACGGCGGCGTAGCACAGCCTTGATGCGCGCATTCAACTCACGCGGGCTAAACGGTTTGGTCACGTAATCATCGGCACCCACTTCTAAGCCGCGCACTTTGTCGAATTCATCACCACGCGCGGTCAACATGATAATCGGTATCGCCTTGGTGAGACTGTCCGATTTCAAACGCCGCGCATATTCAATGCCGCTCATGCCAGGTAGCATCCAATCCAGTAAAATCAAATCTGGCAGCGTGTTGCGAAGCAACTCTTGCGCATGCTCTACGCTAAGCGCGCGCATGGCGTTGTGACCTGCTTGCGTAATGTTAAGCGCAAGCAGCTCTTGAATTGCAGGTTCGTCTTCAATGACTAAAATGTTGGCAGGCATTTTCTCTCTCAATCTATTTGATTATGCGCCATTTTGTGACTTTAATATGACATATTGATGACAAAATTCAAGTGTTTTTTTGAGATAAAATTTATTGTGTAATTGCCATTTTTGGTATTTTGTAAGACTATGTAGTTTGTTAACAAAATAACGACAGAACATCAATTTCCAGGTCTATTTTAGGGGTGGCAGCATGGTTAGTTTTTTATCAAAAGAATACATCACCGCAAACGCCAATTTTAACCGCTGGTTGGTGCCGCCAGCCGCGCTGGCTATACATTTGTCTATTGGTATGGCCTATGGATTTAGCGTGTTTTGGAAGCCATTGGGCAATGCCTTAATGGGAGCAGATGGCAAGCCGTTGGCGGCTTGTGCAGCAGGCGCAACAACGTTTGGTGAAAAATTATCTGGCACCGCGCGCGCACTCACTGCCACCGATTGCAACTGGACGCAGTTTGATTTGGGCTGGATGTACACGCTATTTTTTGTGCTGTTAGGTTGCTCAGCAGCACTTTGGGGCGGATGGCTAGAGCGCGAAGGCCCACGTAAAGCAGGCCTAGTTTCCATGCTGTGTTGGTGCGGCGGCTTGTTGCTTTCGGCGTATGGCGTTTACAGCCATCAGTTGTGGATGATGTGGCTAGGTAGCGGTGTCATTGGCGGCATTGGGCTAGGCTTGGGCTATATTTCACCCGTTTCCACACTGATTAAATGGTTTCCCGATAGGCGCGGCATGGCCACTGGTATGGCCATTATGGGTTTTGGTGGCGGTGCGATGATAGGCTCGCCGCTCGCCACCAAACTCATGACGCATTTTTCAAGCCCTGGCAATGTGGGCGTTTGGCAAACGTTTGTGGCGCTGGCAGCGATTTATGCGGTGTTTATGCTGTGCGGCGCATTTGGCTACCGCGTGCCACCAGTAGGCTGGAAGCCAGCCAATTGGACGCCGCCAGCGACAGCAAAAAATACCATGATTGCATCAAAACATGTGCATTTAAAAAATGCGCATAAAACGCCACAGTTCTGGTTGCTGTGGATTGTGCTGTGCATGAATGTTTCTGCTGGTATCGGCATTATTGGTGCGGCTGCACCGATGTTGCAGGAGACTTTTGGTGGCGCGCTCATCGGTCAACGTGATATTGGTTTTGCTGACATTAAAAAAGATGAAGCGATGACGGCTGCTGCTGCAGCGGTTGGCGCAGGTTTCGTTGGTTTGATTTCGCTGTTTAATATTTTTGGGCGCATCGGCTGGGCCAGCTCATCAGACAAGCTTGGGCGTAAACAAACTTACTTTATTTTCTTTACGCTAGGTGCAATTATGTATTGCACAGCGACTTACATGGCAGGCTTAAAATCTTTAGCTTTATTTGTGGCGAGTTTCTGCGTCATCGCCTCAATGTATGGCGGCGGTTTTGCGACCATTCCCGCCTATTTGGCGGATATGTTTGGCACGCAGTTCGTGGGTGCGATTCATGGGCGATTGCTCACGGCATGGTCAACTGCAGGTATTCTAGGCCCTGTGGTAGTGAATTATATGCACGATACGCGCTTAGAAAAAGGCGTTCCGTTTGATCAAGTGTATGCGCCGATATTTGTGGTGCTGGCGGGCTTAATGGTGGTGGGGTTTGTTGCTAATTTATTGGTAAAACCTGTGGCAGATAAATATTTTATGATGGATGCGGAATTAGCAGAAGTACATCGTATTAGTCATGAAAAATCATTGGAAAACAGCGCAAGTGCTGTTACTTCGAGTGATTCAGCGCAGCATCCTGTTTTGGTGAAGCTAGCCTGGGCGGCGGTATTAATCCCGATTAGTTACGGTGTTTGGAGCACGGTGCAAAAAGCGTGGGCACTATTTTCTTAACCTTAAATAAGCACTTAAACTGACAAATAGTGTCAGTTAAATAGCGTAAAATAGCCACTTTTAGTACCTTAAGAGATTCAATTGAACAAAATAGACATTAATTTAAACGGTGCAGGTAAAAAAATTGGCATCGTACAATCGCGATTTAATAGCGACATTGGCGATGGCTTGTTAGCGGCTTGCCATGCGGAATTGCTGAATTTGGGCGTGAAAGAAGCGGATATTCGCGTCGCCACTGTGCCTGGCGCGTTGGAAGCCCCGCTGATTTTGCAGCATATGGCCTTGAGCGAAAAATTTGATGCGTTAATCGCATTGGGGGCAATTATTCGCGGTGAAACCTATCACTTCGAAGTGGTTGCGAACGAGTCTGCGCGCGGTATTTCAGAGGTTCAGCTCAATACAGGTGTGCCAGTAGCCAATGCAGTTTTAACGACGGAAGATGATGAGCAAGCGCTGGCGCGCATGTTCATTAAAGGCACGGAAGCGGCACAAGTGGCGATTGAAATGGCGAACTTGGTGCGTGCGCTATGAGCGACATTAAAGCAGAAGTCAAAGCAGCTAAAAAACCAAAAGTGAGCCAAAATCGCCGCAAATCGCGCGAGTTGGTTTTAAAAGCTGTGTATCGTGGCATGATTAATGCTGGGGATATAAAACAAATTATTTCGGACGCACAAGAAGACCCAGAATATAACAAAGCGGATGAGGCGTATTTTAAGCATTTGTTGGAAGGTGTGACTGGCAAGATTGCTGAGCTGGACACTCAAATTTCAACCTTTATCGATAGAAAAATAGAAGAATTGAGCCCAGTGGAACACGCGATTTTGCGTATTTCTTCGTTTGAACTTATGTTTGATTTAAGTATTCCCTATCGGGTTGCAATTAACGAGGGCGTAGAATTGGCCAAACTTTATGGCGGAACAGATGGGCACAAATATATTAATGGCGTGCTGGACAAAGTGGCTGAGACCTCAAGGCCGCAAGAGTTTAGGCGATAATTGACGTGTTAGAAATTCAAACATGTTTGAATTTATTATGATTTAAATATTAATGGGCATAAGATTTTGAACGTATCCAACGCCATAAAAGTAGCGCGACAAACCGATGTGGGTTTGCTGCGAGATCATAACGAAGATGCAGTTGCGAGCGATTTGTCGATAGGCTTACTGGTGTTGGCTGACGGCATGGGCGGCTATAAGGCGGGCGAAGTGGCAAGCGAAGTTGCGGTGTTGATGATTGCTAGTGAACTTAATGAATTTATGCTCGATAAATCTAGTTTGGGTGAATTGAATCCTGATTTGTTGCTAGAGTCGCAAATGCTCATGCAAGCGGTAGCAAGAACCAATGCGGCAATTTATCAGATATCGCAAGACCAACCGCAATGCTCTGGGATGGGCACCACATTGGTGGCTGGTGTTTTTACGGACAATAAATTGGTAGTGGGACATATTGGCGATTCGCGTGCGTATAGGTTGCGAGGTGAAACCCTGACGCAACTGACCGTAGATCACTCTTTGGTACAGGAGCAAATTAACGCTGGCTTGATTACGGAAGAGCAAGCGCAGCAATCTAACAACAAAAATTTGGTTACGCGCGCTTTAGGCATAGATACTGAAGTAGAGCTGGAATTGCAGGAGTTTGATGTTGAGGTGAGTGACCTCTATTTAATGTGCTCTGATGGATTGTCAGATTTAGTAAGTGATGCGGAGATAACGGAAATACTGTTAGAAGCGAATGGCAACATTACGCATGCGACTAATAAACTAATACAATCTGCCAATGAACATGGTGGTATGGATAATATTTCGGTAGTACTAGCAATAGTAAAAAAGGCGTTTGCAGCTGAAAAGGGCTGGGTTAAAAACCTGATTGATAAAGTAAAAAAATAAAATAAATTTTAAGGCGATTTATGGCGAAATTACATTTTTCATTAGATGGCAATTCACTGGGCGAATTTAGCTTAGACAAAGAGCGCACTACGATAGGGCGCCGTCCAGCCAATGATATTCATATTGATAATTTGGCAGTCAGTGGCGATCATGCCGTCATTACCACCATTGGCAATGACTCGTTTTTAGAAGATCTTGATAGCACCAATGGCACCATGGTGAACAAAAAACCTGTTAAAAAGCATGTACTGCATCATGGCGATGTCATCGAGTTTGGCAAATATCAGCTAAAGTATGCCAACATCACGCAAGAAAAAACAGCAGCAAAAGGGAACGGTTTCGAAAACACCGTCGTGCTGCGACCCGCCAAGTTAGATGTGACTACGCCTGCAGTAAAAGTTGAAGAGAAAGCGATTGAGCCAGATCAAGCACCTAGCACTGCAGTACCTAGCAGTAGTGTTGCCGCACCACCAGTATTGCCCAAGCCAGCGGCGGCAGAAAACACTTCTAAAACCAGTCGTTTACAGGTGCTAAGTGGTGAAAATGCTGGTCGCGAGCTGTTGTTAAATAAAGCACTCACCACACTGGGTAAGCCTGGTGTGCAAGTAGCAGTGATTACCAAACGCCCCCATGGCTATTATATTGCGCATGTGGAAGGCGAGAAAAAGCCTTTGGTAAACGGTCAAAGTGTTGGTGGGCAAGCATATGAATTAAGCGACCGTGATGTCATTGATTTGGTAGGTATTAAATTAGAGTTTCATTTGGCTTAATGCATGGTGCTTTTTTTAACGCCTAACAAGCACTTTCTTAGGCACAAAATTTAATGCAAACTTTAGATATGTTGAATCAACTGGAACGCCTCAATTCGATTGGAGTTGCGCTTTCTGTTGAGCATGATAATAATCGCCTGCTAGAAGTTATTTTGCTGGGTGCCAAGGAACTTACCAATGCCGATGGCGGCACGCTATATACGGTGACTGAAGACGCAAAACTCAAGTTTGAGATTATGCGCACACTTAGCCTTGATATCGCGATGGGCGGCACGACAGGTAAAGAAATCCAGTTCCCACCACTGCCAATCTATCTTGAAGGCGGCAAGCCAAACACCAATATGGTAGCGGCCTATAGCGTAGTAAATGCCAAGACAGTGAATATCCCTGATGCATATTTAGCTGAAGGATTTGATTTTTCTGGCACACGTAAATTTGATGAGGCCATGGGCTTTCGCTCAAAATCATTTTTAACCGTGCCAATGAAAAATCATGAAAATGAGATCATCGGTGTTCTACAATTAATCAATGCAATCGACCCACTAACCAAAGAAATTATTGCCTTTTCCGAATCACATCAACGCTTGGTAGAATCGCTTGCCTCGCAGGCTGCGGTAGCGCTTACTAATCATAATTTAATTGATGGCCTTAAAGGTTTATTTGAATCTTTTATTAAGTTGATTGCGGATGCGATTGACGAAAAATCACCTTATACGGGTGGCCATTGTCAGCGCGTGCCCGAGCTGACCATGATGCTGGCAGATGCGGCGATTAAGACCAATATTGGCTCGTTAAAAGATTTTCACATGACCGAAAAAGAGGTTTATGAGCTGAAAATTGCGGCATGGCTGCACGATTGCGGCAAAGTTACGACGCCAGAATCGGTGATGGATAAGGCCACAAAATTAGAAACGATTTTTGACCGTATTCATTTAATTGATCATCGCTTTGATTTGCTTATAACGCAACGTGAGAATGTATATTTGCATAAAGTGTTAGCAACAGTAAAAGCTGGTAAAACCATTAATAGCAAAGAGATTAAACACGATATTCACGTGATTAAAAAACAGTTAGACGACGATAAAAACTTTATTCGCAAAGTGAACTATGGCAGCGAATTTATGCGGACAGAAGATATACAACGCGTAAAAGATATTGCCGATTATCAGTACTTAAATGACTCTGGCCATGCGGTTAAATTTTTGAGCGAGAATGAGGTGTATAACCTCACCATTGAAAAGGGCACCTTAACGCCCGAAGAGCGTACCGTGATTAATAACCATATTGTAGTGACGATTAATATGTTGGAATCGTTACAATATCCTAAAGATTTGCGGCGCGTGCCTGAGTATGCGGGTGGCCATCACGAGCGCATGGATGGCAAAGGCTACCCAAAGGGCTTAACGCGCGATCAAATGTCGATTCCTGCGCGCATGATGGGCGTTGCGGATATATTTGAGGCGCTTACTTCTAAAGATAGGCCTTACAAAAAAGCCAAAACGCTTTCTGAAACGCTGCATATATTAGGCAAAATGCGGCTGGATAACCATATTGACCCCGATATTTTTGATTTACTTATTCGTGAAAAAATTTATTTGCAATATGCAGAAAAGTTTTTAGAACCTGAGCAAATTGACTACGTTGACCACCTCGACGTGCCTGGCTACAAAGAATAAAACATTTAGTCTTGTAAAAACAACTTCGTTGCTTTAATAATTTTGGCTAATTTCTTGGCCGAAACTTCATGAAAAAACTCACCATTGGGAATTAAACGTAGGTTTGGCCCAACGTCGCAATAACCCATGCATTGAATTTCTTCTATCTCAATCGACACTTTTTTATTCAGTAATTGTTGCGTTAAGGCAGTTAAAACTTCTTTGCTGCCACGCGCGGCGCACGAGGAATTATTGGGGTTTGCGCGATAGTTAGTGCACACTAATATTTTTTTTGGCATATATTTTTAAGAATAGCCTTCATGCTTCTAACACTTGAGTATGACAGCCATTTTTATCTAATTTAAGATAACTGCCTTGCTCGTACCAATCGCCCAGCACCCAGCGTTCGCAAGTATTGCCATCGATTGCGTGAATGTGTTTTTTTGGTCGGTGCGTGTGGCCGTGGATGAAAATAGGCGGGTACAAAAATTTACGTAGCAAATCATCCACTGCGGCAGCATTGGTATCCATAATTTGCATGCTTTTAGTGGATTTGGCCTGCTCGCTTTTGGCGCGTAGTTGCTCAATGTAGGCAATACGAGCTGCCAAAGGCTGACTTAAAAACTTTGTTTGCCAAGTTTCACTACGTACTTCGCTGCGAAATTGTTGATAGCCAATATCGTCAGTGCACAGCGCATCGCCGTGGCTTAACAATACGGGTTTGCCGTAAAGTGTGATTAAACTTGGGTCGGGTAAAATTTCAATTCCAGTGGCTTTTTCAAAGCCATCGGTCATTAAAAAATCACGATTCCCATGCATTAAAAACACAGGAATTCCGCTAGAAACAAGCTGGTGAAGCGCATGGATACTGGCTTGCATGGCACCTGTTTTAATCGAATCATCGCCTGCCCAATATTCAAATAAATCGCCCAAGATATACAGTGCTTGGGCTTTAACAGCAGTTTTTTCTAAAAACTGAATAAACGCTTGCGTAATGTGCGGGCGAGAATCACATAGATGCAAATCAGAAATAAATAAGCAGTAATCCATGCGAGAAGCGCGCGCGTGCTAAATAATGCTAGCTTTTTCTATGGTCACGGGCTCCACAGGCACATCGCGATGCCCTGCATTACTGCCTGTTTTTACGGCGGCAATTTTATCAACCACATCCATGCCATCCACCACTTTGCCAAATACGCAATAACCCCAGCCGCTGGAAGTTTTGGCGGTGTGATTTAAGAAATCGTTATCCGCGATATTGATAAAAAACTGGCTGCTGGCGGAATCGGGAATCGACGTACGCGCCATGGCGACGGTGTATTTATCGTTGCCTAAGCCATTGTCCGCTTCATTCTTAATTTCATCTTTAGTCTTTTTTTGTTTCATGCCGACATCAAATCCGCCGCCTTGAACCATAAAATCATTAATCACGCGATGAAAAATTACGCCATCATAAAAGCCGCTTTCTACATATTGTAAAAAATTAGCCACGGTAATGGGCGCCTTGTCGGCATTGAGTTCTAGCGTGATGTGGCCAAAATTGGTGGTCAGTTTAACCATAGAAAGTGATGCCAAGATAAATCCTTAAAATTATTAAAATAAATTGAGAAAGAAAAGGCTAATTAGCAATTTCTTTAGTTGGTTCTTTTGTGAGTTCGTTGAGTAGCTTTACGCTTTTAATGGTAATAGGTCTAGTCGGAACATTTTCATTTCTGCCCAGATTTGTGGTTGGGGTCACGCCAATTTTTTGTGCTACTTCGAAACCGCTGGTGACTTTACCAAATACGCAATAACCGATTTGTTCAGGGTCTGGGCTGGTGTAATTTAAAAATTGGTTATCGGCCAAATTCACAAAAAATTGTGCGGTAGCAGAATCAGGATCCATCGTACGCGCCATGGCGATAGTACCAGGCTCATTTAATAAACCATTGTTGGATTCATTCACTATTGGCGCACGCGTGTTTTTCTCGGTTAAATCGCGTTCAAAGCCGCCACCTTGAATCATAAAGTTGTTCATTACACGGTGGAAAATGGTGTTTTCATAAAAGCCATCTTTTACATATTGCAAAAAATTCGCCACCGTTTTTGGCGCTTTTTCAGGATAAAGTTCTACTGTAAAGTTGCCTTGAGATGTTTCAAACACTAGGCTGGGAGCCGCATGGATACTGGCTTTCAGGAAATATAAAAATACAAAAAAAACCAGTTTAAAGCTAATCATTTTATTCACTAAGCTGCACCTTCATAAATTATTTTCCATTGTTTATTTTCATTCACCCAATATTGGCGTTTACGCATTTTATTTTGCAAACTTGGGCTTTTAAAATCTTGCTCAAAATTCACCACAATCATGGTTTGCTCAGCATCTGGATAAGCAAACATGCTCACATCTTCAATCTTAATAGCCACTTTGGGCTTGGCCGCTTGGATGCCGCGTTTGTAATCCGACCATTTTTGTAAGCCACCATCGCTATAAAAAAACTTTTTCGAATAATGGCTTAAATACGCATCCGTGTCTTGCGCAACCCAAGCTTTACGCCAATCTTCAATTGCTGCCTGCAAAGCCTGCTTATCCGCATCTTGTGCTTCTAGTTGTGCGTCCGCTTTATCGTTTTCTAGCCATTCAAGATTATCCGCAATAATAATCGGCGTTTTGCCTGCTTGTAAGATAGGCGCCAATGCGCCTAAATCAGGGTTGCTCACCACAATACAACCATCACTGGCGCGCGGCGGACGGCTGTAAGTGTCTGTGGGTGTGCCATGCAGCCATATGCCAGAGCCACTTTTGTTTTGATGTTGGTCTAATTCATTGGGGTAATTCAGTGGATAAGCACCATCACCGTACATATCTGCCAGTGGTTGCGTGAGTTTTTGCCCAGCAAAATAAACGCCCAATGGCGTACGTTTATCGCCCTGCGCCTGTTTGCCGACGCCATTTTTGCCAACGGTTACATAATAATCCGCCACATACTGCAGGCCGTCATCCACTTTTTTGTATAAATAAAGGCGCGACTTTACTGTGTCCACCACAATTAAATGTTCTTGTTCCGCGCCTAATTTCACCATTAAATTTGGCTGCTGCGTGGTTTTTTTCTCAGATAAATAATATTCAATGCGCGTACGCGCTTCGTCTCTTAAACCTTCCAGCTCTTCGCTACCAGGCTTAGCGCTAGTTGTATTTGTGTCGCCAAAAGTAGCTAAAGCGCGGGCTTGCGCAGTAAGCAAATCGCCGCGGATGAGGTAAGCCAGTTTGAAGTTTGGTGCAGCTTTGATAAGCTCATTGACTGTGCCAAAGGCTTGTTTGGTTTTACCTTCAGTAATTTCCAACAGGCTTTTTACTAGCAGGCTCTCGACCAAATTACGGCCAAGTTTTTTGCTTAGTAGTTGATCTGTCATGCTGCCATGGTTAACCGCTGTGGCATTCCAAGGCAAGACGATACAAGCGACTACAAAAACGACTTTTAAAAACTTAAATTTTTGAATCAATAACATCTCAATCTTTGACGTAACCTTTAGAAGTTAATTCGATGCAATTTCTTGATTAATTAACCAAACGCCATTCGTTTTTTTCATCATCAATGTTTTATCGGTGCGAATCGGCTTGCCGCCAGCGCGATAGCTCTGTTTAAAAGTCACTTTTGCACTGTCAGCGCCGTCTAGCGTTACTTTTTGGTTTGCTAACTCAACGTTGATGCTCGCTGGTTTGCTGACACGATCACGACGAGTCGCTTCCCAAGCTTTACGACTTTCGCCTTTTGCCGGCTTAAAACTGTCAGCATAGCTGGCTAAATATTTATCTACATCTTTAGCAGACCAAGCACTCGCCCAGCTGTTCACTGCATCAGTAATGTTTTGTTCTTCATTTACAACAGGTTCAGCAGGTTTAGGCGGCTCCACTTTTTTGTCGGCAGGGCGAATTGGTTTAGTATCACTTCTAGTAGGTTTGCTGTCACTTTTAGCTGCAAGCGTGGTTTTATTGCCTGTGCCGAATAAATCTTTAATCATGGCTAATTTGCTTTGCGCGCGCGTGTTGCCGTTATCCAGTTGCAAGGCCTTGTCATAAGCTTCTGAGGCCATGCGAGCATAAATATCACCTAAATTTTCGTGCGCAGTGGCATAACTTGGGTGCGTTTTAATGGCGGTTTCTAACGCTTTTTTGGCTTTGTCATATTGGCCAGCATCTGCATATAACACGGCTAAGTTATTGTATGGCTCTGGCAGGTTAGGATATTTTTCAGTCAAATCGGTAAAGGCTTTAATCGCATCATCACGTTTGCCGCTTTCGGCCAGAATAATGCCTTTCATAAACATGGCTTGTGCATCTTTAGGGTTAGCCGCCAAGTAAGTATTAATGCGCTCTAACGCGGCAGCTTGTTGGCCACTTTCAGCCATTTGCGAAATATCTTTTAGCTCGTCAGCGTTGGCAATTGAAGCAAACGATAACGCTAAAATAATGGGAGCAAGAAGTTTTAATAGTAAAAGGTTGCGAATTGTCATTATGATATGCTCAAACGAGTTAGTAAAAGCGCCATTCTATCAATTACATAGCTAACATCCAATAGCCCGTTTGGCATTAAGGCCATAAATCATAAGTTTTTAGCTGTTTTGGCAGTATTAACTCATTTATAATGCGCAAATGTTAAAAATTTACAACTCCCTCAGTCGCGATAAGCAAATATTTACTCCCATCGAAGCCAATAAAGTGCGCATGTATGTGTGCGGTATGACGGTTTACGATTACTGCCATCTTGGCCATGCGCGCGTGATGGTCGTTTTCGATATGGTTTCGCGTTGGTTTCACGAAAGCCAATACCAAGTGACTTATGTACGTAATATCACCGATATTGATGACAAAATTATTAAACGTGCCAACGAAAATGGCGAGAGTATTGGTGCGCTCACGCAGCGTTTTATTGATGCTATGGATGAAGATTTTGCCAAGTTAGGTGTTGAATCGCCTGCCTTTCAGCCACGTGCCACGCAACATATCAACGGCATGATTGCGATGATTTCCGCATTGATTGAAAAAGGCCACGCTTACCAAGCGGCCAATGGTGACGTGTTTTACAGTGTGCGCAGCTTTGCGGATTACGGCAAATTATCGGGTAAAAGCTTAGATGACTTGCGCGCGGGCGAGCGCGTGGATGTTGATACCAACAAGAAAGACGCGATGGATTTTGTGCTGTGGAAATCCGTTAAACCAAACGAGCCAAATTGGGATTCGCCCTTTGGCGGACCTAATGGCGGCAAAGGCCGCCCAGGCTGGCATATTGAATGCTCGGTCATGAGCGCGCATCATTTGGGCGCACATTTTGATATTCATGGCGGCGGGCAAGATTTGCAGTTTCCGCATCACGAAAATGAAATCGCGCAAAGTGAAGCGGCAAACAGCTGCAAAATGGCGAACTACTGGATGCACAACGGTTTTGTACGCGTCGATGACGAAAAGATGTCCAAATCGCTGGGTAACTTTTTTACCATCCGCGAAATACTGAATAAATATAAGCCTGAAGTTGTGCGTTTTTTCATTCTGCGTGCGCATTATCGTAGCCCACTCAATTATTCTGACCAACATTTGGATGATGCCAAAGCTTCACTGACGCGCTTATATACTGCCTTGCGTAGCCGCGAAGTGAACACTAACTTAATTGATTGGAACCATCCGCAAGCCGCACGCTTTAAAGCAGCAATGGATGACGATTTCAACACGCCAGAAGCTTTTGCCGTGTTGTTTGATTTAGCGAATGAAGTGAATAAAACCAGCTCGATAGCAGCCGCTAATTTACTCTTCAGCTTGGCTGGTGTAATGGGCTTGTTGCAACAAAATGCAGATGAATTTTTGCAGGGGACGGTGTCAACACTTACAAGTGCAACATACGATTTCGATACTGCAAGTGGCTCTGTTGCAGTGGGTTTTACAGATGTTGAAATTAACGATTTTATTATAAGTAGAGCTGAAGCCAAAAAATCCAAACACTTCGCCGAAGCCGACCGCATTCGTAAAGAGCTTGCTGATGCTGGCATTATTTTGGAAGATACGCCGCAAGGTACGACTTGGCGCAGGGCTTAATGTTTGAGCAAGCGTAAGGTAAAGAGCCGCTTATCATGATGTCGTCAAAGATTTTCTCTGTGAGCTCTGTGCCTCTGTGGTGAATAGTTTTTATGCCTTAGCAAAATTAATAGTAAAAAGGAATAATCAATGCCCGTAAATCTCATCGCCCCAGCACCCGCTTCCCTATTGCCTGTCGGCGGCGTTAAATTAGGTTTTGCAAAAGCGCATGTGCGCAAGCCAGATCGTAAAGATGTGCTGGTGATAACGCTTGCAGAAGGTAGTCGCGTAGCGGGCGTGTTTACACTTAACCGTTTTTGCGCTGCGCCTGTAATTTTATGTAAAGAATTTTTAGCGCAAAAAAATGAAGTTCGCGCACTGCTCATCAACACAGGTTGCGCCAACGCAGGCACGGGTGAAGATGGCTTAAAGCGCGCCAAGCAAAGCTGCGATGCGCTTGCAGGCTTGCTTGGTGTAAAAGCGAATCAAATTTTACCGTTTTCAACTGGCGTGATTTTAGAGCCGCTGCCCGTCGATAAGGTCATCGCAGGCTTGCCAGCGGCAATAGCTAACTTGAAGGAAGATAATTGGCTAAATGCGGCTGAGGCGATTATGACGACGGATATTGTCGCCAAAGGTACGTCACGGCAAATTCAACTAGGTGGCAAAACGGTGACGATTACGGGCATCAGCAAAGGTAGCGGCATGATTCATCCCAACATGGCGACCATGCTGGGCTATATCGCCACAGATGCGGCTGTTAGCCAAGCTGCGCTTGAAAGTATTATTCATTACGCGGTGAATAAATCCTTTAACTGCATTACGGTGGACGGTGATACATCAACCAATGACAGCCTGATTATGATGGCGACTAATTTGGCGGGAAATGCAGAAATTACAGAAGATAGTGCGGAGTTTACGCTATTACGCGACAAGTTAACCGAAGTTGCTATTGAACTAGCACAAGCGATAGTGCGTGATGGCGAAGGTGCAACCAAGTTTATGACGGTGGCTGTAGAGGGCGGAAAAAGTGAGGCTGAATGCCGCAAGGTAGCGTATGCCATTGCGCATTCACCATTAATTAAAACCGCATTTTTCGCCTCAGACCCCAATTTAGGGCGCATACTAGCTGCGATTGGTTATGCTGGCATTGATGACTTGAATGTGGATAATCTCGAGTTATATTTAGGCGATGTTTTAGTGGCCGAAAAAGGTGGTCGTGCCGCTAGCTACCGCGAAGAACAAGGTTCAGCCATCATGAAAGAATCGGATATTTTGGTGCGCGTAGTGTTGAATCGTGGCAAATCAGATATAACGATTTGGACTTGCGATTTCTCTTATGATTATGTGAAAATTAATGCAGATTATCGAAGCTAAAAGCATAGAAGTTAAAAGCATAGAAGCTGGTAAGTGATGATTATTGATGTTGCCGTAGCCATTTTGCAGCGAAAAAAAGACCGCGGTCAAAGCGAATTTTTATTGGCAAGTCGCCCTGAAGGTAAAGGCTGGGCTGGCTGGTGGGAGTTTCCTGGCGGAAAAATTGAAATCGGTGAAAGCCCTGAACACGCGCTGAGCCGCGAGTTAAGGGAAGAATTAGGCATTAAACCAACCACCACGCAGCAATGGGTTACGCGCCGATTTGATTACCCAGAAACTAATGATTCAGCTGCCAAAACAGTCAATTTACATTTCTTTTTTGTGGACGCGTGGGAAGGCGAATTGCGGCCACGCGAAGGCCAACAATTAAGTTGGCAGCAGCCAGAACATATCTCCGTTACACCCATTTTACCCGCCAATGCGCCGATTATGAAGGCGCTCGCGCTGCCGCCCGTTTACGTGATTTCTAATTTGGCAGAAATGGGCGAACAGGCTTTTTTTGCAACGCTAAAAAGCCAATTGGAGCGCGGTTTAAGGATGATTCAAGTGCGTGAAAAACAACTTTCAAAAGTTGAATTTATCAAGTTTACAACGCAAGTAATTGCGCTTGCCAAGCAATACGATGCGAAGGTTTTAATCAGCGAAGATTTTGGGTTGGCGCGAGAGCTGGGCGCAGACGGCGTACACTTGCCTAGTCAGGCTTTATTGGTGCTTAAAACCAAACCGGCTGGTTTGATGATTGCAGCATCGTGCCACAACCCAATAGAATTGAGGCATGCAGAGCATCTTGATTTGGATTTTGTGGTGCTATCTCCAGTAAAATCTACGCTTAGTCACCCTGAAGCCGAGCCATTAGGCTGGCAAAAATTTGCAGAATTAGCAGAAAATGCTAGTGTGCCAATTTATGCGCTGGGCGGCATGTCGCTGAATGATTTGCCTGTGGCATTTTCTTATGGCGCGCGTGGAATTGCTTTTCAACGCAGTATAAGCGCCAACTTATTGCTTTAATCGGCCGATTTAATTGGCAGTATTACGTTTTGATGCGTAATTTTTCCAGCCTTGTCTTTAAAGCATAGTTTAAAAGCTGCATTTTCACCCGCTTTTAGTGGCGTTTTTAAATCAAACAGCATCAAGTGAAAGCCGCCAGGCGCAAGCTTTTCTGGCTTGCCTGCCTTAAGTGCTAACTCTTCTAACATGCGCATTTTCATCACATTATTTTCCATCTGCATGCTGTGAATTTCAACTGTACCTGCGGCAGGCGTTTCCACATAAACTAATGTGCTATCTTGCGGGCTGTTCAATGTCATGTAAGCCGCGCCAACGCTTTGCCCAGGCGCATTTTCACGCACCCAACTATCTGATATTTTGACTTCGGTGATTTTTACATCTGTTTCTGCGCCAGTTTTTGGCTCACAAGCAGCAAGAAAACACACTAAAAAAATAACTTTAAAAATTTGCTTATTCAACATCATCTAGATCTTCTATTGGCGTATTGACAGGAATTTTATAGGTTTCGTTCGCCCAATCGCCCAGATCAATCATTTTGCAGCGCTCGCTACAAAATGGACGAAACAAATTAGCGCTACTGTATTCGGATTGTTTTTTACAATGGGGGCAAGTGACTAACTTGGGTTTGTTTTGGGGCGGCTTGGTTTCGGGCATTACTTAAAGATTACATAAGGTTAAGGTAAAGTTAATTTCGTGCTCGCATTGTTTAGGTTTTTGTACAAAATCCAAGGCAAAAAAGCGTACGCTAATGGCGTATTTATTGGCGCTCACTTCAGGAAAACAAGGGCAATTATCATCCAATTCAATTCTCAGCATTTGTGCGGGTTTTGTGCCACCTAACATTTGCTGAAAAAACCCGTTACTAATGTGATGCTCCGTGGCGATGCCGCTGCCACGCAAAATGCGCAAGATGGTTTTAACCGCTTCATGCATAGGCATTAAACGCGCCAACCAGTTTTCAAAGTCAGCATTGCGACGTGCTTGATTAAGGTTTAGCCAATGGTGATACGAAGGTAAATCGAACTGGCACACGCCGCCCAAAATGCCTGAGCGTTGCTTAATGCTCATCAGCCATTCATTTTCGCGCAGATGTTGACCAAGTTTGGCGTTATCGCTACGCAAAGTGGTAGAGCTTGCGCCAATTTCTTTCAGAATTTTATCTAAAGCTTTTTCCGCAATCACTGGGTTGCCGCGCAAGTTTTGCATCGCAAGCCGTTGCCTATCCAACTCTTGTACCAAATCCATTTTAAGGTCAGCGCGATCCACAATATCCAGCAACTGCAATAGTGAAATAAGTGCGCTGTGATGGTTGTGCTGCGTGCCAGCTTCAACATTCAGCAAGATTTTGCCGAGTATATCTTCCAGTCGCAACAGGGTGCGAATGCGCTCGTTAAATGGAAATTCGTAGCTAGACATGACGATAGAAGTCTGCCCACTTATAATATTAAATTGAGGTGAATTATCAGATAGTTTTGCTAACTATGCAAGTATTAAGGTATTTTTGGTGAAATTCTAGAATTTTTTCACGCAGATTTTCAACATTTTCGTTGTTTTCAATCACGTCGTTAGCCAGTGATAGCATTTTTTTGCGGGGTGTTTGGGCTTTAATAATCTGTAAAATTTCAGCTTCTGGCAGTTGGCTACGTTGTTTTACGCGTTCAATTTGGGTTTTTTCATCGCAATCAATCAATAAAATGCGGTTTACATGCGGCGCGTAGCGTGGGCTTTCAAACAACAATGGAATTGCTAAAATTTGATACGGCGCGTGCGCATTTTGTTGTAATTGTTTTGTCGCTTCAACATAAATCGCGGGGTGCAAAAGCGCGTTGAGCTTGTCGCGAGCCGCCGCATCGTTAAATACTAAATCGCGCATGGCAGCTCGGTTTAATGCGCCTTCTGGCGTGATGTACTCACTACCAAAATTAGCCTCAATATCTTTTACTAGCGGCTGATTGGCTGCGGTGAGTGCATGCGAAATCACATCTACATCGGTGACTGGTACGCTAAGCTCGGCAAATATTTTTGCAGCGGCTGATTTACCACTACCGATGCCGCCTGTAAGCGCTACAATGTACATTATACAAGGTAAAAACTAGCCAATTGTTTGCCGAAAAACAGCGCTGCAATGCCGCCCAGCGCTAAAAATGGCCCAAATGGAATCGCCGTGCCGCCAGTTTTACCTTTAAACATAATCATTCCAATGCCAATCACAGCGCCGACGACAGAGCTTAATAAAATCACAGCTGGTAGCAATTGCCAGCCAAACCAAGCGCCGATTGCGCCTAGCAATTTAAAATCGCCATAACCCATACCTTCTTTGCCAGTGACAAGTTTGAATAGCCAATACACTGACCATAAAATTAAATAGCCAAAAATTGCGCCAAGCACGGCGGATTTCAAATCGGTGAATCCAGTATTAAAATTAAAAATTAACCCTAGCCACAACAAAGGCAGCGTAATGTCATCAGGCAATAATTGCGTATCGAAATCGATAAAGGTTAATGCAATTAATGCGAACACAAAAATAAACGCAAATAGCGATGCAGAGCTATAGCCATATTTATAAGCGACTGCGCCAATAAGCGCGCCAGTGATGGCTTCCACCAGTGGGTAGCGCATGCTAATTTTAGTTTTGCAGCCTTTGCATTTGCCACCCAACATTAAGTAGCTGATGATAGGGATATTCTCTAAAGCGGAAATTTCATGTCCGCAGCTTGGGCAGGCGGAACGCGGCGTCACAATAGTGTATTTTGTTTGCTCGACGACTTCCTTACCTTGCAGCTCCAAACAATTGGCATGCCATTCGCGCTCCATCATTTTGGGCAATCTGTGAATCACCACATTCAAAAAACTGCCCACCATGAGTCCAAATATGACCGAAAATGTCACGAATACAGTGGAATTAGCGCCCAATATTTCAGATAAAGGCATTAAAAAATCAAACATAACTCACCTTAATTTGGCCTAATTCAGCCTAAAAGTTGTTGTAAATTAAGCATATCATGGCATCGTTAATAAATACGTGCAACCCAGACGCAAAATTTGGTGTAAAAATTGCTTGAAAAAGCTTAAGGTATCACCATATAAGCATTGAAACGTTAATGCTGAAGTAGAGGAACAAAATGACTGACCGCGACATGATAGATGATGAACAATGGCTGTTCAACTCAACTGAAATTGAGTTGAATAATATTAGCCATCCCGCTTGGGATGAGCCGATTATATGCCGCGTCGAGGTTGATTTGCCAGGCTGGCTTTCACAATTGGCGGGCGGCAATCATTGGGAGGTATATAGCGAGGCCGAAGAGGAAAACTGCATTAGTTTTACGTTGCGTGAAATCTCCGGGCGTGAAAAAATCGCTAAAACAAACCCTAAATTAGCAGAAGTGACTTTGTATCACAATGGCTACGCGGTGGTGGATGTAGAAGGTAAAGCCTTGTTTGATGGCAGCTTAACCAATGGTACCAGCGATTGTGCGCATTTAAGCTATTTTCATGCTGAGAGCGGCGAGCCAATTACGTTGAATTAGTATTGATTGAAGTCACTTAAAATATTTAAAAATATGCCCTACAGCCCAATATCCATGGGGTCTGTACGGCATCTTTATTTTAGCGTTTATAAATTAAAAATCTCTTTTTACTGCAAACTCAGCCAAATCAATCAGCGCTTGTTTGTTAGCAGATTTTGCTAAATGTGCAATGGCTTCAACGCCTAGCCTAGCTTCATTCGCCGCTAAATCACGCACGTAATTTAAAGCATCCGTTGCTTTTACTGCGGCCAATACAGCGCGCAATTCATCTAAACCACCGTGCTGTATAGCGTTGCGAATAGTTGTAGCCTCTTGCTTGTTGCCTCTATGCATGGCAATTAACAAAGGTAAAGTCGGTTTGCCTTCAGCTAAATCGTCGCCTAAATTTTTGCCAATTTGACCTACGTCGCCAGTTAAATCTAGCACGTCGTCAATCAACTGAAATGCTGTGCCAAGCCGCATGCCGTATTGTGCCAGAGCGGTTTCGTCAGTTTGGTTTGCTCCGCTAATTACCGCGCCCAAACGTGTTGCGGCCTCGAATAATTTGGCAGTTTTAAAGTGAATCACTTTTAAATATTCTTGCTCGGTTACATCGGCATTGTGAATATTCATCAGCTGCAACACCTCGCCTTCTGAGATGATGTTCGTCGCCTCGGATAAAATTTGCATCACACGCATATTTTGCAGCTTTACCATCATTTGAAACGCGCGCGAATAAACAAAATCACCCACCAGCACGCTGGCAGCGTTGCCAAATAGGTGATTGGCGGTACTTTTGCCGCGACGCATGGCGCTTTCATCTACTACATCGTCATGCAAAAGTGTGGCGGTATGGATGAATTCGACAATGGCTGCAAGCTCGTGATGTTGCGTTTGAATCTTTCCAAACATGCCGCTGGAAAGCAATACCAGAGCGGGTCGCAGGCGCTTGCCACCACCGCTGATGATATGCTCGCCAATGGTATTAATGAGCGTAACCTCCGAGTAAAGAGAAGTTCGGATGACGCTATCAACCGCTTGCATATCGGCAGCAATAAAAGTTTGAATTTTGTTTAAAGGCACGGTTTGTTTAAAACTAGATAAATCAATTAATGATAGGCGTTATTTTAACACACGCAATTTGCCATGCTGGATGAATAAATAATAGGCGTTACCAGTAATTTAGCGTTTGCAATATCCTGCAATTTAAGTATAATGCGCGATTCATTTGAACGTGTAGAAGCAAGGCTTAAATCATGTACGCAGTAATTAAAACTGGTGGTAAACAATATAAAGTAGAAGCTGGTGCAACACTCAAGGTTGAAAAACTTTTGGGTGAAGTGGGTAGCAAAGTGGTTATCGACAAAGTGCTGATGATTGCAGACGGCGAAAACACAACCATTGGCGCGCCATTGATTGCAGGCGCTACGGTTAATGCCACTGTGGTTTCTCACGGTCGTGCGGATAAAGTAATGATTTTCAAATTCCGCCGTCGTAAACATTATCGTAAAACACAAGGCCATCGCCAAAGTTTTACAGAGATTCAAATTGGTGAAATTTTAGCTGCAGGGGCATCTGCAGCGAAACCAGCAAAAGCGAAAGCCGCTAAAGCTGCAGAATAATTAAAGTAATAAATTAAGACTTAAAAGGATTAATCATGGCACACAAAAAAGCAGGCGGTAGTTCACGTAACGGTCGCGACTCACACTCACAACGTTTAGGCGTTAAAGCTTTTGGCGAAACAGTGGTTTCAGCAGGCAGCATTATCGTGCGCCAACGCGGTACTAAAATGCACGCAGGTGACAACGTTGGCATGGGAAAAGACCATACGCTATTCGCAAAAATCGACGGCAAAGTGACATTTTGCATCAAAGGCGCGCTACGTCGCCAAATGGTGAATATTGTTGCGGTTTAAGTTTAAGTAGTATGATTAAAGCCTCATCGTTTGATGGGGCTTTTTTATTTAGGTCACAGCATTAGGTTGCACATTAGGTTTTATAAAAGATGAAATTCATAGATGAAGCGACAATTAAAGTCTACGCGGGTGACGGCGGCAACGGCGTAGCCACGTTCAGGCGCGAGAAGTACGAACCGCTGGGCGGCCCGAATGGCGGTGATGGTGGCAAAGGCGGTTCAATTTACGCGATAGCAGACCGCAACATCAATACGCTAGTCGATTATCGCTACACGCGTACTTTTCGTGGTCAACGCGGCGAAAACGGCCGTGGTGCAGAATGTTACGGCGCCAAAGGCGAAGAAATGGTGTTGCGCGTGCCCGTAGGCACAGTGATTTCCGATAAAGCCACCGAGCGCATGATTATCGACTTGGCCGAACATGGTCAAAAAGTGTTGCTGGCCAAAGGCGGCAATAATGGCTTGGGCAACGTGCATTTTAAATCGTCAATCAACCGCGCGCCGCGTCAATGCACTAAGGGCGAGCCAGGCGAAGAGTTTGAGCTGTATATGGAGCTGAAAGTGTTGGCGGACGTGGGCTTGCTCGGTATGCCAAATGCAGGCAAATCGACCTTTATTCGTTCAGTTTCGGCCGCAAAACCAAAAGTGGCGGACTATCCCTTTACCACGCTACACCCTAATTTGGGCGTGGTGCGGGTGGATACCGAGCGCAGTTTTGTCATCGCCGATGTGCCAGGTTTAATTGAAGGCGCGGCTGAAGGCGCAGGGCTGGGACACCAGTTTCTACGCCATTTGCAGCGCACTTCATTATTGTTGCACTTGGTGGATATTGCGCCGTTTGACGACGCGACTGACCCCGTGGCTGAGGCCAAAGCAATCGTAAATGAGCTTAAAAAATATGACGAAGAACTTTATAATAAACCGCGCTGGTTGGTGCTAAATAAGACCGATATGCTGCAAGATAGCGCAGACGTGGTGAAAAAATTCGTCAAAGCTTACGGCTGGAAAGGCCGTGTATTCGCCATTTCTGCAATTAGCGGTGTGGGCTGTAAAGAGCTCACTTACGCGATTATGGATCACCTTGATGAAGTTAAAAAAGCTGCCCTAGAAGATAATAACCAGCAAAATGAGCAAATCTCTATTACTGAATAGCAAAACGCTGATTGTCAAAGTCGGCTCTAGCCTTGTCACCAACAACGGCGAAGGGCTAGATCACGCCGCGATTGCCGCTTGGGCGGCGCAAATAAGCCAGCTCGTGAAAAACGGCAAACAAATCGCCTTGGTTTCTAGCGGCGCAGTGGCCGAAGGCATGCAGCGTTTGGGTTGGAAAACTCGCCCAGTTGAGGTAAACGAACTGCAAGCCGCTGCTGCGGTTGGGCAAATGGGTTTAGTACAAATGTACGAAAGCTGTTTTGCACAGCATGGCCTGCATACCGCGCAGATATTGCTTACCCACGATGATTTACGCGATAGAAAACGCTATTTAAACGCACGTAGCACACTAAAAACCTTGCTAGCTTTAAACGTGATTCCAATTATTAATGAGAATGACACGGTAGTGACAGAAGAGATTCGCTTTGGCGATAAC
>JANOWN010000027.1:0-17710 GCA_031417915.1 Methylotenera sp.
GCAGAAGCCACGTCCACATTCAGGCTGGCAGTAATCGGCTTGCCCATGTCTAAGGTTTCTAACAGCGCCAATTCTTCGTTATTTTTTAATACTAAATCCGCAAAGCGAATCATGGTTTGCTTACGTTCTTTTGGCGACAAACCCGCCCAGCGTCTATCATTAAAGGCTGTGCGGGCTGCTAAAACCGCCAAATCAATATCGGCAGTTTTGCAGCATGCTACATCAGTTAATTTACGATTATCAATCGGCGAAAAACACTCAAAATTAGCACCATCAGCCGCATTAACGCGCTTGCCATTGATGAATGCGCGACCATCTATTTTTAAGGTTTTGGCTCTTTGATGCCAATCAATTTTGATGTCACTATTCATTTTTTTAATTCTGTCATTTTATAAATCCTGCCATTTTATAATCCTGCCATCGCGATATATTTAATTTCAAGATATTCGTCAATGCCGTGATGCGAACCTTCGCGGCCTAAGCCAGATTGCTTAACGCCGCCAAACGGTGCCACTTCATTCGAAATCATGCCAGTATTCACACCTACCATGCCGTATTCAAGCGCTTCTGCCACGCGCCAAATACGGCCAATATCGCGGCTGTAAAAGTATGATGCTAGGCCAAATTCTGTGCGATTTGCCAGCTCGATGACTTCATCATCGGTTTTAAAGCGGAATAATGGCGCAACTGGGCCGAAGGTTTCTTCGCTAAAAATCAAGCTGTCTGCGCTCACGTTTGCTAAAACGGTTGGCTCAAAATAAGTGCCGCCAAGCGCATGGCGCTTGCCGCCTTGCATGAGTCTTGCGCCTTTTTTTACCGCATCCGCGATATGGCTTTCTATCTTTTCAATGGCTGCCATATCAATCAATGGTCCTTGCGTGACGCCGCTCTCCGTGCCATCGCCCACTTTAAGCGCAGCAACTTTCGCAGCGAGTTTTGCCGTAAACGCATCAAACACGCCATCTTGCACAAATAGGCGATTCGCACACACGCAAGTTTGGCCGGCGTTGCGGAATTTGCTTATCATTGCGCCTTCAACTGCCGCATCTAAATCGGCATCATCAAACACGATAAATGGGGCGTTGCCGCCAAGTTCGAGTGATAATTTTTTAATAGTTGGTGCGCATTGCGCCATCAAAATACGGCCAACTTCGGTAGAGCCTGTGAATGAAAGTTTGCTAACAATCGGGCTTTCGCATATCGCCGCGCCTATCTCGCGCGATTTGCCAGTAATCACTTGCAACACGCCCGCCGGCACGCCGGCCACTTCTGCCAGCACTGCCAATGCTATTGCAGATAGCGGTGTTTGCTCAGCAGGTTTAATAATCATCGTACAGCCAGCAGCCAATGCAGGAGCAGCTTTGCGGGTAATCATCGCGATGGGGAAATTCCAAGGAGTGATCGCTGCCGTCACTCCAATCGGCTGCTTAATCACTAACAAACGGCGGTCATTTGCAGGCGAAGGAATCGTTTCGCCATAGACGCGTTTGGCTTCTTCGGCAAACCATTCGATAAAACTGGCGCCGTAATTCACCTCGCCTTTAGCCTCGGCCAGAGGTTTGCCTTGCTCACTGGTAAGAATTAGCGCCAAATCATCCGCGTGCAATTTAATTAAATCAAACCAGCGCTTGAGTATCGCCGCGCGCGCAGCTGCGGTAAGGTTTTTCCAAGATTTTTGTGCTTTTTCGGCGGCTAAAATCGCGCGTTCGGTTTCCGCTTTGCCCATGCGCGGCACATATGCAATTACCTTGCCGTTTGCTGGGTTGGTGACCGCAATTGAATCGCCGCTATCAGCGCCTATCCATGCGCCTTCCAGCAAGGTGCTATTTTGTTTGAGTAATGCTGTATGTTTCAGTTCCAGCGGAACTATTGGTGAGTTCATAAAGTTTTCTACTAAAAATTGTATTATTTATTGGCGTCGCTATAGGCCTGCGCCATTTCGCGTTTACGTTTCCTCTCAACGTGCGAGGTATAAAAGCTGGAAGCTACTACAGCAATGGTCACCACTACAATCGTCACCGTGGCAACCGCATTAATTGTTGGATTCAAGCCTAATCTAGCCCGTGAGAAAATCACCATTGGCATGGTGGAATAACCTGGGCCGGATAAGAATGACGACAACACGACATCGTCAAATGACAAAGTAAACGTGAGCAAAAATGCTGAGACTAAGGCTGGCACCAACAGTGGCAAGGTGACCAAGGTAAATACTTGCAATGGTTTGGCGCCTAAATCCATCGCGGCTTCATCTAATCTGCCATCCATTTCGCGCAAGCGAGATGTCACCACCACCGCAGCATAGGCCGTGCCTAGCAAGGCATGTCCAAGCAAAATAGTGAACAAGCCACGCTGCGGAAACCCAAGCCAATGCTGAATAGAAACCAACATTAACAACAGTGACAAACCCACAATCACATCTGGCATTACCAATGGCGTGCTGGACATAGAGTTGAGCAGAGTGCGGCCACGGAAGCGACTATATCGATGCAGTGCAAAGGCGGTGAATGTACCAAAAAACACCGACATTAAGGCCGAGAGAAAGGCAATTTTTAAAGATAAAAATACAGCTGCAATCAAGTCGCTGTCTTGCATTAACGCGCTATACCAGCGCATGCTGGCATGCGACCAAACGGTGACTAGTTTAGAATCATTAAACGAAAAAACGACGAGCGTGATAATTGGTAAATATAAGAACAAATATACCGCGAACATCCAGCTGTTTGCAAAAATCTTATTGTTGGAGGCTTGACTCATGATTTGCCATCCTCTAGCTTTGCTTCTGCTTTATTTAGAATCGCCATAGGTACCAAAATCAGCAGTATCATCACCACAGCCACCGCCGCCGCCATTGGCCAATCGTTATTGCTAAAGAATTCATCCCACAGCACACGGCCTATCATCAAGGTGCTTGGCCCACCCAGTAGCTCAGGTATCACAAACTCACCTACTGCAGGAATGAATACCAGCATGGAACCCGCGATAATGCCTGCTTTTGAAAGCGGCACGGTAATCAACCAAAATGCCTTGAATGGGCTGGTGCCTAAGTCTGCAGCAGCTTCTAAATAGCGTAAATCCAGTTTGGATAAATTAGCGTACAAAGGCAAAATCATAAACGGCAAGTAAGAGTAAACCATACCAATGATCAGCGAAAATGAATTGTTCATCATGGCGAGGGGTTCGCTGATAATCCCTGTACTCATCAATATGTTATTAATCACGCCATTGCTAACGAGTAGCGTTTTCCAAGCGTAGATGCGCAGCAAAAATGATGTCCAAAACGGCAACATAATTAGCATCAGCAGCATAGGTTGCAAATGTTTAGGCGAGCGTGCCATGAAATAAGCAAAAGGATAACCAATTGCCAGACAAAGAATGGCGGTAATTAGCGCATATTTAACTGAGGAAATATATGTTTTAACGTAAAGTGCATCTGTAAAAATAAACTGATAATTAGCAAAATTAAGCTTAAGCGTGGGCAAGCCATCAGCCCAACTGATCATGCTAGAAACTGATGTCGCTTCCATTTCTGACAAGCTAATTTTCATCACAATCAGCAGCGGAATGGCCACCAACAAGATGAACCAGGCATACGGAATGCCTATCACTAACTTATTGCCGCTAAACAAACTCTGGAAGAATTTATTCATCGCTATTCTCCCTAATGAGTTAACACAATCATGGCTAAATCGTTCCAGCGCATATAGGCCTTGTCGCCCCAAGTCAGGCCGCAGCTCAAATCGCGCGTATTATTAATTTCTTGCGCTTTAATCACTCTGCCCATATTGGTTTTAAGGTGGTAAGTAGTATGGTCACCAAAATACACAATTTCGGTGACTACGCCCTCGCACCAGTTGTATTCACCTTTAGGTTTGTCTTTAGAGAGCATGATTTTTTCTGGGCGCAAAGCCACACCAACCGCCATGCCCTTATTGCCGGTAAAGCCATGCCCAACGTAGTGTGTGCATTCATCGCATTTCACGATGATATGATCAGGCTCATCGACAACGACTTCACCTTCAAACATATTCACATTGCCAATAAAATCAGCCACTTGACGGCTATTAGGTGTTTCGTAAATCGCATCTGGCTCACCAATTTGCAAGAAATAGCCTTCGGCCATCACCGCGATGCGACTACACATAGTCATCGCTTCTTCTTGGTCATGTGTCACCAATACACAAGTCACGCCGACTTTTTCAATGATGTTCACCAATTCCAGCTGCGTGGTTTCACGTAATTTTTTATCCAGCGCGCCCAAAGGCTCATCTAGCAGTAAAAGTTGTGGGCGTTTTGCCAAGCTACGTGCCAAGGCGACGCGCTGCTGCTGGCCGCCAGAAAGTTGATGCGGCTTACGCTGTGCGAATTTATTCAGCTGTGCGAGTGTAAGCATTTCTTCAACACGCGTTGCAATTTCGGCTTTGGGCATATTGTCGCGCTTTAAGCCGAACGCAATATTCTCCCAAACGGTTAGATGTGGAAATAGCGCATACGATTGAAACATCATATTAATCGGACGCTGATACGCAGGCACATTGGTGATATCTTGGCCAGCTAGATAAATTTTACCTTTGGTCGGCTTCTCAAATCCCGCCATCATGCGTAATAAAGTTGATTTTCCACAACCAGAGCCACCTAGCAAACCAAAAATCTCGCCCTTATTGACTGCGAGTGAAACATCATCTACGGCTTTCACTGTGCCATCATAAATTTTGGTGACACCTTCAACTCGAAGCAACACTTCTTTTTCGGATTTATTTTCTGTTTGAGATTTTGGTGCTGTCGCCATATTGACCTCGATTTAAGGTAACGATGAGTGTTCTAAAAATTCGCAGGCCGAGCCTTTTTAGCCAAGCCTGCGATATTTTTACTTATGTACCAGTTTTAAATTGGGTGAATAAACGTGTGGTTACGCGGCGTGTGGCATTATCCACATTGCCTGGCGGAATCAAGTTTTTCACATCAGCTTCTGGTAAGAATATCGTTTTATTATCCTTAATTTCAGGATCAACAAACTCCGTTGCCGCCTTATTCGGGTTGGCATAAGTCACCGCGTTGGTTAAACCTGCATGTACTTGCGCTCTTAATATATAGTCAATGAATTTATGCGCGTTACTTGGGTGTTTTGCATCCGCGGGAATCGCCATGGTGTCCATAAACATATAGCCGCCCATCTTGGTGATTAAAGCCTCGATATTTTGCTCAGATTTATTTTCAATGGAACGTTTACGTGCCAAGTTGAAATCGCCCGCCCAGCCAAGTGCCACGCAGATATTGCCGCTGGCTAAATCTTCGATTTGACCGCCCGAATTAAAGCGTTTAATGTCAGGACGCACCTTCATCAGCATATCAAATGCCACTTTGTAGTCATCTGCATTATTGCTGAACTCTGGTTTACCTACGTAGCGCATAGCAATTGGGAACACTTCTGAAGGCGCATCTAACATGGAAATGCCGCATGATTTAAGTTTGCTGGTATATTTCGGATCAAACACTAAATCCCAAGTATTTTCGGGCATCGGCATATCACCCAAAGCTGCTTTTACTTTATCGACGTTGATGCCAACAGTGGTGTAGCTCCACAGCCAGTCCACCAAATATTGATTGCCTGGATCGAGCTTGGCCATTTGCGCCAAAACGTTTTCATCTAGATTTTTCCAGTTTGTCAATTTGCTCTTGTCTAACTTTTGCAGCAAGCCGCCTTCTATTTGTAGCGCACCCCAATTTGAAGATGGCACCACAATGTCGTAACCAGTATTTTTGGCAATCATTTTGGCATGCAAAATCTCGTTGCTGTCAAAAATGTCGTAACGGACTTTAATACCGGTTTCTTTTTCAAAATTCGGAATGGTATCTTCGGCTAAGTAATCAGACCAATTGTAGATATTCAGCACTTTTTCTTCTTCACCCGCTGCTGGCGCTGTTGCTGTGCTTGCAGCAGGCGCGCTAGCATCTGCTGCTGTTTTATCTGATGGGCCGCATGAAGTGAGCGTCAGTCCAGCGCTAACGACTATCAGGCTGAGCAAGTATTTACTGTAAGTTAGACTCATAATTAATTAACTCCTTTAAATTGGTGAACGATTGTGAAAATCTTGCTTAAAATCTAAAAAACTATGTGAATCTGTACAAAAAATTATTAGAAAATCAACAGTTCCGCGAAACATAATTAATTCTACCATGTTGAAAAATCTTGTCATGCAACATTCACATTGAGTGCATTATTATGCATTAAACCATGCGCTTCTAAATCTGCAAGTGTGGCGTCTAAACACTTGTAAATTAATGCCATCATTTCATCTATTTGCGCTATTGTGCTGCAAAGCGGCGGTGCAATAATCATGCGGTCGCCCACTGCGCGCATAATGAGTCCGTTAGCAAAGCAATGGCCGCGGCAAATCATGCCTACCCCTACTTCTTGATCAAACTTAACATGATTTTTCTTATCTTGCATCAGCACAAACCCTGCCATTAAGCCTATGCTTTCAGCGCCACCAACGAGTGGATGATGAGCCAATTCTGCATATTTTTGTGCTAAATATGGTCCAGTTTCGTTGCGCACACGGTCAACCAAACCTTCATGCTCTAAAATATCAATATTGGCTAGTGCAACAGCGCAAGCGACGGGATGCCCAGAGTAGGTATAGCCGTGATTAAAGTCACTGCCTTTTTCTATTAATACTTCTGCAACGCGTTTACTAATCACCACGCCGCCAAGTGGAATATAGCCAGAGGTAACGCCTTTGGCGAAAGTCATTAAATCTGGCTTGGCGCCTAACAATTGCGAGCCAAACCACCTCCCTACGCGCCCGAAGCCACAAATCACTTCATCGCAAATCAATAAAATGCCGTATTTATCACAAATACGTTGAATTTCTGGCCAATATGTTTTGGGCGGGATAATCACGCCGCCTGCACCTTGTACTGGCTCGCCAATAAAAGCAGCGACTTTATCTGCGCCTACTTCTAAGATTTTTTTCTCAAGCCAGCCAGCCGCTTCAATACCAAAAGCGTCTTTATCTTGATTTGGCGCTAAGTCGTAATGATAAGGTTGCTCTATATGGACAATATCTGGAATTGGCAAGCCGCCTTGCGAGTGCATATAGCTCATGCCACCTAGCGACGCGCCTGCCATGGTAGAACCGTGATAGGCGTTGTTGCGAGAAATAATCACTTTACGTTGTGGCTGACCTAATGAAGCCCAATAATGGCGCACCATGCGGATATTGGTGTCATTTGACTCCGAGCCTGAGCTGCTAAAAAATACATGTGAGTAGTTGTCTCCCGCTAGCTGCACGATTTTTTCTGCCAACTTAACCGCAGGCAGATTGGTAGTTGAAAAAAAGCTATTGTAATATGGTAATTCAGTCATTTGCTTAACGGCGGCATCCACCAACTCTTTACGCCCATAACCTACATTCACACACCACAAGCCCGACATGGCATCAAAAATTTTGTGCCCTTCAGAATCCCAAATATAAACGCCATCGCCTTTGGTAATCACACGCGAGCCTTTTTCCGCCAAACTTTTATGATCGGTAAATGGGTGCATATAGTGTGCAGAATCTATTGCTTGTATGTCTCTAGTAATGGTCATAGTGTTCTCAATTCAATTTTCTAAAACTACAATTTACCGCCGATAAACGCAGATTTAAAGTCTTTGATAAAAACGGATAACATAATTAAACATTTTTTCAACGACACCTTAAAAATGCTTAATCCGCTTTTATCTTGTTTTTATCCGCGTTCATCTGCGGCCAAAATGCTTTTTGTTTGACTTTCTAAACGTGCATCAACAGGTGTTCTCTTTCCCACGGGCTAATCACGCGCATAAACTCATCATGCTCGGTTTCTTTAACCGCTAAATAGACATCCACAAAGTTTTTGCCCAACACTTCTTTTAAAGCTTCAGCGGCTTCGAGCTCTTTCAGTGCTTCAGAAAGTCCACGTGGCAATTGGTAATCGTGCGCATAAGCGCTACCAGTGGTGACTTCCGTCGGTTTGAGTTTTTCTATAATGCCTAAATAACCGCATGCCAGCGTCGCAGCCATGGCTAAATATGGATTGGCATCTGCGCCCGCTACGCGATTTTCAACGCGGCGATCAGAAGCACCACAAATCGGCACGCGAATGCCCACGGTGCGGTTATCATAGCCCCATTCAATGTTAATCGGCGCCGCTCCATCGCGCACAATACGGCGATATGAGTTTACATAAGGCGCAAGCAAGGCCATGGCGGCTGGCAAATATTTTTGCAGGCCAGCAATGTAGTGAAAAAACAAGGGTGATGCTTCACCATCTGGTTTGCTAAATATATTTAGCCCAGTTTTAGTGTCAATCACACTTTGGTGAATATGCATGGCCGAACCTGGCTCATTTTGCATGGGTTTAGCCATAAACGTGGCGTACATATCGTGGCGCATGGCGGCTTCGCGCAACACACGTTTAAAGAAGAACGATTTATCGGCCAATATCATTGGCTCGCCATGCAGAAAGTTAATCTCCATTTGCCCTGCGCCAAATTCGTGAATCAGCGTATCTAGCTCTAAGCCCATGCTTTCGCAATAATCGTAAATATCTTCAAATAGCGGATCAAACTCATTCACCGCATCAATACTATAAAGCTGGCGGCTAGTCTCTCTACGGCCACTGCGGCCGATTGGCGGTGTTAGCGGCAAATCTGGATCAGTATTACGTGCTAATAAATAGAACTCTAACTCTGGCGCGACAATTGGTGTCCAGCCAAGGTCTTTATATAGATTGGCCACGCGGCGCAACACATTGCGCGGTGCAAAATCAATTGGTGAGCCATCATGATTCACACAATCCATAATTACTTGCGCGGTAGGATCGGTCGCCCAAGGCACTAACCTAAGCGTGGTCGGATCAGGCATCAACACCATATCTTTATCGGTAAAGCCCATCACCCTATCATAGCCTTCATGGCCTTCTGGCGATTCGCCAGTCACCGAAACGCCAAGTACCGCCTCGGGCAAGCGCATCGCACGCTCTGTGCTAAATTTCTCACGAGGTAAAATTTTGCCACGCGCAACACCAGTTAAATCGGGCACCAAGCACTCAATTTCGGTCACGTTATTTTCAGTTAACCAACGGTCCATATCAGCAAGTTCAAAATCTTTTAAATCAGGCATTATTTTCTCCGGCATTCTTTTGTTGTATTTTTATGTTGTATTTTTATAATTCGTTATTTTTAGTTGCATTAAAAAGTTGCATTTCTGATCAATCAGGTGGTTTGTGAAGTCGCATTCTTGTCTGACAAGCATCACCAAATGCTTTGAAAATCGCTAAATACTGTGGATTTTCCATCACCTTCCACTCTGGATGCCATTGTACGCCTAGCGCGAATGACTTGGCACCATCCACGCGCACCGCCTCCACTAAGCCATCCAGCGCATACGCCTCTGCAACCAAGCCTGCGCCTAGCTTATCAACACCCTGCCCGTGTAAAGAATTCACCATGATTTTGTCTTTACCCAGTAACTTGGCTAATTGCCCGTTTTCAACCAGCTTAACCGCATGCGCCACGGCGTATTGCGTATCGATTGGCAAATGTTTTATTTCCCTATGGTCATTTAAATCGGCCACTTCTTGCACAGCTTGATGCAAGCTGCCGCCAAACGCCACATTCAGCTCTTGAAATCCGCGGCAAATTGCTAACAATGGCACACCAGCATTAATCGCCGCGCGGATTAGTTTTAAGGTCAGCGCATCGCGTGCTGGGTCTAGCGGCAAATCAGGGTTAAGTACATTTTGCCCAAAGTGCGAGGGGTGCACATTGGAAGGCGAACCCGTCAGCATCACGCCATCTGCAATGGCCAATAATTCTTCAATTTCTAGTTGACTGCTTATAGCTGGCACCAGCAATGGCAGCGCGCCAGTCGCTTCAGCTACCGCCATAATATATTTTTGTCCCACCGCATGAAAAGGATGCTCGCCAATCTGCTTAACATCCGCAGGAATTAGAACGATTGGTTTTCGCTTGTGTGTTTTCATGTTTTAGTCAGATTGCTTGAGCCTCGGTTTTTAAAGCTAAATTTAATTATATGCTTATAACCAAGATTGCAACAATTCAGTTACAAGTATACTATTCCATTAATTGGTAATGCTACAAGAGCCATTTAAGTTATATAGATAGAGCCACTTTAAAAAATTATTCTGCAAAATGAAACAATTAGTTCTCTCCGAATGGCTGCTCACACAGCTTAGTCAAGGCAAATTCCCCACTCGCATGCCCAATCATCGGCGCGTGTACGAGACGATTCGGCGCGCCATTACAGAGCAAGTGTTGCCATCAGGTGGTCGCTTGCCTTCTACCCGCAGCCTGGCTGATGATTTAAGCGTGTCGCGGAACACTATTTTAGCGGCATTCGATCAGCTACTAGATGAAGGTTATGTAGCGGCTAGAACTGGTAGTGGCACGTACGTATGTTATAAACAAACCGATGCTTTTAACCTGAAAACAGAAAACTTGTCTAAAAATAGTCGCGACATCAGCCCACTTAACACTGAAGGCGAAATTACGCTTTCTAAGCGTGGTTTAGCGGCTTCTGATTCGCCCGACAACCATGAAGTACAACCTTTTACGCCGGGCGAGGACGATTATTCGCGCTTTCCTATCGCGCTGTGGCGACGCTTGCTCAACCGCCATTGGCGCGCGCTTAACCCCAAACTGCTTGATTCTAGCCATGATGGTGGCTATTTACCTTTACGCCAAGCCATTGCCGATTACTTACGTGTTTCGCGCGCGGTCAATCTTAATGTAAATCAAGTCATTATCACCTCTGGCACCCAGCAATCCATTGACTTATGCGCGCGTTTGCTCACCGACCATAACGACTGTGTTTGGGTTGAAAATCCCTGCTATTGGGCAGCGCGCAGAGTGCTGGAAATAAATGGTTTACGCCTGCACCCTGTGACGATAGACACCGAAGGCATGGCGCCCAGTATGCAGGATTTTCGCGTCACGCCACGCCTCATTTACACCACGCCATCGCACCAATACCCAAAAGGTACGGTGATGAGCTATGGGCGCAGGCGCTTGCTACTAGACTACGCGCAAAATAGTGACGCGTGGATTATTGAAGACGATTATGACAGCGAATTTCGCTTTGAAGGCCGCCCCATTTCATCGCTACAAGGCATGGACCAACACGGTCGCGTGCTATATTTAGGCACATTTTCAAAAGTGATGTACCCAGGAATCCGCCTAGGTTATATGGTCATTCCCCCACAATTAGTGTCTTCGTTCAAAAATGGTCTTTACGAGCTGCAACGCCCAGGGCAAGTGATGATACAAGCCGCGCTGGCCGATTTTATTGAAGAAGGCCATTTCGCCAGCCATATTCGGCGTTTACGCCAAGTGTATGGCGAGCGCAGACGCTTATTGCAAGCCTCATTAGCATGTATCGCCAAGGTAGGTGCAAGGCTTTCCATGGTGGATTCTGGTTTACATTTAGTGGTAGAGTTTGACGATAATATTGATGACGTCGCTATAGCCGAATTAGCTTCTCAACAAGGTTTACGCGTATATCCGCTATCCAATTATTGTGTAGGAGAAAACCGTGAAAAAGGCTTAATTATTGGCTATGCCTACTCTGCGACAGAAAGCATTACGCAATACGGTAGCGCACTGGCAAATGTAATTCAAACCGCGTTAAAAGGAGAGTGTTGATGAGCCCGTTAATCTCTGCATGGCTGTTTTTAATTGCCAGTATTTTGTTTGAAGTTTTCGGCATGCTTTCGCTTAGATATTCCAATGGCTTTACTAACTTCATACCCACATCAGGGGCAGTTTCGTGCTTTATTGCCTCCATTTGGCTCATGTCTTTTTCACTTAAACAAATTGAATTGGGCATCACTTACGCGGTTTGGGCAGCCGCTAGCACGGCGATTGTTGCTCTTCTAGGTGTTATCTTTTACGCCGAATCAATTTCAAATTTCAAAATAGCTGGTATATCGCTGATTGTGGTTGGTGTTGTGCTGCTTAATTTAACGAATCACTAGAATTTTAAATGTACTCCGCCACTTTTATTTTCGATAAAAAACAATTTGATGACGAGTTTTATGCGCTAGATGGCGCTATTGCAGAAGTCGCTAAACAAACCGAAGGCTATCTTGGTGAAGAAAGCTGGGAGAATACCGAGACAGGCCGCGTGTGTAATGTGTATTATTGGCAAGATTTGAAAAGCTTACAGGCCTTAATGCAGCACCCAAAACACATCGAAGCTAAATCTAAACAAGCCCATTGGTTAAACGGTTACCAAATAGTCATTGCAGAAGTTATTCGTGCCTATGGAGACGGTAGCATTACGCACCCAGCTAACCAATTTAAGGAAAAGTGATGCTTACTATTCGACTAGCCACGATTGAAGACTTAAGCCAAGTTGCGCAACTATTTGATGCCTATCGTCAATTTTATGAGCAACTACCTGACATCGCGCTTGCTAAAGCCTTTATCGCAGCAAGATTAAACAACAAAGAATCAGTGATTTTTGTAGCTGAAAATAGTGAAGGAAAATTGATTGGTTTTTGCCAAATCTATCCGAGTTTTTGCTCAGTCGCTGCGACAAAAATTGGCGTTTTATACGATTTATTTGTCGATTCTACTGCAAGAAAAACTGGCGCAGGACGCGCATTAATGCTGGCTGCGCACGAATATGCTGCAAATAATGGCATGGCGCGTTTAGATTTAAGTACCGCAAAAAACAATCTCGCCGCACAGGCGCTGTATGAATCGCTCGGCTGGGAGCGCGATGAAATTTTTTATACTTACAATAAAAACTTAACTTAATATCACTAAAACAATATGCCCTGCAAGCTAATATCCATGAGCCTTTCACGCATGAATAACCAGCTTTAGCTGGTATATTCTGCGGGGACAACTCTTGCGGTCGCCAGAGCATTTATTTAAAAAATTTAAATGGCTTCTAACCTAGCTTTTCTTTCAGCTGATACCATGCCATCCCCAAAACTAAAGCAGGCGTACGTAGTAACTTTCCACCAGGGAAGTCATGATGTTTAATTTTCGAAATTAAATCTAGCCGCTCGGCTTGGCCACTAATTGCCTCGGCCACCAGCTTGCCTGCCAAGCCAGTCAACGCGACGCCGTGGCCTGAAAACCCTTGTAAATAATACACATTCGGCGCAATGCGGCCAAAATCGGGCGCGCGATTCATGGATATATCGACAAAACCGCCCCAAGTGTAATCCACCTGCGTATTGGCGAGCTGCGGAAAAGCCGCCGCCATGCGCGCTTGCATGATGGCGGTGAGATTGCGCGGCGTCATGGTGCTGTAGCTGACGCGACCACCAAATATCATGCGCGGGTTTGTGGCTTTATTTCCACCCGAAAATCTAAAGTAATCCAGCACAAAGTTGGTGTCGCAAATCGCTGAATTTGTGGGAATAAGTTTAGCGGCCAGTTTAGGCTCAATCGGCTCGGAGCCTATAATATACGTACCCACTGGCATGATGCGATTGGTTAAACTTGGCGCAATTTGTGGGGATATTTCTGACAAAAAGATATTGCCCGCCAGCACCACAAATTTGGTTTTTACACTGCCAGTTTCAGTTTTTAAAACCGCATGCTCTTTATTAACACCTTGGCCTTGCTGCATGACGCTTACTGGCGAATGCTGAAAAATCTGCACACCCAAACTCGCCGCGCCTTTTGCTAAGCCTAAGCAATAATTAAGCGGATGCAAATGGCCAGAGCGTTTGTCGTAATAGCCATTAAAATAGCGCGGGCTGTCTATCCAATCCTTCAGGTGCGCGGCTTCAATCCATTTTGCATCGCTGTCGTAACCGTATTTTTTCGCCATTTCGTCGAACCAAAGGTGCAGGCTTTTACCTTTTTTCTCGCCAATAGAAACACCGAGAAATCCGTCCACCAAATCACATTTAATATCGAAGCGTTTTACGCGCTCACGCACGAGATCTAACGCCTCAAGTGTCATGCCCCACACTTGTTTTGCCGCGTCTAAACCCAGTGCTTTTTCAATCACAGTTTGCTCGCAAGCCAAACCAGCTATCAGCTGCCCGCCATTACGCCCGCTCGCACCGAAGCCAATATGATGCGCCTCTAACACGACCACTTTATAGCCACGATCTGCCAGCTCAATCGCACTCGACAAACCAGCAAATCCGCCACCGACCACGCAAACGTCGGCTTCAATATCGCCTTGTAATGTTGGATAATCTGGCTGCTCGTTCGCGCTAGCGGCGTAATAAGAGTTTTGCGTGGCTTTTAAATCAATTGCAAGCATGATTTTCTTTAATTTTATCAACTTAAGTTATGTACAGCGCTTGGCTGATGTAGCATTATAGGTAGAATACTAATTTAATGTTGGTCTTAAAACTAGTGCCATTTATTTAATAACGATAGAACCATTTATAGGTAAAAATTAAATGCAACAATTAGTCATCAATGCGCAAAAAATGATAGTAAGCGAGCGCAAACGCTATATGCAGCTGCATACCAAATCAATTGCGCTGTCTGAATCGGCTCACCAACACTTTCTATACGGCGTACCGATGCACTGGATGAACGATTGGAGCACGCCCGTGCCACTATTTGTAGAAGCCGCAAATGGCGCACATTTTACTTGCGCAGATGGGATTGATTACACAGATTTTTGTTTGGGAGATACGGGTGCGATGTTTGGGCATAGCCCGCCAGCGGTTGCTAATGCGATTAAAAATCAAGCAAAAAAAGGCTTTACGACGATGCTACCGAGCGCCCTAGCAGCCAGTACTGGTGCGGCTCTCGAAGCATGTTTTAATTTGCCAGTTTGGCAACTTGCAACCACTGCGACCGATGCCAACCGCTTTGTGCTACGCTGGGCGCGCGCAGTGACGGGTCGCAAAAAAGTATTGGTATTTGATGGCTGCTATCACGGGACAGTTGATGACACCATGTTGGATACTATCGATGGCAAAGTTGTTAATAGGCAAAGTTTACTTGGCCAAGTGCAAGATTTAACTCAAAACTCAACATCAGTTCCGTTTAACGATTTAACCGCAGTCGAAAATGCGTTAAAAACCAATGAATTCGCCGCCCTGCTCACCGAACCCGCGCTCACTAATTGTGGCATGATATTGCCCAATGATGGCTTTATACAAGGCTTGCGTGAAATAACTCTAAAATATAATACGCTACTCATTTTAGATGAAACGCACACCATCTCTACCGCGCGCGGTGGCTGGGCAAAAGCTAATAATGTTGTGCCAGACTTTTTAGTAGTCGGCAAACCCATCGCAGGCGGATTACCTGCTGCGGCTTACGGTTTTAGCAGCGAGATGGCCATGCGCATGAAAGCTGCGAAAGACGCCGCGCCAGCTGGACATTCTGGCATTGGCACCACATTATCGGGCAATATGATGACGCTAGCGGCGATTCACGCGACTTTAACTGAAACTGCGACTGAAAACGCATACGCCTGCATGCTAGCACTGGCGAGGCTTCTGGAGCATCAATTAACAGATGCAATTAACGCACACAAATTACCGTGGAATATTACGCGACTTGGCGCGCGGCTAGAGCTGCAATTTTGCTCCACTTCGCCCAAAAATGCCGCTGAAGCACGCGTCGCGCAGAATGACACTATAGAATCTGCCATACACTTATATTTGCTCAATCATGGTGTTTTACTCACGCCATTTCATAATATGATGCTCATTTGCCCAGCAACAACCGAGCAAGATATTAAAAAATTAGTCGATGTATTTAAAGAATGTTTAAAGGAGTTATGTAATGGTTAAAACAATAAATGATGTCATTGATTTTGCAACAAACCAAGTTGCCGAAGAAATAGACATTGTGCCGCAAGAGCGCGTATTGGCAGGCGTTTCAAGCGATGCCAACACCAAAATTACCATGAAAACGCACAATCATTACACTGACCCCACCGAGCAGTTTTTTGCAGGTATTTGGCAAAGCAGTGTAGGCGCAAAAACGGTGAATTACACGGAAGAAGAAGTCTGCGTTATTTTAGAAGGTCGTGTGCGTTTAACCGATTTAAATGGCAACGCTAAAGAATTTGGCGCTGGCAGTACATTTGCCCTACCAGCTGGCTTTAAAGGCACTTGGGAAACCTTAGAAGCCGTAAAAAAAGTCTATGTCATTTGGCAAGCCAAGTAATTTTCTAATCGACGCGGTTCGCTTTATTTATCAACCAATTAAAAACCTCATTAGCAACCGGTGTGCGTGGTGCAAGACGTGAGCGCATGAGCCATAACCTTGGTAATGATTTTGTTGGTATTTGCGTTAGCACTTTCACCTTGCCCTCTTTCACCGCTTGGTTTGCCAGCGCACTTGATACAAAACCGATGCCTAGCTCATGTATGACAGCCTCAAGCAAAATGCGGCTATCTTCTAGCGTTGCCCCGCGCGTTAACTGCAAACTTTTAAGCTCGTCACTCGATAATCGCCCACCCCAAGCAGGCTCACTTTCAAGCAACAATAGGGGTGCTTTTTCTAATAGCTTAGGGTAAGGTAACCGGCTAATACGCTGCGCCGTCTGCACACCACAAATGGCAATCGAAGAATCTTCTAGTAAAGCCACACATTCCACATCATCGGTATGAATAGGTCTTCTGGAAATAACCAAATCAACATCAATACGGTCTATCTCACGCACGTCTTTCTCAGTCATAATCCAAACTTCAATGGCTGGATAAATAAGTTTAAGTTTGCCTAAGCGCGGCATTAACCAACCTTGTGCAAAGTCTGGCGGGCAGGCAATGAGTACAGAATCGCTACTTTTGTAAGGCTCAATTCGACCAATACCCGTCGACAATCGTGACAATGTTTCGCGCACAGTTTCATACAATAAGTCGCCTGCCGCAGTAAGTGTAACGCCTTTACCATTTCTAAAAAATAAGCTTTGGCCTAATAGCTCCTCTAGCTTTAACAGCTGCTGACTAATAGCAGATTGTGTGAGCGATAACTCTTCAGAAGCCTTAGAAAAGCTGCCTAGCCTAGCAGCTGCATCAAAAGCAATCAGGTATTTAAATGGTGGTATTGATTTACTCATGGTATTAAAAAAATTAATATCTAAGCTAGTATAGCTAATTGCATAACTGATGTAAAACTGCCAATATAAATATCTTATATAAGGAGATTGTCTTGGCTAGCTCTGATGCATTTGGCGATAGCGCCATTACTCGTAAAAATCTAAAAGGCTATGACCGCGAAAATACCTACGCTGGTGTTTTATCGTTCATGCGCAGGCAATACACCAAAAACTTAGAAGGTGTTGATGTTGTGGTGTCTGGTGTGCCGCTCGACATTGCCACAACCTTCCGCAGTGGCGCACGCATGGGTCCTGCAGCAGTGCGTGCTGCATCGGTACAGATGAATGAGCTTATACACCCTTGGGGCTTTGGGCCTTGTGATCGTTTAGCTGTGATTGATTATGGTGACTGCTGGTTAGATTCGCATAATCCGCACACTGTATTTTCATCTATCTATGAGCATGCAAAAACCATACTCGCATCCAATGCCAGAATGCTCACTTTAGGCGGCGATCACTACATTACCTACCCGCTGCTTAAAGCGCATGCGGAGAAATTTGGCGCGCCACTATCTATCATTCACTTTGACGCACACTGCGACACTTGGGCGGATGATGAACCAAACTCGCTCAACCATGGCAGCATGTTTTACAAAGCAATTAAAGATGGCTTGGTAGACCCT
>JANOWN010000028.1:0-93236 GCA_031417915.1 Methylotenera sp.
CCATGATCGACGTGGCCAATGGTGCCGACGTTAACGTGCGGCTTGGTCCGTTCAAATTTGCCTTTTGCCATTTTTAGTTCCTTTAAATATTCTTTAGTTTAAACTTAATTAAAATTCTATTAACTTAATGCTCTGCTTTTGCCAGCACTAAATTATTTAATTTAATGCAAGCTTTGAAAGTTCTATTTAACTTAATAAAACTATGTATAAAACTTTAACACTACCTAAAACAACCAACTTTTAAAAACAATGCCACATGGTGCCCATGGCGGGAATCGGACCCGCGACCTCTCCCTTACCAAGGGAGTGCTCTACCACTGAGCCACATGGGCAACTTACTTAACCATATAAACTCAATTTTGGAGCGGGCGACGAGGCTCGAACTCGAGACATTCAGTTTGGAAAACTGAAGCTCTACCAACTGAGCTACACCCGCGTACCCGCTAAACCAGCGCCAACAGGCCCCTTACTTCTTATCAAATCCAGTTATTGGTGGAGGAGGCTGGATTCGAACCAGCGTACTCTGAGAGAACGGATTTACAGTCCGTCGCCTTTAACCACTCGGCCACCCCTCCTAACCGAACCCGCGATTATGCTTATTTTTCGACCTACTGTCAAACAAAATACATACAAAAACTAACAATTATTCAAATGTTAATTCAAATAATTACGATTGTATGTTTATGGAGATTTTTTTAAAAAGATTTGGTGCCGGATGTCGGAATCGAACTGACGACCTTCGCATTACAAGTGCGCTGCTCTACCAACTGAGCTAATCCGGCTTTTTCTTGAAGGCGTGACTATAGCTTTTTTTTAAATCGCCGACTAGCCCTTTTAAGAAATTTTTTACAATTTGCTATTTTACTATTGTCAGCGTTGGCTTGTTCTTTTTTGGTGCTTCTTTGTTATTTTCAAAATTATTTTCAGAAGAAACAGCTTCTGAAATAGATGCTCCAGGATCCGCATGGATATTGGATTGCATGGCAGGCTCAAAAAACATGCCTTGGCCATTTTCGCGTGCGAAAATACCCTTTACCGCGTCTATCGGCACATATAAATTTTGCGAAACGCCGCCAAAACGCGCCGAAAATACAATCGCTTCGTTGTCCATCTGCAAATCTTTGGTGGCAGAATAATTCAAATTAAGCACGATTTCGCCAGCTTTCACATATGCCATCGGCACACGGCATTGCGCATTCACTGTCACCAGCAAATGCGGCGTAAACCCATTATCGACGCACCATTCGTGAATGGCGCGTACCATATAAGGCTTGGTTGGAATCAACCCATCTGCCACATTTACTTCCGCATTGCTTTTTCTGAAGGCGTCATCGCATCTGCATAAAGTGGGCGTGAGAACAAACGCTCTGCATACTTCAACAATGGTGAAGCTTGGTTTGGCAAATCAATGCCGTAGTGGCCTAAACGCCACAGCAACGGCGTTACAGCTACGTCTAGCATAGAATAATCATCGCCCAGCAAGTAATTTTGTTTGCTAAAAATTGGCACAATTTGCGTTAAATTGTCGCGTATGGTTTTGCGTGCTTTATCCGCAATTTCTTGGTTATCAGATTCAATATCTTTAATGTGACTGAACAAATCTTTTTCAAAGTTATACAAAAATAACCTTGCGCGTGCGCGCATCACAGGATCAGCCGGCATCAATTGTGGATGCGGAAAACGCTCATCAATATATTCGTTGATAATGTTGGCTTCGGATAAAATTAAATCGCGCTCCACCAGCACTGGCACTGCGCCGTATGGATTTAACACCGCTAAATCTTCAGCTTTATTGGCCAAATCCACGTCGATCACTTCAAAATCCATGCCTTTTTCGAACAGCACAATACGGCATCGGTGGCTAAAAGGATCGACTGATCCCGAGTAAAGTTTCATCATAATTGCTATTCTCTCTTAAATTAGAAATGCGTTTAAATTACTATTAACTAGATTTCTATTTAATATCTTTCCAGTATTCTTTTTTCAGCTTAATCGCCAGCACCAGCAAAATGCCTAAAAACAACAATGCCCACAATCCAATATTTTTGCGTTGCTGCTTGGCTGGCTCGGCCATAAATGCCATGTAATTGGTTAAATCGCCCACAAACGCGTTGTATTCTGACGGACTTAATTTTCCTGGCTTTATCAACTCTAACTTGTGCGTTTCGTGATTTAGTATCTGCTCACCTTGCAGCTCATATAACACATGGGGCATAGCAACTTTGTCGTAAACCGTATTGTTCCAGCCTGTTGGCGTGGTGCTATCACGATAAAAACCCCGCATATAGGCATACACCCAATCCGCTCCGCGTGCGCGCACTTCTACCGATAAATCTGGTGGCGCAACCCCAAACCATTTTTTCGCGTCTTTTGGGTTCATCGCCGTCGTCATCGTGTCACCCACTTTTTCGCCTGCAAATAGCAAATTATCTTTAATCTGCGCTTCGGTTAAGCCAATATCTTTCAAGCGGTTGTAACGCATGTAATTGGCGCTGTGACAGTTCAAACAGCTGTTAATAAAGGTACGCGCACCGCGTTGTAGCGAGGCGTGATCAGCCGCATCAATTGGTGCGGTGACGGTAATAGCTGCTGTATTGGCTAAGGCCAACAATGGCATTAACGCCAAAATAAGTAGGCCTTTTTTTAAGATATTTTTCGTTTTCATAATTAGTACGTCACCCTTTCTGGCACTGGCAAGGTTTTATCTTTTGCGGTGTACCACGGCATGAGGGCAAAAAATGCAAAGTAAACAGCAGTGAAAATTCTAGCAACTACAGTCGCGCGGTCTGCACCACCAATAATGGCTATGTTTGCGCTAAATTGACCCCACACATTTGATGGCACAGTACCCAAATAACCCAGCACAAAAAAGCTCACTACAAAGGCTGCCAACCAACGTTTATAAAGTGTGCCGCGATAACGGATAGACTTCACAGGACTTCTATCTAACCAAGGCAACAATGCGAACACCATCACCGATAAACCCATTGCGGCCACGCCTGGAAACTGCGAATTCATGACAGGAGGAATCGCTCTTAGAATTGAGTAGTACGGCGTGAAATACCACACTGGTGCGATATGCTCTGGCGTTTTGAGCGAATCTGCAGGGATGAAATTATTCGCCTCTAAAAAGTAGCCACCCATTTCTGGCGCAAAGCAAATAATGACCACAAAAACAATTAAAAACACCACCACGCCGACCAAATCCTTCACCGTGTAATACGGATGAAACGGTATGCCGTCTAGCGGGATGCCAGTTTCTTTGTCTTTCTTGGCTTTAATTTCTACACCGTCAGGATTATTAGAACCAACTTCGTGTAGCGCGATTAAATGCGCCATCACCAAGCCCAACAACACTAGTGGCAGGGCAATGACATGGAATGCAAAGAAGCGATTCAGCGTTGCATCCGACACCAAATAATCGCCGCGCAACCATTCGGAAATATCTGGACCAATTAACGGTATGGTCGCAAATAGGTTCACAATCACTTGCGCGCCCCAATACGACATTTGCCCCCAAGGCAATAGGTAGCCGAAAAACGCTTCGCCCATTAAGCATAAGAAAATACCTACGCCGAACAGCCAAATCAGCTCGCGCGGATTTCTGTAAGAGCCGTAAATGACGCCGCGGAACATGTGCAAATAAATCACCACAAAGAACATCGACGCGCCTGTAGAGTGCATATAGCGGATAATATTGCCGCCAAACACGTCACGCATAATATACTCCACCGAAGCAAACGCCTCTGCGGCACTCGGTTTGTAATGCATGGTTAAGAATATACCAGTAGCAATTTGCAGCACCAAAATCATCATCGCTAACGAGCCAAAAAAGTACCAAAAATTGAAATTTTTTGGTGCGTAATATTCGGTTAAATGGTTTTTAATGTTGCTGGTGAGTGGGAAGCGCGCGTCTATCCAACCCATTAAGCCAGTAGCTTCCACTTTCTTTGTTGTTATTTTATCTTGAGCCATGATTTAAGCCTCCGCCTTTGCATCAACACCAATTAACAAAGTGGTCTCGGTTAAATATTGATGTGGAGGTACTACCAAATTAATAGGTGCTGGCGAGCCTTTAAACACGCGGCCTGCAAGATCGAACTTAGAGCCATGGCATGGGCAGAAAAAACCACCTGTCCAGTTTTCGCCCATATCGCCACCCATTTCCAACTTTGCTGTAGGCGAGCAACCCAGATGCGTGCAAATGCCCACTACAACGCCAATATTTGGTTTAATGCCGCGACCCGTGTTTTTACAATACGCAGGTTGTTGCGAACTCACCTCGCACATCGGATCAGACAGTTTGTCGTTATGTTTAGATAACTCCGCAGTTTGCGCCTCAGTGCGATTAATAATCCACACTGGCTGTCCGCGCCATTCGGCGGTCATCATTTCGCCTGGTTTGATTTTGCTAATATCCACTTCTACTGGCGCGCCTGCGGCTTTTGCGCGCTCGCTAGGCAACATGCTACCTACGAATGGAATAGCCACAGCAGTCGCGCCAATAGCGCCTGTACAAGCAGTTGCGGTGATTAAAAAGTTGCGTTTATCTTGGTCAATTTGCGTTGGTGCCGAGAAAGACAGCGCATTATTTTTGCTGCTGTCTTTTTTAGTCTTAGTGTCTGACATTTATTTTCCTTGTCGTCTTTTTGAGACGAATTAGCTAGAGGAATACGAAGCCGCGTATTGTACAGTTTTTTAAAATTTAAACCAAATTTAATTTCATAAGTAACTGAAGTAAAACAACTAAACTGGATTTTCAATATCGATAAATGCATGCTGAAGATTAAACTTTTGCGCCAAATGCTCGCCTAATGCTTGTATGCCGTAGCGTTCTGTTGCGTGATGCCCCGCAGATATATAAGACATGCCGCTCTCACGCGCCACATGCACAGTTTGTTCAGAAATCTCGCCACTGATATAAACATCTACATTTTCAGCGAACGCTTGTTCGATATAGCCTTGCGCCGCACCTGTGCATAAAGCAATATTTTTAATTGGCTTATTCAAATCGCCGATGATTAGCGGTTTGCGCTTTAATTTTGCTTCGATATGTTCGGCAAAACTTTTGAGCGTTTGCGGCGCGTTCAGTTCCGCCAGCGCCAACATTTCCGCCCATTTTGTAATTTTCAAATCCAATTGTTTGGCCAGCATCACGTTATTACCCAGCTCTGGGTGCATATCTAAGGGTAAATGGTAAGCAAATAAGTTGATTTCATGCTGCAACAAAAATTGAATGCGGCGCTTTTTAATACCAGTAATTGGCAAGGCCTCGTTACGCCAAAAATAACCATGATGCACCAACACCACGTCCGCATTGGCTTGCAGGGCAGCTTGCAATAAATCCATACTGGCTGTGACGCCAGTGACGATTTTGTTAATCTCGTGCTTGCCTTCAACTTGCAAGCCGTTTGGGCAGTAATCGCTAAAACGCTCGGGCTGCAGTAGCATGTTTAAATAATTGTTAAGCGCATCTATTTTCATATGTTTTTTGCCTACAGTTCACCTATACTTATAAGCATTCAATTCTAACTTTTTTAACTTAAATTTATGCAGAAAATTTGGCTTATTTTTGCCCAATCCGTCACCGCCTGCTTAGGCTTGCTGTTTGTGTTGAGGCTTTTTTATCCGCATTTGCTCGAAACTGGGCAATCGCCTATTGTCATTAATCAAGTAGAATCAAGCGCTGTAGCTAGCGCTACGAATAAGGCGAGTGGCGGTTATAGCATTGCTGCGAAAAAAGCCATGCCTTCAGTAGTAAACATTTTTACCACAAGCAAAATAACCACACCTGCCCCAAGCGATCAGTATAAAGACGACCCATTATTTAGACATTTTTTTGGTGAGCAGCAAGAAGGTGAACCAGGAAATGAAGACGATCAGCCAGAAAATAGCTTAGGTAGCGGCGTTATTGTGAGCGCGCAAGGCTTGATTTTAACCAACGACCACGTGGTCGCAAGTGCAGACGAAATTGAAGTCGCGCTGGCAGATGGCAGAAAACTCGCGGCCAAAGTGGTCGGCACCGACCCCGATACTGACTTGGCGGTGCTAAAAGTAGAAGCGGAAAATTTACCTGCAATTACCTTTGCCGCTAACGAAAAACTCAGTGTAGGCGACGTGGTATTAGCGATTGGCAACCCTTTTGGCGTCGGCCAAACTGTCACTCAAGGCATTGTTAGCGCGCTTGGGCGCAACCATTTAGGCATTAATACTTACGAAAACTTTATTCAAACCGATGCCTCAATTAACCCTGGCAACTCTGGTGGCGCTTTAATCGACGCAGATGGCAACTTGGTTGGCGTGAATAGCGCCATTTATTCTCGCAGCGGCGGCAGCATGGGCATCGGTTTTGCGATTCCCGCCAATATCGCCAAACATGTCATGGAACAAATTGCGGTGGACGGCAGCGTCACGCGCGGCTGGATAGGCATAGAAGCACAAGATATTACGCCCGAATTGGCTGAATCGTTCAAACTCAGCAAACCACAAGGCTCGCTGATTGCTGGCGTGTTGCAAAACAGCCCGGCGGCTTTGGCAGGCCTAAAATCTGGTGACGTGTTACTGGCGATTAATGATAAAGAAATTTCTGATAGCAGCAGCATGCTCAATTTAATTGCGGTGCTGAAACCCAACGAAAAAGCGGTGCTGACAATCGCCAGAGCGGAAAAAGAAATCAAGGTCAACGTCACCGTTGGTAAGCGACCCAAACCCGTGAAAGCACAAAATAAAGAATAAATTCAGTTAAATTATTTTTTAAAAAACATGCTCTGTACCAGTTCTTGGCATCACCATTCTCGCCAAGTGCTAAAGTACTAAGTCGAATGCGAAACCCGCATGGATATTGGTCTGCAGGCTGGTTATTTTTAAGCTTTAATCGAGTTTTCTTTTTGCGCTTTTGGGTTAGTCAGCTGCGCCACCACAATGCCCGCCTCGTATAACAACCACAACGGCACTGCCAACATAAACTGCGAGATAATATCGGGCGGCGTAAAAATCGCACCAATCACAAACGCGCCTACAATCACGTAACTGCGCGCTTCTTTCAATTGCGTAATGGTCACCCAGCCAAAACGCGCGATGAGTACGACGACAATTGGCACCTCAAACGCTAAGCCAAACGCCATAAATAGCGTCATCACAAAATCGAGATATTGCGAAATATCCGTCATCACCGCCACGCCTGCTGGCGCGCTACTGACAATAAAACCAAATACAGTGGGAAACACTGCAAAATAGGCAAACGCCATACCGATTAGGAACAAAATAAAACTAGAAACAATTACTGGCACCATGAGCTTTTTCTCTTGAGGATAAAGCCCTGGCGCCACAAATGCCCAAATTTGATACAAAGTGAGCGGTAGAGAAATCACAAATGCGGCCATCATCGCCACTTTCATCGGTACAAAAAACGGCGTGGTCACTGCTGTAGCAATCATCTGACCGCCTGCAGGCAGCTTAGCCAGCATGGGCGCGGCAAGCAGCGCGTAAATTTTATTGGCAAACGGAAATAGTGCGAAAAAAACCAATATAAAGCCCAGCACAATTTTTAACAATCGGCCTCGCAGCTCAATTAAGTGCGAAATAAATGACTCAGTTGGCGTCATCAACTTTTGCCTTAACGCGTTTTTTTGGTTTGGATTTTTCTATTTTAACTGGTCTAGAAGGCGCATGGATACTGGTCTGCAGCGCATCTTTTTCTTGCTCTACAGACTGTTTAATTTCACTTTGAAGCTTTTGCAACTCTTCAAATCGCACTTCGCGATTCACTTCTTCTTTCACCTGCGCCATATAGCGCTGCATGCGACCAGTAAACGCGCCCACAGTACGCGCCACTTTTGGCAATTTTTCTGGACCAATCACCAGCAAAGCCACAACGGCAATAACCAGTAGCTCCGAAAAAGAAACGTCAAACACTTTTTTACTTAAACTTTTTCTTTAGTCTTGCTAGTTACTTCGCCTTCAATCGTCGTGCCCGTTTTTTCTGCAGCATCTTCAACCTTGCCATCATTCATGGCTTTTTTAAACTCATTCACTGCGCCGCCAACATCGCTACCAATATTGCGTAATTTTTTGGTGCCAAATATCAGCACCACAATCAATAATACAATTAACCAATGCCATAAACTAAATGAACCCATGATGCTCTCCTAAAATTAAAGCCAAAAGTTAAGTAACCGTGCCGCCGCCAAACACGTGCAAGTGTAAATGAAACACTTCTTGTCCGCCTTCACGACCCGTATTTATCAACGTTTTAAAGCCTTTTAAACCTTGTTCTGCTGCCAATTTTGGTGCTAATAACAAGGCTTTTCCTAACAAAGTCTGATGCGCTTCATCGCAATCTTTCAGCGTTTCTACGTGCAATTTTGGCACAATTAAAAAATGCATTTTTGCCATTGGTTTGATGTCATGAAAGGCAATAAAATCCGTATCTTCATAGATTTTTTTTGCTGGAATTGCGCCACTAATAATCTTACAAAAAATGCAGTCTGCGCTCATTTGCTACGATTCTCTTTCTCTACAATGCCCGACAATCCTTCGCGCCGAGCCAATTCATCCAACACGTCTTGCGGCTTTAAGCCTGCCTGAGCGAGCATAATGAGCGTATGAAACCATAAATCGGCCGTTTCATAAACAATCTCATCTTTGTTGCCACCTTTGGCTGCCAGCACCGTTTCTGTTGCTTCTTCGCCGACTTTTTTAAGTATCGAATCCATGCCCTTGGCGTACAATTTCGCCACGTAAGACGAAGCTGGATCAGCGCTTTTGCGCTGCTCCAATAAGTCTGCTAATCGATTTAAAACATCACTCATTATTTGCTTAGGCTATAGGTTTATAAATATCTTCAGGATTCTTAATCACGGACTGGTCAATTTTCCATTGGCTATTTTCAAGCTTTTTAAAAAAACAACTGCCGCGCCCAGTGTGGCAGGCAATGCCACCGACTTGCTCAACATTTAGCAAAATCACGTCTTCATCGCAATCTACGCGGATTTCATGCACTTTTTGTGTATGTCCAGATTCCTCGCCCTTGCGCCATAATTTGTTGCGGCTACGCGACCAATACACCGCTTGCCTAGTGTCGTTGGTGAGCTGCAAAGCTTCGCGGTTCATCCAAGCAAACATCAGCACTTTTCCAGTTTTATGGTCTTGTGCAATCACTGGTACCAAGCCATCTGAATCCCAATTTATTTCGTCGAGCCAGCTCATAACCTTACCTCAATACCTCGTTCAGCCATATAGGCTTTAGCCTGCTGCACGGTATATTCGCCATAGTGAAATATGCTCGCCGCCAGCACTGCATCTGCACCGCCAAGCTTTACGCCATCGACCAAATGCTGCAAATTACCCACACCTCCACTGGCGATTATTGGCACTTCTACGGCATCGCTAATGGCTTTATTCAGTGGATTGTTAAAACCAATCTTGGTGCCATCTCTATCCATGCTGGTTACCAGCAATTCACCCGCGCCAAGGCTCACCATATATTCTGCCCATTTTACTGCATCCAAACCCGTTGGCTTGCGCCCACCGTGAGTAAATACTTCCCATTCATAAGGCTGATTATCTACTTTTTTGGCATCAATAGCGACCACAATACATTGCGAACCAAAACGTGCAGCGGCATCGCGTACCATGTTAGGGTTCAGCACTGCGGTAGTGTTAATGCTGACTTTATCGGCACCAGCGTTTAATAGGCGGCGCACATCTTCCACCTCGCGCACACCACCACCTACGGTAAGTGGGATAAACACTTGGCTGGCAACTTCTTCAATGATATGCAACAACAAACCACGATTGTCAGAACTGGCAGTTATGTCTAAAAACGTGAGCTCGTCAGCGCCTTGGTCATCATAACGTTTGGCGATTTCAACAGGGTCGCCTGCATCGCGCAGCTCTAAAAAGTTAACCCCTTTTACCACGCGGCCATCGGTGACATCTAGGCACGGAATGATGCGTTTAGCCAATCCCATTTAAGATAAGTCCATTAACTTAGTTCGTTGGCCAGTTTTTGAGCAGCAGCAAAATCAATCGTACCTTCGTAAATCGCACGGCCAGTAATGGCGCCAATAATCCCCTCGTGCGCCACTTCGCACAGTTTTTTTACATCCTCTAAATCGGTTAATCCGCCCGAAGCAATCACAGGAATCGTTAGCGCTTGCGCCAAGGCCACCGTCGCTTCAATATTGACGCCAGTGAGCATGCCATCGCGACCAATATCGGTATAAACAATCGCATTTACGCCATAATCTTCAAATTTTTTGGCGAGATCAATCACGTCGTGACCAGTCAATTTACTCCAGCCATCAATCGCCACTTTGCCTTCTTTGGCATCTAGCCCAACCATGATTTGACCTGGAAAAGCATAGCAGGCCTCGTGCAAAAAGCCTGGCGTTTTCACGGCGGCGGTGCCAATAATCACGTAATCAATGCCATTATCCAAATAACGCTCGATGGTTTCTAAATCTCGAATGCCGCCACCGAGTTGAATCGGGATTTCACCTTTGCAAGCAGCCACAATCGACTTAATGGCTGCTGCATTCACTGGCTTGCCCGCAAATGCACCGTTTAAATCCACCAAATGCAGTCGTTTTCCGCCTTGATCAACCCAATGTCGCGCCATCGCGCCTGGGTCTTCTGAGAATACGGTGGATTCTTCCATTAAACCTTGTTTTAGGCGTACACAATGGCCGTCTTTGAGATCAATTGCAGGAATGATAAGCATGATTTTTATTAAGTGAGATTAATGATGGTTGAAATACAAATGAGTTTACAAGTGAGCTTAAAGTATTCAAGGCTTCCAGTTTACAAAATTGCGCAGTAATTGCAAGCCAGCTTGTGCACTTTTTTCTACGTGAAATTGTGTTGCGAAAATGTTATCGCGCGCAATCGCGCTTGTAAAGGAGTTTGGGTAGGCAGTCTCACCTGCTGTAACCGCGCTATCTTGCGGCGCGGCATAGTAACTGTGCACATGGTAAAACCGCGTTGCTTCTTGAATATTCGCCCATAAGGGATGCGATTTTACTTGATAAACCTGATTCCAGCCCATGTGTGGCACTTTTAGTTTATCGCCATTTTCATCCACCAGCTTTTCTGCAAAGCGCACCACATTGCCTTTAAACAAACCTAAACCAGTCGTGTCACCTTCTTCAGAATGATCAAATAGTAGCTGCATACCAATGCAAATGCCTAAAAAAGGTTTATTTTTTGCCGCATCAATAATCGCTGTTCGCAAGTTACGCGCGTCCAGCTCGCGCATGCAGTCTGGCATGGCGCCTTGGCCTGGAAACACCACGCGCTCAGCATTCTGAATCACTTCTGGATCGCTGGTAATCACTACAGATTTTCCGCTTGCAACGTGCTCAACCGCTTTAGACACTGAGCGCAAATTGCCCATGCCGTAATCTACCACCGCAATATCTACTTTTTGCATAAAAACTTAAGTTGCGTTTAAAGAGTGCCTTTAGTAGATGGCATAATGCCTGACATACGTTCGTCATGCGTCACGGCCATGCGCAAGGCGCGGCCAAAAGCTTTAAATATGGTCTCTGATTGATGATGCGAGTTGTGACCTTTTAAGTTATCGATGTGCAAAGTCACATTAGCGTGATTTACAAAGCCTTGAAAAAACTCGTGCACTAAATCCACATCAAATTCACCAATCGCCGCACGCGTAAATTCGCAATTGAATTCCAAACCTGGGCGGCCAGATAAATCAAGCACCACACGGCTTAAGGCCTCGTCTAGTGGCACATAAGCGTGACCATAACGATTAATACCTTTTTTATCACCAATAGCTTTGATGAAAGCCTGACCGAGTGTAATGCCGATGTCTTCTACCGTGTGATGCGCATCGATATGTAAATCGCCTTTGGCCTGCACGCTAATATCCATCATGCCGTGACGGGCCACTTGATCGAGCATGTGATCAAGAAAACCTAAGCCTGTAGTAAATTGAGATTGACCTGTCCCATCGATATTAATCGCGACAGTTATTTGCGTTTCTAGAGTATTGCGGGTGACTTCTGCTTTGCGCATGGGCTTTGAATTAATTTAGTTAACTAATTGATAATGAGTAATTTAGCAACATTTTAACCTAAACTAAGCCACGCGCGCACTTTATTGTTTATCCAAAATAATGCGAAATAAAAAAGCCGACTTTTAAGTCGGCTTTTTTAATTTACTGCAAAATTAACTCTAAAATTATTTTGCTGCTTGGCCTGCTGCATCTTTTGCCGCACCGACTAAACCATTGTCAGTTGGCGCTTCTGCTGCTGGCGCCATTTCTGCTGCTGCATCTTTAGCTGCTTCTACAGCATCTTTTGCCTCAACCGCAGCGCCTTCAACCGCTGCTACACCTTCTGCTGCTGCGCCTTCAACAGCTGCTGCTCCTTCTGCAGCTGCGCCCTCAACTTGCTCAACCGCTGCATCAGCCGCCGCTGGCATTTCTTCAGTTGAATTGCCACCTTTAAGCAAGTACAAACCAAGCAATACCGCACCTGCGATTAAAGCCCATGGCAACCATTTGCCCATACCGCCAGCACTTGCATTGCCCGCACGCGCTAAACCTGTAATTTCTGCTGCTGAAGCTGCTGGGTCTGCTGCGCCGTAAATCGCTGCGCCTGCAACCACAATATCAGCACCTGCATCCACAACTTGACGCACGGTTGCCGCTTTTACCCCGCCAGCTACAGAAACTTTAACCCCAGTATTTAAGGCAGTAACCATCGCCAAATCAGCAAATGGTGTTTGGCCAGCAGCTTGTTGATCTAAGCCAGTGTGCACGCCAATGATGTGTGCGCCCAATTTAACTACTTCTAATGTGCGGGCTTTTTTGTCATTTACGTTAATCAAATCCACTTGCGCCATTTTGCCGTATTTGTTAGCTACATCGATAATGCCTTTGATGGTGCCAATATCAGCACAGCCTAATACCGTGCAAATGTCTGCACCAGCTTTATAGAATGGCTCAGCTTCATAATAGCCTGCATCCATTGTTTTCAAATCAACTAAAATTTTGTTGTTTGGGAATTTAGCACGTAATGTTTTCAACATTTCGATACCGTTATGCTTAATGCATGGTGTACCAATTTCCAAGATATCTACGTGTGGTGCTACTTTAGTAGCTAAAGCTACAGTTCCATCAAAATCTAGTGAATCTAGTGCCATTTGGGTTTGTGCCATGGTGCTTACTCCTCCGAACTCGTTAATATTCAATTAAAAATTGAATATTTTGCGGTTAATTTAAATGATTTTTTACAAAATATTAATATGATATTTTGTACGTTCGCACATAATAACCGCAATTTGCGATTCGTTTCAACAATTTAGTAACAATTCGTTAAAAACACGGCTACTTAAATATTCAAAATAGTTGTGAGCGCGGCTATAAGCTGCTTATTTTGTGGCTCTGTGCCAATCGTAATACGCAAATATGGTGCAATGCGAGTAGGTTTTTTAAAATGCCGAATGATGATATTTTTCTCACGCAGTTTTTCGGTAAGTTCTTCGCCGTCGCGCGTTTTATGTTTAGCAAAAATAAAATTTGCGCCAGATGGCAAAACTTCAAAATCCATTGCCCTCAGAGCCAATACCAGAGCGGCTCTCGAGGTCATTACTTTTTGTCGCGTTTGCTCAAAATAAGCTTTATCTTGCATCGCTGCAATCGCGCCAGCCTCGGCAAAACGATCAATCGGATACGAATTGAAACTGTCTTTCACGCGAATCAAGGCTTCGATTAAATCCTTTTGACCCAACGCATAACCCACGCGCAAACCTGCTAAGGAGCGCGCTTTTGACAGCGTCTGCGTCACCAATAAATTCGGATAAGTATTGATGAGTTTCACCGCAGATTCTGTACCGAAATCCACATATGCTTCATCTATGACAACGACAGACTCTGTGTTGATTTTGAGCAGTTTTTCAATTTCAGAAAGCGCTAAGGGCACGCCAGTTGGTGCATTGGGGTTAGGGAAGATAATACCGCCATTTGGTCTATCGTAATCATTTACATCAATTTCAAAGTTTTCATTGAGCGAAATTTGCTCAAATTCAATGTTATACAAGCCGCAATACACGGGGTAAAAACTGTAGCTAATATCAGGAAAAAGTAGCGGGCGGCTATGTTTGAGCAGCGCCAGAAATACGTGCGCCAGCACTTCGTCAGAGCCGTTGCCGACAAAAACTTGATTAGCCTGCAAGCTATAATTGTCAGCGATTGCGGCTTTTAATTTATCCGAATTCGGATCTGGATAAAGTCGCAAACTGTCGTTAGCAACGGCTTGCAAGGCTCGTATTACTTGGTCGCTAGGGCCATAGGGATTTTCATTCGTATTGAGCTTAACAAGATTTTCCAACTTTGGCTGCTCGCCAGGCACGTAAGGCGTTAGCTTGCTTACAACGTCGCTCCAAAACTTACTCACCTTATTTCAACCGGTATTCCGCAGATTTTGCGTGCGCTTGCAAACCTTCGCCATTGGCTAAAGTTGAGGCGATTTTGCCTAGCGTTTGCGCGCCTTCTGACGACACCATAATCAAACTGGTGCGTTTTTGAAAATCATAAACACCCAAAGGGCTTGAGAATCTAGCGGTACGCGAAGTTGGCAACACGTGATTTGGCCCTGCACAGTAGTCGCCAAGCGCTTCGCAAGTATCGCGACCCATAAAAATCGCACCCGCGTGTTTGATTTTTTTAGACATTTCTAACGGATTTTCGACTGAAAGCTCCAAATGCTCAGGCGCGATGTAATTGCAGATTTCAATGGCTTCATTCAAATCTTTCACCTTTATCAGCGCGCCACGATTGGTAATCGAGGTATTCACAATATCTTTACGCGGTAAGGTTTCTAGCAACTTTTGCATGCTTTTTTCTACCGCGTCCAAAAATGCTGCATCGGGCGACAGCAAAATCGCTTGCGCCAATTCGTCATGTTCCGCTTGACTGAACAAATCCATGGCAATCCAATCGGGGTCAGTTTTGCCATCGCAAATCACCAAAATTTCCGATGGCCCTGCCACCATATCAATACCCACCACGCCAAACACACGGCGCTTGGCGGCCGCCACGTAGGCATTGCCTGGGCCGGTGATTTTATCCACTTGTGGAATCGTTTCTGTACCGTACGCCAGCGCAGCCACGGCCTGTGCGCCACCGATGCAAAATACGCGATCAACACCCGCAATCGCCGCCGCAGCTAAAACCAGCTGATTTCGCTCGCCATTCGGCGTAGGGACGACCATAATGAGTTCGCCCACGCCAGCCACTTTTGCGGGAATTGCGTTCATCAAAACACTGGAAGGATACGCCGCTTTGCCACCTGGCACATAAAGACCGACGCGGTCGAGCGCGGTAATTTGCTGACCAAGCATGGTGCTGTCTGCCTCGGTGTAGCTCCATGAGTTACTTATTTGTTTTTCGTGATAGTTTTTAATTCTATCAGCCGCTGCCTGTAGAGCCGCGCGGTTATTGGCTTGCAGGCTATCTAATGCAGCTTTTAATTCGGCTTTTTTAATCTCTAAATCGGCCAAATTGGTGGCGTTGGTTTTATCAAAACGGTTGGTGTATTCCAGTACTGCGGCATCACCACGCGTTTTTACGTCTTTTAAAATTCCCGCAACAACCACGTCCACGCTGTCATCTTGCGCGGTTTCAAACGCCAGCAGCGCTTTTAATTGTGCGTCAAAATCTGCCTGTGCAGTGGATAAACGACGAATTTCCATTATTTAATGGCTTTAGCAAAAGCATCCAAAATCGGCTGCAATTTCGCACGATTGAGTTTTAACGAGGCTTGGTTCACAATCAAACGCGAGCTGATATCGCCAATTTCTTCCACGGCTTTGAGATTATTGGCGCGTAGCGTACCACCTGTACTCACCAAATCCACAATCGCATCCGCAAGGCCAACCAACGGCCCAAGCTCCATGCTGCCATACAGCTTAATCAAATCAACATGCATGCCCTTGGCGGCAAAGTGCTCGCGCGCAACTTTCACGTATTTAGTGACGACTTTTAGCCGCGCACCCTTACGAATCGAAGCTTCATAGTCAAACCCCTCACGCACCGCCACCATCATTTTGCACTTGGCGATATTTAAATCTAAGGGCTGATACAAGCCTTCACCGCCGTGTTCATCCAGCACGTCTTTGCCCGCAATGCCAATATCGGCCGCGCCATATTGCACATAGGTTGGCACGTCGGTCGCACGCACAATAATTAGGCGCACATCGTCGCGATTGGTCGGCAAAATAAGCTTGCGCGAAGACTCAGGGTCTTCTAACGCACGAATACCCGCCGCCGCCAGTAACGGCGTGGTCTCTTCAAATATTCTGCCTTTTGAGAGTGCAATCGTTATCATAAATGTTAGTTAGTTCTGCGCACCTTTGCGCCCAATTTCGTTAATTTTTCTTCCAAATGCTCATAGCCGCGGTCGAGGTGATAAATCCGCTCAATCACGGTTTCACCGCGTGCCACTAATCCCGCTAAAACCAAACTTGCCGAGGCGCGTAAATCGGTCGCCATCACGGTTGCGCCATCTAAAAATTCTACGCCTTTTACCAAAGCTGTATTGCCGTCAATGCTAATATCAGCACCTAGGCGCTGCATTTCTTGTACGTGCATAAAACGATTCTCGAATATGGTCTCAGTCACTTTTGCTACGCCTTCTGCAACACTATTGAGCGCCATAAATTGCGCCTGCATATCGGTAGGGAAAGCTGGATGCGGCGCAGTGCGAATATTCACCGCCTTCAATTTGCCATTACTTTTTACGGTAATGGTGTTTTCAACTTTACTTACTTTAACTTCTGCGCCTGCATCACGCAATTTTTCAATCACCGCATCTAGCAAATCGGCGCGGGCATTATGCAGCTTCACTTCGCCGCCTGTCATTGCGGCGGCCACCATGTAAGTGCCAGCCTCAATGCGATCGCACACAATATTATGATTTGCGCCATTTAACTTTTCCACGCCAACAATCGTAATTACATCCGTGCCAGCGCCTGTAATATTTGCACCCATTTTAATCAAACATTCAGCTAAATCTACTACTTCTGGCTCTTTTGCGGCGTTTTCTAAAACGGTTTTTCCCTCGGCCAATGCTGCCGCCATCATCAAGTTTTCAGTGCCTGTCACGGTGACAATATCCATATAATAGCGCGCGCCCTGCAAACGCCGATTAGGCAAATGCAGCGTGCTGGCTTGAATATAGCCGTGCGTAATGTGTATCGCTGCGCCCATGGCTTGCAAGCCTTTAATGTGCAAATCAACTGGTCGCGAGCCAATAGCGCAACCGCCAGGCAATGAAACACGCGCTGTGCCGAAGCGTGCCAACAAAGGGCCTAGCACCAAAATAGACGCACGCATGGTTTTCACCATTTCGTAGGTCGCTTCAAATGATTGCACGTCCGATGCATCTAAACTCACGTTGCTACCATCGCGGATGATTTTTACACCCATAATGCCCAACAATTTTATTGTCGTATCAATATCTTTTAGTGCAGCTACCGCGCTTAATTTAAGCGGGGTTTCAGCCAAAAGCGATGCGCACAAAATAGGCAATGCGGCATTTTTTGCGCCAGAAACAGTGACTTCGCCATTAAGCGCAAAGCCGCCTTGGATGATTAATTTTTCCAAAAGCTATTTATCCAATCCTAAGTACTAGCCAAGAGAGTTTGCAACTCACCACTTTCGTACATGGCGCGCATAATATCTGAGCCGCCAACAAATTCGCCCTTCACATACAACTGCGGAATGGTCGGCCAGCTGGCATATTGCTTGATGCCCTCGCGAATTTCTTGGTCTTGCAACACATCAACGCTGATATATTTGGCGTTGCAGGCATCCAAAATTTGCGTTGCCATGTTAGAAAAACCACATTGTGGAAATTTTGGGTTGCCTTTCATGTAAAGCACCACATCATTACTGGTGACTGTTTGTTTAATTGCTGCTTGTGCGTCCATTTTAGTTTCCTATTTACTTAATTCTTGCCATTTTTGCGGCGTGTATGTTTTCATTGAAAGCGCGTGAATCTCAGCTCGCATGCGGTCACCAAGCGCACCGTAAACCAACTGATGCTGCTGCACCATCGACTTACCTTCAAATGCTGGGCTAACTACTACCGCCTCAAAATGCGTGCCGTCATCGCCCAAAACCTTGATGTAATCGCAAGCCAAACTTTGTGTGATGTAATTTTCTAACTGCTTGGCGCTTAACAAAACTCTTACCCTTATCTTTGCTGTCATTCTGACGCAAGTCAGAATCTCGTTTTTTTACTAGATTGCGGGTCAAGCCCGCAATGACAAAATTTTAACCACGTAACTTGTAGCCAGATTTTAACATTTTTAGCGCCAACCATGCTAACCCGAGTAAAAATGCAATGACGACGCTAATGCTTATCCACGGTGAGATATCGCCTTTGCCAAAAAAGCCGTATCTAAAACCATCAATCATGTAGAAAAATGGGTTGAAATGCGAGACGGTTTGCCAAAACGGTGGCAGCGAGTGAATGGAATAAAACACGCCCGATAAAAATGTCAGCGGCATAATCACAAAGTTTTGAAACGCTGCCATTTGGTCAAATTTATCTGCCCAAATGCCAGCAATGATGCCGAATGTGCCCAACAGTGCGCTGCCTAAAAATGCGAATGCAAATATCCAAAGCGGATGCACAATAGGTAAATCGACAAACCAAATCGCCACAAAATAAATCGCCAAACCCACCATTAATCCGCGCACAATCGAAGCAGCTAAAAACGCGCAGAAAAACTGCAAATAAGTAAGCGGTGTGAGCAAAACAAAAATAATATTGCCCATGACTTTAGATTGAATGAGGCTGGATGAGCTGTTTGCAAAAGCGTTTTGCAACAGCGACATCATAATCAAACCTGGAATTAAAAACGCCGTATAAGGCACGCCTTTATACACTTGCACATGGCCTTCGAGCACGTGCGAAAATATCAGCAAATACAACAGCGCCGTGAGCACTGGTGAAGCAACGGTTTGGAAAGCCACACGCCAAAAGCGTAAAATTTCCTTTTTAAAAAGCGTGTAAGCACCACGCCATGAGCCAATATCCATGCGGGTTGCAGGCCGACTGTTTTTTTGATTAATTAAGCTCATTTACTGCCCACTAATGACATAAATACATCTTCTAAATCGGCTTCGAATAACTGCATATCTTCAATATTTATCTTGGCTTTGCGCAGCTCGCTCAAGGCAAATTCCATTTGATTAAGTTCGTTGAGTACCAGCGTATAAACGCCATTTTCGCCGCTTTTTAGCATAGGCAATAAGGCGGTAGGTAGCGCCACTTTGCCAAGTTTAAGGCGCAAATTTTTACCTGCCAAATTCGCCAACAAATTGGCCGTGGTATCCAGCGCGACAATTTCACCATTTTTCATCATCGCCACGCGTTCGCACAAGGCTTCAGCTTCTTCGAGATAATGCGTCGTTAAAATAATGGTGTGGCCTTCGGCATTCAACTTTTTAATAAAGCCCCACAACACCTGCCGCAACTCAACATCCACACCTGCGGTAGGCTCATCTAACACAATCACTGGTGGCTTGTGCGCGAGCGCTTGCGCGATTAAAGCGCGCCGTTTCATACCGCCAGAAAGCTTGCGCATATTGGTATGCGCTTTGTCAGTTAAATCTAAACTTTCAATGACTTCGTCCACCCAAGCGTCGTTCTCGCGACCGCGTCCAAAATAACCCGCCTGAAAACGCAGCATTTCGCGCACATTAAAAAATGGATCAAACACTAATTCCTGCGGCACTACACCTAGCGCCATGCGCGCGGCTTGATAATCATTGACCGTGTCGTGTCCCATCACCGAAATTTTACCTTGCGTGGGCTTTAGCAAACCCGCCATGATATTAATGAGCGTGGATTTACCCGCGCCGTTGGGGCCAAGTAGCGCAAAAAACTCGCCTTGCTCAATCGTTAAATCGATGCCTTTTAGCGCATGCAAGTCGCCAAAGCGCTTGTGGACTTGCTCAATTTTTATTGCTGGAACTGTCAAAAATGACTCGATTCAATTAGTAATCTACAAAAATATAATATACAAAAACGAAACCCCACCGTTTAGATGGGGTTTATAGTGTCAAATTAAAGAACCAGCAAATTAAACAGCCAGAAATTAATTTGTGCCAAATAATTGTATTAATTAATCAGCTCTGCCACGCCGTATAATTGCGTTAGGCTGATTAAATTTGCAGGTAAATTCACAAATTTTAATGGCTGATTTTCTTGTTGCGCGCGGCGCTTCCACTCTAAAATCAAGCTAATGGTTGATGTATCAATATCCGTTACATTTGCAAAATCAATGGTGGTATTTTGCGCAATAGATAAGGATTTACTTGCTTCTAAAATTAAAGCTACGCTGCCAATAATAACATCGCCATTGACGCTCCAGCGATCATTAATTTGTGCAATTTGGATCATGGCTTAGTTTCAAGGGTTAGTTTGGTTTGAAGCCGTCGCGTTCTCTTGCGCGGCTTTAGCTTTTGCAGCTTTAATTTGCTCAAGCTTGGCTTGTGCAGCTTTATTTTTATCGGATAATTTTTTAATCAAACTATCCATGCCATTTTGGCGAATTTCTTGCGCAAACTGGCCGCGATAATTGGTCACCAAGCTCACGCCTTCAATCACAATATCGAAAACTTTCCAAGTGTCTGCTTGCTTTTCTAACGAGTAATCCACAGCAATGGGCTGACCGCCAGGCTGAATGATTTGCGTTTTAACCGAAGCAACATTAGACGCGCTAGCAAGCCGCAAAGGTTTATATTCAATAGTTTGATTTTTGTATTTTGATAGTGCAGTCGCGTAAGTGCGAATCAGTAAAGTGCGAAACTCGGCTTGAAAAGCCGTTTTTTGTTCTGGTGTCGCCTTCGTCCAATTTTTGCCAAGCACCATGCGCGAAACTTTATCAAAGTTAAAGTTTGGTACAATTTTCTCTTCTGCCAAGGCAAATATTTTTTCTTGATCGCCCGCCTGAATGTCTTTATCACTTTTCACTGCTGCTAAAACGTCTTCTGCCGTGCGTTTTACCAGCTCATCTGGGCCTTCAATCGCGAAGCTAGAAGCACTAAAACTTAGCAAACCCAGCGTAATAAATAATTGAAGCGCAATTAATAGTTTTTTCATCATTTTTAAATCCTTTTTAAACTAAGTCTTATTTTTATGTATATTTTACGGCGCCACAGGTTTAGTCATGTCATCTAGTGGGTTTGAACCTAACGCATCACCCTCGCTTTTGGTTGATGCGGGCGCAGCAACCGTCTCTTCTTTTGGCGCTTCTGACGCTTTATTATACAAAAACTGGCTAATCATTTTTTCTAACACCACCGCATCTTGCGTTTGTGTAATTTTATCACCACTTTTTAACATTACCTCATCGCCGCCAGCTTCTAAACCAATATATTGCTCGCCCAGCAAGCCGGCAGTATAAATATTGGCAAAAGTGTCTTTAGGAAAATTATAACGTTTATCGACGTTCAGACTCACCACCGCCTCAAAAGTTGCAGGATCAAAGATGATGTCGCTAACGCGACCCACCACCACACCTGCGCTTTTTACTGGTGCGCGTGGTTTTAAACCGCCAATATTTTCAAAGTTTGCAGTCACAGTGTAGGTTGGGCCTATATTGCTGGTGGTTAAATTACCCACTTTCATGGCCAAACCTAGCAAGGCAGCTACGCCTAGCGCCACAAAAATACCTACCCATAAATCTATCGTTGTTCTTTCCATTGCCTACTCCTAAACGCTTATATGCTAATCATAAATGAGGTTAATACAAAATCTAGGCCTAACACCACTAGCGATGAAGTCACTACTGTTCTTGTAGTGGCGCTACTCACACCTTCTGCCGTGGGCGGCGCATCGTAACCTTCAAATAGCGCAATCATGGTGCAAGCCACTCCAAATACCACGCTTTTAATCACGCCGTTGACAATATCCAAGCGCCAATCCACATTAGCCTGCATTTGTGACCAAAACGCGCCCGCATCTACGCCAATTAAGGGCACTGCCACCAAATAACCGCCCAAAATACCGACCATTGAAAACAATGCAGCTAACACTGGCATGGCAATCACACCCGCCCAAAATCTTGGTGCTATCACACGTGCAATCGGGCTAACTGCCATCATTTCCATGGCGGACAATTGCTCTGTTGCCTTCATTAAGCCAATTTCTGCGGTAATTGCCGTGCCAGCGCGACCCGCAAATAACAAAGCGGTGACAACAGGCCCTAGCTCGCGCACCAGCGCTAGCGCCACGAGCACGCCAATGGCCTCTGATGAGCCATATTTTTGCAGCGTATTATAGCCTTGCAGCGCCAACACCATGCCCACAAAAAATGCAGAAACGATAATAATAATGAGCGACATCACGCCCGTGAAATACACCTCGCGCACCACCAACCTTGGCCTACGCAAACTTTCGCCAGACGAAATCAGCGTTAGCCAAAATAACCTTGCGCCTGCACCTAAGCGCCAAATACGCTTAGTAAAGCGATGACCAATATTACGCAAAGGGCGAAGGCGAGAGCGCACTATCATGCTGCGCGCCTTTTATTCTCTGGACGCTTGCTATCTTCAACACCCAGCAAATCTTGTTTGTAATCGCCTGCCGCGTAATGAAACGGCACTGGGCCATCTTTTTCGCCATACACAAATTGATGCACAAACGGCAGGCTAGATTTGCGCAAATCGTCTGGCGTGCCTTCAGCTGCCACTACACCGTTAGCTACAAAATAAATATAATCGGCAAAACTAAAAGTTTCTTGCACATCGTGCGTTACGATGATGGAAGTCGCCCCCAGTGCATCATTTAAGGTGCGAATTAAATCGCAAATCACGCCCATCGAAATAGGGTCTAGCCCCGCAAATGGCTCATCATACAAAATAATATCGGGATCGAGCGCAATCGCCCTAGCCAAGGAAACGCGTTTTTGCATACCGCCAGAAAGCTCAGCCGGCATCAGCCTATGCGCACCGCGCAAACCAACTGCATGCAATTTCAACAACACTAAATCGTGAATCATGCTTTCAGGTAAATCGGTATGCTCGCGCATGGGGAAGGCGACATTTTCGTACACCGATAAATCGGTAAACAGCGCACCATGCTGAAACAACATGCCCATTTTGCGGCGTAATTGATAAATGCCGTCACGGCTTTGTTTGTGTACCACTTGACCATCTACACGCACTTCGCCTTTGTTGGGCTTAATCTGCCCGCCGATAAGGCGCAACAAGGTGGTTTTACCGCTACCGCTACCACCCATAATAGCTACTACTTTGCCGCGCGGAAACACCATATTGATGCCCTGATGCAACATACGGCCTTTGTAGCCAAACGAGAGATTGTCAATTTCGACGATATTTTGAGTCATACGATTTTAATTGCTTATGGGCTACGTTTAAATTTTGTATTCATTCTAAATCAAAACACACAACAAGCAATAGCTAAAACGGGTTTGCTAAAAACAAAAAAGCCCGCACGAAGCGGGCTTTGGTATTTGATACTTAAGCTCAGAAAGCCATACAAACCATGTGCGGGGTAGCATCAGCAGCAGCAGCAACGCCTGCTGTAGCTGCTCCGCCAACCACCTGCACCCTTACAGAACCAGTATCGCCAACACCGTCATCAAGCGTAGTATCTAGCTGTTTGGCAAATTTGCCAAGAATTGCATCTGAGCAAACTACATACGCGCCTGACATCCCTGTTACGCTAGCAAAACCAGCGACACTTTGGATACCAATTAAACCGCCATCAGCATTGCGTGGTTGGTAGGTATTGCCCGCAGCACAATCAACCGCAGTAGGTCCTGGGGCTAAACCCGCTAGACGAACATGCTGCCAAAACACGCATGATTCATCACCATTCGTTGCAGTATTCCAAGCACCATTGATTACGCCATTACCTCTATTCGCCACGGTAGCCCCAAGCGTGCCGCCAGTTACATGAGTTGCCACTGCGGCATCGTCGCCTGGCAAAGCCTTAAATTTATCTTGATAGCCATAAATATATACTTGTACATTTTGGAAATCGCGCGCCATGTTCTTCACTTTGGCACTATTAATCAGCTCTTGCCCCCGCAACACGCCGCCTAGCAGCAAGCCAATAATCACCAAAACGATGGCTAATTCGATGAGGGTAAAACCTGTTTGTTTATTCATTTGTGGTATCCTTTACCAATTATTATGTGTGACGTTTTTGTTTATTTGCCCACACCTGATGAAAATCATGCAAATGTCGTGCCAACCAAGCGGAGCCTTATCGCTAGCGGTATTTCACTCTACTAGATGGCTAAAACATAAAAAAAATTGATGAAATTTCGTCGTTTGTGACAAAATATTGACACACTATTTTTAGTTGCTTATTTAGATTATCCTTAAGCCTTATTCAACGCCACACTAAAGCCTATGTTTAACTATTTTAAAATAAATCAATTATTAGCTAGCAACTCCCAGCGTATATTGGCGCTAATGCTATTAAGCTTGCATGCTTTTTTAATTTGGGGCGAGGAATATAAAACCTTACAACAAACATTTTTCTTGTGTACCTACGGCTTATTTCTAATCTGGCAGCCAGTATGGCGTGGCACAGAAAAGCTCTCTAAACCCGCCATTGCGCTATTTATTGGGGTGGGCACCATTGCGCTTTTATACATGAATTGGTGGTTTGCAGCGATATGGATATGCATTTTATTTGGCCTGTTAGGCGGGCGCATATTTTCAGATGAAACCAAATCTAATCGTGTCATTCACATACTCGCGGCCAGCTACCTGCTTGCCATGCTATTACTGTGGGTGGTGCCTAAGCTACTTAGCACTTCTGCAGATTTAGAAGCTGCAAAATTTGTCATTCGTTATCTGTTACCACTCTTACCCCTCGCTATTTTATTTATCAGCACGCAAACCCCCCAAACTGATCAATCACCTGTATTAGATTTTTTCTATACTCTATTACTCATGCTAATGGCGTTTATTTTAGTGCTGGCTAGCTATGCAATTGGCTCATCAAACTCAGTAAATTACGTGCAAGTGATGTTTATGACCATATTTGGTTTGGCCTTTGGCTTGATTGTTTTTAGCTTTTTTTGGAAACCAAACACGCGCTTTTCAGGCATCGAGCTTTTAATGTCGCGTTATTTGCTAAGTATTGGCATGCCGTTTGAAAAATGGGTGAAAAATATTGCAGCTTTAGGTGAAATTGAATCTACGCCCAATGGCTTTATTCAAGCGGCCATGACCGAGATGACTGCGCTGCCTTGGGTGTCTGGCGTTTCTTGGCTAGCCGATGAAACGCAAGGCAAACTGGGTGAACCATCTCAACATATCACCAACTTTAATTTTAAAGATTTTCACATGACGATGCATTCGCGCTGGCAAATTTCACCTGCGCTGTATGTGCATGTAAAGCTGCTGACGCAAATTATGGGTGAATTTTACGAAGCCAAACGCCGCGAAGAAGCTTTGCGTCAAAATGCTTATATGCAAGCGTTTTATGAGACAGGTAGCCGCCTCACGCACGACATTAAAAACATTTTGCAATCGGTCGGCACCTTGGTTTCAGCTGCCGAGAAAGGCAATAAAAAAGATGATGAAGCCTTATTACAGCTTATTCGCAAGCAATTGCCCGTGCTCAATCTGCGCATCGCCGCGACCTTAGATAAACTTAAAGCACCAGGTGAAGACAAAAAACGTCTCGAAAAAATGTCTGGCTGGTGGAAAAATTTGCAACTGCGCCACAACCAGCATAGGATTGAATTTGTTGCCAGCAAATTGCCCAAACAAGAAATTAATGCCGAGGTGCTAGATAGCGTGCTGGATAACTTGCTGAATAATGCGCTTGAGAAAACCAAATATCAGCCTGATACATTAATTAAAGTAGAAATGTACGATGATGCAGATAACAATTTCTATATTGATGTGACCGACACGGGCAAAGCCATGGATGGCGCCATTGCCAACGATTTATTTAAAAAACATATCGCGTCGCCCAATGGCTTGGGCGTTGGTTTATTTCATGCTGCGCAAGATACCAAACAGGCGGGCTACGGCTTAAACTTGGTTAGCAATGTCAATGGTGCGGTGTGCTTTAGGGTGGCGCTTGCAAATGCTAAATAAGCGTTTCTGAATAGTTATTTTACATGCCCTGCAGCCCAATATCCATGCGGATTGCAGGGCGCTTATTTTAAATAATTTCTAGCGTAAACCTTGCATGTAATCCGAAACTGCTTGCATCTCAGCATCAGTCATTTTTGCGGCTATCACCATCATCATCGGCGCATTGGCGCGCTCACCTAAGCGAAACGCGCGCATTTGTGCCAACGCGTAATCTGCATGTTGCCCTGCCAAGCGTGGGAACTGTTTAGGAATACCTGCTCCATTGGCGCCGTGGCATGAAGCGCAAGCAGGCACGCCAGTTGCAGCGATGCCACCACGATAAATTTTTTCGCCCAACGAACCTACACCGTTGCTTTTTGCTTTGCCTAGCGTCAATTTTTGCGCTGCGAAATACTTGGCCAAACCTTGCATATCATCAGGCGATAAATTAGCTACCATACCCGCCATTACTGCATTTGCACGCTTGCCTTCTTTAAAATTAGTCAGTTGTTTCACTAAATATTCAGGATGTTGACCTGCTAATTTTGGGTTGAGCGCAATCGCGCTGTTGCCATCGGCGCCGTGGCAAGCCGCACACACAGTTTGCACGATTTTTTCAGTCGCACTTACTTCCATTTTTTCTGCTGCAAATACGCTAGATACCAATAAAAATGATGCGCTTAGCGCAACCAAACTCACTTGCTTAAACATGCTTTAACTTTCGTAACTATTTAATTAGCCTTATATTTTATCAAAATTGGCGTGTTCGTGATAGCATTTACGGCTTATCGCTTTAAGCCTCAATCCAACATGCCCTTATTTCAAAACGCCACTTTTTTTATTTCCGCTCACCATTTGCGTGATTTGCCACCTGCTTCGGGCATAGAAGTCGCCTTTGCAGGTCGTTCTAACGCAGGAAAATCTAGCGCACTGAACACGCTGGCCAACCACAACCGCCTCGCTTATGTCAGCAAGCAGCCGGGCCGCACGCAGCTGATTAACTTCTTCACGCTTGGAAATGATAGGCATTTGGTTGATTTGCCTGGCTATGGTTATGCAAAAGTACCCGAAAGCATGCGCGCGCACTGGCAAAGTGTATTGGCGCGCTATTTAAGCGAGCGTACCAGTTTAGGCGGTTTGGTATTGGTGATGGATAGCCGCCATCCGCTGCAACCGCTGGATAAACAAATGCTGGATTGGTTTTGCCCAAGCGGCAAACCAGTGCATGTGTTGTTAACCAAATCAGATAAATTATCGCGTGGCGAAGCGGGTTTAACCCTCGCAAAAGTGCGTAAAGAGTTGCTGGCAGCTTGGGGCGAAAGCTGTACTGTGCAACTGTTTTCTAGCTCAAAAAAATTGGGTGTGGAAGAGGCGGAGAAAATTATTGGTGCGTGGTTGTTTAAAGGTGAAGACACAAATGCATAAACCGTCATTCTGGCTTAGGCCAGAATCTAGGCCAAATGGCATTGACGAATAGTTGTTTGTTGAAATATAGCTAAGCTAGTATTCATGCTGTCTGGACTCTGGCCTAAGCCAGAATGACGAGCGTTAATTACGAGTAAAAACCAAATCCCATACACCGTGGCCTAATTTAATACCGCGATTCTCAAATTTCGTTAAAGGCCTATAAACAGGTTTTTCAGCATAATCTTCTGCGCTATTTTTTAATTGCGGCTCAGCATTTAAAACCTCTAAAACCCACTCCGCGTATTCCTGCCAATCGGTCGCCACGTGAATATAAGCGCCAGTTTTAAGCTTGCTACACAGTAATTTTACAAACTCGGCTTGAATTAATCTGCGTTTATGGTGGCGCTTTTTATGCCATGGGTCAGGGAAGAAAATATGCACGCCGTCCAAGCTCGCATCCGCAATCATATTCTGCAAAACTTCCACCACATCGTGCTGAATAATGCGAATATTAGTGAGTGCTTGCTCCTCGATTAACTTAAGCAGCGCGCCAACGCCTGGCGTGTGCACCTCGGCCGCGAGGAAATCACAATCGGGCAAAGTTTGCGCAATTTTGGCAGTGGTTTCACCCATGCCAAAGCCAATTTCGAGTATTTTTTTACTGTCATTTCTACCAAAAAGTGCGTTTATATCGATGCTCCGCAAGCCATATTCTACGCCATACTGTGGCCATTGCGTTTCTAATGCGCGCTCTTGGCCTTTGGTGACGCGGCCTTGGCGCAACACAAAACTGCGAATGCGACGGTGCATATGTTCATTTTGTAAATCTTCTTGTAAATCTTCAGGATGTTGGTTTTCTGTCATGGCTGGCATTATAACTGAAGCCTTTTAAAAGCTGGATTCTTCGCTACGCTCAGAATGAGATTGCTATGCTAACTTTCGTCATTCTGAGCGTAGCGAAGAATCCAGTTTTTGTATTTATAAAGTATGCGATTTATCGCCACTTTTAAAACCAATCAATGGCTCATCAAAGTTTTTACTAAACGCAATTACCTTAAACAACTCGCCCATTTCAGCTGGCGAAAGTAGTTTTTGCGCGGCGGCGGCCAGTGGCATATAAACGGCTACATCATTTGGTGAAGTTTGACTTAAAACATCTAAAATGCCGCAATTAATTAAAAATTGTGCTTGGTTAACATGGCCTGCAATCCTTATTCCATGCGCCTGCGCCGCGTATGCAATTTGGCTAAAATCTATATGCGCAGTAATATCTTGCACGCCAATATTGATGAGCGGATTATCATGCGCGTAATGCTGATAATGGCACATCAGCGTGCCTTGGTTACGTTGTGGATGGTAGTATTCGCGCGCTGAAAAACCATAATCGATGAGCAAAATAGCGCCGCTTTCTAAACATTCAGCCAGGCTAGCAACCAATGCTGATGCGGCTGGGCAGACTTCGGTTAAATAATCTAAAGACAAATTGCTTGGCAAATTTTCTACCAAATTAGGCGCGCTTAACGGTGCATCTTGCCAAATAAATTCTGCTTTTTTATTTTCTGCCAAACTCACACCGCGCTCGCGCCACCCTTGGGCTGTTTTGTGCAAAATATGCACGGGAAGCGCGTCTAAAACTTCGTTGGCTAAAATCAAGCCGTTGAATTTTTTTGGCAGCGTTTCTAGCCAAATCAGCTTTTCAAATAATTCTTTTGGTAGTTTCTTTTCACAGGCTTCACGCTGAATATGGCGTAAGTAATCACTCACTTCCAGAATTAAATATTGCTTGGGCTGCTGATCAAGTTGTTGTAATTCCAGCAATAAATCTGCCGCTAATTTGCCTGTTCCCGCCCCCAGCTCCAAAATACAGGCATCGCTATAAGCCAATATCTGCGCGGCTTGCGGAGCCATTGTTTTTGCAAATAAAGGCGAAATTTCAGGCGCAGTGACAAAATCGCCTCCCTGCCCAAACTTTTTCGCACCACCACTGTAATAGCCCAATCTTGGCGTGTACAAAGCCATGTGCATAAAGGTCGCAAAATCTATCCAATCATTATTATTTTCAATTTTTTGTTGAATTAAATTAGTTAATTGCTGGCTAAGCACTTGCGATTCTGGGCTTGAAATAGGTAATGAGGCCATAAGCCATTATAATATTTTGCAATCAAAGAGAGTAAAAATTGAATTCAACATCAAACAACAAAGTGATATTAATTACCGGCGGCGCCAAGCGCGTAGGCGCGGCGATTTGTCGCGAGCTGCATGCTAACGGCGCTAATTTAATGATTCACTACAAAACCAGCATTAACGAGGCGCGCGCCTTGCAGGCCGAGCTTAATTTGCAACGCGCCAATAGCGTGGCGATTATTCAGGGCGATTTGCTCAATATCGCCGTTTTACCTAGTTTGGTGCATGAAACCGTGAATCAGTTTGGCCGTTTAGACGCGCTGATAAACAACGCTTCGACTTATTACCCCACCGAAATTGGCGCAATTTCAGAGGAAAATTGGCAAGATTTGATGGGCAGCAACCTGAAAGCGCCCATGTTTCTGGCGCAAGCAGCGGCGGCAGAATTACGCAAAAATCATGGCTGCATTGTGAATATTACAGATATGCATATTGAACGCCCGAAGAAAAGTTATGTGGTGTATAGCGTGGCAAAAGCGGGATTAGTGACGCTGACAAAATCGCTGGCGCAAGAGCTTTCGCCCGAAGTACGCGTCAATGCGGTTGCGCCAGGCCCCGTGCAATGGCCAGAAAACAACCCGCAATTTGATGAGGTATATCGTCAGCGCGTCATCTCGCAAACCCTGCTAAAACGCGTCGGCGAAGCCACGGATATTGCAAAAGCAGTGAACTTTTTGGTAGCCGATGCGCCTTTTATAACTGGCCATGTTCTGGTGGTGGATGGCGGGCGGAGTTTGAACTTATAATCAAGGCAAACTCAGTCAACCAACCGCGCTAACTCTCGCAATTTAGCTTCAAGCAGGGGCAAACGAGCCTGGCTTGCTGCATCGCCTGGTAAATACGCAGGTATTACAGATAAAAATTCATCATTCGCCAGCAAACCATTCAATTTTTCTGCAATATATTCTTGTAAAACTCTTGGTGTCATTTTAATTTCAACAATAATAGAAGGCCTGCCATCAATCACTGTAATAATATCTTCCATATCGTGGCTCAGCAGCATGCCACCTTTGCCGCGACCTGCAAAAGCCTCAAATTTAGTAGCAATAAACACCGGTGCTGAGATTAAGCGAATACTAGTTTCATCATCCAATTTAAAACGTATGGCGTGCTCAATTGCCAGCGGATACCATTTATTTGCAAAACCCAATATCTTTTCGTCGGTTGGCATTACATCCACTGCCACGCCTTGATAACGCCAACGGCAAATCGGTGCATCGGCAGCCATCTCTTGTGTAAATCCCTTTGCGCGCAATTGCTTTTCTAACGCATGATAATCTTGGGTGCTTAACACGTTGGCCACAATATCAACATCATCGGTTGGGCGAATCACCTGCGCACGCTCAATGGTTACCAGCAAGCCTGCCGCGCAACCGCCCACAAACACCACCTGCTCACACAAACCGCCAAGTGCTTTTGCAATCAGCAGCAATATGGCACGATTCGGGTCGCTCACCATGATCATTGCAAACGCTCATTTAACAGCTGTATGGCTAACTCTCTCTCACGCGCCTGCCCCATACGCAAAGCGTCAAACAAGGCGAGTAACTCATACAATGGGGGAAACGCCTTGGCGGCCAATGGCAGCTTTTCATATAAAGGCATTAACGCCTGACCACGCTGATTACCTTCTGGGTGCGGCCAAACTGGCGGCATTTCTTGTGAGAACAGTACCTTATCACTTAACGGTGGCACGCCGTAAGCGGTGGCAAAGCCGATAGTCACTTCACCGCGCACAGCAGGGTAGCAGTAAGCTGCACCATACATCACAAACTCCCGAATTGCTTGCATGACTGGGCGAAACTCATTGCCTGCATCTACCAACAAGCGTGCAGCAATTAAGCGCTGCACAGAGGCATGTACTTCAAACTGAGAAAGCATCATTAGTTTAGCCAATGCAGCATAAGAGTATCGCGACTCTCTGCGTATAATGACCAACATAAACAATACTGCCAAATCTAAAGGCTTTAACCCCCATTGGCGGTTGCTTGCGCGACGCATGGACGCTGATTTTTGATTGTCTGAAAAATACATATACTACACCTTATATGCTATATGCATACAGCATATAGTAGTCATACAAATAAAGTCAATAGTTTAATTAGCTAATAAATAAGCAATATGTGCTCATTTACGACGACATTCGCTATTTTAGAAGTACGAATAGTCAACTTCATATGTTATATGCATACAGCATATAACATTGCTTAACGATAATCATCGTCCCGCTGATGCCTTACCGCTAAAATCGTGACGATATTTTCTTCTTCTATCTCAAACAATGCCACATAGCCGTTTGCGCCAAAGCTAATAACTAGCTCGCGCAAAAAGGGCGTGTCTGCTTTGGCTTTTCTGCAAGTAAACGGGAATGTATTAAGTAGCTCAATGGCTTTATTGATGGTTTCTAGCGCGTGGTTTGCGGCTTGCACATCTTGCACAAGCAAAAAAGTATAAATCCGTTTAATGTCATCGCGTGCTGTTTTGGTAAAGCGTATTCGGTAGCTCAAAATACTTAACTTTATTCAGCAGCTTTGTTAAGCATTTCGCCCAATTCAGCCATTACACTTTCTGCCGAATAATATTCTTGGTTAGCCTTTGCTTCATCACGCGATTTGATTCCACGGGCTATAAACGCTTGGTTATGTAGGCGCCGCTCTATATTTGTTCGTAATGATTCCTCCACAAAGCTAGATAACGTTTCGCCGCTAGCAAGCACACTTTGTAAGGCTTCTCTCAATTTAGGCTCTACGCGCAATGCGGGTATTGTGGCAGTTTTCATACGTAACTCCTATTTGTAATTCATTTGCATTACAATATCACACTTTTAAAATAACTCAGCTATTCTCGTATAATGCTAAGCATGATTAAACATTTACCCGATAACCATTCCAACAATTTTATCAAGTTAAGAAAAAGCCTAATCTCGTCCACTGGTAAAGCTATTGGCGATTACAACATGATTGAGGATGGCGACACCGTGCTGGTGTGCATGAGCGGTGGCAAAGATAGTTACACCATGCTGATGATGTTGCTAGCTTTGCAAGAGCGCGCGCCGATTGACTTTAAACTTATCGCCATGAATTTAGACCAGAAGCAGCCGAATTTTCCTGAACATATTTTGCCTGAGTATTTTAAAAGTTTGGGCGTGGATTACCGCATTGTGGAAGCCGATACTTATTCGATTGTAAAAGAGAAAATACCTGAAGGCGCGACCACTTGCAGCCTGTGTAGTCGCTTACGGCGCGGCATTATTTACACCACGGCAAAACAGCTAGGAGCCAATAAAATAGCGCTTGGGCACCATAGAGATGACATTGTAGAAACGCTGTTTTTGAATATGTTTTTTGGCGCAAAATTAAAAGCTATGCCGCCAAAATTGGCGACGAATGATAAACAAAATATCGTCATCCGTCCGTTGGCGTATTGCAGCGAGAAAGACATTGCCAGCTACGCGCGGCAAATGGCGTTCCCCATCATTCCCTGCGATTTATGCGGCTCGCAGCCAAACTTGCAGCGCCAAAACGTCAAAGCGATGTTACAAAAATGGGAGCTTGAGCAACCAGGCCGCGTGAATAATATCTTCCGCGCCATTGGCAATGTCGAGCCTTCACACTTGGCTGATTTTGATTTATATGACTTTAAAAGTTTAAGCCAGGCCAAAGCTGAAGACGAAGATCCGCTATTTGGGGATATTGCCAATGATGGTGCGGCATTGAGCATAGCCAGCAATGATGGAAAGCGCATAGAATTTATCCGCAATTGATCATCAAACACGATATTTATTCAAAGGCTTATTGTCTTATCACCAATTAGCTTGCTATTATCTAGCCAATTCCAAATGAGTTGCACTTAAATTCAAGGTTTAAATGTCCAAATTACTGATTGTAGAATCGCCTTCTAAAGCCAAAACGCTTAAAAAATATCTCGGCAATGATTTCGAAGTATTGGCTTCGTACGGCCATGTGCGTGATTTAATCCCCAAAAATGGCGCGGTTGACCCCGCCAACAGTTTCGCCATGAAATATGAGGTGATTGACCGCAACGCCAAGCACATGGATGCGATTACCAAGGCAGTAAAAGTGGCTGATAGCATTTACCTCGCAACCGACCCTGACCGTGAAGGCGAAGCGATTTCGTGGCATATTGCCGAGATTTTGGCCGAGAAAAAATTACTCAAAAATAAATTACTCAAACGCGTAGAGTTCAACGAAATTACGCAAACAGCGGTAAAAAACGCCATAGATAACCCGCGTGATATTGCCATGAACTTAGTCAATGCCCAGCAAGCGCGCCGTGCGCTGGATTATTTAGTTGGTTTTAATTTATCACCATTATTATGGAAAAAAATCCGTCGCGGCCTTTCTGCAGGCCGCGTGCAAAGCCCAGCTTTAAGATTAATCGTAGAGCGCGAGTTGGAAATTGAAGCATTTAAGAATCAAGAATATTGGACGATTCACCTTGATGCGCTAAAACACGCGCACAGTTTTAACGCCAAGCTGATTCAATTTAACGGCGAAAAAGTTGAGCAATTTACGGTGATTAACCACGACCAACAAGCGGACATTGTGGGCAAATTACTGATTGCCAGCGCTGGCAAAACCACCGTTTCGCGCGTTGAAAAGAAACAGCGCAGCCGCAGCCCTGCCGCGCCGTTTACTACATCTACCTTGCAACAAGAAGCAGTGCGTAAGCTTGGCTTTACCACTTCGCGCGCCATGCGCGTAGCACAACAACTATACGAGGGCGTAGATGTTGGCTCTGGGACGACTGGTTTAATCACTTATATGCGTACCGATTCGTTTAGCATGGCTACGGAAGCGGTGATGAGCATTCGTGATTACGTGAAGAAAAATTTCGAGGCGGATTACTTACCTAAATCGCCGATTATGTACAAAACCAAAGCCAAAAACGCGCAAGAAGCGCATGAGGCGATTCGCCCAACAAATATAGCGCGCAGCCCAACGGCGATGCGCCAATATTTAAATGACGAGCAATTTAAACTCTACGAAATGATTTGGAAACGAAGCTTGGCTTGCCAAATGTCGCCCGCCAAATTTGATGCGGTGAGTGTGGATTTAGCCGTTGGCCAAGGATTAAATAGTGAAGCCAATTTGTTCCGCGCCACGGGTCAAACCCTAGTGTTTCCAGGCTTTATCGCGGTATATATGGAAGGCCGTGATGACGAGGAGGAGGAAGGCGAGTCTAAATTGCCGCACTTAGAAACGGGCGAAATTTTAACCGTGGATAAAATCTATGGCGACCAGCATTTTACCGAGCCGCCACCGCGTTATGGCGAGGCCAGTTTGGTGAAAATTTTAGAAGAATACGGCATTGGCCGCCCTTCTACTTACGCCAGCATTATTAGCACCCTGCAAGATCGTGAATATGTAATCCTCGACAAAAAACGCTTTACACCGACCGATGTGGGCCGTGTGGTGGCGAAGTTTTTAACCGAACATTTCACCAAGTACGTTGACTATGACTTTACTGCCAACTTGGAAAATGCGCTGGATAACGTGGCCGATGGCTCGCGCGAGTGGATTCCACTGATGGATGAGTTTTGGCAGGGCTTTAACAGCCAAATTATCAGCAAAGCCGATGTTGACCGCCCAGGCAACGAATTAATTGATGAAGCTTGCCCAAAATGCGGCAAACCGCTGCAAAAACAATTAAGCAGATATGGCACATTTATTGGCTGTACGGGTTATAACGACGAGCCAAAATGCGATTACAAACGCAGCATGAATGGCAGCGCGCAAGCGGGTGCTGACCCAGTGACGATTGGTGTGGATGCAGATTCTGGTAAAGAAATTTACTTGATGAACGGGCCGTATGGACCGTATTTACAAGTAGGCGTAGTGGTTGAAGGTGAAAAGAAAAAACCAAAACGCGTGAGTATTCCCAAAGAAATTCCACTGGCCGATGTCAATATTGATACTGCCATTATGTTGTTATCATTGCCGCGCGATTTAGGCTTGCATCCTGAAACCAACAAAAAAGTCATCGCCAATATTGGCCGTTTTGGGCCTTATGTAAATCATGATGCCAAATTTAAATCGATTCCTAAAAGCGAAAGTGTATTTGCAATTGATTTAGCGGGTGCTGTTGCCTTGCTGGCGGCCGCCAATACTAGGCCCGCGCCAATTGCGGATTTGGGTGCGCATCCTTCTGGTGAAGGTCGCGTAGAGATTTTTGCGGGCCGCTATGGGCCTTATGTGCAGCATGCCAAAATTCGCGCAACCATACCAAAAAGCATTGAGCCTGAAAGCTTAACAATTGAGGAAGCGCTAGGATTGTTGGCCGAAAAAGCAGCAAAAGATGAGGTTGGCGGCAAAACTGGTGGCAAAAAAACATTCGTGAAAAAAGCGGCTGTGAAAAAACCTGTCACTAAAAAAGCAGCGGCTAAAAAGCCTGCTGTGAGAAAAGCAACCAGCAAGAAATAGGCTGCTGTCGATTTTAGCAATAAAAAAGTAGCACCAAATATTAATTGGGCGCTGCTTTTTTATTGCCAAATTATTTAAAATATATTACTTAGGAAATCTTGCCTGACATAATTACGGGTTGGCTTTGGCCAGTCGCTGTGGTGCTAGGTTCGCTGTTATATTCCACCCATTTTCGAATGCGATTCGCATCACCAATACGCGATAATTTTCCGTTAGAATCTAGCAAAACTAAAATCATCGGTTCACCCGCAATAGTCGCCTGCATCACCAAGCAACGCCCTGCCTCATTAATAAAACCAGTTTTAGACAGGCCAATTTGCCACTCGCCACCGCGTACCAAACCATTGGTATTCACAAAACTCACTGGGTACTCGCGACCTTCAACATAAACTTCGTGCGATGGGCTAGTAGTAGCTAAGCGAATTTCAGGATACTGATAAGCCGCTTGCACCATTTTAGCCAAATCTTCTGCCGTAGAGACATTTTCACTATCTAGCCCAGTAGGGTCAGCAAAATGTGTATTTTTTAAACCTAATTCATATGCTTTAAAGTTCATGGCCTTTACAAAAGCAATTCTGCCACCTGGGTAATTATGCGCCAACGCAGACGCGGCGCGGTTCTCAGAAGCCATCAAGGCCAGTTGCAACATATCGCTACGGCTCAGTTTAGAACCAACCGACAACCTAGATCTAGTACCTTTAAGATAATCAACATCCTCATCCGATACGTAAATTTCGTCATCCAACGATTGTTTCGCATCCAGCATCACCATCGCCGTCATCAGCTTGGTGATGGAAGCAATTGGCGTAGGCTGATTGGTATTTTTTGCGTAAATGATTTCGCCGCTATTTTGGTTAATAATCAATGCTTTACTGGATGCCAATTGCAAAATTCCGCTGCCATCGTAATCTTGTCCCAGCATAATTCTTTGTTGATTTGCAATTTGTAACTGACGCGCATGACGGAGCTTAAGGCTAACTTTTTGCCGCTTAGCCTTGTATTGGCTAGAATATATGCGTTTATGCGATTTTTTTTGTGCAGCCAACAACTCAACTGGCGAAGCAGCCAAAGTCAGCGCAATATAAAATAGCATCATTCTTTTAAAAATTAACTTTACCATTGCTGCATAACCTCGTTAATGTTCGAATTAATATTATACAAATAATAGTTATTTGTCAATAACTTAGCGCCTATATATAAAATAAGTATTAAGATTTATATTTTGTGACATTTTTGATACAAGCACTTATATTCTTACATACGACGTCACTTTATGCGAAAATGTGCCGAACCTAATTGACCATACTACTTGCTATGAAATTCCCTGAACAATTACTTTATACAGATGAGCATTTATGGGTGCTCCAGGATCCGCATGGATATTGGCTTGCAGGCATTACCGATTATGCCCAAGATTTGCTTGGTGACATTGTTTTTATCGAGCCACCAAAGCTTGGCGACAAACTAGTGAATGGCAAACCGTGTGGTATTGTGGAATCGGTGAAAACGGGCTCGGATCTGCATGCGCCTATGAATGGCGTTGTGACGGAAATTAATGAGGATTTATTGAACGCGCCTGAAGGTATTAACGATAAGCCTTATGCCGCGTGGATATTTAAGTTTAAGACTGATGATGCGCATGAAACAAAGCACTTTTTAAGCGCTACAGCTTACAAAAAACTAGTCGATGACAGCTTTTAAGTAATTTACTTAGGCAACACAAACTTCACTTTAAGCAATAAATCTTGTAGTTCAGACGTTAATTGATTGCGCAAATCGAGCTCTAAGCTTGGCAGCGATGTGGCCAATATTTGTTGAATATTCTCACGCATCACCTCTTGCACGGCAGGCAAATCGGCGTTAATGGTGGTTAAAAAATCATCGCGCAAATGTAGGCTTTGAACTGTCATTTCATCCGCAAATTTACCTTTCACATCATCCACCGCAGCCGCATATATGCTAGGGATGGCGTCATTAAAGGTAGTGCCCATTTGTGACAAAATATCCGCCTGTAGCAAGTTCATTTGCTGCGCCAACTCTTGCTTGGCAGTTTGATTTAATGTCTGATAATTCTCTGCCAGCGCCTCGCTCAATTGCGCCTGGTTCTCACTCAGTGCTTGTGCTTGAAACGCCCGCATCTCTTGGCTTAGACTTTCGCCAATTTGGGCTGTAATCGTCTCTTGCTGCTCGGCCACTGCGGAGGTATAAATAGACGGCATTGCCTCGTTAAACGTGGCGCGCATTTGTGTCAGCGCTTCGGCCTGCATCGCAGCCAATTGTTGTTGCAGATCAGTTTTTGCGCTTTGACTGATTGAATGAAAAATAGTATTCAGCTCTTCACCCAAAAGCGCCTGATGATTGCCTAAAGATTGTGCTTGAAAGGTGAGCATTTCTTGATTTAATTCATGCGCAATGCGTGTGCTGATATCTGTTTTCAGCGCCTCTACATGCGCGCCAATCTCTGCGCTAGCGGCTTGCGCTGAGGTTTGCATCGCATCAGAAATCGTCGCATCAAATTTCGAAATCGCATCCGTTTGTAAGGCAGAAATACTCTCCGAAAGATTATTTAGCACCAAATCTGCACTGGCTTGATACATACGGGGCAAGTCCGTTTTCAGGTCGGCCTTAGTTCTATCGACAAAATCAACCGTTCTAGATTCAATCGCCGCTTGCGTGGTCACTATTTCATCCTGCAGCGCTTGAATTAAATCTTTTTTAAGCGCGTCACGCACTCTTTCTGTCACCGTCTTGGTAATATCAGCTTCTAATCTAGGCTTGATGTGTGAGGCAATGCGCGCAATTAATTCTGGCGTAATTAAAGTGGCATCATCCTGCCGAGGTTTTAAGTCAACCCAATCACTAGGCCTATATTCACTAGGTTTTGGCTCGCTGGCTTTTGGTTGATAAACATCGGTTAATAATGGTATTTTTTTATCTGCCACAATAATCTCTATTCAAATCAGGTCTCTATTCAATCTTATTTTGCGCATGATCGATGCTCTTAATATCGTAACCTCTATCGCGATAAAACTTAAAGCGCGCGCGCGCCGCTAGCTTGTCCTGCGCATTTTCGCCCACCAGCTCTACCAACTGCGTAAATCGACTAAAAAAACTAGGTTCATTTGCCGTTAAATTAATCAACATATCATCATGCATTAAATTATTTATTAAATCACTGCCCTGCAAGCCAATAACCACGGGGGTTGCAGCGGCATGCAAATGATCTAATTGTACATTAGGCAAAAAACTTTCAGGCTTATTTTGCCACAAACTCGCACTCATATCACTCGCCATTTGCTCATCCGCTGCCAAAAGCATGACTTGGCGACGCTTTAATAACGCCGATTGCACCAAACTTGCGATGGCTTGTTGCTTATCCGCTACGTTAAAATAAAATTCAATGCGCGTCATTATTTACTATTGGAGCGATTCACTAAAAATGTGGTCAATAACGGAACAGGTCGTCCCGTCCCGCCTTTTTCTTTGCCACTTTTCCAAGCTGTACCTGCAATATCCAAATGCGCCCAATCATATTTTTTGGTAAATCGCGACAAAAAACACGCCGCGGTAATACTGCCTCCAGCACGCCCGCCTATATTGGCCATATCGGCAAAGTTGCTATCCAGCTGGCTTTGAAATTCTTCCCACAAAGGCATGTGCCAAGCGCGATCATGCGATTTCTCGCCTGCGGCTAATAACTCATACGCCAGCGCATCTTTATTGCTAAACAAGCCGCTTGGATGATGCCCAAGCGCGATGACGCACGCGCCTGTCAGCGTAGCGATATCTACCACCGCACTCGGCTCAAATCTTTCAGCATAGGTCAGCGCATCGCATAAAATCAAGCGGCCTTCGGCGTCAGTATTTAAAACCTCAATGGTTTGGCCAGACATACTCGTTAAAATATCGCCTGGTTTAATCGCGCCCGCATCTGGCATATTCTCGCAAGTGGCGATTAAACCAATCGCATTAATGGCCAAATTCATTTCGCCGATCGCCTTGAAAGTGCCTAAAACACTGGCTGCGCCGCACATATCATATTTCATTTCGTCCATGTCGCCGCCAGGTTTTAGCGAAATACCGCCCGTATCGAACGTGATGCCTTTGCCCACCAGCACGGTCGGTTTGGCACCTTTTTTGCCTTTTAAATGCTGCAAAATAATAAAGCGTGGTGGTTCCACACTGCCTTGTGCAACGCCCAAAAACGAACCCATGCCGAGTTTTTCGATTTCATTTTTCTCTAACACTTCGACCTTAAAGCCGTAAGCTTTAGCGAGTTTTTTAGCTTGTTCGCCCAAATAAGTTGGCGTGCAAATATTCGGCGGCAAATTGCCTAAGTCTTTGGCTAGGCTTACGCCAGCACTAATCGCCAAGCCATGTTTTACGCCTGCTTCAGCTTGTGCTGTTTCAGATTTTTCAATACAAATCGCCAATTTAGTTAAGGCTTTTGGCTCGGCCTTTTTAAGTTTTATCGCGTTCACTTGATAAGTCGCATCCATCACCACTTCGACCAATTGCGCGACTTTAGTGTGGATATCCGATTTCTTAATGGCAATTTCTGCCAAGCAAAAAATTGCGCTAGCAACACCTTTTGGCAATGCTTTAACGGCAGCCCGCACCGCTTGGCGATAATTTTTCTCTGTAAATTCTGCTTGCTTGCCCAAGCCCACCAATAAAACACGCGTGGCGGCAACGCCCGCCACATTGTGTAGCGCCAAAGTGGCGTTTAGTTTGCCGTCCATATCACCGCTTTTTAATACCGCGCTAATCGCCTTATTAGAGGCGGCATCTAAACTTTTTGCAGCATCAGTTGCCTTACTGCCTTCAAATATGCCTACAATCACACAATCGGTGCGTTGTTTTTCAGGATTTCCGTTTATTATGCTAAATTCCATTTCAGTCCTTTTAACTTTTTTATCGGGTGATTACTTTAATAACTAATTATCTAGCGTTTTGACTCGAAATCAAAGCGTAAATTGCACAAAATTTAAATTGAAAATATTCAAAAAATCTTTATCGCATGAGCTTATAAGCACCGCTGGCGCGATGTTCTTGATACTTATCGGCATTGTCATCGCGCAACGCGCGGGCTTTTTGGTGCAACTCGCCGCAAAAGGCATCTTGCCGAATGACGCCATTAATACTTTGCTTGGGTTTAACATGGTGAAATTTTTGCCGATGATTTTATCTTTAAGTATTTTTTTGTCGGTTCTACTTACGCTTTCGCGCTGGCACCGCGATTCTGAAATGGTGATTTGGTTTAGCGCCGGACTTGGGCTTAATAGCTGGATACGCCCTATTTTAACGTTTGCCATACCAGTAGTGGCGATTATTACGCTACTTAGCTTGTGGGTGATGCCTTGGGCCACGCAAAAAGGCCAAGATTACAAAGTACAGCTTAAAGCGCGAGATGAGCTGTCATCGATTACCCCAGGCGTATTTAAAGAATCGAACAGTGGCGACCGCGTGTATTTTGTAGAAAGCTTTGATGAGCTTGGCAATGTGGTTAAAAATATCTTCGTACAATCTAGCCAACACCAAAAAACTGGCGTGGTAGTTGCCAGCATTGGTAGCCGCAAAAAAGAAAAAAATGACGATAATTTTCTGGTGCTCGAAAAAGGTCGCCGCTATGAAGGCGAGCCAAACTCCGCTGAGGTTTCCACTACCGAATTTGAGCGTTATGCGATTCGCGTGCAAACTAAAGAGGCTGCGCCAGAGCCGTATACAAGGCAGGCCATACCCACCAAACAGTTATTGCAAGACACGGATTCTGGCAATAAAGCCGAACTACAATGGCGCTTGGCCATACCCATTTCTGCGCTAATATTAGTGCTGCTGGCAATTCCTTTAAGTTTTGTTGATCCGCGTGCTGGGCGCTCGCTCAACGTTATTTTTGCGATATTCATTTATATCATCTACAGCAATATCTTAAGTATTTTTCAAGCCTGGATCACGCAAGGTAGGCTGAACGCCATGATAGGCTTGTGGCCAGTGCATTTGTTTTTCTTAGCGCTTACTTTTTACATGTTTTATAGACGCAACCATTTACTGCCCTTACTGCCGAAACTTCCTTTTAGCTTTTCTGGCTTATGGAAAAAAGCAAAATGAAGATTTTTAACCGTTATTTTTGGCAAGAAACCAGCATCAATATTTTGATGATTATGCTGGGCTTACTGGCGATGTTCTCGTTTTTTGATTTAATTCAAGAGCTCGACAGCCTTGGCCAAGGCAATTATGGCCTCAGCAAAATGTTAGTCTTCGTGCTATTGAGTATTCCTGGCCATATTTATGACGTGGTGCCTGTGGCGGTGTTGGTGGGCATGATGTATAGCCTGGGAACGCTAGCGCGCAATTCCGAGCTGATTGTGATGCGTGTCAGTGGTTTATCGTTATTCGATATTGGCTTTATTCTTATCAAAGTTGGTTTGCTATTCACGGTGATTACTTTTTTAGTAGGCGAGCTCATAACACCAATTAGCGAAAAAATGGCGCAGCGCATGCGTATTAAAGCCACCGATTCCGTCGTCGCGCAAGATTTTAGATCTGGCTTATGGGTAAAAGATGGCAAAAGTTTTGTGAATGTGGAAACGGTGCTGCCAGACGCGAGTTTATTGAATGTGCATATTTATGAGTTTGATGAAAACTTTAAATTACGTAGCATTAGCATCGCCAAAAAAGGTGATTATGCAGCTGAGCGTTGGGGCTTAAGCGACGTCACGCAAACCAAATTTAACACCTTTAAAAAAATTGAGGACAATAATATACAAACCCAATTTTTTAACAAAGCCAACTGGAAATCGCTGATTCGCCCAGAGTTACTTAATGTGCTACTAGTAGCGCCAGAGAAAATGTCAGCCTGGAATTTATACTCATTTATCAATCACTTAGAAACCAACAAACAAAAAACTACACGCTATGAAGTTGCGCTTTGGTCGAAAATGATTTATCCCTTGGCGTGCATGGTGATGGTGATTTTGGCGCTACCATTTGGCTTTTTGCAACAACGTTCTGGCGGCACCAGCGCCAAATTATTTATTGGCGTTTTACTCGGCGTGGCCTACCAAATTATGAACCGCATATTTATCCATTTAGGTGTACTCAATGATTGGCCGCCTTTAATGAGTGCGATTGCGCCAACCATACTATTTTTAATTGCGGGCTTGAGCCTACTGTTTGTAATCGAGCGCAGATAGCCGAACGGGCTAAGCTATCTGAATAAAGCGCGTTTTCAGCAATCTGTCGTGTAAAAACAAACCGTCTTTATCTATTAAAATCCAAATAAACCCTGCCCCACAAACCAATAGGGACAAGCTTACCAGGGCATATCTAACGAATGCTTGTTGCGTGCTTAACATTGTGTTTTGCTGATTAATGAGCTTGATTTTCCAAGTTTTGCTGGCTAAAGTTTGTCCAGTTTTACACCAACACCACACAAAATAAACGCCAGTGACTAACCATAAAAAGCCCTGCAAAACATAACGTTTATGGCCGCTTGTCGCGTCACCAAATAAGCGCACAAAAATCCAAGTGCACAGCATCCATAGCGCTAGCAGCAATAGCAACTCGTAAACGCAAGCGGCAAAAAGTTTAAAGCGAGTTGCATTTTTAACAATCATCTATTCATTCTGGGCATAAAAAAGCCCACTATAAAACAGCAGGCTTTAACTTACTAGGCAAAAGATTATTCCAAATCTGGCTCGTATTCCCAATCGATTGATTCTTTACGCAATTTTTCGCGCTCGGCTTCAGGTAATTTTTGATGCTCGGACCATTTTTGGCGCACTTCGTCTCTTTTTTCTGGGCTTAGCGAATAAAAGTGCTGATAACGTTTACGTGCATTTTCGCGCTCATAAGGCGTCATGCGGCTCCAGCTATTCAAGCGTTTTTGCACGCGCTGTTGTTTTTGCGCATCCATTTTTGGGTAATCTTTGGCAATATCCAACATTTTTTCACGTTGCCAAGGCCTAAGCGTATTCCACTCAGCACCTAATGGTGTCAAAACTTTACGTTGATCTTCAGTGAGTTGTTGCCAAGTTTGGGAGGACACATCATTGCTAGCGCTATCGTTTAGCGATGATTTAACGCTACCAATGTCGCCCATAGCCAATTGTGTGTGTGGCGCCAAATTGGCCAGCTCTCTACTATTAGCAAGCTCGCCCGCTTGCAGGCTGCTTGCGACTAAGGCCAACAGGAATAAAAATTTATTCATTGATTATATTAAGTTCAAAAGTATTTAATTATAACTTAGCTTGTGAATGATTGAGAAAAGGTTCAAAACCTCTGTCTACAAAGGCTTCTGGTGGCAAATCTGCACCCAATAAAAACGCGTCGCTAGATTCTCTGTGATTTAAAGACTGCATGATGACAAAGCCAGCAATAATTGCCACTAGCACTAAGCCACTGCTTGCAATGCGATGATGATCTGCCCATGCGGAAATGCTCGATAATGTGCCATCGTGATTGACGCTGACGCCAGAAATTTGTTGCGCATGTACTTTTACTGCGCGCGCGCGGCCATTTTCAAGCTGCTTGAGCGTGCGCATGCTCAAACGCTTGGCGTGTGCATCTAGCAAGCCAGCAATCTGCTTGGCCTGCAAATCAATACTCTGTGTATCTATTTCACTTTCTTGTAAATTGTCTATGTTCATGTCTCTACTCCTAATTGCGCGATTGCTCTACTACCTAAACCTTGCTTTTCTAATATGGCCGCTAAACTGTGTACAGCGCGCGAACAGTGCGTTTTGACGCTACCTTGCGAGCAGCCCATCATTGCCGCGGTTTCTGCAACATCCATGTCCTCCCAATAACGCAATACGAAGGCTTCTCGTTGACGTGCAGGTAGCTTTTCAAGCGCTCTTTCAATGATCCTCATGGTTTGGCTACGCTCAAGCCGAATGGCGGGGTTGGTGCCTTCATCTTCCACATCAATCGAGTCCAGCGGATCATGGTCATCTTCGCCATCCTTACCCGCACCAAAGGAAGAAAGCAGCGTTGTCCACAGGTTGCGCACTTTTTGACGACGCCAAAAATCGCGCATGGTATTTTGCAAAATACGCTGAAACAACATAGGGTACTCAGCAACAGGTTTATCGGCGTATTTTTCCGCCAGCTTTAACATGGCATCTTGCACAATATCCAGCGCAGCGTGATCATCGCGCACAGCATATACCGTTTGCTTAAACGCGCGCCGCTCTACATCCCGCAAAAAATCTGATAGTTCTTGTGAACTTGCCATGAGATTTGTTATTTAATTGGTAATGCAAGTATAGCAGTTTTAAGCTTTATTCTTAGCCAGTTTGTAATCGCCTAGCTTTTGGTTACAATCCATATACTTGGTTCAATTTGGAATTGATAAACAACTATGGCGCGCATTCTAATACTCATTATTTTAGTTTGGATTTTATACCAAATTATTAAGCGACTCATTGCAAACACTAAACCTGAAGCCACTTCTAAGCCAGAAGAAAACTTTGTGCAATGTGCTCGCTGTGGTTGTCATGTGCCAACAACTGAAAGCCAACTGTTAGATAAAAAAATTATTTGTAATAACCCAGAATGTCAAAACCCTCATGGCGATTGATTTAATTGCCACCTTAGACAGCAAGATAACTAGCTCACGCTGGCGCAGCCTTAAGCTTTATAACGCTTATCGTATCGTGATTGCGCTGCTATTTTTGGCGATGCAAAACTTACTAAACAATGACGCTTGGCTTAAAAATGCAAGCGAAGACCTCTTTTCGGTATTAGCGCTTGGCTATTTTGTGTTTAGTATTATTTCGGCCGCTTTTACTTGGTTCGAAAAACCCAATATCGACATCAATCTGCCGACTCAAATCATCATTGATATTGTGTTTATTGTGCTGATGATGCATGCGCAAGATGGCAGCCAGAGCAGTATTGGTTTGCTTTTAATTATTGCCATTGCTAGCGCCAGTTTAATTAGCGAAGGCCGCTTAGCCTTATTCTATGCGGCTGTAGCCAGTATCGGTATTTTGCTTGAGCAATCCTACCGCCTCGCTTTGATCGAAAAATCTGCCAGCAGCTACACGCCGGCCGTTTTACTGTGTTTGGGCTGTTTTGCCACGGCTTGGCTAGCTTACAGCTTAGCCAAGCGTGCCAAAGAAAGTGAATTATTGGCCTCGCAACGTGGCTTAGATGTACAAAATTTGGCGCAAATTAATGCGCTGATTACCCACGAAATGCAAGATGGCGTGCTGGTGGTGGGCGAAGACTTTCGAATCAAACATCACAATATACAGGCAGAAAAATTACTCGGAATCGATAACGCTAATCTAGATAACACCAACACTGAATCTAAAAATTGGCATGACAAGCCACTTAGCGAAGTTTCTCCTGAAATCACCAACTTGATGCAGCTTTGGCTTGAAGAAACTGAGCCGTCACACGGTTTTGTATCCACCAATAGTGCAGCGGCAAATTTTTTAAAACTTACCGCGTTATCGCGTGAACTCAGGCTTCGATTTTTGCCTATTTCAGAAAAACGAACGCCTGATAGCCGTAAACAGGGCGCGGTGATATTTATTTCAGATTGGTCACAAATGCAAACGCAAGCGCACCAAGTAAAACTGGCCGCGCTGGGTCGATTAACAGCCAATATTGCGCACGAAATTCGCAACCCGCTTAGCGCGATTAGTCACGCTACCCAACTATTGCAAGAAGACGACACCGACCCAGGCACCAAGCGCATGCTACAAATCATTGGTGACAATGTGCAACGCGTGGATCAAATTATTAAGGATGTGTTAGAGCTGAATCGGCGCGATCGCACCAATCAAGAAATGTTACATTTAGAAAATTTTATTCAGGATTTCTATACCCAATTTTGCGCGGTAGAAAAAATCCCCGAAACTTGTTTTAAACTCACACTGATCAATTCCGATACGCTTATTTCTTTTGACCGCAGGCATTTGAATCAAATTTTGTGGAACCTGTGTAAAAATGGCTGGCGTCACTGTCAAAAATTAGAAAATAGCCTAGAATTAGCGCTAGCTTTGACTGGAAACACAAAAACCGTGCATATCGAAATTAACGATGATGGTGAGGGCGTGCCTGAAAGCGTGCGCAGCCACTTATTTGAGCCTTTTTTTACTACCGAGAAATCTGGCACTGGGCTTGGCCTTTATATTGCGCGCGAATTGGCCGACGCCAATGGCGCAAAATTGCTTTATAAAACACTAGATCTGGAAAAAGAAACTGGCTCACAATTTATCATGCACGTCAAAAGGGCTTAATGTTAATGGCACAGTTTAATTGCTTGGTAGTGGATGACGAAACCGATATTCGTGAGCTAGTGGTATTGACGCTAGAGCGCATGGATATTAGGGCGGACAGTGCAGGCAACGTAGAAGAAGCCAAAGAAATGTTAAGCAAGCGCAGCTATAATTTGTGCCTCACCGATATGCGTTTGCCCGATGGTTTGGGCTTAGATTTAGTCGAGCATATTTCGGCCAATTACGCTGGCTTACCTGTGGCAGTTATTACCGCTTACGGCAGCGCTGAGAACGCCGTTTCTGCCTTAAAAGCAGGTGCGTTTGATTATTTAACCAAGCCGATTTCGCTTAAGCAGTTGCGGCCGTTGGTGGAATCTGCGCTTAAGCTTTCCAGCTCCGACGTGAAAGACACCCAAAATACCATTGATTTAATTGGCAGCTCGCCAGCCATCGATTACGTGCGCACCATGATAGAAAAGCTGGCGCGTAGCCAAGCGCCCGTTTACATCAGCGGCGAATCTGGCAGTGGTAAAGAACTTGCTGCGCGCCTAATTCACAGCAACAGCTCGCGCCGTGATAAAGCTTTCATTGCAGTCAACTGCGGCGCGATACCAGAAAATTTGATGGAAAGTGAATTTTTTGGCTACAAAAAAGGGGCGTTCACTGGCGCCGCGCAAGATACCATCGGCTTATTTCAAGCTGCCAATGGCGGAACACTTTTCTTAGACGAAGTCGCTGATTTGCCACTGGCGATGCAGGTCAAATTATTGCGCGCGATTCAAGAGAAAAAAGTGCGCACGGTGGGTGGCACGGCGGAAGAAGCGGTGGATGCGCGCATTATTAGCGCGACGCACAAAAACCTGAGCACCTTAATGGCGCAAGGATTATTTAGGCAAGATTTATACTACCGCCTGAATGTGATTCAACTCAAAATGCCTGCATTAAGAGACAGGCCAGAAGATATTCCTGAGCTCACGCAAAAGTTGTTGCAAAAACTCTGTCAGTCACAATCCATTGAGGTGCCCTTGCTGGAAGATAGTGCCAATAAGCTTATTTCTGAGCTGCATTTTGCTGGCAATGTGCGCGAGCTAGAAAACATGCTGGAACGTGCACTAGCCTTGTGTGATGGCAAAAAAATCGACGCGGATGATTTATTTATGGGCGAAGAAGTGACAGCCAGCGCACATAAAAATAAAAACGAGGGTGAAGAAAATCACTTTAACCCCAGCAAAACTTTAGAAATCGGTTTGCCAGAATATTTGGAAGATATCGAAAAGCGTGCGATTTTGAAGGCTCTAGAAAAAGCCAATAACAACAAAACAGCGGCGGCAAAATTGTTGGGCGTAAGTTTTAGAACGCTCAGATATCGATTAACTAAGTTGGGTTTAGCTAAAGAAGATGAAGCGGATTTAGAAGAAGAAGACTAAAAATATTAAAAGCAGATGCTCTGCAGACCAATATCCATGCGGCCTGCAAGTCTGCACTGGAATGCTTTAGTCCAGTGGACTTATTAAAAAGCTAGATTATAATAAAACAATGGCTAAATAAGTCACGTATAAAGCGCCGTTCACCAACATATGCCACACTTTAATTCCGCCTTTGGCCACTAAATAACGTATCCAAAACGCCGCAATTAAGGTAATTGCGATGCCCCAAACCACCTCTTTACGCGGCTCCCACGGCGTGAGCATAATACCGATGGCGGGCAGTAATGTGCCTTGAAATACCATGGCGCCGGTAATATTGCCAAACGCCAGCGTATCTTTGCCTTTGCGAATCCACAAAATACTGTTCACTTTTTCGGGCAATTCTGTGGCGATTGGGATAATCAACAATGATAGCAATAAAGCAGAAATGCCGATAATTTGAGCAGCCGCCTCAACGCCGTGAATAAAGCCTTTTGCGCCCGCTACCAGCAAGGCTAAACCCAGAAATAGCTGAATCACAATCACGGCCATATTGTTTGGCAAACCCAATTTGCACAAAAACATGTCGCTGCCCGCTTCGGTCACGTGACCATCATCCACCAACGCTTTAGATGCGCGCAATGTCATCATCACGTAAACGAAATAAATCATCACCATGCAAGCGCCAATGCCATAGCGCACTGCAACCAAGGTATGCGGCACAAACATAGCGACGGCAGCGAAAGTAAAAGCAATTAGAAAAAAGTTAATATCGCGTACTAAACCTGTGCGCTCTGGGCGAAGATGCCCTTGTATGCCACGACGTTTCCATACCGATATCGCCATTAAGCAAATAGAAAGCGTGGCCAGCATCAAAGGCGCGCCTAATATAGCGCCTACGCCAATCTCTTCGTTGGTCGCCAAATTTTGCGTGCCCGCTAGTAGCGCCAATAATGGCACCATGGTTTCTGGTAGCGCTGTACCTACAGCTGCAAATAGCGAGCCAGTCACACCTTCTGAAATGCCAAGTTTTTCGCCCAAATGCTCAAGCGCGTTGGTAAACACCTCCGCTGCAATTAAAATAACCACCAACATCGCCAAAAGCTGCACAAATACCATGAATTTACCTTTACAATAAACTACTTGAATAAGGTCAATTTTAGCCGATAACATCACAACTTGCATGGCAAACCCAAAATTAAAAATTCAGCCATTAAAGTTAAATGCTGCTGGCTATGTGAAATCTGCCAAGCAAATTGCCTCACCAAACTTTGATGCAAGACCTGAGAACAAAAAAATTGATTTAATTGTGATTCATAACATCAGCCTGCCACCTAATATCTATGGGGGTGCTGGCGTAGAGCAATTATTTACCAATCAGCTTAATCCGAGCGAACATCCTTATTATGCGGAGATTCACACCCGCAAAGTCTCGTCGCACTTTTTCATTCGGCGCGATGGCGAACTGATACAATTTGTGTCGTGCCTTCAGCGCGCTTGGCATGCGGGCGTTTCTAGTTGGCAAGGCCGTGAACGTTGTAACGATTTCTCAGTCGGAATAGAGCTGGAAGGCAGTGATTTTGAGGCATTTGAGCCTGCACAGTACAAAACACTTACTTTATTACTAAAAGCTTTAAAAAAGACTTATCCGATTCAACATATTGTAGGGCATTCAGACATCGCGCCAGGCCGTAAAACCGACCCTGGCCCTTATTTTGAGTGGGCCAAAATTTAAAGACAGTTATCTAAAAATTGAAAAAGTTAAACATGCAAAAAATCACTGCTTATTTCTTCATTTGCCTGCTTGCCTTGCTGCTAGCGGCCTGCGGCGCATCTAATGATAAATCCGCAGAAAAAGATGGCGAGAAAAAAGGTCAAAAACCAACACTGGTCACCGTCACGCAAGTTAAAAACCAAGCCATTGAAACGACTGAAGTGACGATTGGCTCGCTAGAAGGTTTGATCAACCCAACTGTGGCGGCGGAAGTCGCTGCGCGCGTACTGAAATTTCACGTGACGACGGGCGAGCAAGTGAAGCAAGGCCAATTAATTGCTACCCTAGACGCGGCTGATTTTGGTATGCAGCGCAACGAGCAACAAGCAGAAATCGCCCGTATTCAAGCGCAGATTGACAACCAAGCCAAAACTGTTGCACGCAACCAAACCTTGGTAGATAAACATTTTATTTCGCAAAATGCCGTGGATAACGATATTGCACAACAAAAAGTCTTGCAACAGCAACTTGCAGCCGCGCAAGCACGCGCTAGCAGCATTAACCACGATAGTAGTAAAACCCGCGTCGTCTCGCCTGTCAGCGGCGTTGTTGAAAAACGTTTGGTGAGCCAAGGCGAATTTGTGCGCATTGGCGACCCAATCGTACAAATTGTTTCTAAGCAAAAATTACGCGCGCACTTGCCTTTTCCCGAACAAATTGCCGCGCAATTAAAGGCGGGCTTAAAAGTACGCCTAAGCACGCCAACCAGCGATAAAGCGGTAGAAACCACTATTCACGAGCTTAAACCGATGGTCACAGAAGGCAGCCGCAGCATCGATATCATTGCCGATATTGCTGAAGGTGCGCCAGGTTGGCAACCTGGCGCTAGCGTAACTGGCACCGTCATTTTGGGCGAACAAGCCGCTGCCTTGATGATACCCGAACAAAGTTTGGTGCTGCGCCCAGCTGGTGAAGTGGTTTATGTGGTACGCGACAACGTGGCTTACCAAGCTGTTGTTAAAACTGGTGCGCGCCAAAATGGTTTAATTGAACTAATAGAAGGCTTGCAACCAAATGAAATGATTGTGGTGGATGGCGCAGGCTTTTTAACCGACAAAGCGCCAGTTAGCATTCAGCAGGCCAAATAATGTCATTACCTGAACTATCGATTAAACGCCATGTACTCGCTTGGATGCTATCTGGCGTCATCATCTTATTTGGCTTAATCGCCTATCAACGCATTGGCATAGATCGCATTCCATCGATTGATTTTCCCGTCATTATGGTCACCACTACGCTACGCGGCGCTGATCCTGATGTGGTGGACACATCAATCACGAGCGTTATCGAATCCGCCATCAACACCACACCTGGCATCGATCACATTCAATCCGCCTCTTCGCCCGGCGTTTCTAACGTCACGATTACGTTTGCGCTGGGCAAGGATATTGATGTGGCCTATAACGAGGTGCAAGCCAAGGTAAATCAAGTGTTGCGCCGCCTGCCGACAGACACCGACCCGCCCACCGTACAAAAAGTAGATACCAACGCATCCCCAGTGATTTGGCTGGCACTAAGCGGCGATCGCACCATTCAGCAACTCAATTTATACGCTAATAACGTACTCAAGAAGAAGTTTGAAACGATTCAAGGTGTAGGAGAGGTGCAGCTTGGTGGGAGGCGTGATCGAGTCATTCGCGTCAATGTTTCGCCCGAGCGCATGGCGGCTTACAAGCTCACGGCAGGCGATTTAATTGCCGCATTCAACCGCGAGCACGTGCAATTACCAGGCGGATTTTTAGTCAGTCAACAAGCCGAACAATTGCTTAAATTAGACCTGGAATTTCACAATGTAAAAGATCTTGCCAATTTAGTCGTCGTTACAAAAGCGGGTGCGCCCATCTATTTAAAAGACGTCGCTACCATTGAAGATGGCATCACAGACAATCGCCAAGTGGCGCGCTATAACGGCAAACCCACAGTAGGCATTGGCATGGTAAAAATTGCCAATGCCAACACGGTAGAAATTATTAACGAAGTTTTACGAAAATTAGAAACGGAAGTGCGCCCCAATTTGCCGCCCGGCATGACGTTAGAAATTTCTACTAATGATTCCACTTTTATCAATCAAATGGTCGCAGGATTAAAAGAACATTTGATAGAAGGCACACTGTTTGCCGCGCTTATCGTGCTCATTTTTATGCGCTCTTTTAGCTCAACTTTAATGATTTGCTTAGAAATTCCAGTTTCGCTGTTAGGCGCCATTGCGGTGATGTATTTTTCTGGCTACACCTTTAACAGCATGACGCTGCTAGCCTTGCTGCTGCTGATTGGTGTGGTGGTAGATGACGCCATAGTGGTGCGAGAGAGCATTTTGCGCCACATGTCGGGCGAAGTTGGTATTGGGCTAAAAAACCTTAATTTAAATGACAAACACTCTGTCGCAGCCTATCGCGTCCGCACCACCATTGATGGTAGCAACGAAGTGGTATTCGCGGTGCTGGCTTCATCGCTGTCGCTGGTGTGCATCTTCGCGCCAGTGATTTTTATGGATGGCGTCATCGGCATGTTTTTCAAATCCTTCGCCGTGGTCGTCACTTTCGGCGTGCTGGTTTCGCTATTTGTTTCGCTCACACTTACGCCGATGTTATGTTCGCGTTATTTAAGCGTGACGCATAAAGAAAATGCAATTTACCGCTTTTTTGGTCGTGGTTTAGCCAGCTTAGATAATGTGTACAAAAAACTACTGCATTTTTCTCTTACTCACCGTGGTTTAGTATTGCTAATCACCGCCTTATTCGTAGGCTTGAGCGGTTATTACACGCTCAAAAATGTCGATAAAGACTTTGTGCCAGAAACCGACGAAGGCAGCTTTACGATTAGCATTAAAACGCCTTTGGGTTCGAGCTTGGAATACACCGATTCGCGCATGAAATTGGTTGAAGCCATGCTTGCCAGCCACAAGGATGAAGTGGCGAGTTATTATGCCAGCATTGGCGGCGGCTCTCGCGGGCAGGTTAATCAAGGCAATGTTAATGTACGCTTAAAACCCAAAGCAGATCGCGAAAAAAGCCAACAAACACTCACCAAAGAACTTAGAAAAGAGTTCGAAAGTATTCCTGGCGTGCGCGCTATTCCGTCGCCCACTTCCATCATTCGCGGCCAACGTTCTGAGAAATTGCAGTTCAACCTGACAGGCGCGAATTTACAAGAGATTGGCCGTATTTCAGCTGAACTGCAACGCGCCTTAAGCGCTGAAGCCGATATCGGCAAAGTCGATGTCGATGTACAGCTGGATTTACCGCAACTAGACATTAAAATTGACCGCGTGCGTGCAGCGAATCTTGGCCTAACGGCAAGTGACATCGCGACGGCGGTCTCGCTGTACGCAGGCGGCATCAATGTGGCCAAATACAACGACAGCACGAGCGATGGCCAACGTTACGACATTCGCCTGAAAACCAGCGAGGACGCGCTTAAACACACCGCCGATTTAAAACAAATTTATTTACGCAGCAATAGTGGCGAGCTAATACGGCTAGACGCAGTTGCCAGCTTTAAACCCGTGCTGGGCGCTGCCGTGATTGGCCGTTACGATTTGCAATATGCAGTGAATTTTTATGCGAATCCAAATGTGCCGCTGGGCGAAGCGATAGATTTGGTGAATGAAACCACCGCCAAACTGGTGCCGCCAAGTTACAAAGTGAAGTTTACTGGCCAAGCCGAAGAATTGGGCAAAACCATGAAGAATATGACCTTTGTATTTTCACTCGCTTTTGTACTGCTTTACATGGTGCTGGCCAGCCAATTTAACTCATTTATTCAACCATTTATTATCATGCTAGCACAGCCGCTGGCCATTATCGGCGGGCTTATCGCGCTGTTGCTCACTGGCAATACGCTGAATATTTTCTCCATGATAGGCTTGGTGTTGCTCATCGGCTTGGTCGCAAAAAACTCAATTCTGCTAGTCGATTTAACTAATCAGCTGCGTGAAAAAGGCGCGAGCATTAACGACGCACTGAGCGAAGCCTGCCCAATAAGACTGCGCCCTGTATTGATGACTTCACTCACCATTATTTTGGCGCTGCTGCCCGCCGCTATTGGCTTGGGCGCTGGTTCTGAAACCAACAAACCACTCTCGGTCGCTATTATCGGCGGCATGATTTCATCAACATTGCTCACCTTGGTGGTCGTACCAGCCGCGTATTCTTTGGTGATGAGCGCACAAGAAAAATTTAAAGCCCGAAAATTTAAATTTCAAGCTTAAATATTTGAAAATAAATGCTCTGCGAGACAATATCCATGCGGTCTGCAGGGCATGTGTTATTTGTTTGAAACAAGTTTTTGCACAACTAAACTGCCTATCATATCGCCTTCCACATTCACCGTGGTGCGTAGCGTATCGAGTAGCCTATCAATCGGCAGCAATATCGCAATCGCCTCGGCTGGCAAACCAACACTTTGCAGCACCATCACCATGGTGACCATGCCCGCGCTGGGAATGCCTGGCGCGCCAATGGCGGCTATCATCGCCATTAAAAATACAATGAGTTGCTGCACAAAACTCAGCTCAATGCCGACCAAATTAGCAATAAATAGCGCGGCGGCGGCCTCATAAAGAGCAGTGCCATCCATATTCACAGTTGCGCCTAACGGCACGACAAAACCAGCAATTTCCAGTTTGACTTGCAGCGGCCCAGTGGTACAGCACATGGTAATCGGTAGCGTGGCGTTGCTGGAGCTGGTGGCGAAGGCCGTTACTAGTGCTTCGCGCGCGCCGCGCCAAAACCACAGCGGCGATCTACCTGTAATTAAATACAATAATAAAGGCAAAATGATTACGCCGTGAATGAGCGTGGTGCTAACAACCACCGCGACAAATTTAGCCAGCGTGCCTATCATCGCCACATCTTGCGTGGCGACCAGTTTGGCCAGCAGCGCGGCGATACCAAACGGCGCCAGCACCATAATCCAGCTCACAATGCGCATGGTGATTTCTAGGCCTTCTTGCATCAGCGCGAGAATATTTTTGTAACGCTCGCCGCCCATCACCAGCGCGATGCCTAAAATAAGCGCGAATATGACCACCGCCAGCACATCGCCTTTTGCCAAAGCGGTGACCGGATTCATAAAAAGGCCGTGTAAAAATTGCGCAAAAAACTCGGGCAAGGGTAATTGTTGCGCTTTTACTTGCCCCATGGCATCGGCAAACATGTTAATTTGCATGCCTACACCAGGCTTGAAATATAGGCTGGCAGCCATGCCCAGCGTGATTGCGATGGCCATGGTAAACATAAAAAATACCATGGTAGAAATCCACACGCGGTGCATTTGCTGATGTTGGCGCAAATTGGCAATGCCGACCGCAATGGAGCAAAACACCAGCGGAATTAAAATCATTTTGAGCAAATCGATAAACAGCGTACCGATTAAGCCAAACACATACAAACTACCTTTTGTGAAGCCATTGTCTGCGCCAAGGCCGTGAAAATACAAACCGACCACCACGCCAAGCACTGCGCCGATTAAAATTTGAACATTCAGGCTAGGTAGTTTCATGGTTCAAGACCTTTACTTAAAATATTGCCCGTGTACCGTCATTCTGAGTCCAAGTTTTATTTGGGCGAAGAATCTAGTTTTTATTTCAAATACTGGATTCTTCGCTACGCTCAGAATGACGATTGGGGAAATTTTACTCTTTGGCAACTTTTGGTTTCACTGTTTTAGGTTTAACCGTTTTTTCTTTCACAGTTTTAGGATTAACATCAGTCTCTGGTGATTCTCCAGCATCCGCATGGATATTGCCTTCCATGGCAGTTATTTTGGGCTTAATATTTGTTTTATCTGCTTCTACTTTACGCTCAAACACTGCCGCAAAAAAACCATCGGTACCGTGCAGATGCGGCAATAGTTTTAAATATTTTCCTGTATCCAGCTTGATTTGTTGCTGTGCCAATATTTCACTTGCAGGCATCAACCTAAATTCAGGGTTTGCGCTTAAAAACGCTTCGGCAATCGCTTCATTTTCATCTTGCATCAAGCTACAAGTAGCGTAGATTAAGCGTCCGCCCGCTTTAGTGAGTTTGGCAGCACGCGCTAAAATTGCGGCTTGCTTCACGTTTAATTCGGCAATATCTTTTTCTTCAAACCGCCATTTTAAGTCAGGATTCCTGCGCAGCGTGCCAAAACCGCTACATGGCGCGTCGACCAACACGCGATCAAACTTGCCGTTTAAGCGTTTTAATTTTGGGTCAGTTTCACTGCTAATGACTTGCGCATGCAAGTTAGATAAACCCGAGCGTTTTAGACGTTTACCCAAATTCATTAAACGTTTTTCTGACACATCAAACGCGTACAAACGGCCAGTGTTCTTCATCAATGCGCCGATTGCCAAGGTTTTTCCGCCCGCGCCTGCGCAAAAATCGGCCACCATTTGCCCACGTTTGGGCGCGACTAAATAACTTAAAAGCTGACTGCCTTCATCTTGTACTTCGATTTTTCCTTCAGTAAACAATACATGCTTGCTAATGTTCATGCGCCCTGGCATGCGAATGCCGATTGGCGAATGCGGCGTAATTTCGATGGTGTTTTCGTTAGAAGTATTTTCTGCCAACATTCTTTTTAGCGTGTCTTCGCGATTGCCTTTGATGGTGTTGACGCGCAAATCCAAGCTCGCTTGCTCGTGCATGCTGCGGCAAATCGTCAGCGCTTCCGCCTCGCCATATTGCGCTACCAGCTTGTGCCACAGCCAATCGCGCACATCGGCCTGCACGGCCAAAGGCAGGTTTTCAGTCGATTTAGCTTTAATGGTGTGCGCCCACTCAGTTTGCTGCTCATTGAGCACCGATTCCATCTCGCGTATGCTTTTGCCCTGCACGCGCAACAACCACGCCAATATGAGCTTACGCGCATCATCTGGGTCATTTTCCTCATTTGCGGTAACGGTGCTTAAATAACGCAAACGGCGCAACACGCCATAGACGCTCTCGGCCACAAAAGCGCGATCCTTTGTACCTAAATCGCGATTATTGCGAAAAAAGTCGCTCAATTTTGCATCCGCTGGGCTATTAAAATCGAGTATATTGGCCAGCATCATTGCAGCTTGACGGATTAAATTTGGAGTCATTGTTTGTCTTTATTTAAATTAACTTGCTATTCTGGTTGTGTGGGGCGATTTGAATTGATGCGAGTCGCTACCATTTCGACCACATCGCCATTCTTTTCTATTTTACGGATTTTTACTGGCACGTACTGATAATCTATCGCTAGCCACAGTTCTGTTTTTTCATCGGAGTCGATGCCGCTATGCACAATACGCATGGTTTTAATCTCTCCAAGCGAAGAATTTATGTTTTCTTCGCCCTCAAAACTATAATCATAAATTTTTAAACTTTTGCCAGTCGCGATAGGGATTTGCATGGTTTGCAAAGGTGCCACGTGCATAAATTGATACATAAAACTCAGTAAATCTTGCGCGCCTTCGGGCAATTCTTCAGTTTTAGTACCTTTTGAAGTCTGCATCGTCACTTTTTTATTCGCCCAATCAAAATTGGCAGTGCGCGTTTTCTCTGTTTTACTACCAAATTGATACAAATAACTGGTAGGCTGCAAACCAGTTTTAACGAGAAAGCCCTCGCTGACTTGTAGTAAATCTGGAAATATCAATGCAGCAAAACCTTTGCCTTCTGTGAGCCATTTCAACTGATAATGATTTCCATCGATTAGATTGTAGGTGATTTTGGCTGTACCGTCTGCGCTGCCGCCAATCTTCGTGCGCACATCAAAATCTGTCTCCACAAACTGGTAAGCATTTTCGTTGATCACCAAGCCAATATCGGCTGACTGGAGCTCTTGTGGCGGTTCAGACACGCTATTTTCTGGCGGCGACGTGACTACAGGTTCAGGTGTTGGCATTGGCACCGCTTCCTCAACTACAGGCGCTGGATTCTCAACTTCTTGTATAGGTTCTGGTTCTGGCGCAGGAGGCGCTTCTGGCTTGGCTTCTGCGGGTGGCTCTGGTGCAACTTCCTCTTCTGGTTTGGGCATTTCTACTGGCTTTACTATTTCTCTCTCAGGAGCTTTAGGCATCTGAATTCTTGCCTCAATCAGGTGCATTTCTTTTTTTAAGTGTGGCAATGTTAAATCAAGCCCATCCAATAAAAAAATGTGCAGCAACATTGAAACTAACAACGCAACCCCAAGCCGCTTGTGGCTTGGGTCTTGGATCAATTCTGCAATTTTATTCCACATGAATTTTTGTTAGCGTTTGCTCAAAACTATCGCCATCTTCATCCGTCAGCTTGTAGCGCACTGGTAAATAATACTTATCTTCTGCTAACCAAAGCTGCTTTTTGTCGTCACCCGCCGCGGCTTCGTTGGAAATATGCAGCGTTTTATAGCTCACTTTAGCTGCATCCAATTTTAGGCCGCGCGCCATCACTTTATATTGATAAGTATGCAGCCTTTTACCCGTAGTTATCTTCACATTTACTTCGTCTTTTGTAGGCGGATTAAACATAAACTGATACAAGTAGCTGGCTAAATCTTGCGTGCCTTTCTCTAAATTTTCGGTTCTATTTTCGCCTTTAACTTGCATATTAAGCGTGCTCTTTGACCAATTAAAATCGGCAATCAAGGTTTTTTTTTCACTTTTTCCTTGATGCAACTCAAAATGACTTGGTTTTAAACCTTCCTTGGCAACCGCGCCAGTGCTAGTGAGTACACGCTCCCCCATTAGCGCATAAACGCCTATACCTCTGGTTACCGATTTAATGCGATATTGCTTACCATTTTGCGTGAAGCTTTCTTTCACTTTAGCAAACAATTTTCCATTGCGCGCTACATCGTACTCAAGTTGAATATTTTTTGGGTATGCAAATGCTAGATTTGTGCCTAGAAAAAATAAAACAATCACTTGCGCTGGTTTTAACATGGGCTTTAACATGCGTTTCTTTCGAGTTTAAAAGCATTTAACGCTTAGCAGCTAAACCAGTTGTCAATTAAACAACAACTGTAGCTGCTTCACCCGCGGCTTGTGTACGAATATGGCCAATTTCATACACAGTTTCGCCATTCGCTTCTAGCAATTTTTTAGCTTGTGCCACATGGCTTTTATCTAGCACAATCGCCATGCCGATGCCGCAGTTAAAGGTTTTATACATCTCGCTGTGGGTAATGTTGCCTTGCGCTTGCAACCATTGAAATAACGGTGGCAACGTCCAACTAGTTTTGCTAATTTCTGCGGTTAAGCCTGCAGGCAACACACGTGGAATGTTCTCGGTAATACCACCGCCAGTAATATGTGCCATGCCCTTAACTGGTAGCGTATCAATTAGTTTTAGCAGTGATTTCACATAAATTTTAGTGGGCGCCATCACCACATCTTTAAATTTTCGCCCATGAAAGTTTGATTCAAAATCAATACCAGAATTGGCAATCAACTTACGAATCAGCGAATAGCCATTAGAATGCGCGCCGCTAGAAGCTAAGCCTAAAACCACATCGCCAGCCGCAATGCTCAATCCATTAATAATCTTTTCTTTATCTACACAACCCACCGCAAAGCCTGCTAAATCGTACTCGCCTGCAGGGTACATGCCTGGCATTTCAGCGGTTTCGCCACCTACCAGCGCGCAGCCAGATTGTTCGCAACCTTCGGCAATGCCTTTAATCACTTGCGCTGCAGTACCAACCTCCAGCTTGCCACAGGCAAAATAATCTAAGAAGAACAATGGCTCAGCGCCTTGTACTAAGATGTCATTCACGCTCATCGCGACTAAATCAATGCCCACGGTATCGTGCTTATTGAGCTCAAAGGCCAGTTTTAACTTAGTACCGACGCCATCGGTACCAGAAACTAACACAGGGTTTTTAAACTTTTTTGGCATTTCAAATAATGAGCCAAATCCGCCAATACCAGCCAACACTTCTGGCCGCATGGTGCGCTTGGCAAAAGGCTTAATTTGGTCTATTAGTGCATCGCCCGCCTCAATATCAACGCCTGCGTCTTTGTAGCTGATAGAAGTTTTCTTGTCTGCGTCTTTATTTGTATTTGTACTCAAGCCATATCTCATTTCAATTTATTGCTGTAAATTCAGTATAATTCATGCATATCTATACTTTCACCAACTGCTATTTTAACTCACTATGGCTAATCAACCAAAAAACACTAACAATGCAAAAAATACTAGCTTAGCTAGTTTTATAGCTAATAATCGCTGGCTAATACTCTGCGCTGTTTTTTTATTTTTACTATACCAATTATTGCCTGTGCTAGCGCCCTTTTTAGTGGCGGCAATTTTGGCTTATATTTGCGACCCTTTAGTGGATAAGCTGAGTGCTTTGGGCTATAAAAAATATCAATTTGGTCGCACTATTTCTACAGTATTGGTGATGCTGGCGATTTTAGCGGCTATTGTTTTACTTATTTTAATTATATTTCCGCTGCTGCAAAAGCAATCGCTGCTTATTGTAGAACGTTTACCTAATATTACGGACAACCTACGTGCAACGATTGAGCCATGGCTACAAACTAAATTTGGCATTAGTTTAAATATTGATAGCGCACACATACAAGAAATTATCAGCAAAAACTGGAAAACTGCTGGCAATTTATTAGGTGATGTTTTACAAACAGCTGGCACAAATGGCCTTGCGCTCATTGGTGTGGTGGCCAATATTTTATTATTACCCGTGGTGCTATTTTATTTGTTGCGCGATTGGGATACCTTGATCGCTGGCATTAGTAAGTTGATTCCACGTGATTTAATTGCAAAAAGCACCGAAATTGCACAAGAAGTTGACCAAATGCTGGCCGAATTTTTACGCGGACAACTTACCGTCATGGTGCTGATGAGCATTTTTTATTCCGCAGGTTTGTGGCTGGCTGGCCTAGATAACGCGTTACCTATTGGCATTATTGCAGGCCTGCTAAACTTTGTACCTTACCTTGGGCCTGCGCTGGGCATGGGCTTGGCGCTGTTAGTGGGCGCATTACAATTTAGTAGTTTTGGGCAAATTATCCCAGTGCTGGTGGTATTTGGCCTTGGCCAACTAATAGAAAGTAACTACATTACGCCCAAACTGGTGGGTGAACGCATTGGCTTGCACCCTGTAGTCGTTATCTTTGCTTTATTAGCCGGTGGCCAATTGTTCGGCTTCGCTGGCGTGCTGCTCGCCCTGCCAGTTACCGCAACCATTGCAGTAGCGTTGCAACACACCAAAGATAGCTATTTAGATAGCGATGCGTATCTTAAATAGCTGGCTAGACTTTAGGTTGGCTAAATAAAAACTAGTATGAAGCAATTACTACTCGACATTAAACCTGCGGCCGCGCCAACATTAGATAATTTTATTGTTGGCCGCAACGCAGAAGCATTAGCGAGTTTAAAAGCTGTGATTGCGGGCGAGCAAACAAAATTTGTCTACTTTTGGGGCCAAACTGGTAGTGGAAAATCACATTTACTATCGGCCTGCAAGGCAATAGGCATGCGGGTGCATGATAATGTACATTTATTGAATATCGATGCACAAATTGCACTATTCAACCAATATAATCAGCTAAAAGAAGTAGATGAAATATTAATTACCGCTGGCTTACACGCGCCTACGCAAATGGGGCTGCGCGATGATTTGGCCACCCGCTTGGCTTGGGGCTTGGTGTATCAATTGCATCCGCTGAATGACGATGAAAAAGCACAGGCACTAAAACTACATGCGCTTGAGCGTGGCATGAAACTGCCCGATGAAGTCACCGATTACTGCCTGCGCTACTTGCGCCGCGACTTACCCACTTTAATGGCGACTTTAGATGCATTGGATGAATGGTCATTGACTGAGAAAAAACCTGTGACTGTACCGATGTTGAAAAAGCTATTGCAGTTGGATTTGGGGATTTAACAAACTAACCCCCCATGGTTGATAAATTTCGTGCAAATAGTCATTACGTACCAGAAAATTATTTAAATAACTGGTGTGATTCAAACAATAAATTATTGCGATACTCATTATTAGTGCCGCACGAAAACTATCCTATATGGAAGTCATCTACACCAAATGGAATTTGCAAACATAGACATCTCTACACAAGTTTAATAGATGGAAAAGAGTCAGATAATATTGAAAGATGGTTTGATGCTCATTTTGAAACCCCTGCCGCTGAACCGATAAAAAAAGCTGTTAGAGGAAATAGGCTGTCTCCAAAAGACTGGGAGCTACTAATAAAGTTTTTAGCGGCTCAAGATGTTAGAACACCTGCTCGCATGTTTGAAATTATAAAGCGAGGTGAAAAAACGGTACCTGAAATTACCGACAATATTCTTAAAAATATTGTCGAAGAGTTTCAAGAGTTAAAAGCTTCCGGGAGGCTTCCTAAGTCTGAAAAGCTTGAACACTCCAATCTTTTGCCTATAAAGGTTAAAACAGAATTTGGGCCAAATCAAGATAATGGAACTCTAAGAGTGGAAACAACTGTTGGGCGCGGTTATTGGTTATACAATATCAAATACTTACTTGAAAATACTATCAAGCATCTACTAAAACACCAATGGACAATTTTACATAGTCCAAAAGAAATTGAATGGTTGACTAGCGACGATCCTGTAATAAAACTAAATTACAATAGCCTTGCAGAATACGATTATGGCGGTGGTTGGGGCAGTGTTGGAACAGAAATATTTATGCCTTTATCAACAAAACATTTACTGTATACACGAATAGGAGATAAACGGCTGCCGCGAGGAACTACATTAACAAGAGAGCAGGCACTTATATTCCAACGTCTAATAGCGGGGCATGCTCATCGCTGTATATACTCAAAATCTCAAAATGACTTAGTTCTTGGACTTCGTCCTAGAGTCGTTTGCTTAAAAACATTTAATGACGAACGTGAACAATGGAAACATTGGCATGCTGAAAATATAGCCTCAGAACTAAATCCATAAACTAAAAATGATAGATAAATACTATCCTAAAGGTTAAAACATGCTACGTGTAACTGAAATAAAATTACCCTTAATCACTTCTGCCGAAACAGGTCATACAGACGCTGAAATTAGAGCGGCTTTGGTTAAAAAGTTAGCCATTAACGCCGCAGATATCGTTAGTTTTTCTATTTTTAAACGCGGCGTAGATGCACGTAAATCGCATGCGATTTTATTTGTGTATTCGCTCGACGTGGTGGTGAATGGCGAGGCTAAATTACTGGCTAAGCTTGCTAAAGACCCGCACGTAAAGCCAACGCCTGATACTGATTACAAATTTGTAGCAAACAATCTTTCATCCGCAAAACCACGTCCTATTATTGTCGGTTTTGGCCCTGCAGGTATTTTTTCTGCTTTAATTTTGGCGCAAGCAGGCTTTAAACCGATTGTATTAGAGCGCGGAAAAGCAGTTAGAGATAGAACGAAAGATACGTGGGGCTTCTGGCGCAAAAGTACTTTAAACCCAGAATCGAACGTGCAGTTTGGTGAAGGTGGCGCAGGCACATTTTCAGATGGTAAGTTGTGGAGCCAAATTAAAGACCCCAAACATTACGGCCGCAAAGTGTTGCAAGAGTTTGTCGCCGCAGGTGCGCCGCCCGAGATTTTATACGTAAGTCACCCGCATATTGGTACGTTTAGGCTAGTCGGCATGGTAGAAACCATGCGTAAAACCATTGAATCACTTGGCGGTGAGATACGTTTTGAATCGCGTGTGGATGATATTGAAATTACAAATGGCCAAGTGCAAGCTGTGATGCTAGCAACTGGCGAGCGCATTGCAACCAATCACTTAGTGTTAGCGGTTGGCCACAGTGCACGCGATACGTTTGAGATGATTCACCGTAAAAATATTTACATTGAAGCCAAACCGTTCAGCATTGGTTTTCGCATTGAGCACCCGCAATCATTAATAGACAAAGCGCGCTACGGTAACAGCTATAGTGAAGATATTTTAAGCAAGCTCGGCTCAGCCGAGTACAAGCTAGTGCATCACGCCAGCAATGGCCGCAGCGTGTATAGTTTTTGCATGTGCCCAGGCGGCACGGTGGTGGCCGCGGCATCTGAAGCAGGTCGCGTAGTAACTAACGGCATGAGTCAATACAGCCGCAACGAGCGCAACGCCAATGCAGGCATTGTGGTGGGCATTACGCCCGAGGTGGATTACCCTGATAACCCATTAGCGGGCATGCAATTGCAGCGTGATTTAGAAGCTAAAGCCTATGTACTAGGCGGCAGCAATTATGCTGCACCTGCACAATTAATTGGCGATTTCTTAAACAATACGCCGTCGACCAAATTTGGCGATGTAACACCAAGCTACACGCCTAGCGTGCACCTGACCAATTTAAACGAAGCCTTGCCAGAGTTTGCTATTAGTGCGATTCGCGAGGCGATACCTGAATTTGCCAAGCAAGTACGCGGTTACGATTTAGCAGATGGCTTGTTAACGGGCGTTGAAACGCGCACCTCTGCGCCGATTCGTATAAAACGCGATGACGAAAGCTTGCAAAGCATTAACACCAAAGGTTTGTACCCTTGCGGCGAAGGCGCTGGGTACGCGGGCGGTATTTTGTCGGCGGGTGTGGACGGGATTAGAATAGCAGAAGCTGTAGCGCTGAGTATTACCAATGATTAAATAGCACTTGAGATTTTGTTAGGAATTTTGATATGAAAAAAATATTTCAAGACTTTAAAACTATTATGACTTGGCCAATCATTGCACCAGTGGCTGCTTGGTTGATTCTAGCCGGTACGCAAGTTGGTATTGTTGAAAGCCTAGGTGATGTTTATTTACTGATTATGTCCGTAGGCTTAATTGGTACCGTGCTAGCGGCAGTGCATCATGCAGAAGTAGTGGCGCACAAATTAGGCGAGCCATTTGGTACTTTGTTACTGGCTGTTGCCATTACTATCATCGAAGTCGCATTGATTTTATCGCTAATGCTTGCTGGTGGATCTGAAACAGCCGCATTAGCGCGTGATACTGTATTTGCCGCCGTCATGATTATCGTATCTGGCATTGTGGGGCTGTGTTTGTTAATTGGTGGCGTATTACATAAAGTGCAGGTGTTTAAATTACATGGCGCTAATGCGGCACTGACCACACTCACTGCAATTATGGTACTCACACTGGTGTTGCCAAACTACACCAACACAACGGCCGGTCCAATTTATAGCACCAGTCAGCTCGCTTTTATCGCAGTGGTTTCACTTGTGCTGTATGGCACCTTTGTATTCGTGCAAATCGTTCGGCACAGAAACTATTTTTTAGAGGCAGATGATACGGATATTGCAAAAGCCTATACACCAAGCACCAGTAAAAAAGTGGCTATTTTAAGTACAGTTTTATTGCTTGTTTGTTTAGTCGCAGTGGTGTTGCTGGCTAAATCACTAGCGCCTAGTATAGAAGCACTCGTCATCTCGATTGGCGCACCACATCAGCTGGTGGGGGTCATTATCGCGAGTATTGTATTGTTACCAGAAGGCTTGGCTGCAGTGCGCGCAGCACGTAAAAATATGTTTCAAACCAGCTTGAATTTAGCGCTTGGCTCTGCACTTGCTAGCATTGGGCTGACCATTCCAGCAGTTGCTGTTTTATCATTAATGATGGGTTGGACGCTGGTGCTTGGCATTGATATGAAATCAACCGTGTTGTTGTTGTTGGCTTTATTCGTTACGTCAATATCGCTTTCAACTGGGCGTACTAACGTGTTGCAAGGCGTCATACTATTAGTGATTTTTGCTGTGTATTTATTTACTACGGTGATTCCATAATAGATTGAATTAAAAGTAATTAATATACTTGCTAGCCTTGTATTACCGCAATATCTTGCGTGGCCGTTGCGCCTACATTATCGTGCCACGTCACAGATATAGTGTCGCCAACTTTTGCACCTTTTAAATAAAATGTGAGATAAGGATTTTTAGAAATCCCTGTGCCCCACTGCATTTCTAGTACGGGCTGATTATTTAAAGTCGCGGTGACTAACTGAATAAAATGCGCGGGAATCAGTTGCCCAAAATCATCTTTTTTGCGACCTGTTTCCATCGGGTGGCTGATAATCACCTTGACTTCCGTAACACCACCAGAGGTCGTGTCACCTTTTAGCTTCGCGCGCATTTTCATGTTGCTGTCCATCACCCACAACCGTTTTCAAGCACAACTACATTTTTCGACGCAGTAAAATATTGGTCGCCAGCTTTTACCACTATTTTTATATCCGATGTCTCAGCCATTTTGATGCGTGTGACCAATTGCGGCAGCGCGCCGTTGCTGAACATAAAATTGCCGATGAGCGCAGTTGGATTTTTCTCAACAAACACGGCAATAGCTTCGGTATTCGGGATGCGGCTGTTAATTTCAAGCTGCACAATCGCACCATTTTCAGCTTTATCTGGCGCGATAATTTCAATGTCTTTGCTTAAAATTTCGCCATTTATCTCCAAGCTCTTTTCTGCTTCCTCCAATTTAATCGCCTCAAAAGCGGCTTTATTCCATGCTGCAGCGATGGCTCTGAGAGGCAATAGCAGAGAGGCTCCCAGGGCTGCTCCTAACACGCCTAAAAAATCTCTACGTTTTAAATTGATGGGTCGCATTAACTTAATTTTTCTTCCATTAGTTTTTCGTTTTCTTGCAGGCGACGCAGTTCTTTCAAGCGCGTCTCCACAATCGATTGTTGATAAAAATTACCATCTTTTGCTTTGGCTGCAAATTCCATCTGCTCGATAGCTCTTTTTAAATTATATTGCCGATAATAGGCTTCGCCTTGCGCTTGGAAACGCAATAAATTTTTGTTTTTTGCCGTATAAGCTTTCGCCAAAAGCGTGTAAAAATAAGCATCGTTAGGGTACAGCGCTTGTTTATCTTGCACCAATTTGATGGCTTTATCAGGCTGATTGATCGCCAAAAAATGCTCAGAGTAGCCGTATATCAACGAACGATGATTTGGAAACATCGCCAAACTTTTAGCGTATTGGCTGGCAGCGGCTTGCGGATTATTGCGCGCCACTTCTAGACGCGCAGTTAAATTCTCTATAAACGCATTTTTGGGCGCATTAGTTTTTAGCCATTTCACTTGATTTTGCGCGCCCACTAAATCGTTCTTACGCAACATCGCCAACGCCAAGCCATAGTGCTCGGCGGTTTCGTCAGCAAAACGTCTTTCTTTTAGATTATCTTGAAATTGATCTATCGCATCTTGCGCCAAGCCATTGCCCGCGCGCAATTTGGCTTTAACTAAATTAAATTCTAGACTATCGGCCACTTGCTTATAGGGCATAGTTTCGACGCGATTTGATACATCGGCAATGCGCTCAGCATTGAGCGGGTGCGTGCGCAAAAAACTAGGCGCAGCGCCATCGCTAAAGCGCGTTCCGCGTTGTAATGTAGTAAAAAATGCGGGCATGGCACGCACATCAAAGCCCGCGTTATCTAAAATACTTAAACCTACGCGATCAGCTTCGCGCTCGTGCTCGCGCGTGTAATCTAGCTGGCGCTGCACGCCTGCAGCCGATGCTGCGGTGAGTGCGCCAGTGGCCAGCTCTGGGTTAGCACGCGCCACCAGTAAGGCCAATGCGATGCTGCCAATATTTTTAAACATATCGGTTTTTTGCTTTGCTAACATTCTTGCCAAATGGCGCTGCGTCACGTGACCAATTTCATGCCCAAGCACACTTGCGAGTTCTGATTCGCTATTGTTTGCCAATATCAGCCCTGTGTGCACGCCAATCACGCCGCCTGGCATAGCAAAAGCATTAATTGAATTATCGCGCACCACAAAAAAAGTAAATTTTTGCTGCTTATCTGGGCTGGCAGCCGCGAGTTTATTGCCTAGCGCTTGCAAGTAGTCGTTCACTTCAACATCTTGCAACACTTCGTCGCTCACCGCCACTTCGCGCATAATTTGGTCACCAATATATTGCTCATCTTGCGGCGTTAGCACAGTTTGCGAAATATCGCCCAAATCGGGCAGACTAGTGTCTAAATTGGTCGGACTTTCGTAAGGCTTGCCAGTGAATGATGGCTTTGTCGCGTTTTCAGCAAATGCTAAGTTTGCGCTCAATAAACTGACGAATATGATAGTCTTTAATTTCATTATTGTTATGATAATGCCTTTAGGCGGCAAGTTCACGCCGAATGATAAATAGAAAGTAAGCAATGAGCAAACTCACGCACTTTGATAATAGCGGCCAAGCGTATATGGTAGATGTAGGCGACAAGCTACAGACCAAGCGCAGAGCGGTTGCCAGCGGCATTATTTCCATGTTGCCAAGTACTTTAAAACTCATTTTGCAAGGTGATGCTAAGAAAGGTGATGTGCTTGGCATCGCGCGTATTGCGGCGATTCAAGCCAGTAAAAAAACGTCTGATTTAATTCCACTGTGTCATCCCATTGCGTTGACTCATGTTTCCATAACGTTTGAAGTGGATGAAAAGACGACAACCATCACCTGCACGGCCACCTGCGAAACCACAGGCCAAACCGGGGTTGAGATGGAAGCGCTGACCGCCGTGAATATTGGCTTACTGACGATTTATGATATGTGCAAGGCGGCTGATAGAGGCATGATAATGAGCGAAATTAAATTGCTAGAAAAAACTGGTGGAAAGTCTGGCGATTGGGTCGCTGTACAAAAATAAAACCACTCGTCGCTGATTGTTACTATCAGTTAAATTAACGAGTGGTTTGTACTAAAAAATCATACTATCAAACTAATAGGCAACTGCTTATTAGCGCATAATACTTACGCAATTAATCGTCAGTACTAGGTGTAGTACGATCGCGGTTACGACCACTCGTGGGATCATCACAACCGCGACATTGGTGCACGCCGCCATCTTCGCCTCTCACACGAGGGGCGTCGCCTGTACGATCATTACGGCCTCCGCCGCCAACCCTTACGCGATCACGGCCACTTACATGACCATCGGCATGGTCTGCACCACGCACATGACCAACAGGATCATCCGCGCCTTGTCTTGCCATTGCCGGTGTGGAAACAATCGCTACACCAAAAGCCAACATTAAAGCTAAAAGTAATTTATTCATTTTAAACCCCTCTACAATTAAGTTAAATTACATAAAATGGGATATTATCCCTTTTTATGTGTGTATATTAAATGGGAATATATCCCGTGTCAAGTATTTATTTAAAATAATTTATGTTATGATTTATCTCAAGTAAATTTAGAAAGATTTTTATGCGCTATGTAAGTGTTCTTGGTTTTCTTGGTTTAATCTGCCAAACAAGCAATGCGGCCGAGCTGGCGCAGTCAAACATCCCCGCTGACGGCCGCCTCTCCATGTCAATCGGCGCTGATTATTCTTCTGGTGATTATGGCGCAAGCGAAGATACTGACGTATGGGCGATCCCCATGAGCCTAAAATACAGAACTGGCGCTTGGCGTTTGGGGGCTTCTACCTCTTGGTTACGCGTCACAAGCCCCAACAACGTAGATGCAGACGGTAACTTTATTGGCAACGGTGGCAAAAAAAATACAAAGACTGGCATGGGCGATCTCCATTTATCGGCCGCTTACACCCTGCTAGATGACCGTGATTACCTTGTCGGGCTTGATATCATCGGCAAAGTGAAAATACCTACTGCGGACGAAAATAAATTTTTAGGCACAGGCAAAACCGACTACGGATTAAACCTTGAAGTTTTTAAAACCATCCATTATTGGACGCCGTATTGGAACGTGGGTTACAAATGGAAAGGCGACCCAAGTGGCATTAATTACAAAAATGTATGGTCCACTTCGCTTGGCATTGACTTTCAAGTGAATCGCGACTTGATTGTAGGCGCAGGTTACGATTGGCAGCAAAAAGTCACACAATTTTCACAAAATGCGCAAGAGGCTTCTGTCTATGCCAACTATCACATTAACAACACTAATAAACTTAATTTTTACTTGCTCACTGGTTATAGCGATGCCAGCCCAGATTGGGGCTCTGGTTTAGTGTTAGTGCATTATTTCTAATTCACTTTTAGGAAAATATGATGATTAAATGTTTACTAATTTGCGCTTTGTGCGCCGCAACATTAACTGCCTGCGAGCAGCAAAAACAAGCTTCTGCCGAAGTTGGCGCAATACCTAAAACGATTATAGATAAAGCCACCGATGATATTAACGCTGCTGAGGCGCTAGCCGCGGAGCAAGCAAAAACACTAGAAAGTATAGAAACGCCAGCTGAGGCAGAAAAATAAATTAATTTAACTATTTATAACAAAAAAACTATCAATAATTGATGGCCTGCAAGCCAATATCCATGCGGCTCTCAGGGCATGTTTTTTAGTTATTTAGCAGAGTAAGGCAATGCATTTATCTGCGGTTTTTCACCTAACACTAGCGCCGCAACTAAAGCTGCACTAGCGGGCGCCATGGTTAAGCCGTACCTAAAATGTCCCGTATTTAAATATAAATTTTCGATGCCTGGATGCGCTGAAATAGTTGGTAAATTATCTGGCGTTCCAGGCCGCAGGCCGCTCCAGTGCTGGATGACAGGTGTATGCTTTAAGCTTGGCATAATCGCTTCCGCCTTAGCTTGCAACTCTATCTTCACTTCCTCAGTCGTGCGCGGATCAAAACCCACATCTTCTAACGTGCTGCCTGCCAGCAGGTGACCATCGCGCCGCGGCACAAGGTAAAAGCCATTACTATAAACAATATGCTCTAAGCTGTTTTGCGGGATTTGATACAGCAAAATCTGCCCGCGCATAGGCTTGATGTTAAGGTTTGCAGCAGTTTCTTTAAGCAACTCGAAACTCCAAGCGCCAGAAGTCAAGACAAAAGCATCTGCCCTAAGATCCCCTCCAGTATTGGTTCTCCAGCCATTTATTTTATTAATATTTGCAAGCGGTTCAAGTTGCGTATGCTCTAATAATGTTACGCCTTGTTGAATTAATGTCTGTCTAAGTGCTTGCAGCAAATGCGGTGGTCGAGCCTGTCCAATTGTAGGTAAAAACAAACCATTGCTGTTTTTAATCACTGGCAATTGATAGTTTTTGCACCAATTTATCGCGGCTTTTTCGTCAAAAGTTGGCAAAATTTGCATGCCACTTTGTGTGTATTCTGGGTCAATTCCCGTTTCATCTAACAAGCGTTGACACAGGGCAGGGTAAAGCTTTGCACCTGCCATGGCGAGCTGATTGACTGCATCTTTGTATAGCCATGGCAGTAGCGGAAACAAAATGCCAGCGCCCGCCCATGAAGATTCGCCCGAGGTTTGCGCGGCAACCACATTGCGCTCTACCAACGTGACGCTACAACCGCGCTCAACCAATTCCAATGCGGTTAAACAGCCCATAATGCCACCGCCAACTACAATGATTTTTTGCGTAGCCAAAACCTTATTTACCAGAAATCAAGTAAATTTCGATCGCAATTAAAGCTTGTGGACTGCCTAGTAGCACCAGCACATCACCCGTAGTAAGCTCTATATCGCCACGCGGGGCAATGTCTTCTAGCATATTTGGGCGGCGAATTAACTGTACCTCGACTTGATATTTAGCGAAATCGATATGGTCCAAACGCAATTTTCTAGCATATGAATTACTATCAATCTCCACCGAATGCAACCTAACTTGCTGTTCATCTGTTACGTTCGCATCGGTAACGCCACGGAAATAGCCTTTAAACATTTTGTAGCGCGCCTCGCGAAATATGCGAATGCGTTTAACCACGCGATTTAATGGCACACCAAGCAACACCAAGGCATGCGAAGCCAGCATGAGGCTACCTTCCAGCACTTCTGGCACCACTTCAGTCGCACCCGCCTCACGAAACTCATCCATGTGTGCATCATCATAAGTGCGCACAATGACTGGCAAATCGGGGTAGCTTTCTTGCGCCACATGCAACACTTTCATCGAAGCGCGCATATCAGAATAGCTCACAATAAGTGCCTTGGCACGCGCACCTCCTGCGGCTTCCAGCACAATGCGCCGCCCTGCATCGCCATACATCACGTGCTGCCCCGCGGTGGCAGCTTCGTGCACACGCGTTGGGTCAATATCCAGCGCAATAAAAGGAATATTTTCTTCTTTTAAAAAACGCCCTAAATATTGCCCGCTACGGCCATAACCACAAATAATGACATGATCTTTTAAATCTTTGCTCACGCCAACAAGCTCTTCCACCACTTGGCTACTATTGCGCGAGTAACTTTTCACCAATTTGCGCGCAATACGTCCATTGTATTGAATGATAAACGGCGCGATAACCATAGAAATGAGCGATGCCGCTAACACCAATTGCAGCTCGTTGCCACCAATTAATTTTTGCTCTAAACCGAGCGCCAAAATTACAAAGCTGAACTCGCCCGCTTGCGCCAAAATAATGCCCGTGCGAATGCCGACGCCAGTTTCAAAACCAAAAAAGCGTGTTAAAACTGCGATTACAACCGCTTTAAACAAAACAAATCCGACTAATAGAGCGAGCACTAAACCAATATGATTTAGCAGGTAATTAAAATCGAGTAGCATGCCAACGCTGATAAAAAACAAGCCGAGCAGAATATCGCGGAAAGACGCAATGTCAGATTCCACTTGGTAACGATAGCGCGTTTCGGAAATTAACATGCCCGCGATAAATGCTCCCAGCGCGTAAGACAGCCCAGCCAATTTGGTGGCTGCCGCTAATAATAGCGTGACCATGAGCACGTTCATGACAAATAACTCGCGTGAACGCTGCCCCGCCACCAAACTAAACCAATAATTAATAATGGTTTTGCCGAATTTAAATAGCACAAATAGCAACACCGCGGATTTGACGAACGACAAACCTAGCGTAGTGCCCAAGCTGCCTGAGTGCGCGCCTAGCGCGGGAATCAGCACCAAAATAGGAATCACCGCTAAATCTTGAAACAACAAAATGCCGATGCTTAAGCGGCCGTGGCGCGAGTTGAGATCGACACGTTCAATTAAAATTTTAGACACAATGGCGGTAGAAGACATAGTAAGTGCACCGCCAATTACAAACGCCGTCGGCAAACTTAAACCCGCCAGCCAGCCTAGCAACATGGTCACGCCCAAAGTAATGAGCACTTGCGCGCCACCCAAGCCAAATAAAGTTTTACGCATAGCGTAAAGCTTGGGCAAGCTAAATTCTAAGCCAATACTAAACATTAAAAATACAATGCCGAACTCTGCGACGTGACGCCCAGATTCAGTGCTGGGTAATAAATTTAATGCAAATGGGCCAAATAGTACGCCCACCACGAAATAAGCCAACATGGCCGGCAAACGCATGGCACGAAATAGCGCAACCGCCAGCACCGAACTGGTTAACAGAAGTAAAACACTGGTTAAGGAGTCAAACATTTAGTTCGGTTTTCACTGTTCTCTTATAGAAATAATGCTTGTTATTTGTGTGTTTAGGCAAAAATTGTGCCTACTTTTAGTATTTTACCCAAAAATAGACTTTTTTTACTTTATTACTAGTGCATTCCCTTTTATACTTGGTGCATATGTCGCCCACATTACTACAATCAGGTCGCCCACATGCGCCAAAAGCAAGTACGCTAGAACTAGCGCGTAATGTATTGAGCATTGAAGCGCACGAAATTGAAGCCTTGGCAGCCCGCCTAGACGCCAATTTTGAAGCCGCCGTGCAGCTTATTTTACAGTGCCAAGGCCGCGTTGTGGTGAGCGGCATGGGTAAATCTGGCCATGTCGGTGGCAAAATCGCCGCAACACTTGCCAGCACAGGCACACCCGCCTTTTTTATGCACCCCGCCGAGGCCAGCCACGGCGACCTTGGCATGATTACCGCAGGCGATGTAGTGATTGCGCTTTCTAACTCTGGCGAGAGCGATGAGCTACTCAATATTGTGCCCACCATTAAACGTCTGGGCGCAAAAATTATTAGCATTACTGGCGCTAAAAACTCCACTTTGGCCAAAGAATCGCACGTGCATTTAAGCGCTGAAGTATCGCAAGAGGCTTGCCCGTTGGGTCTATCGCCGACGGCCAGTACAACGGCTGCACTGGCGCTGGGCGATGCACTGGCCGTGTGTGTGTTAGATTTACGTGAATTTTCTGCCGAAGATTTTGCACGCTCACATCCTGGCGGCAACATTGGCAGACGCTTGATTGTGCGCGTAAAAGACGTAATGCGCACAGGCAACGCTATCCCTCAAGTGAAAGATGGTGAACTATTATCTGTTGCATTAACCGAAATGACTAAAAAAGGCTTAGGCCTGACAGCTATTGTTAATGCGGCTAAGCAGCCCATTGGTATTTTTACCGATGGTGATTTACGCCGCACTTTTGCCAAAGGCATTTACACCAACAGCGCCAAAATTGCCGATGTGATGCACGCTAATCCTAGTACGATTAATGCCAATCAACTGGCGGTTGAGGCGGTTGAGATGATGGAACAGAAAAAAATTAATGGTTTGTTGGTGATTGACGATACCGGCAAGCTAGTGGGCGCATTTAATATGCACGATTTACTGAAAGCGAAAATTCTTTAATGGATACCAATAGCACAACAATTTCTGAAGATGTTTTAGCGCGCGCAAAAAAAATTAAATGTGTGATTTTTGATGTGGATGGCGTGATGACCGACGGCGCGCTTGGCATTGGTGACGATGGACAAGAATACAAAAATTTTCATAGCTTAGATGGCCTAGGAATGAAGCTACTTAAGGCTTCTGGCGTGCACATGGCGATTATTACTGGGCGCACTTCAAATGTGGTCAAAAAACGTGCTGAAACCACGGGTATCGCGCATTTTTATCAAGGTGTAGAAGATAAACTGGAAGCTTTTAACGATTTGCTGCAAAAAATGCATTTGCAGGCAGATGAAGTGGCTTTTATGGGCGATGACGTCGTGGATGCACCTGCCATGCGGCGCTGTGGCCTAGCATTGACGGTGCCTACAGGCCACCGTTTATTAAAACCGCATGCACACTATATTACCGAGGCCAGCGCTGGGCGTGGCGCTGTACGCGAAATCTGCGAGCTGATTATGCAAGCGCAAGGTACATTTGATGCGCAAATGGCACAATTTTTTAAGTGAACTTATTAAGTGAAACCCAGTGAGCCATGCTAGCCCGTTCTGCCATATTTTTTCCGCTCGTTTTGGCAATTGCGCTGGCGGTAATTACATTTTGGATTAACTTAACTGTGGAGCAGCAAGGCCCTAAAATTGATGGTAGCAATCGGCATGACCCAGATTACACAATGCATAATTTTGTCACCACACAAACCGATGTCACAGGAAAGCTACGCTACGTGTTAGCTGCGGCCGAGATGGTGCATTATCCAGATGACGACAGCACCGTGCTGCAGCGACCACGTTTTACGCAATACACCACGGATAAGCCTTATACGCAAATTGAGGGCTTGCGTGCCTATGTTTCTAGCGATGGCGAGGAAGTTGAGCTGGTGGATAACGTCAAAGTGGTGCGTCAAGCGTTTGAAGGTAAAGGTGAAATGCAAGTATTAACAGAAAAATTACTTATTTTACCCAATAAAGATTTGGTGAAAACCGATAGCCCAGTAGTGATTACACAGGCACCAAAAACGGTGATTCACGCCACTGGCATGGTATATGACAAAAAGAATCGGACTATAAAATTGTTAAAAAGAGTAAAAGTGCATTATGAACGACCGACTGGTGTTGCCCCCAAAATCACCAAAACTAAGCCTATTGCCACAAAACCTATTGTCACAAAACCTATCGCAAAACCTTTAAGTGCGGTTTCAGCTATTTCTGCCAAAAAAGAAATTGTTGCAAAGCCAAAAACTAATGCTGCTATTAAGAAATCATCACCTAAGAAAAAATCGTTAAAAAAACGGAAAACTTTAAAAAAGGCTACACGGAGTAAAAAATGAATCATCTCATTCGCCTAAGCTTATTAATTATTGGCTTCTCAATCAGTTTGAATGCGTTTGCTGAAGCGGCCGACCGCGACAAGCCCATTGAGTTGGAAGCCGATACTGTGACCGTGAACGACGCAAAAAAGACCAGCACTTACTCTGGCACGGTTATTTTAACGCAAGGCACACTCATCATCCGCGCTGACAAACTGATTGTGCGCGAGGATAAAGAAGGCTTTCAGCACAGCACTTCGACTGGCAACCCGACCACTTTCAAACAAAAACGTGAAGGTAAAAACGAGTACATGGAAGGCAGCGCGCAACGTATTGAATACGATGGCCGCATGGATAAAGTGCAACTTTATACCAAGGCGTGGGTAAAACGTGGTGAAGATATTGTGCATGGTGATTATATTAGCTACGACGCCAATGCCGAATACGCGGAAGTGATTGGTGGCACTAAAACTGACGGTAGCCCTGGTAGCGGCCGCGTAAAAGCCATAATTCAACCCAAAAACAAACCTGCGCAGCCTAAATCTGAAGTACCCCAATCTAATGCGCCAAGCTCAGCAAGCGCCGCACCTAGCGTTACCAAAAACCTACGATTTAGTAATAAGCTTGAATTGCAAACTAACGAATAATTTAAAACATGAGCGAACTCGTTGTAGAAAATCTACGTAAATCATACAAAACCCGCACTGTGGTGCAGGACATTTCGCTGCACATCAATAGCGGCGAGGTGGTTGGTTTGCTCGGCCCGAATGGCGCTGGCAAAACTACCAGTTTTTATATGATGGTGGGTTTGGTGCCGTTGGATGCAGGGCGCATTTTACTTGATGGCCGAGATTTAAGCCGCTTGCCCATTCACAGCCGCGCGCGCTTGGGGTTGGCTTATCTGCCACAAGAAGCTTCAGTTTTTCGTAAACTCACTGTGAGCGAAAATATACTCGCGGTACTCGAACTGCAAGATTTGAGCGAAGTAGAAATGCATAAGCAGCTAGAATCTTTATTGCAAGAATTGCACATTGTGCATATTCGCAATAGCGCGGCGGTAAGCCTTTCTGGCGGTGAACGACGCCGTGTAGAAATTGCGCGTTGCTTGGCCACAAACCCCAGTTTTATTTTGCTCGATGAGCCTTTTGCCGGCATCGACCCGATTGCCGTGTTAGATATTCAAAAAATTATTCGTTTTTTAAGCGCAAAAAATATTGGCGTACTCATCACCGACCACAATGTACGCGAAACTTTAGGTATCTGCGATCGCGCCTACATTGTCAATGATGGCAGCGTGTTTGCATCGGGCAAACCTGCAGAAATTGTGAGTGACGAAGCAGTGCGCGAAGTGTATTTAGGTAAAGATTTCAGGTTGTAATTAGCATGAAACAAAATTTACAATTACGCATTTCACAAAACTTAGCGCTCACACCGCAGTTACAGCAATCTATCCGTTTGTTGCAATTATCATCACTCGAGCTCAACCAAGAACTTGATGTGATTCTGCAAGAAAACCCCTTGCTAGAACTGGTGGATGGCGATAATCCTGATGCGGATTTGGACGATGATATTGCGCTTCCAGAACTAGCAAATGATGCAGATAACGACCAAGTTGGCGCTGATGGTGAGTCTTCGCAAATGGATGGCGAAGATTTTGACGCTTTTAGTAATATTGATTATCAAGCCTTAGATTCCAAAGATAGTACCAACCCAACGCCGTCAACCGAAGAAGCGCCACAAGAAATCGCTAGTCAACAAGAGGATTTTTCTGCCACAGATTTTGATGAAGATTACGAAGAATACGGTAGCGCCAGCAATTGGGACGAAGGCAGCCGCCAAAATAATAGTGACGATGATGACGGCGATTACTCGCGCCAAGAAATCATTGCCGAAAGCCTGAGAGACCATTTGCTCAACCAACTCAAGCTGATGCCATTTTCTGAACGTGATCAAAACTTAGTATTTTTGCTGATTGACAGTATTAATGAAGATGGTTACTTGGAGGAATCGCTAGAAGAACTAGCAGAATCGCTCCCTTTGGAGCTTGAAATAGAGCTTGTTGAGCTACAAACTGCCTTAAAACACATTCAAAACCTTGATCCGCCTGGCATTGGCGCGACCAACTTGCAAGAGTGCATTATGTTGCAACTGAATATATTGCCAAAAGAAACTGAATATTTAAGCGTTGCCAAATGCATTGTCAGCGAACATCTAGCCGTGCTTGCCAACAAAGATTTTGCCAAGTTACGTAAGTTGCTGAATTGCGATGAAGCCACTCTAAAAGGCGCGCAAACACTCATTAAGCAACAGAACCCGCGCCCTGGCAGCGATTACGCGCAACTGAGTAAAGATCACTTTATTCAGCATGAAGTGCTGGTTAAAAAAGTAAAAGGTATTTGGATTGCCACTTTGAACGATGGCGTCGTGCCAAAATTGCGCATTAATCAGCTTTACGCAGACATTTTGAAGCGCAATCGAGAGAATTCTAACCAATATTTGCAAACGCAAATGCAAGAAGCCAAATGGATGATAAAGAATATTCAGCAACGCTTTTCGACCATTTTGCGCGTCAGCCAAGCGATTGTGGATAGACAACGTAACTTTTTTGAACATGGCGAAATTGCCATGCGGCCGCTGGTGTTGCGGGAGATTGCCGAAGAGCTTGAATTACATGAATCCACCATTTCACGTGTTACCACGCACAAATACATGCTCACGCCACGTGGCGTTTTTGAGCTGAAATACTTTTTTGGAAGCCATGTGGCGACTGATGCAGGCGGTGAATGCTCAGCCACCGCGATTCGCGCGCTGATTAAACAAATGGTGGCAGAAGAAAACATTAAAAAACCACTTTCTGACAATCAATTTAGCGAGGTTTTAGCCAAACAAGGCATTGTGGTGGCGCGTCGCACTATCGCCAAATATCGCGAATCATTAAACATTCCACCGGCCAATTTAAGGAAATCGCTTTAAGCTCAGCAGTCTTTAAATATCAAAATAGATAAATATCGAAATAGATGTCACCGAACTAAAGCTTTCCAGTGCAGGCCTGCGAACCAATATTCATGCGGGTTGCAGGCATGGTGTTTTTAATGATTTAGAAAACATTTAAATAATTTACACAAATAGCCCACTTGGCTAGTTGCGCGCAATTGCCAAAGGTGTACACTAAAATTGTTTAAAAGGTTTTAGTTGATCAACCGATTTGGGCAAAAAACCTTTTGAACAATTTCAATAAGGAGCAAGTCATGAATTTACAATTAACTGGGCACCACTTAGAAATTACTCCTGCCATGCGCGAATATGTGCAAAGCAAACTCGTTAGAATCCGCAATCATTTTGATCATGTGATTGACGTGAAAGTTACCATGAGCGTAGAAAAACTCGCCCAAAAGGTAGAGGCTACGTTACACGTGCCAGGCAACGATTTACATGCCGAGTGCATTGACGAAAATATGTATAGCGCGATTGACATGTTGACGGATAAATTAAACCGCCAAGTGCTAAAACACAAAGAAAAACATGGCAGTCACAACAAAACTAATGGTGCTGTGAAACATCAAAGCATAGAGCAGCATCAAAATATCGAGCTAGACCAATCTGTTAATTAACTCTACTTTATGGCTCAAATTAATGTAGCCGAACTATTCAAGGAAACCCGCCTCAAGCTCAAACTCAACTGGGTTGCTGGGCTTGATGGCGGCTCTAACCAACTCAATTCCGAAAACGTCACCAAGCCTTCATTGGCGCTGATTGGTCACCTTAACTTTGTGCACCCCAACCGTGTGCAAGTGCTAGGCTGTGCCGAGATGGATTATTTACGTAGTTTAAGTATCATCGCCATGCAGCAGGCGATTAGTAACTTATATTCGACAGATTTGGCCGCTGTGGTGGTCGCCAATGGCGAAAAGCCGCCTAAAGAATTAATTAACGCCGCCAACACGCACAACACGCCACTCTTAACATCACCCATGCAAAGCCCACAACTCATGGATTTACTCAGCCATTATTTGAAACAAGCGATGGCAGAAAGCATCAGCTTGCATGGCGTTTTTATTGAGGTGCAGGGCTTTGGCGTGCTGATAAAAGGCGATGCCGCCATCGGTAAAAGTGAGCTGGCTTTAGAGTTAATCACGCGAGGCCACCGCTTAATTGCCGATGATATTGTAGATTTTTATCGCATCTCGCCTGATCGTGTTGAAGGTCGCTGTCCTGCGCTATTGCAAGATTTTTTAGAGGTGCGTGGGCTGGGTATTTTGAATATCCGTGCCCTATTTGGCGATAACTCAGTTAAACCAACTAAGCCCTTAGATTTGATTATTCAGCTAGAATTAGCCAATATGCAAAAGCCGCTAGAGCTTGATAGACTTAACGCCAAAACACAGTATGAACGCGTGCTAGAGGTGGATATTAGTAAAGTGATTATTCCCATCGCGGCGGGGCGCAATATTTCAGTACTGGTAGAGGTGGCGGTGCGTAACCATATACTATTGCTGCGCGGTATTAATGCCACGCAGCAATTTAGCAAACGGCAAAAACAAATGATGCAAAAAGAAGTCAAAACTAAAGTTAGTAAGAAAGGTTAAAATTTGGAGCTGATCATCGTCACTGGCCTTTCTGGCTCTGGTAAAAGTATTGCACTGCGCGTGCTGGAAGATAGTGGTTATTACTGTATCGATAATTTGCCTGCCACGCTGTTACCGCAAATTTCACATCATCTAGATGCGACTAATCCCAAAGAAACTCATATTGGCAAAGTTGCTATTAGTATCGATAGCCGTAGCGCGGCTCTGGAAGCGCTTCCCAATGCCATTGAAATGCTGAAATCTAGCGGCATATTGGTTAAGGTATTATTTTTAGAATCTTCTGTCGAAACCTTGGTAAAGCGCTTTTCCGAAACACGGCGCAAACATCCACTCAGCAATGCTGACACCACATTGGCCGAAAGCATCTCGTATGAGCGTGAGCTATTGGCGGGCATAACCGACCTTGGCCATCATATTGATACCAGCAATTTAAGCGCCAATACACTGCGAAATTACATTCTTGATTTTATTTCGCAAGCTGACAATCGCCATGCCAGCAGTGGCCTGGTTTTACTATTTACCTCGTTTGGCTTTAAAAATGGTTTGCCGCTAGATGCAGATTTTGTGTTTGATGTGCGTAGCTTGTCTAACCCGCATTACGACCCAATATTAAGGCCATTAACAGGCAAAGATTTGGCGGTGCAGACATTTTTGGAAAAAGAACCTGAAGTCATTGAAATGCTAGCTGACATCCAGCATTATGTTGAAAAGTGGCTACCCAGCTTTAATGCAGACAATCGTAGCTATCTCACCGTCGCCATTGGCTGCACGGGGGGCCAACATAGGTCAGTATATTTTGTAGAGCAGCTTTATAGTTATTTTTCGGGTGCGTATTTTAAACAACAAAAACAACAAGTGATAATAAGACACCGCGAGCTTAATTGAATGTTTATTGAGAAGGTAAAGGCAACATGATTGGAATTTTAATTATCGCGCACGGCAGTTTGGGCGAAAGTCTGATTCACTGCGTCAGCCATGTATTGGGCAAAGCGCCGCCGCAGTTGGCGCATTTTGCAGTGGGCACAGATGACGACCCTACCGATTTATTGCCGCATGCACAACAAATGGTGAAAAACCTAGATACTGGCGAAGGTGTGCTGATACTGTCTGATATGTATGGCGCTTCACCGTGTAATTTGGTGGTTAAATTAATCTCGCCCAACCAAGTAGAAGGCATTGCAGGCGTGAATTTACCTATGTTGGTGCGGGTGCTTAATTACCGCGATAAGCCGATTAAAGCCTGCTTAGAAAAAGCCATTAGTGGCGGACGTGATGGCGTAGTGCACTTCACCAAGACTGGTTGTGACCATCATGACAAAAAACCTAACTAAAGAATAACTTAAAACCAGCTATGATTAAACAAGACATAGAGATTATCAACAAACTCGGCCTGCACGCACGCGCCAGCAGCAAACTCACGCAAACCGCTAGTCAGTTTTCTAGCGAAATTTGGATAGAAAAAAACGGCCGCAAAGTCAACGCTAAAAGCATTATGGGCGTGATGATGCTGGCCGCGGCCATGGGCTCTAACATTACGCTAGAAACCAATGGTGCAGACGAACAAGCTGCCATGGACGCGTTAAAAGCGCTGATTAACGATTATTTTGGCGAGGGTGAGTAGCTTGTCTAGTTTTAGTATTCATGGCATTGGCGTCTCTAGCGGCATTGCCATTGGGCAAGCGCATTTAGTCTCGAACGCGCTGCTAGAAGTAGTGCATTACGTGCTGCCTGAAAATTTAGTTGAGGATGAAATTAAGCGCTTTAATGACGCCATTACCACCGTTAAAAAAGATTTAGAAGTTATCCGCAGTTCGCTTTCAAAAAGCGCCCCTGCAGAGCTAGCGGCTTTTATTAGTACGCATTTGAGCATGCTGGCCGACAAATCACTTTCAGAAGTGCCAAAAGAAATCATCCGCAAAGAACATTGCAACGCCGAGTGGGCGATTAAACAGCAAATGGATGACATCGTTGAGCAGTTTGAGGCGATTGAAGACGAATACCTGCGCGAGCGTAAGCATGACGTTGTGCAAGTGGTGGAACGTGTAATAAAGGTGTTGCTGGGTCACCCTAGGCAGGCGCCCAACGTAAACAAAGAAAAGCAGCAGCAAGAAAATGCAATTATTTTAGTGGCGCATGACATCTCACCTGCCGATGCGATTCAATTTAAACAGCATCATTTTGCTGCTTTTATTACCGATGTTGGCGGCGTGACTTCGCACACAGCAATATTGGCACGTAGCCTGAACATCCCGTCGATAGTGGCTTTGCAGCGTGCGCGCGATTTAATCAACGATGGTGAATTGATTATTGTCGATGGCAGTTTGGGCGTCGTAATTGTGAATCCGTCCAAAGAAATTTTGGCCGAGTACAAACTGCGCCAAGATCAATGGTCGCTTGAGCAGCAAAAACTAAAACGCATCAAATCCACCAAAGCCGTCACCATGGATGGCACAGCCATTGAGCTCTACGCCAATATTGAGGTGCCAGAAGATGTGGACGCGGTTAAAGCCTCTGGCGCGACAGGCATTGGTTTGTATCGCACCGAGTTTTTGTTTATGAATAAGCGCGAAATGCCTGATGAAGAAGAACAATTTCAAGCTTACAAGCAAGTGGCAGAAGCTATGCATGGCCTGCCCGTCACCATCCGCACACTGGATTTGGGTGCCGATAAACAAATGAACCCTGATTCAGTTTCGGATTGTGCAAACCCCGCGCTGGGGCTGCGTGCAGTTCGCTTGTGCTTATCGGAGCCGCAAATTTTCCATACGCAATTACGTGCTTTGTTACGGGCATCGCATTACGGCAATATTAAAATACTCATTCCCATGCTTTCTACTCTGGCTGAATTACGCCAAACCAAATTATTGCTTGAACGCGCGAAATTAAGCTTGCGCAAACAAAATGTGCCGTTTAACGAAAATATCACGCTGGGCGGCATGATAGAAGTGCCCGCGGCAGCCATTAATGCCGAGGCGTTTGCCAAAGAGTTAGATTTTTTATCTATTGGCACCAACGACTTGATTCAATACACGCTGGCGATTGACCGCACCGACGACGCGGTTGCGCACCTGTACAATCCGCTGCACCCATCGGTGCTAAAACTGATTTCGATTACCATTAAAGCGGGTGTGAAATTAGGTAAACCAGTCGCGGTTTGTGGTGAAATGGCGGGTGATGCGAAACTCACTAAACTATTGATTGGTATGGGTTTACGCCAACTTTCTATGCATCCTTCTAATTTGCTAAGTGTAAAACAACAGATATTGCATAGCCAAACCGCCAAGTTGATTAGCAATGCGCGTAAAGTGTTAAGCTACACCGATTTAGAAAAAATTGAACCTCTTGTTGCTAAATTTAATCAACATTAACTAGAAAAGGAATCACCATGTCCACAGAAATAACCGTCCCCAGCAGTGATGATAAAAACATCGCCACCGTCACCCATTTAGGCGGCACCGTATTTTCATTTATCCCTGGATTATTGGTGTGGATACTGAAAAAAGATGATAGCGCCTACATTGCAGACCAAGCCAAAGAAGCCTTGAATTTTCAAATTACCGTGCTGATTGCCCAGTTTATTGCGGGCGTGTTGGCCATTATTCTAATTGGATTTTTATTCATGGGCATTATTTGGCTACTCAACGTTGTTTTTTGCATTATCGCCGCCATCTCTACTAGTAAAGGCGAAACTTATCGCTATCCTTTTTGTTTGCGTTTAATAAATTAGTTGCCCAAGATTAGTTATAAGATTAATTAACTAAAGAGAGATTTTGTGTCAAATCCATTACTGCATTTTGCTGGCTTACCTAAATTTAATGAGATAAAACCAGAGCATGTTTCACCCGCACTTGATTTGCTTTTAAGCGAGGGAAGGAAAACAATTGATGTCCTAGCAACCAATAGGGACGCGCCCTCCTGGCAGGGCTTTACGCTTAAATTGGAAGATTTAGACGAAAAAATATCACGCGCTTGGAGCCAAGTTGGGCATATGAATTCGGTGGTGAATAGCCCAGAATTACGCGAAGCCTATAACGATAATTTAGTAAAACTCACCGATTTTTATAGCGATTTGGCGCAGGATGAGCGACTTTACACGAAATATCGTGCCATTAAAAACAGTGCGGAATTTTCAAAATTAAATAGTGCACAGCAAAAAATTATCAATAACGAAGTGCGTGATTTCAAACTCGGCGGCGCCGAATTGCCAGCAGATAAAAAAGCGCGCTTTAAAGCGATTAGCGAAGAACTTTCAAAACTTGCCGCTAAATTTGAAGAAAACGTGCTCGATACCACCAATGAATACGCGCTTTACGAGGCAGATGAATCCAAGCTAACTGGTATTCCTGAAGACGTTTTGCAAGCTGCAAAAGAAGCCGCAATAGATAATAAAAAAACAGGCTATAAATTTACCCTGCATTTCCCCAGCTATTTACCTGTGCTGCAATACGCCGATAATCGTGAATTGCGCGAAACGCTTTATCGCGCTTACGCCACGCGCGCTTCGGAGTTCGGCAAACCAGAATTTGATAACACGCCGATTATTACGCAACTATTAAAACTGCGCGAAGAAGAAGCAAAACTGCTGGATTTTAACAACTTCGCCGAGCTATCACTCGCCACAAAAATGGCCGACACACCAAAACAAGTAATTGAGTTTTTGCAGAATTTAGCCCAAAAAGCTAAACCTTATGCTGCACAAGACAAATTAGAGCTTGAAACTTATGCCAAACAACTTGGCATTGACGATATGCAAGCGTGGGACGTGGCTTACGTGAGCGAAAAGCTGCGCGAAGACAAATATGCGTTTTCTGATTTAGAAGTGAAGCAATACTTTCCTGAAGCCAAAGTGATGGCGGGTTTGTTTAAAGTAGTAGAAACTATTTTTGGCGTATTCGTAACAAAAACCAGCGCGCCGACTTGGCATAAAGACGCGCATTTTTACGAAATTACCGACCATAACAGTAAGCTTATCGGCCAATTTTATTTAGACTTATATGCCCGCAACAACAAGCGCGGCGGTGCTTGGATGGACGAAGCCATTACGCGCCGCGTGGTGGACAACAAGCTCACCACGCCAGTAGCGTATTTAACCTGCAACTTCAGCGCACCTGTTGGCGATAAACCTGCGCTATTTACGCACGATGAAGTCATCACTATGTTCCACGAGTTTGGTCACGGCTTGCACCACATGCTCACAAAAGTAAACGATTACAGCGTTTCTGGCATTAAAGGTGTGGAGTGGGACGCGGTAGAACTACCCAGCCAGTTTATGGAAAACTTTTGCTGGGAATGGGATGTGCTGCGCCACATGACACAACATGTGGACACCGGCGCGCAATTGCCACGCGAACTCTTCGACAAAATGGTCGCCGCCAAAAACTTTCAAGCAGGTATGCAAACCGTGCGCCAAATTGAATTTTCGTTATTCGACATTAAATTACACAGCGAATTTAACCCAAATGGCAGTAAGTCCTCTTTAGATTTAATTGAAGAAATCCGTGATTCTGTAGCAGTAGTGCGGCCACCCAAATGGAATCGCTTTCCCAACAATTTTAGCCACATTTTCGCTGGTGGCTACGCGGCGGGCTATTACAGCTACAAATGGGCAGAAGTTTTATCAGCCGATGCCTACAGCTTATTTGAAGAAAACGGCGTGTTAAGCGCAGAAACTGGCCAAAAATTCTGGAACGAGATTTTAGCGCAAGGCGGCAGCCGCACTGCGATAGAATCGTTTGTCGCCTTCCGTGGTCGAGAACCCAGCATTGATGCGCTTCTCAGACATAATGGAATGAGCAATTGAAATTAGCAACATGGAACGTCAACTCTCTTAACGTGCGCTTGCCGCACGTTTTAGATTGGCTGCGTGACAACCCAATTGACGTGCTGTGCTTGCAAGAAACCAAGCAAGAAGACATTAAGTTTCCGTATGATGATTTGAAAAGTGCGGGTTACAACGCGATTCACCTTGGTCAAAAAACCTATAACGGCGTGGCGATTTTAAGTAAGCACGACATGACCGATATTGAGCATGGCATTGCCAACTTTGAGGACGAACAAAAACGGGTGATTTCGGCTACGATTAACCATAACGGCAATAATCTGCGTGTCATTTGCGTCTACATTGTGAACGGCCAAGCCGTTGATAGCGAAAAATACGAATACAAAATGCGTTGGCTAAAGGCGCTTATTGATTGGCTTGCAGGTGAACTGAAAAAATACCCTAACTTAGTACTTTTGGGCGATTACAATATTGCGCCAGAAGATCGCGATTGCCACGACCCTGCGGCGTGGATTGGGCAGATTTTAGTTTCGCCACGCGAGCGTGAGATGTTTAAAAAGCTTACCCAGCTTGGGCTGCACGATAGTTTTAGATTGTTTGAGCAAGCCGATAAACAATTTTCTTGGTGGGATTATCGCATGATGGGGTTTAGGCGTAATTTTGGTATGCGCATTGACCATATTTTGGTGAGTGATGGCTTAAAAAGTAAGTGTGAAAGCTGCATGATTGATAAAGCGCCACGCAAGTTGGAGCGTCCATCTGACCACACACCTGTGGTGTTAACTTTGGCGAATTAATTTAATTGAAATAAATTGAAAAAATATGCCCTGGGAGCCAATATCCATGCGGGAGGGGTTGCAGGGCAGCTAAATAATTAACCTTTTATCTTAATCCCAAGTTGTTTGAGTTTGCGATACAAGTGCGTGCGCTCTAGGCCAGAAATTTCGGCCAGTTTGCTCATGTTACTGCTAATCACCGCCATGTGATGTTGAAAGTAAAAGCGCTCAAAATCGTCGCGCGCCTCACGCAGTGGCAAGGCTAAATTCACCGGTAGCGATTGCAATTTAGATTCTTGACTTTCTGGCGTATCAGAAAATTGTTCCATTACCCGATTCACATCATTTAAGGTAATTTTTTCTTCTAAACTGCTCAGCATTAAGTTTTGTACGACGGCTTCCAGCTCAGCCAAATCACCTGGCCAATCGGCATTTCTTAATGCGTTAAGCGCAGCAACATCAAAAATTTTGTAATTGACGGCAGCAGTTTCCACCAGCAAATTCGCCATGGCCGTGGCAAGATCTGGAATATCTTCGCGATGATCATTGAGCGCGGGGACTTTTAAGGTGCTGGTTGAAAGTGACTGCAATAGGACATGATCAAACTGCTCATTCTCTGCCAGTTGCGGCAAACTGTGATGACTAGCGCAAACCACGCGCACTTGATATTTCTCCGCCTTTGCCAACAACAAAGTCAAGCCTTTTTGCTCGGTTTTATTCAGCGCTACGACCTCATCAATAAACACAATGCCATCACGCGCCTGCTCCAAAATCTCTAAAGGCGCAGTGGCTAATTTTTCGTATTCAGTTAAGCCCAGCCAAGGCGTATCTGCCGCGTGTAAAAAGCGTGCACACAACTCTATGCTGCCGCCTTTTTTGCCAATGAGCAATAAAGCATTTTTTGTGCGTGAGATTTGCTCTAAGCGCTGTTTTAGCTCATTAATGACCAAGCTTTTACCAAAGCTGGCTAAGTTCATTTCGGTTTTGGGTAGCGTTTCAGAATGCTTTAACGCGGCTGTCACCGTTTTAAGCAGCTTTTGTAGGGCGATGGGTTTTTCTAAAAAATCAAAAGCGCCAATGCGCGTGGCTTCTACTGCGGTATCAATCGTGCCGTGGCCAGACATCATCACCACTGGCATAGTCAGCAGCCCCGCATTGCCCCATTCTTTCAGCAAACTAATGCCATCACAATCTGGCATCCAAATATCTAGCAATACTAAATCTGGGCGCTGCTTTAAGCGTGCATCGCGCGCCGCTTGGGCGTTTTCTGCAACCGAAACTTGGTGCCCTTCATCGAGCAAAATATCGCTTAATAATTCGCGAATCCCAATTTCATCATCCACTACTAAAATATTTCGTGACGCCATATTTACTTCCCTTTTTATGCTACTTTTGCCATTTTTTGCTTCTTTAAAGAGGTTTTTACTTTAATTTCACTCTTTAATTTTGTTTCGCTGGGCTTTGATTCTTTCGCTTTTTCAATGGGCAGCACTATAGTAATACAGGCGCCACCTGTTAGGTTGTTTTCTATTTTAATTTGTCCAAAATGTTCTTCAATCATCTTTTTAACAATCGCCAAACCCAAACCCGTGCCATGTACTTTGGTGGTGACATAAGGTTCGAAAGCGTGCGAAAGCAAATCCACAGGGAAGCCTTGCCCATTATCTTTCACGATAAGTTTTATAGTGGTTTCATTAAATACGGTTTGCACCAAAATCTCCGGTGCTTCCACTTGCTTCAGCGCGTCTTGCGCATTTTGCATTAAATTATGCAGCACTTGCCGCAACATGGTCGCGTCGCCCTTTATATCTGGCATATTGGGCATTAAGCTGTAGCTAATTTTAACTTGTGCACCGTCTTCACTATTTGCCTCATCTTTGGCGCCTTCATAAAGCGCCGAAACGTCTTTAATCAGTTTATTAATATTCAACTTACTTAAATTGGCCGAAGGCGCGCGTGCGTATTCGCTAAACTCATTCACCATACTTTTCAAAGCCGTCACTTGATTCACAATAGTATCAGTGCCGCGCAGCAATACATTGGCATCATCTGCGCTTAATTTTGCGCTGAGCTTATGTTGCAAACGTTCAGCAGAAAGCTGAATCGGCGTCAGTGGATTTTTAATTTCATGCGCCAGCCGCCGCGCCACCTCGCCCCAAGCCGCGTCACGCTGCGCTTGCGCCATGGTGGTGACATCATCAAACACTACCACAAAGCCGCTGCCTGCGCTGGCTGGCAAACGCGTCGCGCGCACCAATAATAATTGCTTGCCTTGTGGTCGCACAATTTCAAGCTGTTTGGTCAACTCTTGCTTTTCTTGGCCTTTGGTTTTAGTCAACTCGTAATGCGATTGCAACAATTGTATAAATTCTGTTAAATAAATTTGGTTTTTGGCTATTTCAGCAAAAGGTATATTCTCAAATGGAACAAGATTCATTTCTAAAATAGTACTTGCCGCCACGTTATAAGTGCGTAACTCGGCTTTTTCATTGAGTGCCAATACGCCCGAAGACAAATGCGCCAAAATAGTTTCTAAATAACCACGCGCCGCTTCAACGCGCGCTCTGTTCCTATCTGCCGCCTTGGTGGCGTCATCCAATTGGCGCGTCATACTGTTAAACGATTTCACCAAAATACCCAGTTCATCTTCGCCGTGTTCGGGCAACATGGTGCTGTAATCGCCGCTGGCAATGGCGCGCGTGCCTTCTGCCAACACGCTAAGCGGTTGCGTTAATCTGCGGCTGAGTACAAACGCAATAGCCAATGCAGATAACATGGCCAGCATCAATACCAAGGTCAGCGTGAGCTTAAAATTATCCTTAAGTGAATCGCGGCTGTACGAAAGCTCCTGATAATCGCGATACACGTCTTGCACCGCCTCCGCTGTGTTTGAGAGCGATTTTGGCACTGGCTGTAACAGCTGCAAAATGCGCGTTTCGCCAGCAAGCTCCTGCACATTCACTGGCGCCAACACGCGTAAATACAGACCTTTATTGGGAATCGGCTCAATTTTTCCATACACGCGCGTTTGCGCTTGGCGCAACTGCTGTACGCTGGGCAATTCTGGCAAAAAACTATTCGGATCGCTACTAGAAATCGAGATAATGCGGCCTTGCGGCGTGAGTAAAACCGCATCTTGAATACCCGACTTTTCGCGTAAATCATTCAGTAAACTATAATGTGTGCGTGATGGTTGAAAAGCCAAGCTGGTGGCCATGTTCTCAGCTTTTTCTTCAATATCTGTCAGCATAATATCGAGTGCGCGTTGCCCCAAACTCAAACCGCCATCCAACGCCGATTCTACCTTCACGTTAAACCAAGATTCTATCGAACGCGTGAGAAAATTCACCGAAACCAAATACACAATCAGCCCAGGAATAATCGCCATCAAAGCAAATGTGCCCAGCAAGCGCAGTGTGAGGCGGCTGCCCATGACGCCGCTTTTAATTTTTTTGTATAAATGCCAAAGTTGAAAGCCAATCAGCACGACAAGTGCGCCTGCCAAGGCAATATTGATGTACAGCAGAATTTTGTAGTAATCGCCAGAAATGGCTGTATTCGCGCTTGCCAACGAAAGCAGGTATAACAACACCAAACCCAAGGCCGCACTTACAAATAAAACATATCTCATTGTTTTATGTCTTTAAGCGCCCACTCAAATTTTTGCGAGCTCAAATTCCATTTTTCGGAAGCGATGGTGTCCACCTGAATCGCCTTCGGCAGCTTGGTTTGGTCTAAGCGAATCAACAGTGCGGCGTTATAAACCTCATTTTTTTCAATCAATGATTTTTCTACCACTTTCCAATCGCTTAATTCCGCCAGTTCTTGTTTGGCCTCGCTCAAGGTTTCAAAGGATTTTTGATGCTTGCCACGATTCACCAAATACTGACGACTTAGCGCGTGATAACTCAACATAATATTTTGTGATGTGGTGACAATTTCGTCGTCGAACCAGTATTGGCGAGGGCTTACGATTTGAAACTCCACCAAAAAGTTAAGTGGCACGCCTTTGTTAATCGCTTCTTCAATTTCATTATCAAAGCTAAATTCCACGTCCGCGTTCAAGCTGTAATACTCATCTAGCGGCTGTAATTCAGCGCTTTTGATATTGATGCTACTAGCGGCCGATGCAAAGGTCGTCACGCACAACAGCAGTAAAAATGCGCTAATTTTTAACAAGTAGTGCATAAAAAAAGCCATCATGCTGTGCATTTGGAATAAGTTGACCATTTAGCGTATGTATATTCTTCTCAAGATTTTTATCAATGTCGTTAGTCATTAAAAGCGGCAATTGAGTTGCATCCGCATTTTTTTGCAAAAAATTGTCGATTTGTTGTTGATTTTCTTCATTAAAAATCGAGCAAGTCACATAGAGTAATTTACCTTTTTTTGCCAAACATTGCCACAATTGTTGCAAAATTGCCGATTGTTGTTGCGTAAATGTTGCAATATCGGTCTCGCGGCGTAGCCATTTAATATCCACATGCCTGCGCACAATGCCAGACGCGGTACACGGCACATCTGCCAAAATACGGTCGAATGGCTTATCGGCTTTATAAGTTGCCGCATCGCCCAATTGTAAATTGGCGCTTAGTTTCAGCCGTTTTAAATTGCTTTCCACCCGATTTAAACGACTGGCATCGTTATCCAAAGCAGTTAGCGAGACATCTACTAATTCTAAAATATGTCCCGTTTTTCCACCCGGTGCAGCGCAGGCATCCAAAACTTTCATATTCGGCTGCAAATCCAATAAATGCGCCGCCAGTTGCGCGCCGTAATCTTGCACCGAAACCACGCCATCTGCAAAACCTGGCACTTGCTCAACGGGTAAAGGTTTCGTCAACATCACCGCATCGGCGCCAAGATGCACTGCATCGATACTTTGCCGAGCCAATAATTGCAAATATTCCTCGGTGTTTGTGAGCCTGCGATTTACGCGCAAAGTCATGGGCGGATGCAAATTTCCTGTTTTTAATATGCTCTGGAAGGCACATGGATATTGGTCTGCAGGGCTACTATTTTTAGCTGTTTTTTGCTTAATATCTTCTAGCGGATATTGTTTTTTAAGCTTGTTTATCCACCATTGTGGATAAGAATACAGTGCGATTTCATCCGTTTTTAATTTTTCAGCCAGTGCATCTTTTTGACGCAAAAAATTACGCAACACGCCATTGACCAAACCTTTTGCCCAACGCGGTTTTGCATCACCCGCCGCTTTAACTGCCTGATTCACCACGGTAAAATCATCGGCTTTATCGTGCAACAACTGGTAAATCGCCACCAATAAAAGTGCCGTAATATGTTCATTGCTCAACGGTTTTTCTAACAACTGCGTCAAGTAAGCGTTCACCTCACCATAAAACCGTAGCGTGCCATAACTTAAATCCGCCGCCGCACCGCGCTGTTGCGGCGTGGCGTTTGGGTAACTGCTTAACGCATCTGGCAAAGCTAAAGTGAGGTTGCGGCCAGCTAAGACGTTGGATACGGCAATTGCGGCAATTTGTTGGGAAATATACAAAAAAGGCTTTCTAAACTAGAAAGCCTGATTTTACTTGATACCTGACCGAAGGTGGCACTTAACTGATTTTTAAATCCCCTTGCCGCGCCTGAGGGTTTGGCGCCAAGGTCGCTGTGAAACAGCGGGCACTTGGCGGACATGACCTTTACGGTTAATGCCAGCAGATGGAAAGCGGCGAGGACTGTTTGAGTGCTGAAAGCACGAGTTCCGCAGCCGCCCAGATGCGGCGCTAAGACCGAAGGAAACAAGCGGCAGCGGGGTAGCCTTTTCTTTGGTT
>JANOWN010000029.1:0-3893 GCA_031417915.1 Methylotenera sp.
GCCGATAACGCTTTGCTATTTGCTTGCATTGCGCTGCTTTCCAAACTTAGCGCACCCGAATGGCACGAGCCGTTATTGCGCGAGGTATTTGTGATTTCTTATATCGTGCTTGCGCCGTTTGTAGGGCCATTTGCCGATGCACTACCCAAAGGCAAGGTGATGTTTATTAGCAATGGCATCAAGTTTTTTGGCTGCACACTTGCCTTGCTAGGCTTACCGCCCTTATACGCCTACGCCGTTGTTGGTATTGGCGCAGCCGCTTATTCTCCAGCTAAATATGGTATTTTAACCGAGCTGCTGCCGCCACATTTACTCATTAAAGCTAATGCTTGGATGGAAGGCACGACAGTCACAGCGATTATATTAGGGCCTGTTTTTGGCTCTATGATTTCCGCCGATGACCCTTATTTTGGCATTGCTATCATCACGGGTTTATATTTATTGGCAGCTTGTTTCAATTACTACATTCCTAAAGTACCGTTAGATCATAAAATTCCACAACGTGATTTAATCTATTTGATGCGCGACTTTTGGCATGCTTTTACAACGCTGTGGCGCGATCCGCAAGGCCGTGTCTCGCTCGCAGTCACCACCTTGTTTTGGGGCGCAGGCGCCACCTTACAATTTGTGGTACTCAGCTGGGCATCGCTTAAGCTAGGAATGAGTCAACAAGACGCCACCAAACTCATCGCTATATTGGCTGTAGGCATTGCCGTAGGTTCGGCTGGCGCTAGTATGTTCGTTAAGCTAGAAGATGCCGTTAAGGTGCTGCCAGCGGGCATTTTGATGGGTGTTTTGGTGATGGGGATGATATTTGTGGATACGCGCGAAGTGGCCGCGGTGGTGTTATTTTGCATTGGCGTATTGGCTGGTTATTTTCTGGTGCCACTTAACTCTTTATTGCAGCATCGCGGTCACGAATTGCTTGGTGCTGGGCACTCGATTGCGGTGCAAAACTTTAACGAGAATATCGGCATTTTGGTACTGTTGGGAGTTTACACCTTCATGGTGCATCAAGGTTTGCCAATTAATACCATTATCGTTATCTTTGGCGCGTTTGTGAGTATTTGCATGGCGATTATCCTTAAGCTTTATCGCAACGAGAGCCAAAAACTAAACCCATCATCAACATAATCAAAAAAGCTTACTTTGAATTTGTAAAACAATCGACCTGCAGACCCCATGGATATTGGCCTGCAGGCCTGCGCTGAAATGCTTTTATCTGGTGGCATGTCAAAATAATGTAATTTAGCTTTTAATGTAACTTCACTTGCGCCTCTGTGCGGCGCGTAATGAGTTTAGCTAGCGTTTGTAAAGCCACTTCAAACACGCCATGCAGGGTCATTAAATGCATTTTATACAGCGACTGATACATTAATCGCGCAAACATACCCTCGATATACATGTTGCCGCCAGAAAGCGCGCCCATTAAGCTGCCCACGGTAGAATACCGACCTAAATTCACCAGTGAGCCATAATCGCGGTAACGATAATTGGGCAAATCTGGGTTATTCGCTACGCGTTTTTTCATGGTTTTAAGTAGCAGCGAAGCTTGTTGATGCGCAGCCTGTGCTCGCGGCGGCACATTGCCTTCATGCCCAATCCACGGGCATGCTGCACAGTCGCCAAACGCGAAAATACTTTCGTCTAAGGTGGTTTGCAAGGTTTGCTTTACCACCAATTGATTGATGCGATTGGTTTCCAAACTATCCAGCTGCTTCAAAAAATCTGGCGCTTTAATGCCTGCCGCCCACACCACAAGTTCCGATGGAATAATACGGCCGCTATGCGTAGTGACCCCCTTGTCGGAAACCTCAGTCACGCGTTCGCCCGTCAATATCTGTACGCGCAACCTTTTCAGTTCCTGCTCAACCGCCATTGAAAGCTTAGCGGGCAGCGCAGGTAATACGCGTTCACTCGCTTCAATAATGGAGATTTTTACATCACGGTCAGCATCAATATTATCCAGTCCATAAGCCGCCAATTCGCGCGTCGTATTATGCAATTCTGCCGCCAACTCTACGCCTGTAGCGCCTGCACCCACAATCACCACGTCTAGCTGACCTAGGTGTATAGGTGTAGTTTGCGTTTGCGCGCGCACTAAGGCATTGTGCAATCGTCTGTGAAATTTCTCAGCCTGGGCTTGCGTATCTAGCGCAATAGAATGTTCAAGCGCACCTTTTATACCAAAATCATTGGTGGTGCTGCCGATGGCTATGATCAAAGTATCGTACTTAAAAGTACGGCGTGCAATCACCTCTGCACCATCCTCGTCAAAATAAGGGGCAATGGTGACTTCTTTTGCAGCGCGATTTAAGCCATCCATACGGCCTAATCTAAAACGAAAATGATGCCAATGCGCTTGCGCCATATATTCAAGCTCGTGTTTATCTGGGTTCATGCTACCCGCAGCAATTTCATGCAGCAGCGGCTTCCACACGTGCGTTCTGGTGCTATCAATTAGGGTAATGGCTGCTTTTTTTCTTTTACCCAAGCTATCGCCTAGCCGTGTTGCAAGTTCTAAACCGCCCGCACCGCCGCCTACGATAACGATGTGATGCAAATTATTTTCTTCTGTATTTTCCAAGTAAACCTTAAATTGAAAATCTGCGATTGTATAAATAAAAACGACTACTGCAATTATACAGTAGTCGTTTAAGTTAGCGTGTATCAATCACCTTGTGGCTGTCCGACACTTAAAGCTCAACATTTAGTTCATCCAAGGTGTCTCGCCACCGCCTGTATATTGCGTGCGCATCCAAGCTATAATTTTCAAAATAGTATCAGTATCTAAACCGTCGCCAGTATGGCCAGGCAATTGATTATGCCATGTAAGCATGCTACCTCGAGCAGTTGCACCTTTACCCAGCGTACCACCTGCAATTGTTTCAAACATACCTTTATCACTAGTATGTTTTGCATATTCCCATTGCGCATCAATGATACTCGGGCCCATTAAGCCATTAGCATTACCACCATGGCAACCGCTGCAACCTTGAAAGTTATATTGTTTATGACCAGCTTTCGCAGCTTCTGCATCTTTAGCATAAATTTTTGTATATGGATTAATACAAGTAGCTAAAAACTCCTTGGCTTCTGGCGTATCGGTTGCGACTACCTTAATCGCCAATGGACTATCGTCTTTTGTAGAAACTAAGCTACAACTACCACTGGCTGCTGCTGACGCTGCGACATCGGCACTAGGTGCTGGCGCCGCTGCGCCGCTACTTGCACTTGTGTCTGCTTTATTACATGCACTCAGTACCGATAACATTAAAACTAAAATTAAACTCAAATTCCACTGCTTCATTATGACTCCAAATCAAATTAAACAATTTTAAATTAATGAAAAAACGGCTACTGTAATTATACAGCAGCCGTTTTATTTGTTTCTATTTTCTCAGTTAAAAGCTTATTTTAACCAAGTTTTTTCGCCGTCACCCGTGTATTTAGTACGAATAAAAGCAATCGCTTTTAGTATTTGATCGGTAGATAAGCCGTCGCCAGTATGCTCTGGTAATTGGTTATGCCAATGAAACATAGTGCCTCCTGAAACACCTGGTGTACCACCAGCAATGGTTTCGAACATGCCTTTGTCGGTAGCGTTTTTAGCATAGACCCATTTTTGATCGTATGCGCCTTGACCACCCTTACTATTTTTACTAAGTGATGGCGCCATAATGCCTTCTAATTTACCACCATGGCAACCAGTACAGTTATTGTAATTATATTCTCTCTGTCCTTTTTTAGCGGCTACAGCATCAGCCATGTATATTTTTGTATATGGGTTTACACAAGTTTCTAAAAATTGTTTTGCTTCTGGTGTGTCGGTATCAACCACTTTAATCGCCAAAGGTTTACCATCGATAGTTGAAACCAAATTACACGCCGCA
>JANOWN010000030.1:0-78099 GCA_031417915.1 Methylotenera sp.
AAAAGCAGCGTCAGAAAGAATTGAGTGGTTAATTTCATCATAGAGTTTATCACTAGGGTTTATCACTATTTTAGGCGGCTACAAATTGGTGAAAATATTCGGTCAACATGTCGGCATCAAAATCACCTTCTACATAAAAAGGTGGCATGTCGAATTCCATAAATATTTTATAAATCGCTGCGCGACGCGCTTCAAACGATTCAATAATTTTATCGCGATAACTTTTGCGTAAAAATAAAGTACGGCGTGCGCCAGATTCTGGGTCAGTAACAGCGGTAATGCCATTTTCAGGCAAGTTGGTGTATTCGTCAGCATCCCACAACACTACGGGCACAATGTGGTGGCGGGTGAGGTTAGAAAGCGCGCCTTCTAGTTGTGCCAGAGGCATATGGAAATCTGAAATCATAAACACCAGCGAGCGTTCGCGCGGTAAATAGCGCCATACGTCATCGATGCCGGCGCCAGAAACTGGTTCTGGGTGATATTCTTTTAAGCGCTCGGCCAATTCAATTGCGCGATGCGATTTAAACGATGCGGTGCTAATCCAATCTTCGCGTACTATGTCATCAAAACCCACAAATCCAAATGGGTCAGCATTGCGCGTGGCCGAGCGTGCGACTGATTCTGCAATGTCTGCCGCCTTGCGGATTTTGCGTTCTTTGGCGCCAAAATTCATGCTGCCCGATAAATCGCAAATCACAAACACGGGCGTTGCGCTTTTTTGGTTGAAAAGCCGCACGTACACTTGTTCCATTGGGTCGCGCAGGGTTTGGCGCAAATCGATACGGCGCGGATCAGGGTAATTAAGTAGAGAAGTATGTCCAATAAACTCCATGCCCATGCCGCGCTGCGTGCTGGCGTGACGGCCTGGATGGCGACCGCGGTTGCGCCAACCGATATGGTAGCTAAACTCCTTAATATCTTCGATGGACATATTTAGAAGCTAATTAGGGTGCAGCAACTGCATTGATAATATTGCTTAGCATTTCGCGAGCAATCTCGGTACGGCGCATTTCATACACTGGACTAAAAACAATTCTGTGTGCCACAGTGGCGTGAAACACGGCGTGAATATCATCAGGTGTAATCGCAGTGCGCTCGTTCATCCAAGCATTTACGCGCGCAGCGCGCAGCATCATACTCATGCCGCGTGGGCTGGCACCTGCAAGCACTAAACGGCTCATATCCACGTTAGTCACTTTTACACCGTAATCAGTTGGGCTACGGGTGGCTTTCCACAAATTAAGTGCATATTTTTCAAGCGTGGGTGATGCAGTGACGCTTTTTTGAATGACGCTAGAAAAACCGTTTAATTTATCAAACTCTAAAACATCGGCTTTCACCGTATCAATCAATGCATCTGCATTATGAAAGCGCGTGTCAAACATCAAGTCAGACATAATTGCGTCGTCGTTTGGCACCAAAATCGGGATTTCCATCATAAAGCGATCGCGCGCCGCAGAAGGGATTTCAAAGGTTTCTTCACGTTCCACTTGGTTGCGATCGGCAAACACAATCATGTGCGGAAACACGTGTTCTTTGTTGAAGGCAGACAATGTACGCTCCGCCATCACGCGCAATAACAGCGAGTGCACTTGCGGACGGGCGCGGTTAATCTCGTTAAAGAAAAATACGCTTAAATTCTCGCCAGACATCAACAATGGGCCCGCGCTGACGTGCGGTTTGCCATCTTCGCCCAAATAAGTGTGATACACCAAATCGTTCGGCATCAAGTCAATGGTGCCCTCAATGCGCTGATAACCCCCGCCAATGCCGCGTGTAAAAGCCCGCAACAGCGTGGTTTTACCCACGCCCACATCGCCCTCAAGCAACACGTGGCCGCGCGCAAAAATCGCGGTGGTGATGAGTCGCACAGGGTTCGCCTGACCAACGACCACCTTATTGACTTCGTTTTCTAAAGTTAGCGCATGGTTGCGCCAGTCGGCCAGTTGACGGTCGCTCATGGAGTTTTCCCTAAAATTAATTAAATGGTTAATTTGCGTGCTTAATTAATACCATATTAAATGAATTTGAGATAAGTGTATACAGGTTTGTATAGCGCACTAAAAATTTGAGGTAATTTAATAACAAATCGCGTTAAAAAACTCAAAATAAATGCTCTGTAAGCCAATATCCATGAGGTCTGCAGGACATGCTAATTTGGCTAGTCTAGTAAATTTAAGTAGAAAAAATGATTTAGCTTTGCGTGCCACAATAAGCTTGCTTGAATAACTGTTTAAAGATAGCGCTTTCGCAAAAACCATTTTCCAGCGAAAATAGCACTAAATCTTAAATCTCTTAAATCTAAAGTATAAATATAATGACAAGACAAAGTAGTTTTACCAAAGAGGAATTATTGGCGTGTGGTCGCGGCGGTATGTTTGGCGAGGGCAATGCGCAGCTGCCGTTGCCGCCGATGTTGATGTTTGACCGCATTGTAAAAATTAGCGATGAAGGCGGAAAATATGGCAACGGGCAGATTATTGCCGAGCTGGATATATCGCCTGATTTATGGTTTTTTGATTGTCATTTTACGGGCGACCCAGTCATGCCGGGCTGTTTAGGCTTAGATGCAATGTGGCAATTAGTGGGTTTTTATTTGGGTTGGGCGGGCGGCCCAGGCCGCGGACGTGCGCTGGGCGCGGGCGAGGTAAAATTTAGCGGGCAGGTACTTCCAACCGCTAAAATGGCGACTTATACTATCGATTTAAAACGCGTGATTATGCGCAAATTGGTGATGGGAATCGCCGATGCCACCATGAGTTTAGATGGTCGCGAGATATACGCGGCGAAAGATTTGCGTGTAGGTTTGTTTACGCGCACAGATAATTTTTAATAAAAAAAGTAAAAATTGGGAGGAGCGCGCTATGCGTCGTGTCGTCATTACTGGGTTAGGCATCGTATCTAGCCTTGGCAATAATAAAGCAGAAGTTAAAGATAGTTTGCATGCAGGCCGCTCTGGCATTAGCTTCCAGCCTGAGTATGCTGAGCGCGGCTTTCGCTCGCACGTGGCAGGCAATGTTAAATTAGACCTTGAAGGTTTAATCGACCGAAAATTGATGCGCTTTATGGCCAAAGGCCACGCCTATAGCTGGATTGCGCTGCAAGAAGCGATTGCGGATGCCAATTTGCCAAAAGAATTAGTTTCGAATGTTCGCACGGGCATGATTGTTGGCGCAGGCGGCACATCAACAGAAAGCATGTTGGAAGCCACAGATACTTTCCGCGAAAAAGGCGCCAAACGCGTCGGACCGTATATGGTCACCAAAACCATGTCTAACGGCATCGTTGCTTGCTTGGCGACGGGTGCAGAGATTAAAGGCATTAATTATTCCATTAGCTCGGCATGCAGCACCAGCGCGCATTGTATTGGCGCTGGCACAGAGCAAATTCAAATGGGCAAGCAGGATATTATTTTTGCGGGCGGCGGCGAAGAAGAACACTGGACGATGTCACTTTTATTCGACGCCATGGGCGCGCTAAGCAGCAAATATAACGAAACCCCTGAAAAAGCCAGCCGCACTTACGATGCAGACCGCGATGGTTTTGTGATTTCTGGCGGTGGCGGTATTGTGGTGCTAGAGGAATACGAGCATGCTAAAAAACGCGGCGCGAAAATCTATGCCGAAGTGGTCGGTTACGGCGCGACTTCTGACGGCTACGATATGGTCGCGCCAAGCGGCGAGGGCGCAGAGCGCTGTATGAGACTGGCTTTGGAAGGTATCGGCCATGTCGATTACATCAATACGCACGGCACTTCGACGCTGGTGGGCGACACCAAAGAGCTGGAAGCGATTCGCGGCGTGTTTGCGGGTGGCGCCTATGGTAAATTGCCAGCAATTGCCTCGACCAAATCACTCAGCGGCCACGCGCTAGGCGCGGCGGGCGTGAACGAGGCGATTTATACCTTAATTATGATGGAAAATAATTTCATCGCAGCTTCTGCCAATATTGAGACCTTAGACCCTGCCGCAGAGGGCTTGCCTATTGCCACCAAGCGTATTGATAACGTAAAAATTGAAACGGCGCTATCGAACAGTTTTGGCTTTGGTGGCACGAATGCCACCCTAACGCTATCAACCAAAAACTTGTAAGAACGTTAAGTTTTTAAGCTCGTCATATTTTAGATTCGTCATTCTGGCGTAGGCCAGAATCTAGGCTAGATGGCGCTTAAAGTGTTTACTAATTGCAACCAAGCTAGGCATGTGGGTTGTCTGGATACCAGCCTACGCTGGTATGACGGAGTGGAAAATTTAAACGCTCGTTTCCTAAAGAAAGCGACTAAAAAATGAAAACAAAATTTCTCACCATCTTATTGATTTTATTAAGTTTATCAGGCTGCACCACCATGCTGGGTGACCGCACGGTCAACGTCACGGGCGACCAAATTGCGCAAAAACTCAACGAGAAACTCGCGCTTCCCATCTCGCTGCTCAAAGTATTTGATGTCAATTTATCCAATTCTGTAGTTACTTTTGATAAAACCACTGGCCGCATGTTAACAACAATGGATAGCAAACTTTCAAGTCAAATCCTCGATAAATCTTTGGCGGGTAAATTGGGTATTTCAGGCAAATTACGTTTTGACGCAGCCACCAGCACGGTGGTGTTGGATGAGCCAAAAGTTGAAAACTTTAACATCGCTGGCGCAGGTGGGAAATATAACGATTTGCTAAACGCCATAGCCAAAACTGTGGGTGGCGAGATGTTGAATGGTTTAACACTTTATACCGTAAAGCCAGAAGATTTAAAATTTGGTGGCACCAGCTACAGCCCGAAAGATATGGTAGTGACGGATAACGGTTTGCAGTTGACTTTAACGCCTGCTAAATAATTAAAAATAGGTGCTCTGTAAACCAATATCCATGCGCCTTGCAGAGCATCGTTTAAATCAACAAAGCAGCTGCAACATTGCGGCCTTCACTCATTAAAAAGTTATAAGTTCTGCACGCTGCAGCGGTGGTCATGCATTCCAGCGGAATGCCTTGTGCAGTTAAGTGTTGATAAATTCTTGGGTGCAAGAACTGGTGTTTTTCGCCTGTGCCCAATAAAACCACTTCTGGTTTTAACGCAACAATCTGCGAAAAATGCACCTCAACCAAGCTTGCAAAATCTGTCGCTGGCCAATCTAATATGAGCTTATCTGCCATCACAATTAAATTTTGCGTATGGTGCTGTTTATTAATTTCTACAAAACCTTGCCCATAGCTGGTGATTAAGTGATTATTTTCTGCCGTAGTTAAATGTAATTTCATTATGCCTATTCTAGCGTGCTCTTCATTGAACGAGAACCCTATTCTAAGGTAAACTAGTGCCTTATGACTACGTCCAAAAAACTCGCCAAATCCAACAAACTTGCTAACGTTTGCTACGATATTCGTGGCCCAGTGCTACAACGCGCCCGCCAAATGGAAGATGAAGGCCAACGCATTATTAAGCTCAACATTGGCAACCCAGCCTCGTTTGGCTTTGAAGTGCCAGAAGAAATCATGCAAGATGTGATTCGCAACATAGCCGATGCTGGCGGCTATACCGATAGCAAAGGCCTGTTTGCACCGCGCAAGGCCATTATGCACCAAACGCAAAGCAAGCACATTAAGGGTGTCACGGTGGATGACATTATCATCGGTAATGGCGTATCCGAGCTGATTGTGATGGCCATGCAAGCCTTAGTGAACAATGGCGACCAAGTGCTGGTGCCGATGCCCGATTACCCGCTGTGGACAGCCGCCGTTACGCTTGCGGGCGGCACAGCGCGGCACTATGTGTGCGATGAGCAAGCTGACTGGTTGCCCGATTTGGCCGATATTGAAGCTAAGATTACCGCCAATACACGTGGCATTGTGGTGATTAACCCGAATAACCCAACGGGCGCGCTGTACCCGCCCGAAATTTTACAGGGTATTATCGAGATTGCACGCCACCATGATTTGGTGATTTTTGCCGATGAGATTTACGATAAAGTGCTCTACGATGGTGAAGTGCATACCTCGATTGCCTCGCTGGCCGATGATGTCTTGTTCGTGACCTTTAATGGGCTATCAAAAAACTATCGCACTTGTGGCTATAGAGCGGGCTGGATGGTGATTTCGGGCGAGAAAGACCACGCAACCGATTACATTGAAGGCTTGAATATGTTGGCTAGTATGCGCTTGTGTGCCAATGTACCAGGCCAATTGGCGATACAAACCGCTTTGGGTGGTTATCAAAGTATCGATGATTTGGTCGCGCCCGCAGGCAGGCTTTGCAAACAGCGCGATTTGGCTTACGACATGCTTACCGCAATCCCTGGCGTAAGCTGCATTAAGCCTAAAGCGGCCTTGTATTTGTTTCCCAAGTTAGACCCAAAAATCTACCCGATTAAGGATGATCAACAATTTATTTTAGATTTATTGTTAGAAGAAAAAGTATTGTTGGTGCAAGGCACTGGCTTTAATTGGAAGACGCCTGACCATATTCGCATTGTGTTTTTGCCGAATGTGGATGACTTGACTGAAGCGATTAAACGCATTGCCAGATTTTTAGAAAATTACAGAAAGAAACATAGTTTAAAACCAGTGGAGCAAAAACTTGAAACAACTTAACGTGGGCTTATTGGGCATAGGCACTGTCGGCGGCGGTACATACACCGTTTTAACGCGCAACGCGGCAGAAATTACGCGCCGCACAGGCGTGGAGATTTGCGTGGTGCAAGTCGCCGATAAAGACATTGAGCTCGCCAAAAAAGTCACTGGCGGCAATGTGGATATTACCGACGACGCGTTTGCGACCGTGAGCAATCCTAAGGTTGACGTGGTGGTGGAGCTAATTGGCGGCTATGGCTTGAGCAAACAATTGGTGCTAAAAGCCATCGAAAACGGCAAGCATGTAGTGACTGCCAACAAGGCGCTGCTTGCCTTGCATGGCAATGAGATTTTCGCTGCCGCACAGGCTAAAGGTGTGATTGTGGCGTTTGAAGCGGCGGTTGCAGGTGGCATTCCCATTATTAAAACGCTGCGCGAAGGCTTGGGTGCTAATAAAATTGAATGGGTGGCGGGCATTATCAACGGAACCACTAACTTTATATTGACCGAAATGCGCGAAAAAGGTTTGAGGTATGAAGATGTGATTGCAGAGGCGCAGCGTTTGGGCTATGCCGAAGCCGACCCGACGTTTGACGTGGAAGGCATTGATGCCGCACACAAATTAACTATCATGTCAGCCATAGCTTTTGGTATGCCGATGAAGTTTGAGCAAGCCTACACCGAAGGCATTACTAAACTGCAGCAAACCGATATTCAATATGCAGAGGAACTTGGCTACCGCGTGAAGCTTTTGGGAATCACTAAGTGCACTGACAAAGGCGTAGAGCTGCGCGTACACCCAACACTAATTTCTGAAAAGCGCTTAATCGCCAACGTGAACGGCGCGATGAACGCTGTCGTTGTTAAAGGTGATGCTGTAGGCCCAACACTGTATTACGGCGCGGGTGCTGGCGCAGAACCCACGGCCAGCGCGGTGGTGGCCGATTTAATGGATGTTGCGCGCTTGAGTAGCGCAACAGCTGAACAGCGCGTACCATACTTGGCCTTCCAGCCAAATAGTGTGGCCGATTTGGCTATACTAAATATCTCTGAAATTAATAGCGCCTACTATTTGCGCCTTCGCGCGAGCGATAAACCTGGTGTGCTTGCCGGCGTGACCAAAATTTTGGCGGATAAAAACATTTCTATCGATGCCATGTTGCAAAAAGAACCAGCTGACAATGAAACCGAAGCCGATATTGTGATTTTGACACATGTCACAGTTGAGAAAAATATGAATGCTGCAATCGCTGCAATCGAGGCGCTGCCTGCAATTGTGGGTAAGCTAGTTAAAATTCGTATGGAAGAGTTGAATAAATAATGCAGTACGTCAGCACGTCTATAAAATATATTAGTACAAGGGGACAATCGCCCGCCTTAAGTTTTAGCGAAATTTTACTCGAGGGCCTTGCACCCGATGGCGGCTTGTATCTGCCTGAAAGTTACCCACAATTTAGCGATGCCGATTTAACGGCTATGCGTGGCATGAATTATCGCGATTTAGCATTTGCGATTTTAAGTCGCTTAATTGATGATATTCCCGCGGCGGAGTTAAAGGTAATTATCGATAAAACTTACCGCGCCGATGTGTATGGTTTTACGCACGCAGGGCAAAACGCAGACGACATCGCGCCGATTTTAAAATTAGAAGATAACTTGTATTTATTGAGTCTTTCAAACGGCCCGACGCTGGCGTTTAAAGATATGGCGATGCAGTTGCTGGGCAATTTGTTTGAGTATGTGTTGGTCAAAAAAGGTGAAACCACTAATATTTTAGGTGCAACTTCGGGCGATACGGGCAGCGCGGCGGAATACGCCATGCGCGGCAAAAAAGGCGTGCGTGTGTTTATGCTGTCGCCGCATAAAAAAATGAGTCGCTTCCAAACCGCACAAATGTTCAGCTTGCAAGATGAAAATATTTTCAACATCGCCGTTAAAGGCGTGTTTGACGATTGCCAAGACATGGTGAAAGCAGTAAGCAACGACGCTGCTTTCAAGGCTAAATACAAAATTGGCGCGGTGAATTCTATCAATTGGGGTCGCATCGTCGCGCAAGTGGTTTATTACTTTAAGGGCTACTTTGCCGTGACGCAAAATAACTTGCAGAAGGTTGATTTTGCAGTGCCCAGCGGCAATTTCGGCAATGTATGTGCAGGCCATATCGCTCGCATGATGGGCTTACCGATTGATAAGTTGGTTGTTGCGACCAACGAGAATGACGTGTTGGATGAGTTTTTTAAAACTGGCGTATATCGTCCACGTGGCTCGGCCAACACATATCACACAAGCAGCCCGTCGATGGATATTTCCAAAGCTTCGAATTTTGAGCGCTTTGTGTTCGATTTGGTCGGCAAAGACAGCACGAAAGTGCGCGAACTATGGACGAGTGTAGATAATGGCGGCGCGTTTGATTTAAAAACACTCATGCCAAAACTGGCTGATTATGGCTTTGTTTCAGGCAGTAGCAACCATGCAAATCGCATGGCAACTATTCGTGAAACTAAAAAAAAATACGGTGTGGTGATTGATACGCATACGGCTGATGGCTTGAAAGTTGCGTTGGAATTAAGACACACACACACACCTATGTTGGTGCTAGAAACAGCATTGCCAGCCAAGTTTGAAGATGCTTTGGTAGAAGCGCTAGGCACAATACCGTCGCGACCAGATTCGCTACGCGGCATTGAGGATTTGCCACAAAAATTTACCGTGATGGATGCAAGTAATAGCGCGATTAAAGATTTTATTGTAAAAAATACTTAAACCGTCATTCTGGCGAAGGCCAGAATCCAGACGAGGTTGATATGCAACCATGTGTTTACATTGTGGCGAATAAGCGAAATGGCACGCTATACATTGGCGTGACTTCGGACTTAATCGCGAGAGTTTGGCAGCACAAAAATAATGTGGCCGATGGATTTACCAAGAAATATCAATTATATACGTTGGTGTGGTATGAGCCGCATGAGAATATGGAATCGGCAATTACGCGTGAAAAAGCGCTGAAATATTGGCATCGCGTTTGGAAAATTAGAATTATCGAGCAGATGAATCCAGATTGGTTAGATTTGTATGACGAACTCACTTGACTGGATTCTGGCCTTCGCCAGAATGACGGGGATTTTATGAAACAATACACCGACTTACTGCGCCACGTACTGGCACACGGCAACCAAAAAACGGATCGTACTGGCACGGGTACTACTTCTGTTTTTGGTTATCAAATGCGCTTTAACTTGGCCGATGGTTTCCCGCTACTCACCACCAAGAAAGTTCATTTAAAGTCAATTATTCACGAACTACTTTGGTTTTTGCAGGGCAGCACCAACATTGCTTACCTCAAAGAAAACGGTGTACGCATTTGGGACGAATGGGCAGACGAAAATGGCAACCTAGGGCCTGTGTATGGCTATCAATGGCGTAATTGGCCAAAGCCAGATGGCACCCATATTGACCAAATTACGCAGGTGGTGAACGCGATTAAGAGTAATCCAGATTCGCGCAGACTCATTGTAAGCGCTTGGAATGTAGCCGATGTTGACCAAATGAAATTACCGCCGTGCCATGCATTTTTTCAGTTTTATGTGGCTGACGGTCGTTTAAGTTGTCAGTTGTATCAACGTAGTGCTGACATATTTCTTGGTGTGCCGTTTAATATCTCCTCTTACGCCTTGCTAACCATGATGGTGGCGCAGGTTTGTGAGCTTAAGCTGGGCGATTTTGTACACACGCTCGGTGATGCGCATATTTATACCAATCATATGGAGCAAGTGAATGAGCAACTTGCGCGTGACATACGCCCACTGCCGCAGATGCGCATTAATAGTGCAGTAGATGATATTTTTAAGTTCAAATTCGAAGATTTTACCCTGGAAAATTACGATCCACACCCTGCTATTCAAGCAAAAGTTGCCGTATAAAACTAATTGAAATTGACTTTGGTTTTATACAGCCACACATGTGGTTAAATATAGCCAAAAATGTAATAATTTTGTAAAACTAACTAATTAATCAATTGGTTAACTCTTGTTTGGTATAATGCTTGCTTAATTTTTGAGTATCGTTTAATCAACAAAGGAGAAGTAATATGTTTCGTTTATCAATCGGGTCAGCTTTAATTGCCGCTACAATTTTTTCAAACACTGCTAATGCAGGCCATGAAACCATTAAAAGAGTTTCTTACGACAGTTTAGGTAAATGCGTAAAAGCAGCTTTATCTAAACATGAAGGAAAAATCGTTAAATTAGAAATGAAGTCGGAGAACAAAAAGCCAACTTATGAATTTGATGTTGAATCTGCAGACGGTACTGCGTGGGATATTGAATGTGATGTTAAATCAAGCAAAATTACAGAAGTAGAGCAAGAAGTAAAAGCGGATGACGCCAAATTTAAAGCGTTAGCTAAAGTATATGAAGCGGATGCAAAAGCGACTGCTTTAGCCGCACATCCTGGTACAGTGGCTGAAGTTGAATATGAGCTAGAGTCAGATGGCAAAGCTTCATATGAGTTTGATATTACAGAAGCTGATGGCGAAGAAGTAAAAGTAGAAGTAGATGCAACAACTGGTAAAATTGTTGAAACACACTACGAAGTTTACCAAATTGGCCAAGAGTAATTTCAAGCTATTAAAAAATAGTTAAGCAAATAAAAACACCCCTTTTCTGGGGTGTTTTTATTTAAACTGACCATCTCAAATAAAGACACTGGCTTTAAAATAAAAAACCACACTGCATAGCAGTGTGGCTAGACCTACATTTCTAAGGGGAGAACTGTAGGTGTACTAGGGGTAAATAGTTAATTAACAGGTGCGGCAGCTGGTGCTGCCCCATCTAAGCTTTTCATGCTAGTTTTGTAACTAGAGTATTCATCTGGCGTGATGTTGCCGTCTTTATTAGCGTCAGTCGCATCAAAACTGGTGACTAAGGCTTTATCTTTTACAGCCTCTTTTAGCGAAACTTTCTTATCGCCATTCACGTCAAGTTTTTTAAAATCTGCATCCGCAGGTGCTTCAGCAACAATGTCTTTGGCAGGCACTTTAGTCTCGGCTAATGCAGTCTGTGCGGTAACACCGCAGAAAAATAAGGTTGCTAGCGAGGTAATAGCAACGGTTTTGAAAGAGGGATTTGAAATAGGTGATTTCAACATGAATGTACTCCTAAACAATTAAAAGGGTTACTGCGCAAATAATCGCGACACAGTAATTGATAGTCAGCAATTGCCATGCCATAACAATTTTATTATTAAAAACAATAAGTTATATAAATTTAAGAAATTACAGTGCGAGATTTTCGTCTCTAATTAGAGACGGAATTTAGGCGGAAATACTTAAGCGTATGAAAATTAAAGACTTTTTTTGTCGCTAAAGAGCGACATTAATTAAAGCGCGACACTATTCTGTGAGTTGAGAATCTTTAAATAAAATAGGATTTATTTGATGACGTTGCAAAAGCTTGTAAAAATCGGTGCGGTTGCGGCCTGCGATGCGCGCCGCTTGCGTCACATTGCCCTGCGTGGCTTTGAGTAGATTAATTAAATATTGCTGCTCAAAACTTTTGCGCGCAGCATCAAAAGAAGTCATGCTGGCAATACTATCTTGCAGTGCTTTTTGTACTAATTTGCTAGTGATAATGGGCGTGGTAGCAAGCACCACCACTTGTTCCATGGTGTTTTGTAATTGGCGCACGTTACCTGGCCACGGCGCTGCTAGCAATATTTCAAGTGCTTCGGGGGCAAAACCATTAATTTTTTTATGATACTTTTTGTTTAAAGCGGCCAAAAAGTGATTGGCCAGCAGCCCAATATCCATGCGCCTTTCAGCCAATGCAGGAATGGTTAAATTCACTACATTAATGCGGTAATATAAGTCTTCTCTAAATCGGTTTGTTTGCATTTCCTCGATTAAATTTTTATGCGTGGCGCAAATCACCCGCACATCAATCGCAATGTCTTTGCTGGCACCCACAGGACGAATCACACGCTCTTGCAAAGCGCGCAGCAGCTTGGATTGCAGACCAATTGGCATGTCGCCAATTTCATCTAAAAAAAGCGTACCGCCATCGGCGCCTTTAATCAAGCCTTGGTGGTCGCGTATGGCGCCTGTAAACGCGCCTTTGCTGTGACCAAATAGTTCAGATTCAAGCAAAGCCTCAGGCAACGCAGCGCAGTTAATCGCCACAAAAGGCCTCTCGGCACGAGGGCTGGCGAGGTGAATGGCTTTTGCAAGCAGCTCTTTGCCAGTGCCGCTTTCGCCTTGAATGAGCACACTAGCATCGGATGCAGCTACTAGTTTGACTTGGCTCAGCAGGCTGTCCATTTGCGGGCTGTTGCTAATGATTGAAACGCGCCAATCATCACTAGCGTGTAATGGCTGATGACCATTGCTAGCGTTAATTTTTAATGCATTCTCTACTTGTTCTAGCAACATTTTGCTATCGAAAGGCTTGGTTAAAAAGCTAAACACGCCTTGCTGCGTGGCGTGTACCGCTTCTGGAATCGAGCCGTGTGCGGTAAGTAAAATAAACGGCATGGTCGAATCAAGCGCATGAATCGCGTGGAATAGTGCAAAGCCATCCATGCCGGGCATGCGCAAATCGCTAATAATTAAGGCGATTGGCTTGCTGTGAAAAACCGCTAAGGCTTGCTCCGCAGATCTCGCCGATATTGGCTCGTAGCCACATGCTTTTAGACGCATTTCAAGCAGTTTTAAAATATCTGCATCGTCATCTACAATTAAAATAGGTTTAGTCATCATTTTTCTAGTTGTTTTTTTGGCAGGTTTTCTTTAGCTATGCCTTCGCGCTCACCTATCGATTTTTCTATGTTCTTAAGCTCATCAATTTTTTGTTGTGCCGCCTCTAATTTAAGCTGCAAGGCCTCATTTTTTTGTTGCAATAATTCAGCACGTTTTTGGTCGTCATGGTTATTTTTACCCACTTTATTGCTTGCAACTAAATAATCAAACATCACATGCGCAAACGCTAATTCTGCATTAGATAAAATATTTTCTTGCAATAATTGTTGCAGCAAATTTTGCGCTTTGGGCGAATCGAGTAAATTGCTGCTAGGCAGGCCGTAAATCATCACCAACTTCATGCGGCTAGTGAGGTCATTTGGGTTAAGCGCCAGTGATTGGTTGGCGGTCACCAGCGCTTTTTTCTGTGCGTCTAGCGGTAAATTAGAAAATGTCTCGGCAAAATTTAAAAACTCACTCGCATCATTCAATTTTGCCGGCGCCAATTTAACGCCAGAACTCGGCTTATTTGCCAAATCAGCACAAGCAACACAGCACAAGCAAAGGCAGCAGTAAACTAAAAATTTAGCCAATAAAGTATTTATTTTCATAGTGTTAGCTGTTGTTTGGTAAATTTAAAATAAAATGTGCACCCACTTTAGCTGGCGATAAGCCAAGCTCACCTTTAAGTGCGTTAACAGCTTCTCGCGCAATAAATAATCCCAAGCCGCTGCCTGCTAGCAAGCTGTTATTAGGCTCTTCGCCGCGATAAAATGGATCGAATAAGCTGTTTTTGTCAGGCTCGCTAATGCCTGGGCCGGAGTCTTGTATCTCAATGGTAATGGTGGATTTTGATTGTTTGGCTCTGATATTGATTTCGCCATTTTCGGGAGTAAATTTAACCGCATTTGAGATGAGGTTATCCAACACTGTGCGCATTTTTTCAATATCTATTCGCATGACAATATCTGCAAGCTCTTGATTTAGTTTAATATTTTTTTGTGAAATGGTCAGTGTGTAAGCCTGCATTATGTCATCTATTAATGTGCTTAACGTTTGTTGAGAGATGTTAAGTTTCGAGGCGTTAAATTGAGTTTCGGTATAATTAAGCAAGTTTTCAATCATTTTTTGTAGCCGCAGGCTGTTGTCGCGCAAAATTAGCATAATTTCGCTTTGTTGTGGATTGAGCTTGCCTGCAATGCCGTCATTGAGCAGTTCGCTAGCCTCACGTATGGCAGTCAGCGGCGTTTTTAGTTCATGCGAGGCTTGCTGTAAAAAAAGTTGTTTTTGTTGATGCAAATCTTTTAACGCAACGCGTAGCCAATTCAGTCTAGCGCCAAGCTGACGCAAGTCGCCAGGACCGTTTATCTCAATTTCGTGCGCATAATTGCCGCGTCCAAGCTGGTGAATGGCAGCATCCATACGGCGAATTGGCCGCGCAATCATCCAGGTAATTAAGCCAGCAATTACAATGGCTAAAGGGATTAGCGTAAGTGTTTGCCAAAATAATAAACGCTGTGTTTTGGCGATTTTAGCTTTAAATTGTGCCGATTCAAAATCAATTATCTGATTGTTTTTATTGATTATTTTTGTTGCTTTGTTGCTTAAGTCGGCAAACGAGAACGCCATATTCTGATCAAAAGTCATCTCGCTATTCGCTTGGTTAATGCTGCTGAATAAGCGGCTTTCTTGCATTGCAAAATTTTGCAATTGCGGTTGCTGCGCAAGTGTGATGGCCTGTTGCGATAAGGTTTGCATCGCGTCCGTAAAACGATAGTGCGATTTCACATAATTGCTTAATAACAACTTATCGTGCAACACAAAATATTGCCGCGCGCTGCGCTCCATGATGGTCAGCTCCTCCATTAACACACGGCTGGCGCGCGTGGTTTCAACCGCTTGGGAGAGATTAGACAAGCTTTGCTTGGTGAGTTTTCCAAAGTAAAGATTGGCATTTGCAAAAGCCACCAACAGAGGCAACATGACCAGCGCAAAGCCAATTAATAGCAGCTTTAAAAATGATTTTGGATAGGTGATTTGCAAGTTTAGTGGACAATTTTTTAGCGTAAAAATTTCACAGTAACCAGTATAATACGCCTATGACAGCACTTTCACTCATTGTCGCGTTTGCTAAAAATCAAGTGATCGGCTTGAACAATACCTTACCTTGGCATTTACCTGAGGATTTAAAGCGTTTTCGCGCGCTCACCATGGGGCATCACATCATCATGGGGCGCAAAACTTATGAATCGCTGGGACGCTTGTTACCAGGCCGTACCACGGTAATTGTGACGCGAAATAAACATTTTAAGGTTGAAGGTGCGTTAATTGCACATAGCCTGCAGGCCGCATGGATATTGGCTCGTAGCGATGAAGAGCCGTTTATTATTGGCGGAGCAGAATTGTATAGAGAAGGCTTGAAACATGCTACCAAACTCTATATCACTGAAGTGCATGCTGAATTTTCGGGCGATGCTTTTTTTCCTGAATTAAACGCCAACGATTGGGAATTAAGCGAAAAAAAATCTCTCATCGCAGCGAGTGGTCTTGCATATAGCGATTTGATTTATTTAAAAAAATAGGCGCATCCGATTTTCGTGATGAATTTAACTAGAAATCACTGAATGTGAAACTCCAGCATGGATGTGTAGCAGTTTTTTAAGCTCAGGCACGCACGATCCGCACTCAGTACCGCATTTGAGTTTATTTTGCAGTGTGATTAAATCTGCGCCCAGCTCAATATTTTCTACAATTTCGTTTTGCGAAATATCTAGGCAGTTGCACACGATTTTTCCACGCGCACGTTGCCCTGTGGGTAGTGCAGATAAAGGCGCTAGCGCCCAACGACTAAATTCTTTGTAATGCGTTTCGTCTTTAAACTGGCCCGTGCTCATTACGTCTTTTAGCCATTCTGCGGCTAGTGTTTCGCCCATTAAACGTACGCCAGTCACTTCTGGTCTGCCATTGATTGCGTTATTTTCTACTAAAATACGTTTACTAATACCGCGTTTGGCATCGTTGTAATTGAGGCAGGGCGATTCTTCTGTCATGCCTAAGATTTCGTCAATTTTTTCTATCAGCACTAGGTCTGGCGCGGTTTCGTGCGCGGCACGTAAAATCAACATACCTGCTTGATTGCTTGCGCTTTCACGACCAAACAAGCCGCAACTGGCGTAGCTAAAGTCTTTCAGCAGAGTGCGAACTTCTGTTAATAGTGTCAAATCTTGGCATGTGCGCATCACCGTCATGCGCCATGGGAGCTCTAGTTTTTCTATTTTAATAGCGGTGTGTTTCAGCTCGGGTTGTTTAGAGGTTTTATCAAAGTTTGGCGGCATCAGCGCATTCACGCCCAAGCCATGCATAAACTGGCTACCCCAATGCATGGCAATAAAGGTTTGCGCGGGCTGTACTTCGTCCGAGGTTTGCGCCGGCAACACCAAACTGCCACGTTTGTTGCTTACTTTCACAATGTCACCATTTTTGATGCTGCGGCGCATCATATCGTCAGCGCTGATATGGATGACGGGTTCTTCTGCATGGTTAAACAATTGCGCCACCGTGCCTGTGCGACTCATGCCATGCCATTGATCGCGCAAACGGCCAGTGAGCAAGTGCAGCGGATGGCGCGCATCGGTTTTATCGGCGGTGGCTTTATACACAGCATTAATAAATTGCGCTTTGCCATCGGCTTTTTCAAAAATTCCATCACTATAAAGTCGCGCTTTGCCAATGGATTCGCCTTCTGCAAACGGCCACTGCTGAGGACCTTGTTGGTTGAGTAGGGCGTAGCTTATACCAGTAATGTCGAGGTCGCGACCACGTGTGGTTTCGCGATGTTCGTTGAAGATTTGTTCGGTACTGGTGTAGGGGAATAGATTGCTATTTTTCGCCAAACGTTTTTCTAAGCGCTGTGCAAAATCTACCATAATCGTCCAATCATGACGCGCTTCTGCAGGTGGCGCTACGGCAGGGTTTACGCGCGTGATGCGCCGTTCGGAGTTGGTGACGGTACCTTCTTTTTCGCCCCAAGTGCTGGCAGGCAGTAACACATCGGCATAGGCGCAAGTATCGGTATTGTTAAACGCATCTTGCACCACTACAAGTTCCGCACTGTTCAAAGCTTCCAGAACGTTATTTAAATCTGGCATAGAGTGGGCAGGGTTAGTGCAGGCAATCCAAATGGCTTTAATTTCGCCACTTTTCACCGCATCAAACATCTCAATAGCGGTTTTTCCTGGCGTTTCTGGCACTGAGTTCACGCCCCAAAGCTTGGCGATTTCTGCGCGGTGTTCTGCATTAGCCAAATCCCTATGCCCAGACAATAAATTAGCCATGCCGCCCACTTCGCGTCCGCCCATGGCATTGGGTTGACCTGTGAGTGAAAATGGCCCTGCGCCCAATTTCCCAATCTGCCCAGTCGCTAGGTGCAAGTTGATTAGTGCAGCATTTTTATCGGTGCCATGAATACTTTGATTTAAGCCCATGCAATACATGCTAAGCGTTGGTCCTTGGCCAAACCACTTGGCTGCTTGAATGATATCGGCTTCTTTAATACCACAAATATCTGCCACCATTTTGGGTGTATATTCGCGCACAGTTTCTTTTAATACATCAAAGCCATTGGTATGCGCATTGATATACGCCATATCCAGCAAGCTTTCCCAAAGCATTACATGTAACAAGCCATTAAATAGGGCAACATCGGTGCCTGGTAAAATCGCCAAATGCAAGTCGGCCGCAAGGGCGGTATCGGTTTTGCGTGGATCAACCACGATAATTTTTAAGTTCGGGTTTTTGGCTTTTGCGTCTTCAATACGCCTAAAAATAACAGGGTGTGCAAAAGCGGTGTTGCTACCAGCAATAAACAAACAATCGGTATGGTCAATATCTTCGTAGCAGGCAGGCGGGGCATCTGCACCTAGCGTAGTTTTGTAGCCGGTTACCGCAGAACTCATACAAAGCCGAGAATTAGTGTCGACATTATTGGTGCCGATCAAGCCTTTGGCGAGCTTGTTAAACACGTAATAATCTTCGGTGAGTAATTGGCCAGAGATATAAAACGCCACTGAATCAGGCCCGTGCTTTGCTATCGTTTGGGCGAATTTTTCAGCCAAATAATTCAGTGAAACATCCCATGAAACGCGTTCTCTAGGCATATCCCGACCTAAGCGCATTGTTGGGTAAAGCGCACGATTATCCATTTTTGCGCTTAAATGTAGCGTCGCACCTTTGGTACATAAACGTCCAAAATTAGCAGGGTGATTTGGGTCGCCTTTTACGTGAATAATTTTGTCATTTTGCGATTCAATAATCACGCCGCAGCCTACGCCACAGTAGCAACAAGTTGATTTTGTTTCTTTAATCGCAGGTTTTAAAATCAATACACTCAAGCTTTTAATTCCAAATACACGAAGCCATCTTCAATTTTGGTGTTAAAACAAGCGGTTTCACCTTCGTCAGGTTCTTCAGCCTTGCCATCCACCAAACTCACTTTCCAAGAGTGTAGCGGGCAAGCTACTTTGTCACCATACACAATGCCTTGCGACAAAGGCCCTCCCTTGTGTGGGCACATATTGTTAATAGCAAAAATGCGGTCATCTTCAGTGCGGAATACGCCAATTTCGATGTCTTTAGTGCGCACTACGCGCGCGCCTAGTTTAGGAATATCATCAAACGATGCTACTTTTACCCAATTACTCATACTTCACCCTTAAGAAACCAACAATAAATAAATCAATAAGATATTAATAATAAAAGAAAAAATGGCAATCCACTGCCATTTCACCAACCTTGCGCGTGCAATTAAGGGCGCGCGCGCAGGTGCTAACAGCGGTTTTAATTCACCAACTTCCAGCGCGTGCAGCATTTCCTCTGCCGTTTCAAAACCTAAAGTCGCATCGCGCGCTACCGCTTTTAATATAATATTTTCAAGCCAATACGGAATGTCTGGCCGATAGCGCGTTAATGGCGTTGGCGCACCAAATTTTGGGTGTTGAAACGGCTCTATTTCGCCATACGGGTATTTGCGCGTCAGTAGATGGTACAGCGTGACACCTGCTGCATAAATATCGGTTTGCGGCGTTGCAGTTTGGCCTTCAAACAGCTCTGGCGCCATAAAGCTGGGCGTGCCAGGGTTTTGTATCACTTCAGTGTTATCAGTGCTATTAAGCGCCACGCCTAAATCTAAAATACGTAATCTTTGGTCGCTGGCTTGATGAATATTGGCAGGTTTAATATCGCGATGAATAATGCTCAAACGATGCAGTGCGCCTACGCCGCGCAGCATATCAATGCCGATTTTCGCCGTGCCAGCGACGGTAAAATAATGGCCACTATCTAAGCGTTGCTGCAAGGTCGCGCCTTCGTGCCAGCTCATCACGAAATACAGTTTACTACGTTTTTCCATGCTTAGCGGCAATACCTGCGGTACATATTGAGAAACCACGCGCTTACCCAGCCATTCCTCGTTGAGCAGGCCATTACAGCTTTCTAAATCGTTGGCCAATAGCGGTTGCAAGGTTTTAAGCACAAACATTTGCTTGGTTTCAATTTGGCGAACTTTATACAACAAGCTGGCGCGTGATTCATGCAATATTTCTAACACTTCAAAATCGTCAATCAGTTCACCAATGCTCAGTTTTGGTGGCAGCGCCAAGTGCTTCGCGCCTGCAATTCGCTCACTCAAAGTATCCGCGCCAAGCTCGGTAATTTTAATGATAACGGCGGTAGAGTTGTCAGTACTTTGTTGTTCTAGTGCAGTATTGGTGAGATGCTCGGCCACCATTTGTGCGTTATCAAACTTGCTTAAACCTTCGTGAATGTTTTTTTCGCCAAGCGCCTCCCAAGCACCATCGCTCATTAGCGCAAACACGTCGCCTACTTGCAGTGCGCCTTCGGCAAAATCAATGGCTAAATGCGCATCCAAACCCACGGCGCGTTTCAACACATGGCGCATGTCGGGTCTATCCCAAACGTGGTCGGTAGTGAGTTGTTTTAACACGCCATCGCGCAGCAAGTAAATACGCGTATCGCCCACATGCGCCGAATAATAACGCTGGCCGCGTAAAATTAACAAAGAAAGCGTGGTCGCCATGCCCGCCAAATCGCGATTAGCATTAGCTTGCGAAATCAGCCAGCGGTTAGCTGCAGTAATCACTTTATCCAAGGCGCTAGGCGGCTCCCAAGTGTCTGGCGTGGCGTAATAATCGCTAGAAACAGTACGCACCGTCATCTCGCTCGCCTCGCCGCCGCCTGCGTTACCACTCACGCCATCTGCCATCGCAATTAATGCGCCTTTGGTGCTCAGCTGCACGTTCTCAGGCGTGACTACGCCCACATAATCTTCATTACGCGGGCGCGGGCCAGTGAGGCTAGATTGGCCTATTTCAAATTTTAGTGACATGTGTGATTATACTATTGCAGAAGTGGCACTGCCCCAAGTGGTTCTCCAGCGTGTTTTTACACCCATTAAGCCTATCATTGCCAATACAGCCAAACCTGCAAATATAATCAAGCCTATTTGGTAACTGCCAGTACTTTGTTTAAAGTAACCCAAGCTAGCAGCTAGGTAAAAACCACCCACGCCGCCAGCCATGCCGACCAAGCCAGTCATCACGCCGATTTCTTTGCGAAAGCGTTGCGGAACAAGTTGAAACACCGCGCCGTTGCCCATGCCAAGCACCGCCATCACAGGGATGATGATTGCTAAAGCCATGACATAAGTAGGTTGGCCAAAACTCATAATAAACAACAAAATCGCAGCAATGGTGTACATGGTAAGCAGTGTGCGGATGCCGCCGATCCTATCTGCGACTAGCCCGCCAATTGGGCGCACCAACGAGCCAGCAAACACGCAGGCTGCCGTGCAATAGCCCGCTTTAACTGGCCCAAGCGCGTATAAATCGTTAAAGTAAATAGTCAGCGACGAAGCTAAACCCACAAAGCCACCAAACGTTACGCTGTAAAAAAACATAAACCACCAAGCGTCTTTGTCTTTTAAAATCGCCAAATACTGGCTGAGCGACTTAGCTGGCGGCGTATCTGGGCTATCTTTAGCAAAAATCATATAAACCGCTAAAGCAATGCCAAGCGGAATTAATGCTAAGCCAAAAACGTTGTTCCAGCCATAAGCTACGGCCAAGCTTGGTGCAAATAGGGCGGCGAATACCGTACCTGAATTACCTGCCCCGGCAATGCCAAGCGCCGTACCTTGGTGCTCGGGCGGATACCAGCGCGAAGCAAGTGGTAAAGCTACCGCAAAAGCCGCGCCTGCAAAACCTAACCCCAAGCCCAATAGAAGGGCATGTTGGAAGGTTTGTATGCCATGCAACCAAGCGATGAGCAAGCTGGCAATCACAATCAATTGGCCGATTAAACCTGCCATTTTTGGTTTAATTTGATCGACTAGAACGCCCATAACGATACGTAGCAAAGCGCCCGCCAATACTGGTGTTGCGACCATCAAGCCTTTTTGTGCGGGCGTAAGATATAAATCTGTCGCCATTTGCACAGCGAGTGGACCAAGCAACACCCACACCATAAAACTTAAATCAAAATACAAAAATGCTGAGAGTAATGTTGGTGTGTGGCCAGCTTTCCAAAAACTGCTTTTCATACTTACTTCCTTACTTGATAATTTATTTCATAGTTTGTCATTCTGAGTGAAACGAAGAATCCAGCGCTACGCTACGACTGTATGGATTCTTCGTTTCACTCAGAATGACGGGAGGGAAGGTTTTTTAAACTTCAATCGTCTCAAACTCTTTGTGTTTTTCGCGGTTTTGCACGCGGTCACTCCAAGGTTCAACTGCGCCTTGCAGCGCATACAATAAGCGCTCATAAGCCGCCTTACGGCCAGCGGCATCTTCCACCACACGTTGTTTTACATATTCCAAACCCATGCGGTGTATCCAATGTACGGTTCTATCCAAATAGCGTGCTTCTTCGCGATAAATTTGAATAAACGCACCAGAGTATTCCAGCACTTCGTCGTGCGTTTTTACTTTGCAGAGGAACTGCGCCACTTCGGTTTTAATGCCGCCATTACCGCCTACATAAATCTCCCAGCCAGAATCTACGCCAATAATGCCGACATCTTTAATGCCAGATTCGGCACAGTTACGTGGGCAACCAGAAACCGCAAATTTAACTTTATGTGGTGCCCACATATGGTCAAAGGCTTTTTCAATATCAATACCCATTTGGGTAGAATTTTGCGTACCAAAGCGGCAGAACTCACTACCCACGCAGGTTTTAACGGTACGAATACCTTTGGCATAGGCGTAACCTGATGGCATGTCTAGGTCTTTCCACATATCCACTAAGTCTTCTTTTTTAACACCCAGCAAATCAATACGCTGACCGCCTGTGACTTTCACCATTGGCACTGCATATTTATCGGCTACATCTGCAATTTTGCGCAACTGATCAGGCGTAGTCACACCGCCATACATACGCGGAATGACTGAGTAAGTACCATCTTTTTGAATGTTGGCGTGCACACGCTCATTAATAAAGCGTGATTGCGGATCGTCCACCGCTTCGTGTGGCCAGCTAGATAGCAAGTAATAATTAAGTGCAGGGCGACAAGTTGCACAGCCATTGGGTGTGCGCCAAGTCATGCCGCGCATGGCATCGGGTATATTTAAATATTTGTTTTTGCGAATTTCCTCGCGAACTTCTTCGTGATTTTTATCTGAGCAACCGCAAATTGATTTGCTGGTGGAGGGCGGTGCGTAACCGCCGCCCAAGGTTGACGCTAAAATTTGCTCTACTAGCCCGACGCAACTGCCGCAACTAGAGCCTGCTTTGGTTTGTTTTTTAACGTCATCAATGGTGAATAAGCCTTGGTCTTGAATGGCTTTAACGATGACCCCTTTGCACACGCCATTACAGCCGCACACTTCCATTTCGTTGGTCATGGCTGCCGCTTTATCTTGGCCTAAATGCCCCGTATTGCCGAGGGAATCTTGACCAAACATGAGCGAATCTCGAATCTCGTGAATGGCTTTGCCGTCACGCAGCATTTGAAAATACCAAGCGCCATCTGCGGTATCGCCATACAGCACGCTGCCGATGATTTTGTCATTTTTAATGACGAGTTTTTTGTAAACCCCGCCAACTGCGTCGTGCAACACAATTTCTTCGCGCTCTTCATCAGCCGCTTCTACGCTGCCTCTAAAGTCGCCCGCGCTAAATAAATCGATGCCCGTTACTTTTAATTTGGTTGATGTAACAGAGCCTTTATATAAGCCAATGCCAAAGTTAGCTAAATGCGTTGCACAAACTTTGGCCATTTCAAATAATGGCGCAACTAAGCCATAAGATATGCCACGGTGGGCCACGCATTCGCCCACTGCGTAAACGCGCGGGTCATACGTTTGCATGGTGTCGTTCACCACAATACCTTTGTTACAGTAGATACCTGCTGATTCCGCCAGTGCGAAATTTGGGCGAATACCTACTGCCATTACCACTAAATCAGCGGAAATTTCTAGGCCATCGGTAAAACGTGCCGATTTTACGCGCCCATTGCCGTCATCTATTAACTGCTCAGTATTTTTTTGCAGCAAAAAGTTAAGGCCTTTTGCCTCTAAACTTTTTTGCAGCATTTTGCCCGCTGTTTTATCTAATTGGCGTTCTAGTAGCCATTCGTTTTTATGTACAACGGTAACATCCATGCCTTGAATTTTTAAGCCATTAGCGGCTTCTAGCCCAAGTAAGCCGCCGCCAATCACTACTGCGTGTTTATATTTTTTAGCAGCATCTATCATGTCGTTGGTATCTTTAATATCGCGATAACCAATGACGCCTTGTAACTCTTTGCCAGGTATTGGCAGCATAAATGGCTTAGAACCTGTAGCTAATAATAAGCGGTCGTATTCAGCTGTTGTGCCATCTTCTGCGATTACCACACGATTTTTGCGATCAATTTCATTGATGCGCGCACTGGTATGTAGCGTAATATTATTTTCGGCATACCACTCGCGCGTATTCAAAATAATATCGTTAATTGTTTGCTCGTTTGCCAGCACGGGCGATAGCATAATACGGTTATAGTTAGGGTAAGGCTCATCACCAAACACGGTAATATCGTAAATATCAGGTGCGATTTTGAGTAGCTCTTCAACTACTCGCATGCCTGCCATGCCGTTACCTACCACCACCAATTTCATCTTTTGCATAATCTTTTACTTAAGTTTTGTGAATACATTGAAACAACACTTGCAATTAGCGTGCCACCATTAATTATTGTTTTAGTACAATAACTTAGTATTTTTTAATGCTTATTTAATTAAAATGACGCACCAAAAAAGCTAGCCGACCATAGGCGTGAACCAAAATGGTGCGTAAAAGTTAAAAATGATGCTCTACGAGCCAATATCCATGCGGGTTTCAGTGCATCTTTATTTTAGTGTTTTTATGAAATTAAAACGAGTACATTGCAGTTAACCAGAGCTTATCTGTATCGAGAATACGGCCGCGATTGCCAGCCACACTATTTGCCACGTTAGGCGTTGCAGCATAATGGTCATCTTCACTATATTTGCCGTATTCCAACTTAGTCATCCAGTTTTTGTCGATATTCCAAGTAGCTGCAACGTTCCATTCGGTGCCATACTTATTGCCATTTCTCGAGGCTCCGCCGCCCACAGTATTAAAATCTTCGTCCGATTTAATGAGATGATAATCAGCAAAAAATAGGAAATCATCATACTTGTAAGTCGCGGTGACGAAAGTATCTTGTATGCCTTGTCTTGGTGTGGCTAAAAATTTATCTACCCAACCTTGAAACAGGTGATTGGTGCCAAACGGCGTTTGGAAAGCATATTTGCTATCGTTGCTTGATAACAATTCTTGGTCTAAACGAAAGTTAAAATTGTCAAAGCCCAAACCGCCGCCCAGCTTGTAATAATGCGCGTCGATGCGTTTGTCGCCATCGGCATAGTCGCTTTGTTTGGCGTATTCTGCCGTATAGTGCGCTCTAAAATTAGGGTTGAAAGGATGCGTACCATCTAAACGCAACCCAAACACTTTATTCGATTGATCGGCATTGATATTTGGCTTGCCAGCGTTATTGAGCGTGCCTGCACCAAACCAAGCGTTGCCTAGCCCCAAGTCATCAAAATCATCCAAATAAGCGTAGCCAATCAAATACTCGGCAGGTGAAATGCGATATTTCACATTCACGATTTCAAGCGCGCCGTCGTCACGATTTTTGGTAGTAATTTGTCTCACGCGCTCAAAGTGCGCTAAAAACACTTCAGTATCTGGAATGCTTTTATTTAAAACCGAACCGCCATCAAACACTTGCATGACTTGGCGGAAGCCAATATCGCCGATAAAGCGCACGTTATCTAGGTTTAACTGTTGGCGGCCAAGACGGAATTTGGTGTTTTTAATGCCAGTCCAATCCACATAAAGTTGATTGATGCCAGTATAAGTTGGGTCAATAATCTTCGCGTACTCGGCATTTCTAAGCTGATTAGAAGCAGCGTTGACAAGCGTATTATTGGTGCTATCGTTAAAATTATCAATGAATTTTGATACGTCAATCAACTGCGCCGCAAAGCTAAAGTTCTTATATGGAGCGGTTTGCCAGCCAATCAAATTGCGCAAAGTCAAAGCTTCCCCATCTTTAAGTGCTTTGCTGGCAGCAGGCGTTCCAGCTGGCCCCAAGCCGTCTTGGCCTACCTTTTCGTAACGCAATCTAAAGTTGGTTAAGTTTTTGCCTTCTTTTACCGAATCCATAAACGTGTATTCGTCTTCTGCGGCTGGCGCATCTTCAGCAGCAGCGCTACAAGCCGCACCATATAAGGCGTGTAGGGCGGCGTATGCGGTTAGTTTTAGGTTAAATTTTGTGTTCTTCATCATGCTTCCCTGTAGATTTTTTATTAGCATAATTAAGCTTCAGCAAAGCCTGTGCCAAGTGTTTAATTGCACTATAAGCCATTGATTTATATACTTAAAGTTACAATTTTTTAAACATGATGCAAAAATTAATCAGGCATAAATGCACCAGCAAGGTGCAAGCGCATGTTCTTTTGAGTGCATGGCTAGATTTACATTGAGTAAAACGACAGCAGCGCGAGAAGGGCGGAATAGAGGATTAAACGCGTTAAAAAAGCACTAAATAAATTAATCAAGATAATTAAAGTAGATGCTCTTAGAGGCAATATCCATGCGGGTGGTGGGGCAGGCTTCTAGTCAAAATTTAGTCCTGAATATGCTTTATAACATCCTAAAAAGAAACAAATTAATGAGATGGCTACCAGTGCAATAGAAACCATTCTATAAACATTGCCGTATTTATTATTTTTTTCTTGATAGTTATATTGTGCAAAGTAAGTCGAGGCAGTCGCTATTGCTGCAAATAGTACTCCTAAGGTGAAACGAAATAAGGCGTCTCCAAACTCGAATGGGATAACAAGCTCTTTATTATCTTTAAATAATGCTGCCAAAAACCCCAGCATCGCTACCGAAGCGCCACCATTAATAAGTAAACAACTTTTTAATGCGGCTACAGCGGTGCTCATTGTCGCTTCAAACATTGATTTGTGAAACTCTAATTTTTCCCGAAATCTACTTTGTCGACTGTCAGACTTTGCTTGGTAATGCGCCATGTTGGCTTTATGTGTCATCATTCTATACTCTTGAAGACTAGGGTCATCTCTTGCGAGAGTATCAAGCCAGGCTATGAATTTTGCATGGTCAATCGACTCACCTTTTGCCTGAAGTTCGACTACTGTTTTTCTTATCTTATCAAAAGCTAACTGTTCCACAATTGTCCCTTTCTTTTAATATGGTCATTAGTTCTTAAATAGAGATAGTATAGGAATTTTAAAACGTTTTTAGTATTTATAGACCCTACGGGGATTGTGCCAGCCTCACCTTTGAGCGAATTTAGTAAACTTGACTATGGTCGCCCACATTCACCAAAATTATTTCTTTTTCAGTAACTATCATGGTTAAAGTGATGCGATATTTTAGGTTGATTGATATTCTGTGTAGCCCATCCAGCTTGCCTTTTAGGGCATGTAAACGTAGTGAGGCGTGGTGCGGATTGATTTCTAACAATTGCAGGGTTTTGGCGTATTGGTTTTCTACATCTGGGTGGTTTTTAATAAACTTAGCGGCTTTGCGCGTGTATTGCTCGGTAAAAACTAGCTGCCAAGGCATATGTTATTTATTCAACGCTTTAATTCTTTGAATATGTTGGGCGACGGTTTCTTTTACAAAACGGCCAGCCTCAATATCGGCTTTCGATTCTGCTAAGGCAGCTTTCAGCTCGCACTCGCGTAAATGCTGATATTGCGCGTTGCTCATCACCACATATTTCACTTGGCCACGCACGGTCACAGGCGCTTCTAACTGCGCCAGCAGGGCGTCTTCTATGGCTTTTACGCCTTTGGTTTTTAAATCGTTTGCAGAAATTATGCTCATTGAATAACCTTGTTAATCGTACTGTTAAGAATATTATACATAATGTGAATTGGAATTCAATCTTTCTTTCGTCATACCGACGCAAGTCGGCATCCAGTGTCTTTAAAGTCGTTGGATTCCGTATCAAGTACGGAATGACGGGTGGAAGATTAGTCACGGGGATTGTGCCAGTCTCGCATTAGGGCGATTCTGTCATCTTTCGCTAACGACATGTACAGCGGTTTTTTATGAGCAATTACTAAGCTTAACCATTTTATGTCAGACCTACAGTCTAATATCCATGAGCCTTGCAGAGCATCTATTTTTTTAATTTTATTGGTAGTTAAATGCTTGATCGTTTCCTCTAAATCCTTTTATGCAGGCTATTTCTGTAGCCACAACACCCATGACAGTTGTACTGTCTAATTTAGCGGTTAATTAGCCGTCAAACATACTTTAACGTGTCCAAATTCAATAGCCCTTTCGGGCTATTTGCCATTTATAAAATAAATTAAGTCAATTAAAACAGTGCATTCCAGCGTGGGTGTGGCTCTTACGCCAATAAATTAATCAATAAGTCCTAAGTTTATTGCCACGATTAGCCTGAACGAAGTAGTGCGCTCAGCGTTAGAAGGCATAGTTCCGCCAGAAAATATCTTTGGCTCAGAGTTCGAATTTGATGCCAATACAGGCGAGATTTGCGCTGTGCTTCACGTGCCCGCAGGTAGCGGCAAGGTGGCCGTGCTGCAAGAGCTAGAGCTTAAACTGCAAATGAGCTCCGATCGCGTCATTTATATTGGTGATGGTAGCTCTGACCTTTACGTGATGCACGATTTGAATAGCCGCGACGGCCATACTATTGCTGTTTCAGAGACCAAATCTATCGGCCGCATCGCCAATAGAACCGTGTTGAGTGATAATGCCGTCAGCGTGCTGGTGCCGATTCTGGAAGATGTGATGAAATGGGAATCGCAACAAATTCGCGACCTATTTACCGCGCATGGCCTAGCTTGCAAGATTGGGATAAGATACACACCGATTGGATTACTTTTCATCATTAAGGGCATGATTAACACATGGACATAACAGAAACTATAGGCTTTTCTTCGGCATTTTTAACCACCTTCGCATTTGTGCCGCAGGCTTATCATTCGTGGAAAACCCGCGATTTATCAGGCGTTTCGCTGCCCATGTACGGTATATTTAGCCTGGGCGTAGCGGGGTGGATTGTTTACGGCTATCTGATTCAAAGCTGGCCAGTATTTTTGGCCAACTGCGTCACGTTTGTGCTTTCTTGCGTGGTGCTTTTTTTAAAACTCAAACATCGCTAAAGCGCACATGCACCGATTTATATTGATTTTAATGATTTTAAAAATATGAAAGTAATACTCTATGAGGCAATATCCATGCGAGTGGCAGGGCAATGGTTTTTAGGTTTTTATCTAGGTTGTAAAACGCGTTAAACTTTTGCAACCCATTGCAGCAGGCGCTTCCACTGCGCAATCTCTTGTTCCACCAATGAAGGGCGCATATCAAATAGGCTCAAGCCTTGCTCGGCGGCTGTTACATACACTTGCGTGTTGCGCAGGTAAGCCAACACCGGCAAATCGGCCTGTTGCATAAATTCTGCTAGTTTCACTGCAGAATTCGTGCGCATATTAACGCGCATGCCAACCAGCGCCACAAAAGTCTTATTTTTGCGTATGCTTTTTTCTTCCGTCAGCACCTGCAAAAAATCGCTGGTGGCGCCAATATCAAACGCAGAAGGTTGAATTGGTACAATCACGCAATCGGCCGCTTTCACCGCTTCGGTCAGCTTATCATCGCGCAAGCCAGCGGGCGAATCGGTAATAACCCAATCTAACTTTTCCACTTTTTTGCTGTTAGAATAAATTTGTGGCGCATTGACAGGGCGGCGCTCCAGCCAATTGGCTGACGATTGCTGACGGTCTAAATCTTCCAGCAGCACCTGTTTGCCGCGCATGGCAAAATAGCCAGCCAAGTTAGTCGCCAGTGTGCTTTTTCCGCTACCGCCTTTTGGGTTGGCGATTAAAATATTTTTCATGCTTTGTCCTCAAATATAAAGCTTAAATTAAAACCGTATAAACCGTTTAATCATACGTTAATTATGATTTAATTCAAGTAATTAACGACTAGTTCTTCGTCACAAAACTGTCACACACATAAACTTTCTATCGCCTATACTTGCATATTATTTTACGCCATAAATTTTTACCTATAAAAAAGTTAAGGGGATATGCAAAATGAAAAAAAAGGCTGATGACCAGTATCTGGAAAAAGTAAAAAAACTAAGTAAAGAGCAAGTAGAGCGCCTGCACAGTCGCATGCGTAATAAGCTCACACGTAAAGCAGTGGATGAAAAAATCACCGAGCTAGAGGCGCTGGCGATTCAGCTGGAAATGGAAGATGAGCAACTAGCAGAATGGCGCGAAGAAAGACGCAAACTGAACGAAAAGCTAGAAAAACAAAAAGCAAAAGACGAAGAAAAAGCCAAAAAATAACTAAAAAAGATGCCCTGCGAGGCAATATCCATGGGGGGGGTTGCAGGCATGAATATACCAGCCTTAGCTGGTATATTCTGCGGGGACAACCTTTACGGTTGCAGAGCATCTAAACTTTAGTGTTTTAGTCGAGCAGAAGGCTATTTTGATTTATCTTTTAGCAGTACAAATACTTATTTCTCTACACAATCTACATAATAAGCCGCTTTGCCATTGACGATTTCTTTCACTAAGCCGTGATTATCCGTTTCAAAACCAGGAAATTTCTCATTAAATTCACGGGCGAATTTTAGGTAATTCACAATGACTTTATTAAACTTTTCACCTGGAATTAATAGCGGAATGCCAGGCGGGTAGGGTGTCAATAAAACTGCCGTCACGCGGCCTTCTAGCTCGTCAATTGGCACACGATCAATCTCGCGATGCGCCATTTTAGCAAACGCATCGGTTGGTTTCATGGCGGGAATCATGTCAGATAAGTACATCTCAGTGGTGAGTTTTGCCACATCGTTGGCTTTGTACACGGCATGAATTTTCTCGCATAAATCACGCAAACCCACTTTTTCGTATTGTGGCTGTTTTTGCACAAACTCTGGCAATACTTTCCACAGTGGTTGGTTCTTGTCGTAATCATCTTTAAATTGCTGCAACGCCGCTACCATGGTGTTCCAGCGGCCTTTTGTAATGCCGATGGTGAACATGATAAAGAACGAATACAGGCCAGTTTTTTCCACAATCACGCCGTGTTCTGCCAAGTATTTGGTGACAATTGCGGCAGGAATACCAAATTTATCCGAAAAATTACCTTTAATGTCTAAGCCAGGCGTGATGATGGTGGCTTTAATTGGGTCGAGCATGTTGAATCCAGGTGCTAGGTCGCCAAAATCATGCCATGTGTCGTTGGCGTGTAGCATCCAGCTATCGCGGTGCTCTAGGCCTTCTTCAGACAGATCATCAGGCCCCCAAACCTTGAACCACCAGTCGGCGCCCCATTCCTCATCTACTTTGCGCATGGCGCGGCGGAAATCAAGCGCTTCCATCAAGCTTTCTTCCACTAGCGCCGTGCCGCCAGGCGCTTCCATCATGGCTGCGGCTACGTCAATGCTGGCGACGATTGAATATTGCGGGCTGGTGCTGGTGTGCATCAAGTAGGCTTCGTTGAAAATATCGCGATCTAGCTTATTGTTTTCGGCATCTTGCACTAATATTTGCGAGGCCTGACTTAAGCCAGCGAGCAATTTGTGCGTGGATTGCGTAGAGAAAACCATGCTTTCTTTACAGCGCGGGCGACCTTCGCCAATGGCGTGATAATCGCCATAAAAATCGTGGAAAGTTGCGTGCGGCAGCCAAGCTTCATCAAAATGTAGCGTATCGATTTTGCCATCCAGCATGTCTTTAATTTCTTCCACGTTATACAACACGCCATCGTAGGTAGATTGCGTAATGGTGAGCACGCGCGGCTTAGCTTTTTTATCAGTGATAAACGGGTTGCGGTCAATTTTCTTTTGAATGTTTTCCCACTCAAATTCACTTTTAGGAATCGGGCCTATGATGCCAAAATGGTTGCGCGTAGGCATGAGAAAAACAGGGATTGCGCCCGTCATAATAATGGCATGCAAAATAGATTTATGGCAGTTGCGATCGACAACAACTACGTCACCTGGTGCAACAGTTGAATTCCACACCATTTTGTTGGATGTTGACGTGCCGTTGGTGACAAAATACAAATGGTCACAATTGTAAATACGTGCCGCGTTACGTTCTGATGCCGCCACCGGGCCTGTGTGGTCTAACAATTGACCTAGCTCTTCCACCGCGTTACACACATCGGCGCGCAACATATTCTCGCCAAAAAACTGGTGAAACATCTGGCCAACAGGCGATTTTAAAAACGCTACGCCGCCAGAGTGACCAGGGCAATGCCAAGAATACGAGCCATCGGCCGCATATTCGGTCAGCGCTTTAAAAAACGGTGGCGCGAGGCTGTCTAAATAGGTGCGAGCCTCGCGTAGAATATAGCGCGCGACGAACTCTGGCGTGTCTTCGTACATGTGAATAAAGCCGTTCAGCTCGCGCAAAATCTCGTTGGGAATATGCCGTGACGTGCGCGTTTCACCGTGCAAAAAGATTGGAATTTCTTCATTGCGATAACGAATTTCGTCCACAAACGCACGCAAATTATCCAGCGCGTCTTGATTTTCTTCTACAAATTCATTGTCATCGATGGACAAAATAAACGCTGAGGCACGGCTTTGCTGCTGCGCAAACGAGGTTAAATCGCCGTAACTGGTTACACCCAACACTTCAACGCCTTCGGTCTCGATGGCTTTAGCAAGCATACGGATGCCTAAGCCAGAGGAGTTTTCAGAGCGAAAGTCTTCATCGATGATGACAACTGGAAAACGAAATTTCATTTGTTAAATCCTTGGTTTTTAGTCGTTAGTCGTTAGTTTTGGGTGCTGGTTGGCTTGTGTTTTTTAAAACTAACGACTACAAACCATCCATCAATGACTAGATTTTAGGTAGCGTGACGCCCAATTGTCCTTGATATTTGCCACCGCGGTCTTTGTAGCTGGTTTCGCACACGTCATCGGCATCCGCTTCAAAAAACAGCACTTGCGCGCAGCCTTCATTGGCGTAGATTTTGGCTGGTAGCGGCGTGGTGTTGCTGAACTCTAGCGTCACGTAGCCTTCCCATTCTGGTTCAAACGGGGTCACATTTACAATAATGCCGCAACGCGCATAAGTGCTTTTGCCTAGGCAAATTGTTAATACATTGCGCGGAATTCGGAAATACTCCACAGTTCTAGCCAGCGCAAAACTGTTAGGCGGAATAATGCAGAAATCTGCATTTACTTCCACAAACGAATTCGGGTCGAAGTTTTTTGGGTCAACAATGGTGCTGTTAATGTTGGTAAACAGCTTAAATTCTGAGCTACAGCGAATATCGTAGCCATAGCTCGACGTGCCGTAAGACACCATGCGCTGACCGCTGGCATTCACTTTAACTTGGTTCGGTTCAAACGGCTCTATCATGCCGTACTGTTCTGCCATTTGGCGTATCCATTTATCTGATTTTATACTCATGGTTTAATGCTCATCATTGTTGAATTGTTTTATGATTGATAAAAGTAGTGCATTATAAGATGAATGTTTATGTTTTGCTGAAAATTTTAAGGGGATTAGACATGATAAAACTAGGGCCTGTATTGAAATTTTTAGGCTGTACGGACGCTAGTTGGTGCTTTAGTGTCATGGTGGTTGCAGAGGCTGCAGACCCTGCACCTAACTTGGTTTTGAGTAAGCAAGCGACTATCGCGCCAGTAAAATTAGGCGATTTAAACTACACAAAAACGACGGCGTGGCGCTGGGAATGCAAGATTCCACTTAAAGCAAGTGCGCAAACGTTGGAGTATCAAATTAATGGTGCGAGTTTTAGCTTGCAAGTGCCTGCAAAAAACAAAATGCCTGCCGTAGCTTATGCTTCTTGCAATGGTTTTTCTGACCCTAAATTAATGAAGCAAGTGACCAGTAAAAATGCGCTGTGGAGTCGCATGAGCCGCTTGCATAAGGGCGAAGATACCATCCGTGGTCGCCGCTTTGGGCCGTGGGATTTGCTGCTGATGGGCGGCGATCAAGTGTACAGCGATTCTATGTGGCACGAAGTGCCCGAGTTGAAAACATGGGTTAATTTAGATTGGCCGCAGCGCAAAACTAGAGCTTTTAGCCGAATAATGCGCGCGCAGGTAGAGCATTTTTTTGAAAATTTATATCTCACGCGCTGGGCGCAGCTAGAAATAAGCGCTGCGCTGGCAAGTATACCTAGCGTAATGATGTGGGATGATCACGATATTTTTGATGGCTGGGGATCGTACTCTTACGAGCAACATTTTTGCCCCGTGTATCAAGGCATATTTGAGGTGGCAAAAGCTTATTTTCAGCTATTTCAGCAGCAATCTACTGGCGCGCCTGCGCCTGCCATCTTGCCAGATCAGCCCGCATTTAACCAAGCTTTTAACTTAGGTGATATGGGAATTTTAGTGTTGGATATGCGTAGCGAGCGCCGACCACATTCACCTGATAGCATGAATGACAACCACATGCCAGACCAAGTGATGAGCGAGAAAAGTTGGAACGCGGTTTATAAATGGCTAGATGCGCAAACCTGCAAGCACTTATTGGTCATGTCGAGCATCCCCGTGGTGCATCCTACTTTTGGCTTGTTAGAGAAAATGCTCGGCTTTTTGCCTGGTCAGCAAGAGCTGGAGGACGATTTGCGCGATCATTGGACTAGCTCGCCGCATCTGCAAGAAAGACTGAGAATGGTGCATCGATTGTTAAGGTTTTCGGCGGATAAAAAGTGTCGCGTTACACTACTTTCGGGCGATGTGCACGTGGCTGCTGTGGGGGTCATTGAATCAGATCGTAATGATGTGCTGCCAAATGCGCGTAGCATTAACCAGCTGACCTCATCTGGCATTGTGCACCCCGCACCGCCTGCTATGGTGCGCTACTTTTTAGAGCAAGCATGTAAAAGTGTAGAGACGATAGATCGCGGCATCACCGCCGCCATGTACGAGTTTCCTGCAACTACGCGGCGTTTGATTGGCGCACGCAATTTTTTAACTTTAGAGCCTGATGATAAAGATAGGTTATGGGCAAACTGGTGGGTGGAAAATGAGGCTGACCCTACCACTAAAACCATACACCCAGTTCAACCCAAAGAAAAAGCCATAGAACCAAGCTCTACACCTAAATAGCGCAAGGGGTGAATTGCAAAACGAATGCCCTGCAAGTCAATATCCATGAGGCTCGCAAGACATCAAAATAAAGCTATTTAATGATTATCGCCGCCTAACTCAATACTGTAACGCCAAAACTGGTCCTCATTCTCAAAGATTACCTTTGAGGCTTCTGGGTCGCGCGAGCCAGCGGGGTATTGGTGCACAGGTTTTTTGTCCGCTGCCCATGCTTTGACGACAGGATCGACTAGGCGCCATTGTGCTTCGGCCTCGGCAATGTGCAGGTAATTGGAGTTGTCGCCTTGCATCAGGTTAAGCAGCAATGCCTCATACGCGTCCACGCTGTCATCCTCTGGTAATCGATTAGCTGCATCGAGTTGAATGCTCCGCGTTTTAATATCCAAGCCTGGAATTTTCGATTGGATTTCCATTTTAATGCACTCGCGTGGTTGAATGCCGATAATCAGCCAGTTTTGATCTTGGTTATTGACTTGCAGCGGCGCTTTTTTAAAGCGAATGGCAATGCGCGTATCGGCCTCGTGCAGGCGCTTGGCGGTGCGGATGTAAAATGGCACGCCTTGCCAGCGAGGATTGTCGATAAACAATTTCATGGCGGCGTAGGTTTCGACTACGCTATTGGCTTTACTGCTGTCTTGGGCGGCTAACTCTTCTAAATAACTGGGTACTTTTTCTTTTGTGCCGTCCGTATTGGTGATTTCGCCTGCTGCATATTGCGCACGGAAAACGTGTTTGCTGAGTTCATTCACAGGAATTGGTCGAATTTGCTCTAGCACCTTTATTTTCGCGGCGCGCACGCCATCTGGCGTTAAGTCTTTTGGTAATTCCATCGCGGTTAGCGCTAGCGTTTGCAGAATATGACTTTGAATCATATCGCGCAACGCACCAGTCGTGTCATAAAAAACAGTACGGTCACCCACGCCCAGCATTTCGGTGTTGGTAATCTGCACGTGATCGATGTACTGGTTGTTCCAAATCGGTTCTAGAATGCTATTGGTAAAGCGTTGCAACATAATATTTTGCAGCGCAGATTTACCTAAATAATGGTCGATGCGGTAAATTTGGCTTTCTTTTAAATACTTGGTGATGGATGATTGCAGCTCTTTGGCGGAAGCTAAATCGGTACCAAACGGCTTTTCAATCACCACGCGACGCCAAAATTTGTCTTCTTGAGTTAAGCCAACATTGGCCAGCGATTCCACCACGGGCGCGAAATCTGTCGGGCGTACCGATAAGAAGTACGCCAAATTTTGCGGAAATACTTTTTCGTCGCTCAAGGTGTTTTTGAGCTTTTGGAACGCGTCTGGGTCAGTCGGCGGATTGGCTTGGTAAAAATTACGCGCAATAAAACGCTCGAACACCGCAGCGTCGTAGCCTTTTTTAAATTTAGCATCCAGCATGGTTTTAATATCGGCGCGCCATGCGTCTAAATCGACCAATTGGCGGCCAACCGCTAATATTTTTAGCTCTGCAGGTAAGCGACCAATTGAATCGAGTCTAAACAAGCCAGGGAATAGCTTAACGCGCGCTAAGTTACCGCTGGCGCCAAATAGTACGAGTGTACATGGGTCGATTTGGCTGGTTTCTGTTGTTTGAGTCATTGCATAACCTCTAAAATAAGTTAAATTTGGTAAATAAAATAGATTGAGCTCATATTGAGGGGTAAAGCCCTCAATATGGTTTAACTTTTAAGCTTTCTAACTCTTTTTAACTGCATGGCCGCCAAAACCATTACGCATCATGGATAGCAGCTTGTAACTGAAACCAGTGTTATCCTGACTTCTGAAACGCGCTTGAAGTGCCAAGGTGAGTACTGGCGCGGCAACACCTTGCTCAACCGCCTCAACCACAGTCCAACGGCCTTCGCCAGAATCTGCCACATAGGGCGCAACGCCATCTAAAGTTTGATCATTTTTTAGCGACTCTGCTGTTAAATCGAGCAACCAGCTACGCACCACAGAACCATGACGCCATAACTCAGTAATTTGCGCCAAGTCTAAATTGAACTCTTCTTTGCCTTTTAGCAAATCTAAGCCTTCGGCCAGTGCTTGCATCATGCCGTATTCAATGCCGTTATGTAGCATTTTAGTAAAATGGCCGCTGCCCACAGGGCCAACGTGTGCCCAGCCGCGATGCGCAGCAGGCGCAAGTGCTTTTAAGAACGGCGTCACAGCTTCGGCCACTTCTTTTGTGCCGCCCACCATTAAGCAATAACCGTTATCCAAGCCCCAAATACCGCCTGACGTGCCACTATCCATAAAGCCAATACCATGCTCGGCCAGCATTGCGCCGCGACGTTGACTGTGTTTGTAGTTGCTATTACCGCCATCGACAATTATGTCGCCTTTATTGAGTAGCGGAATTAAATCTTTAATTTGGTTTTCGGTAATCTCGCCTGCTGGCAACATCATCCAAACAATTTTTTGACCTTCTAATTTGCTTGTAGCATCGGCAACCGATGTGGCTGCAATCATGCCTTCTTTTTCAACTAAGCTGGAAATAAATTCTTGATTGAAGTCAAAACCAACCACTTCAATTTTGTGACGTAATAAACGCGCAGCCATATTGCCGCCCATTTTCCCTAAGCCTATCATTGCTAATTTCATGCAGATTTTCCTATGGGTATGAGGATTAAGTAAGAACACTTGCCTTGTGGGCAATATGCACCCGTTTGATGTAATTACAGAACGAGTTAGGTATAATTATAGCAAATGCACTAGCAGTTCTCAAAAGGCAGCCCGGTAAATTGCTGCTTTTTTTATTTTTAAGATTTCAATTAGGTTTTTTTATGACATTTAGTACATCATCAGCCATCCAGCGCTGGCACACTTTTTATTCGCAACATGACATTAACCATGCTGCTGTGACACGTATATTACAAGCCGCAAATGAGGCAATCGCTATACGAGGTAATTTTTCTATTGTATTGGCTGGCGGCAGCACGCCAAAAAGCATTTATCAGCTATTAAGTAAAGCGGATGCAAATTGGGCAAACTGGCATGTTTACATTAACGACGATCGCTGTTTGCCAGTTGACCATGCAGACCGCAACAGCAAAATGGTGGATGAGGTTTGGTTAAGCAAGGTTGATATTCCCAGTAGTCAGTTTTATGCAATTCCATCTGAATTAGGCCCCATTGCAGGCGCAACAGCTTACGCAAGAACGCTAAAAAATGTGGGTACTTTTGATTTGGTGCTGTTCGGATTGGGCGAAGATGGTCATACCGCAAGCTTGTTTCCAGGCCATACGATTGATAACAGTGCCGATGTTGTGCCAGTATTTGATTCGCCAAAACCGCCTGCAGAACGCGTAACCATGAGCCAAAATCGGCTAAATAATACGCACGAAGCCATATTTTTAGTAACTGGAAAAGGCAAGCAAGAAGCGGTGGATAACTGGCGCAGTGGAGTGGCGATTCCTGCGGCGCTAATTACGCCCGCTTGCGGAGTGGATATTTATTGTTATGGTGTGACTTTATAAGTTGTCATTGCGGGCTTGACCCGCAATCTCTGGCTTAAAATTAAGATGCTGAATCAACTTCAGCATGACAGAATTACTGCGCTTGCTTGGCAATTAGATTGCTCAATAGCTGCAATTGCTCTTTCTGAATCGCAATCAACTCACTCCATTGACCTTCGCGCAGCAAATCAACCTTTTCGTGCAACAGCATAATTTCTAGCTCAGCTTTTAAATTCACTTCGTAATCATGCTCGGCATTCAAACGGTCTTTTTCCGCTTGGCGATTTTGCGACATCAAAATAATCGGCGCTTGAATAGAAGCCAACATCGACAAAAATAAATTCAAAAGAATGTATGGGTAAGGGTCAAACGTTTTATTGTAGTTAATTAAAATAAACGAATTTAAAACAACCCAGCAAACCAGCACGACACCAAATAAAATAATAAACGCCCAAGAGCCACCAAATTTGGCGACTGCATCGGCCGCGCGCTGACCAAATGTTTTTGTATCCTCATGTTCTAATGAGGTATTTTTTGAGATGTGTTTGCGTTCTGTGATGTGACGCGCGACTTTTTGTGTGCGAGCGTCCATGGCGTCATACGCAGTGCCCATGAGCTTTTCAGCAGAGTGGTGTTTTTTAATCATATTAAGCAAACCTCCTAACTATCGTCATTCTAAGCGCAGTGAAGAATCCAGCTTTAAAAATAGCTAAGTATTTTGTATCACAATGTTCGGGAATTTACTGCTGTGGTCTAAGCTGGCATTGGCAATTTTAATCGCAGCTTTGCGTGCGATTTCTTTGTAAATACTGGCGATTTTAGAATCAGGCTGTGAAATTACTGTTGGGTTTCCGCTATCCGTAAGTTCGCGAATGCTAATGTCTAAAGGCAAACTGCCCAACAAATCGACATTGTAATCATCACACATTTTTTGCCCACCACCCGCGCCAAATATGTGTTCTTCATGCCCGCAATTACTACAAATATGCGTGCTCATATTTTCGACAATTCCAAGAATAGGAATACCGACTTTCTCGAACATTTTTAAGCCTTTGCGCGCATCTAGCAGCGCAATATCTTGCGGCGTGGTGACGATAATCGCACCGGTGACAGGGATTTTTTGTGCGAGCGTGAGTTGAATATCGCCAGTGCCTGGCGGTAAATCGATGACTAAATAATCCAAATTATCCCAGCGCGTTTCGCGCAACAATTGCTCTAGCGCGCCCGTTACCATTGGGCCGCGCCATACCATGGGCGTATCCACATCCACCAAAAACCCAATCGACATAGCTTGAATGCCGTGCGCTAACATCGGGTCCATACTTTTGCCGTCGCTGCTTTCTGGTCGACCGCTTATGCCCAACATTTGTGGTTGGCTAGGGCCGTAAATATCGGCGTCTAGCAAGCCCACGGTTGCGCCTTCTGCAGCCAGTGCCAAAGCTAAGTTGACCGAAGTGGTCGATTTGCCCACGCCGCCTTTACCAGAAGCTACGGCGATAATATTTTTAACGTTTGGCAATAGCGTTACACCTTGTTGCGCCTTGTGCGCGACGATGCGGCTGCCAATATTCACGCTCACATTTTCCACGCCATCTAAACTTTTTAGGTGATTTTCAACCAATACTTTCACATCACTCATCACGCTTTTGGCAGGGTAGCCCAACACAATGTCCACGCTTACATCGCGGCCAGTAATTTGGATGTTTTTCGCCGATTTGCTAGCAACAAAATCTTTGCCAGTATTCGGGTCTAGCAACTCTTTTAGCGCGTTTTGGATGTTTAATTCAGTGATTGCCATGATATTCCTAATAAAAATGTATTTTAGCTTATGTAGAAGCCAGCGTCTTTGCTAAAATAGCGCTTATGAGAAAAATTCTGGTTACTTCCGCACTGCCTTACGCCAATGGCAGCATTCACCTTGGGCATTTGGTGGAATACATTCAAACTGATATTTGGGTGCGCTTTCAAAAAATGCAGGGGCACACCGTACATTATGTGTGCGCGGATGATACGCACGGCACGCCGATTATGCTGCGTGCGGAGAAAGAGGGCATTACACCAGAAGCTTTAATTGATGCGGTGCATAAGGAACATGCGGCCGATTTTAAAGAGTTTTTGGTAGAATTCGACAATTACTATTCGACCAATTCGGATGAGAATAAAGAGCTCTCGCAAACCATTTATAAAAAGTTAAAAGCCAACGGAAAAATTGCCACCAAAACGATTGAGCAGTTTTACGATCCCGTCAAAAATATGTTTTTGCCCGATCGCTTTATTAAAGGCGAATGCCCAAAATGCCATGCCAAAGATCAATATGGTGATAGCTGCGAGGTGTGCGGCGCGACGTATAACCCAACCGAGCTGATTAACGCCTATTCAGCAGTTTCTGGTGCTGCGCCAATCCGCAAAGAAACGGAACATTACTTTTTTAAACTCTCTGAATGTGAGCAGTTTTTAAAAGATTGGACGCGCAGTGGCACACTTCAAGGCGAAGCCGCCAATAAGATGGGCGAGTGGTTTGAAAATGGTTTGAATGATTGGGATATTTCGCGCGACGCGCCATATTTTGGTTTTGAAATCCCCGATGCACCAGGCAAATATTTTTATGTGTGGCTAGATGCGCCAATCGGCTACATGGCCAGTTTTAAAAAGCTTTGTGAAACGCAAGATTTAGATTTTGACGAATATTGGAAGCAAGATTCAACCACTGAGCTTTACCATTTTATTGGCAAAGACATTCTGTATTTTCATGCGCTATTTTGGCCTGCAACCCTTGAATACAGTGGCTACCGCAAACCTACGCAGATTTTTGCACATGGCTTTTTAACAGTAAATGGCGAAAAAATGAGTAAATCGCGTGGCACGTTTATCACTGCGCGCAGCTATTTAGACCATATTAAAAATCCTGAGTATCTACGTTATTACTACGCGGCTAAGTTGAATAGTACGATGGAAGATATTGACCTGAATTTGGAAGATTTTGTCGCGCGCGTGAATAGTGATTTGGTGGGTAAGTATATTAATATTGCCAGCCGCACGGCGGGGTTTATTGAAAAACTGTTTAATGGAAAACTCGAATTTGTTGACACTCATCTTGCTGGAGAATTTTATAATCCTCCGCACAGTAGACAACCTTTGGTAATACAGAGTTTGACTAGAGAAGCTAATGCAATACACAGACTTTACGATAACAGGCAATATGGTAAAGCGATAGTTGAAGTTATGAAATTGGCAGATGTCGCGAATGCATATGTGGCTGAACAAGCGCCATGGGTGATAGCCAAACAGGAAGGAAGACAGCATGATTTGCAAAGAGTCTGTTCTATTGCGCTAGAAGCCTTTCGACTGCTTACACTATATTTGAAGCCAGTGTTACCTAATATTGCACAAGAAGTTGAGGCGTTTTTGAACATTCCACCTTTAAGTTGGGCTGATGTTAATAACTGCTTAAACGCTGGTCATCAAATAGGTCAATATAAGCACTTAATCACTCGCATCGACCCGAAAGCAATTGAAGCTATGACAGAAGTGAATAAAGAGAATTTAACTGCCACGCCAGCAGCCGCACCAGTATTGGCTCCCAAGGCAGTTGAAAATACATCAAATAATGAATATATAACCATTGATGACTTTACCAAGGTGGATTTACGTATCGCGAAAATCGTCAATGCCGAACACGTAGAAGGTGCGGAAAAGTTACTTAAACTCACGTTAGATATTGGTGAAGACAAGCCAAGACAAGTGTTTGCAGGGATTAAATCGGCTTACGATCCTGCAACTTTAGTCGGCCGAATGACTGTGATGGTGGCTAATTTAGCACCGCGCAAAATGAAGTTTGGTATGAGTGAAGGTATGGTTTTAGCGGCGAGCGATGAAAGTGGCGGACCGTTTATACTTTCACCCGATAGCGGCGCACAGCCAGGCATGCGCGTAAAATAACCTAGCATATTGATATACTAGATAGTCATTATGATTAATGTAGGAAAATTCTTACATTAATATCAGCGCTAACTGATGTTGTAGATTTTTAACATCTTGTACAGTGCGGTTATTCAAACATACTTTTTCTACAAAAGAGGGAAGACACAATGAAGTTGATTAACAGTTCATTATTAGCAATTCTATTATTTTCTGGTCATGTGATGGCTGCAGACAGCAATGCTAAAACTGCAGTGGGCGGCGGTTTAGGCGCAGCAGCTGGCACGGCAATTGGTGGTGTGTTGGGTGGCAGCACAGGCGAGGTAATTGGTGGCGCAGTGGGTGGCGGTGTTGGCGGGGCGGTTACTACCAAAGGTGAAGGCCAAACTGGTGCTGTGATTGGCGGCGCTGCTGGCGGTGCAACTGGCGCTGCAGTTGGTCGCAAAGTTAGCGGTAGCGGTACGGGAGCTGTTGTGGGTGCTGGTGTTGGTGGTGCTGGCGGCGCAGTGGTGGGCAAGGTGATTGCTGAACCAGGAAAGTCATCTAGCCGTCGCCATCATCATAATAAACGCAATAAGCATAAACATAAGCATGGCAAAGGTCATGCTTATGGGCACGATAAACATTATGAAGATCGCCATGATGAAGGGCGTCACGAAGAGCATCGTGACTGATAAGTAAAAGGTAAGGGAAAGTTAGAAAATAAAAAAAGCCCCATGCGGGGCTTTTTTACTGGGTGTAGCGAATAAATTACTCAGCTTTTTTAGCGTCTGCTTTTTTCTTATCTGCAGCAGCTTTTTTATCCGCTTTCTTTTTATCATCCGCCGCTTTTTTGTCAGATTTATCGTCTTTGGCCTTATCTGCTTTGTCTTTCTTATCAGTGTCTTTCTTGGCTTTGTCAGAATCATCTTTTGATTCTTTTTTAGCTTTCTTGTCTTTAGAGTCTTTGTCTTTAGCTTCTTTTTCATCCTTCATGTCTTTATCTTTTTTCTCAGTGCCTTTAGCCTCTTTTTTGTCAGATTTCTCGGACTTTTCATTCTTCATATCCTTATCTTTTTTATCTTTAGAAGCTTTTTCTTCTTTCACTTCTTTGCTATCCGCAGTTTTGCCGCTAGCCGCCGCTTTTTCGGTACCCACGGTTTTAGTTTCTTTCGATGACTTGTCTGCTTTCATCTCTTTCGCAGGTTTCGTTTCTTTAGCAGATTTGTCTGCCGCTGGTGCAACTACAGTAGTTTTTCCGCTTACAGAAACGTCCTTACGCACGTTTTGCAATGTAATTTCACCTACGCCATCTACTTTTTCTAGTTCATCTACTGATTTGAAGCCGCCATTTTTTTTGCGGTAATCAATAATGGCTTGTGCTTTTACAGGGCCAATGCCATCAAGGCTTTCAAGCTCTTCTTGTGTGGCGGTGTTGAGGTTTACTGCCGCAAATGCGCTGAAGCTGAATGCGAGCGAGGCGAGTAAGGCGATTAGAATTTTTTTCAATTTGGTTCTCCCTAGGGTTCTATTTGTTAATTTAAAGGTGATGAGTGTTACAAAATCACTGTCACTTAACGCTAGTGTACTGTTTTAGTTGACTTTAGACTACCTAGTTTACAGTATTTAACAAAAGGCTTGAATTTCTTGATTGATTGCAATTAACGCTTCGATTGGATTGGCGGCTTGCGTGATAGGGCGGCCAATTACTAAGTAGCTCGCGCCTTTTTCTAGTGCTTGGCGAGGCGTTAGCACGCGACTCTGATCATCCAAACTGGCAGAAGCAGGGCGTATGCCAGGTGTGACGAGTAAAAAGTCATTCGGCAAATGTTGCCTTAACAAATGCGCTTCTAGCGCGGAGCACACCACGCCATGCAAGCCTGCTTGCTGTGTGAGTTTGGCGAGTTTGAGCACTTGGTTTTCGACACTGGCTTCTATGCCAATTTCATGCAAAGTGGCTTGGTTGCTACTGGTAAGCACGGTGACAGCGATTAAAAGCGGTTTATTTATGCTGCCCTGTGAGCCAATACCCACGCCCTCTGCAGCGGCATGCATCATAGCGCTACCGCCCGATGCATGCACATTTAACATCCACACGCCTAAGTTGCTGGCGGCTTGGCAGGCTTTTTTAACTGTGGTGGGGATGTCGTGAAATTTTAAATCCAAAAAAATATCAAAGTTTTTCGCGACTAACTTCTCAACCAATTGCGGCCCTGCAGCGGTGAATAACTCTTTGCCGATTTTGAGTTTGCAAAGTGAGGGATCAAGCTGATTAACCAGCGCCAGTGCGCTTGCGGCATCGGCGTAATCGAGCGCGACAATAACTTTACTTTCTAGTACTTTGCTACTATTTTCCATTCGTTTTTTTCACTGTCATTTCGCGGCTTACTGCCTCGCTTGGCTCAGCAGGCAACGATTCCCAAGCGTTGCAGGCTGGGCATTGCCAGTGATATTGCTTGGCACGGAAGCCGCACTGATCGCAATGATAAGCAGCGCGGTTGCCAATGGCGTTGCGCACGGTTTGCTGCATGAGCTGAATGTCTTGATTGTTGCTGTGATTTTTGATCAACTCTTTAGTCTCATCTGCCATGGCGCGCGCTTGCAAAAGCTGGTCTAGCGTGGTGAGGTTAGGCTGGCGAATCAGCTCATTTCTGGCCAATTTAGCGGCTTTTTCCGCGCCTTCTTCACTTAGCGTCGCTTCGTATAAAGCCGACATCAGTGAAGGCAATTTATAGGTTTCTAAATAGGCGTTAAGCTGCGCCAAGCCTTCTTTTAAGCCGCTTTTTAATGGCTTTCCTTTTGCGGGTTGGCTGGCGCGATAACTTTTGAGCATCTTACCTGCGACTAAGCCCAAGTATTCAGGCTGCTGAAACTCGATACGTTTCCAATGCGATATTGCCGCTTGATGCGCGCCGTTGCTTGCTTCCAGGTCGCCCAGCATGACATTGGCACGCACACAGTTTTTATTGGCATCTAAAGCTAAATTTAATTGAATGCGCGCCGCATCTTGGTTGCGGGCGATTAGCTCATTCATCGCCAGCTCGCAATAATATTGTGCAATTTCAATTCTAAAAGGCACGCCAGATAAGCGTTCCAGCTCGGTGGCGGTGCTAATGGCTTGCGCCCATTCGCGTTCGCGCACATAAATTTCTAGCAATGCATTAAGCGCGGGCTGGCGATAGCGTGTGTCGTCCAAACCTTTAAATAGCTCTTCGGCGCGGTCGTACAAGCCCGCTTTTAAGTAATCTTGCGCCAGCTCGGCCTTTACTGCGCTTTTTTGGTTGGTCGTGAGCTCTTTTTTGTCGAGTAAATTTAAGTGCATATTAATCGCACGGTCGGTTTCGCCAGTGCGTCTAAATAAGCTACCGAGCGCAAAATGTAACTCCAGCGAATCAGTATTAGCTTGCATGGCTTCAGAAAAGGCTTCTACGGCTTTATCGTGTTGATCGCTAATGAGGAAGTTGAGCCCCTTGAAATAAGCGGCTGGCAGGGCAGTAGATTCGGATAGTAGCTGTTTAATGTCAACGCGCGCGGCTATCCAGCCCAGCGTAAAAAACAGCGGTAGAACTAATAACCACCAATATTCGAATTCAACAGTCATATTTTAATTTCATTTTTGATAAAGCTATTTTACCTAAGCTTGAGGCGAGTAGCTAATCATTCTAAAAAGGTATAAAAAAAGCGCAATTTCTTGCGCCGTTTTTAAAGTAAACCTAAACAAAAAACATTAACTTGCCGAGTCAACTCTGTCACGTAACTCTTTACCGGCTTTAAAGTGTGGTACATGCTTAGCAGGCACTTGCACTTTGCTGCCAGTTTTAGGGTTGCGACCCAAACGTGGCGGACGGTAATTTAAACTAAAGCTACCAAAGCCACGGATTTCGATGCGTTCACCCGTGGATAAATTATCAGTCATCGCATCTAAAATGGCTTTAACTGATAATTCGGCGTCTTTCACAACGAGTTGTGGAAAACGCTCGGCGAGTAAATTAATGAGTTCAGATTTTGTCATGGCTTATATTTGCCTTTAGTTTAACTTAATTAAGACGATTATTTTCTCTATCCAACTTACTTTTTGCTATCCATTTTGGCTTTAAGTAGAGCGCCAAGATTGGTTGTGCCAGAAGCGGCAGCTGCATCTTCAGCAGAAGGTGCTTCCGCCTTAGTTTTTGCAGGTTTTGCTTTTGGTTTAGCTGCTTTGTCTTCTGATGAAGATAAAGAAGATGTCGCGCCTGACGGGTCTTCAGTCAATTGTTTCACACCCAATGAAATACGCTCTTTTTCTACATCAATGGCTAAAATCACTGCATTTAGCTCGTCACCTTTTTTGAAGTTACGAATCGCTTCTTCGCCAGTTTGTGTCCAAGATAAATCAGACAAATGCACTAAACCATCAATACCGCCTGGCAAGCCAATAAACACGCCGAAGTCGGTGATGGATTTGATTTGACCAGCCACTTTATCACCTTTGTGGTGCGTTGCAGAGAAGTCATCCCAAGGGTTGGCTTTACATTGTTTCATGCCCAATGATAAACGGCGGCGTTCTTCGTCAATTTCAAGAATCATCACTTCAACTTCGTCGCCCAATTGTGCGATTTTGCCTGGGTGAATGTTTTTGTTAGTCCAATCCATTTCAGAAACGTGTACCAAACCTTCGATGCCTGGCTCTACTTCAACAAACGCGCCATAATCAGTAATGTTAGAAACTTTGCCGAATAGGCGCGTGCTTACTGGGTAGCGACGGGTTAATGCAACCCATGGGTCATCACCTAATTGTTTAATGCCTAGTGAAACACGATTTTTTTCTTGATCGAATTTCAAGATTTTCGCTTCAACTTCTTCGCCCACTGTTAACACCTCAGATGGATGTTTTACGCGGCGCCAAGCCAAATCGGTAATGTGTAGCAAGCCATCAATACCACCTAAATCAACGAATGCGCCGTAATCGGTGATGTTTTTAACAATACCTTTAACAGTTGCGCCTTCAGTCAGCGAGCCCATTAGCGCTTCGCGGTCTGCACCAGCGCTTACTTCCATCACGGCACGACGAGAAACCACAATGTTGTTACGTTTGCGGTCTAATTTAATTACTTTGAAATCCCATTCTTTATTTTCGAATGGTGTGGTGTCTTTTACTGGGCGTACATCAACCAGTGAGCCTGGCAAGAAAGCGGTGATGCCGTTAACAGCCACGCGCAAACCACCTTTTACTTTACCGCTTACAAAGCCTTTAACTACACGGCCTTCGTTCATCGCGTCTTCTAAATCCAGCCAAGCTTCCATTTTCTTCGCTTTTTCGCGAGAGAGTTGGGTGTTGCCAAAACCATCTTCGAGTTTTTCGATACATACTTTTACGAAGTCGCCAATGGCAACTTCCATTTCGCCAGCGGCGTTTTTGAATTCAGCAGCGTCAATCCAGCTTTCAGATTTTAAGCCAGCATTTACAGTGACATGATCGCTATCGATAGCGATGACTTCGGCGGTGATGACCTCGCCAGAACGCATTTCTTGACGCGCTAAGCTTTCCTCAAATAGGGCAGCAAAGGATTCCATCGAAGATGGGGTTGATTTAGAAGTAGAAGCCATTAAAATAAAGTTACCTAAAAAATTACTTAAAGTTAATTTCTGAAATTACCGCTGAAATTATCTTAAGTATTCCCACCTAGCAGCGGGGTAGTTAATTAAAGTTATGCAAATAATCAAATAAAAGCATAACACGAACCGTGCATACTACACAAAAAATAGCTTATGTTCAATGACTTAAAACATTTTTACAGGTTTTTTTACAAAATAATTCTATATGCTGTGAGAACAAATTCCACGGCATCATTAATTGAGCGATGGCTAGTATCTAAAAACACCGCATCTGGCGTTTGCACCAGCGGTGAAGCGCGGCGTTGGCTGTCGCGATAATCGCGTTGTTGTAGGTCCAGCAACACTTGGGCGTAAGTCGCTGGAATATTTGCGGGAATCGTTTGTTTATAGCGACGATCAGCGCGCACTTCTACATTTGCGGTGAGAAAAATCTTGAGTGTTGCATCAGGAAACACCACCGAGCCCATATCGCGCCCGTCAGCTACCAAGCCAGGTAATTTTCTAAAACTCTGCTGCAAATCAAACAGCGCTTGGCGCACTTGCGGGTGAATCGCCACCTCAGACGCACCGTGGCTGATTTTATCGCTGCGAACTAGCGCTGCGACGGGTTTGTTTCCAAGGAATATTTCGTCTTCTATAAACTGAATTTTTAGCGTTTTTGCCATCTCACCAAGCGCATCGGCGTTATCCCAAGCAATATTTTGTTGCTTTGCGGCTAGCGCGACGATTCTGTATAAAGCGCCAGAATCCAAATAATGAAAGCCTAACTTTTCGGCCACCAATTGCGCCACCGTGCCTTTGCCGCTGGCGGATGGGCCATCTATCGCGATGACAGGAATGGGTAGATTAACTGACAATTTTTGCAAACTCTTCAAAATAATTGGGGAATGTTTTTGCCACGCATTTCGGGTCGTTAATGGTAATAGGTACGCCGCCTAATGAAACCAGCGAAAAGCACATCGCCATGCGATGGTCGTCGTAGGTATCAATCACCCCATTTGGTGTGAGTTGGGCGGGTGGTGTGATTTTAATGTAATCGGCGCCTTCCTCAACAACGGCGCCCACTTTGCGTAATTCGGTCGCCATGGCGGCAATGCGGTCGGTCTCTTTCACGCGCCAACTCGCGATATTGCGCAAAGTCGTCGTGCCTTCCGCGAATAAAGCCATAATCGCCAGCGTCAATGCCGCGTCAGGGATGTGGTTGCAATCTAAATCAATGGCTTGCAGCTGTTTAGGCTTATAAGTTTGGATTTTATTATTGCTAAAACTAGAACCAACTTTGTGCCTAGGACCAAATCTATTGCCGTAAGCAACCATGACCCCCATTTTTTTCAAGGCATCGGCAAAGCGTATATCGCCTTGAATGCTGTTTTCTCCTATACCCTCAACAAGTACGTTCCCTGCTATCGCGCCAGCAGCCAAGAAATATGAGGCGCTTGAAGCATCGCCCTCTACGAACATTTGTTTAGGTGAAGTGTAGTTACTATCTGACGCAATGGTAAATGTTTTCCACTCATCACGTATGACATTTACGCCAAAGCGTGCCATTAAGTTAAGAGTGATTTCAATATAAGGCTTAGATATTAGTTCGCCAACCACTTCAATCGTGGCTTGCTGCTTGGTGAGTGGCAATGCCATTAAAAGCGCGGTTAAAAACTGGCTGGAAACATCGCCGCGAATTTTAATTGGTTTGCTCACATCAATATTGGCGGGTAAAATTTTGAGCGGCGGAAAACCTTCATTTTCTAAATATTCAATATTCGCACCAATTTGCCGTAGCGCATCGACCAAATCGCCAATTGGCCGCTCGTGCATACGCGGCACACCCGAGAGCGTGTAATGCCCGCCAGATAAGGCTAGTGCAGCAGTGAGCGGCCTAAACGCAGTGCCAGCATTCCCCAAAAAAAGTTCAGCATATTTGCTGGGGCTACCTTTATTGGTAAAGTTGCCGCCGCAGCCATGTACACGCCAATCGGTTCCGCTTAGTTTTTCTAACTTTACCCCAAGTTTTTCTAACGCCTCCAGCATGCGCGCGGTGTCGTCAGAAACCAATAAATCACGGATTTCCGTGACACCATTTGCTAGTGCGGCCAACAACAGCGTGCGATTTGAAATACTTTTTGAACCTGGAAGTTTAATCGTGCCTTCGGCGCGGCTGGCGGCGGGTAAATGTAATTGCTCCATATTTATTGCGCTTTGCCCCAGTCGTTACGTGCTTGGCTGGCACGTTCAAATAGCGCCTGCAAGCCTGCTGCATCGCCATTTTCCAACAAGATTTTGAGCTGCGCCAATTGTGCTTGGTATGCAGTAACTTCTTGAATTAAAGCCGTTTTATTGGCAAGTGAAATATCACGCCACATTTCGGGCGAGCTGCCTGCAATGCGCGTAAAATCTCTAAAGCCACTCGCCGCGAAGCTGAATAATTGCGCCGCGTTTGGGCGATTAGCGATTTCGTTTACCAGCGCAAACGCGAGTAAATGTGGCAAATGACTGACTGCGGCGAAGATGCTATCGTGCGTTTCTGCGCTCATTTCGCTTACGTTTGCGCCGCATTTTTCCCATAATTCGGCAACGCCAGCAACCGCATGGATATTGGTCTCCGTGGTGGGTGTTAACACAACATTTTTACCTACAAACAAGTCTGCTTTGGCTGCAGAAACGCCAGATTTCTCTGCGCCCGCAATCGGGTGGCCGCCAACAAATTGGCTGAATTGATCACCTAAAATTTCGCGCGCCGTCGCCAAAACATCACCTTTGGTGCTGCCCGCATCGGTGATAATAGTTTTAGCGTTTAAATGCGGTTTGATGTTTTGCAAAATGTTCGCTGTTTGTGCCACAGGCGCTGCAATAAGAATTAAATCTGCATCGCTGCAAGCCTCATGGATATTGGTCTCTAGAGCATCAATTACATTTAATTCTAAAGCTTCATTCATACTTTTTTCACTGCGCCCAACGCCCACAATATGCGCGACTGTATTATCCAGCTCGCCTGCTTTTTTTAAAGCCAATGCAACCGAGCCGCCAATCAAGCCCACACCAAAGATGACGAGTTTTTTCAAAAGAAATCATGCAGAAAATTAAAAACGAAATTGTAGCACGTGCTAGGTGTTTATTGAGCGCTAGCCTTGTGACACCCATTCGCCATCAATTAACTTTTCTTGCGGCTTAAATTGTTGTTTATACGCCATTTTTTGGCTTTCTTGTATCCAGTAACCTAAATATAAATACGGCAAATTCAAGCTTTTTGTCCATTCGGCCAGCCACATAATAGAATAAGTACCGAAGCTGGCTTTTGCTTCAGTTGCATCGTAAAACGTGTAAACGGCCGAGACGCCATCAGTTACCACGTCAATCACGCTGACGATTTTGACTTGGTTTTCGGCGTCGCGAAATTCAATCATTAAGCTTTCTACATTGCTCATGCACAAAAACTGTAAATATTGGTTGGCGCCTTCATCCGCATCGGTGGGCACACTTAATTCTGGCTCGGCATGACGTAGTTTTTGATAATTGGTATATAGCTCAAAGTGACTTTGAATATAGCCCAGCGGCAATATGCGCGCGCTTAAATTGGCGTGTTGCTTGTGCGCACGTTTTTGGCTGCGCGTAGGCGTAAATTCGTTTAAGACTAATCTAATCGCAATGCAAGCGCTGCAGTTAAAACAATGTGGACGATAAGCAAACTTTCCGCTGCGCCGAAAGCCTTGCTGAATAAGGCCGCTGTAGATGTTGGTGTCGACCAAATGATGCGGCGCGGCGATTAAACTTTGCGCAAGTTTATCGGGCAAATAGCCGCATTTATACGGCGTGGTGACGTAAAATTGTAGCTTGTGTAAGGCTGGCTCAATCGGCAAAGTCATATTAAAATTCTACCAGTTTTGTAAGATTTTGCATGAATTCTTCACGGTCAATTTCTCGTCCGCCAAAGCTGGTGAGTAAAGGTGTTTTCATTTGGCAATCTATCATGCCAACACCTTGATTTATAAGATTATTTACCAAGTGTACGAATGCAACTTTTGAAGCATCAGTGACGTTATGAAACATGCTTTCGCCATAAAACATCTTGCCGATTTTAATGCCGTAGCAACCGCCGACTAGCTCGCCATTTAGCCAACTTTCGGCGCAAATCGCGTAGCCAAGCCGATGCAGTTCGCAATACGCCGCTATCATTTCGGGCGAAATCCACGTATTTGATTGATAGCCGCTTTTTGTTCTATTTCTGGGCGTTTGACTGCACGCAGAAATAACGGCCTGGAAGTCAGTATCCATGCGGGTTTCGAAGGCATTATTTTTATTTTTTAAATGAAGCTTAAGGGTTTTTGCGAGGGATTTACTTATTTTTAATTCTTCTGGAAATAACACCATGCGCGGGTTCGGGCTCCACCACATGATGGGCTCGCCGGGATTAAACCACGGAAAAATACCTAGTTTGTAGGCGCTTAATAAACGCGCTGCGCTTAAATCGCCACCGATGGCGATTAAACCGTTAGGCTCGGTTAAAGCTTGTGAAAGCGGTGGGAATTCACAGTCAGCTTCAATCGCGGCAACGCGGCCATGCTCTAATTGGTAATAACCGTTACTCAATCTAAATGCCGCAATTCAAAGCAACATCCATAAAGCCATTGCCGCCATCAGCAAATCTTCGATAATCGTCACCGTCGTCATGGGTAAATTAAAGCCTGTGCCAAGGCAAGCACACTTAATTTTTTGCTTGTTCAGCACCGCCAAAATGACACCGATGCTAGAAAATGTCATCACAATTAGCGTCATTAAATTAATTATAATCGACCTGTAGACCAATAGATATGAGGTGCCTAGCGCAAGCTCAATAAAAGGATAAATGAATCCATAAGCAGGAATTTTTTTCGCAAGCAAATCGTACATGGCGTAACTTTGTGCAAAACCGCGTAAATCGAGCAGCTTAAAAAACGAGAATACAAGAAAAAAGCCTGCCATAAAATTGGGCATAAAACGATGTAAAATAAATTCGCCACTTGCGATTTCAATCGCCAACGCCGCCAATAAAATGTAGAAAAATACAAGAATCAGTGGCTTGTAAGTGACGAAAAATGATTTTTCGCTCTCATCATTTTTTAGATAATTTCCAGGCAAAATTTCTGCACCAACTACATAATTCCCCACGTTTTTTAACACGCTATTTAAAGCAATTACGTCAACTTTCTGCCCTGAAAGCTTTATTTGGGGCGGTTTCAGAGTGACCTCAATTTCATCTGCGTAAGGCGTCAAAGCGCTTTGCACTCTGGCAACGCAGTTGTTGCAAGTCATGCCCGCTATCGAGTAAATTGTGTGTGTTTTCATCGCGTTAACTATAATCTATAAAAACCGTGTAAGCTGTAATTTAATAACAACGGTTTAATAACAATAAGTTTAGAACATAAATTTTCGGGGGAGTTATTTATTTTATGAACACTATTTATAAAAAAACCCTAAAGGGCGTGGAAGAATGCTCGCTACGCACGCAGGGCCTGCAATTAAAGCTGCGCGAATATTTAAAACTGGTGGATGGTGTGAAATCTGCGAATGAAATTCAACGCACCAATCCAAATTTAACTGAGGTGGAAGCCGTGTTAGGTGTATTAAAAGACGAAGGCTATATCGAAGTTTTGCATTAAGTCGCAGTAAAAATGCAGTGAAAATAAATTCCATAAGTCTTTGTAATTGAATGAAAAGTGCGTAGAATGCGCAACTCGCACGCATCTAGATTTTATCTTTTAAGCAAAGTATGGAAGTTTATACCAACAATCTAGCCAAACCGATTCATACTTATCGCCCGTATTGGGCGAAGCGCTTTGGCACGGCCAAAATGTTACCGATGAGTCGAGCCGAAATGGACGAATTGGGTTGGGATTCTTGCGATATTATTTTGGTGACGGGCGATTGCTATATCGATCACCCCAGCTTCGGCATGGCGCTGGTTGGGCGTTTGCTCGAGGCGCAGGGTTTCCGCGTCGGTATTATCGCCCAGCCCGATTGGCAAGATGCAAAAGCCTTCAAAGCGCTCGGCAAGCCAAACCTTTATTTTGGCATCACCGCTGGCAATATGGATAGCATGGTCAACCGCTATACTGCCGACCGCAAAATCCGTTCTGATGATGCCTATACCCCAGATGCAGCAGCCAATAAACGCCCAGATCGCGCCGTTTTGGTGTATTCGCAACGCTGCCGCGAAGCTTATTCGCAAGTTCCGCTCGTCATTGGTAGCATAGAAGCCAGCCTGCGCCGCATCGCGCATTACGATTACTGGTCTGATAAAGTGCGCCGCAGTATTCTGGTGGATTCCAAAGCCGATATTTTGCTTTATGGCAACGCAGAACGCGCGCTGGTCGAGTTAAGCCATCGCATTGCCAAAGGCGAGAAAATAAGCGACATTCAAGATATTCGCGGCACGGCTTTTTTACGCAAAAATATTCCAGAAGGTTGGGCGGAAGTAGAATCTACAAAATTAGACCGCCCAGGCACGATTGACAAGCCGATTGACCCGTATGAAATGAAAATGGGTGCAGGAACAAGCTGCGAAACTGAAGCTAAAAAAGACGAGCCAAAACTACCCGAAGGTACAAATCCAATTCAAATAATCCGCAAACCAAAGGCCGATAGAAGCATGCAAGTGGTGCGTTTGCCAGATTACGAAGAAGTCTCAAAAGACCCCATTTTGTATGCCCACGCTTCGCGCGTGTTGCACTTAGAAGCCAACCCTGGCAACGCCCGCGCGTTGGTGCAAAAGCATGGTGACCGTGAAGTGTGGCTGAATCCGCCGCCGATTCCGCTTACCACTAAAGAGATGGATTACGTGTATGACATGCCGTACGCGCGCAAGCCGCACCCCATATACAAAAACGCCAAAATTCCCGCCTGGGAGATGATTCGTTTTAGCGTGAATATTATGCGTGGCTGCTTTGGCGGCTGTACGTTTTGCAGTATTACCGAGCACGAAGGCCGCATTATTCAAAGCCGTTCTGAAGAATCCATTTTAAAAGAAGTCGAAGAAATTCGCGATAAAGTCGATGGATTTACTGGTGTCATTTCAGACCTTGGCGGCCCCACTGCCAATATGTACCGTATTGCCTGTAAGTCTGAAAAAATCGAACAATCTTGCCGCAAATTGAGCTGTGTTTACCCAGGTATTTGTGAGAATTTAAATACCGACCACAGCGCGCTTATTCAACTTTACCGCAAAGCACGCGCCATTAAAGGCGTTAAGAAGATTTTAATTGGTTCTGGCTTGCGTTATGACTTGGCCGTGAAATCGCCAGAATACGTGAAAGAACTGGTACAGCATCACGTCGGCGGCTATTTAAAAATCGCGCCAGAACACAGCGAAGAAAACGTACTCAGCAAAATGATGAAGCCAGGCATGGGCGCGTACGATGAATTTAAAGCCATGTTCGAAAAATTCAGTGCAGAAGTCGGTAAAAAACAGTATCTCATTCCGTATTTTATTGCCGCGCACCCAGGCACCACGGATGATGACATGCTCAATTTGGCATTGTGGCTGAAAAAATACAGTTTTCGCCTAGACCAAGTACAGAACTTTACGCCCACGCCGATGGCAATGGCGACCGCCATGTATCACAGTGGCAAAAACCCGCTGCGTAAAGTGACGGCAGATTCTGAGGATGTGCCGATCCCAAAAAATGGCTTACAACGCAAGCTGCACAAGGCTTTCATACGCTACCACGACCCCGCAAATTGGCCGATGCTACGCGAAGCTTTGAAAAAAATGGGCAGGGCAGATTTAATTGGGCCGAGCAAAAAGCATTTAGTGCCCGCATTTCAGCCTGCGGTGATGGCCAATATTGAGCAATCTGACGGGACTAGTTTTAGAGCTAAACCCTTGCCAAAAGCGTTTAACAATTTTAAAAATGCAGCTAGGCCTGCTTTTAGTAAACCAGCTTTTAGTAAGCCCGCGTTTAGCAAAGCCAAAAAAGCGCATTAATTATTGCGTTACATAAATCAGCTTATCTGTCGCAAAACCAAGCGCTTTGGCTTTCGCTACTAATTCCAGCTTAATCGGCTCAGCGAGTTGTGGCGTGCGTGAGAGTATCCATAAATACGATTTATCAGGTCCGCAAATCATCACATGTTGATAGTTGGCATCGAGTGCGATGATGTTATAAGCACCGTAAAATGGCCCAAAAAATGACACCTTAAGCTTGCCAGTGTTGGTTTTATCGGCATTTGCAGCATCCACAAAATAGGCTTTGCCTTCGGCTTCTTTCCATTCGTTTTTCTTCACATTAAAGCCGCGATTGAGCACTTTAATGCCGCCATCATCTTTAAGACTATAAGTTGCGGTAATTTTTTCTAAATCGCGCTCAAACGATTGGTCTAAGCGCGCGATTTCGTACCAAGTGCCCAAATACTGGCTTGCATTCACGCTTTCAACCACTTTTACCTTGTCTGGCACACCCATGCAAGCGCTGAGCAGTGCTACAAAAACTAACACTAATACTTTACACATTATTTGCTCCTTAAATTGTGCATATCATCATCACTCAACCAGCGCCATTCGCCAACTTTCAAGTCATCTGGCAGTTTCAGTTCGCCAATCTGGATGCGTTTTAAACCTTCTACGCGGTTGCTAATCGCGGCGACCATGCGTTTGACTTGATGGTACTTTCCTTCCGCCAGCGTCATGTGGATGACGTGCTCGTTGATTTGTTTTACATCTAAAGCAGCAATGGTTTCTTCTTCATCAATTAATTTAACTCCTCCAAGAAGCCCATGGATATTGGCTTGCAGGATAGGGTGTTTGCAGGTGACTTCATAAATTTTTGGTACTTTATGTTTGGGTGAACTCATGCGATGAATAAATTGGCCATCGTCTGAAATTAAAATGAGCCCAGTGGTATCTTCATCCAAACGGCCTATGCACTGTACGTCGCGTTCTACCAGCGGGTGCGGCAGCAGACTGTAAATGGTCGGGTGGTGCTGGGTTTTGTGTGAGCACTCGTAATTGCTGGGTTTATGCATCATCAGGTAAGATTTTTCTTTGTATTCCCAGCTTTCACCTTTCACCGTGTAATGCAAATTTCCCAGCGAAAATTCCGCGTCAGGGTTGTCACACATTGTGCCATTCACGGTGATTTCTTCGTTAACAATCATAATGCGGCACAGCTTGCGCGTGCCAAAACCTTGCTTGCTAAGGATACGTTCTAGATCGAGAGTTTTTGCCATGTAGCATTATACAAATAAAAAAGCCCGCGCGAGGCGGGCGTTTTTAAGTTCCTGTCATGCTGAACTTGATTCAGCATCTCGTGTTTTTATGAGATTGCGGGTCAAGCCCGCAATGACAAAAAATATGGAATGACAGCTTTAATTTTTACTTGCAACTAAGTTATAAATTTTCGCACCAATAATTCCGCCCAAAATCGGCGCTACCCAAAACAGCCAAAGTTGTTGCAGGTAAATGCCGCCAGCAAACAGCGCTTGGCCGCTGCTACGCGCAGGGTTTACCGAGGTATTGGTGACGGGGATGCTAATCATGTGAATTAAAGCTAAGGTTAAACCAATTGCAAGCGGTGCCAAGCCAGCAGGTGCGCGGCTGTCGGTCGCGCCCATGATGATGAACAGAAACACGGCGGTCATCACCACTTCGCACACAAAAGCGGCGTGCAGCGCGTAACCGTGTGGTGAGGCCTCGCCATAGCCATTCGATGCAAATCTGCCTAGTGTAAAGCCTTCTTGCCCGCTGGCGATGCACCAAATAATCGCTGCGGCCAAAATTGCGCCCAACACTTGCGCGATGATGTAATGCGGTAGTTCGCTCGATTTGAATCTACCGCCAACCACTAAGCCAATCGACACGGCAGGGTTGAGATGGCAGCCTGAAATGTGGCCGATGGCGTAAGCCATGGTGACCACAGTGAAGCCGAATGCGAGCGAAACGCCCAAATAACCTAAGCCAAGTTCTGGAATGCCAGCCGCCAACACTGCGCTGCCGCAACCGCCCAACACCAGCCAAAAAGTACCAATTAATTCTGCTAACGCACGTTTGTTTAATGACATTTGAATTCTCCGTAGGTTTTTTTGAATATTTTTTAGAAACAGCAACGTAAATTTACGCTTAAATTAACGAGAGAACAAGCGGCTTCGGTTAGAATGTGTATATGAGTTTTAAGCACATCACTTCGCGCGACAACCCAATTTTTAAACACCTGAAAAAGTTGGCCGAAAACGCCCGTGAGCGCCGCACGGAAGGCAAGACGCTGCTGGATGGTGTGCATTTGATTGAGAGCTATTGCGAAGCTTTTGGCGAGCCTGAACTCGTCATTATCCCCGAAGGCAAAAGCTCGCTTGAGGCAACGCAGCTGATGCAGCAACTTGAGCATGTGAATACCATGATGTTACCAACCTTGATGTTTGCAGAATTAACACCTGTTACCAGCAGTACGGGCATTTTGGCGTTAGCTAAAATACCGCAAATTGTGCCACCCGTGCTAGTGAAATTTGCCTTGATATTAGAAGATATTCAAGACCCAGGCAATTTGGGCAGCATGCTGCGAACCGCGCTGGGCGCGGGTGTGGAGGCAGTGTATCTAAGCAAAGGCTGCACCGATGCATGGTCGCCCAAAGCTTTGCGCGGGGGTCAAGGGGCGCAGTTTCATGTGTCGATGATTGAGGGTGTGGATATTGTGGAAGCGATAGCTAATTTTGCGGGCAATAGCTATGCGACCACCATGCACGGTGAGTCGTTGTATGCTCAAGATTTAAGTCAGCCAACGGCGTTTATCATCGGCAATGAGGGCGCAGGTTTAAGCGCGAAAGTAGTGCAAGCCGCTAGCCATCAAATTAGCATTCCCATACACCAAAATTTAGAATCACTGAATGCAGCAGCAGCAACGGCGGTGTGTTTGTTTGAGCGTAAGCGGCAAGCGGGTTAAATTGCGTGTTAAATTAATGTTTGCAAGCAAGTCCAGATTAAGTTAGATTTGAATTAAGTTGATTTAAGGCCTGAATATAAGAAAAAATTATGATGAAACTAGCTGCTACAAACTTTTTAGCTAAAGCACCCTTAACCACCAAGCAAGTGGTGATTAGGATTCTGTGCATTGAGCTACTGATGGAATTTTTAATCATGCTGTTGTTCAGCGTGCTTCCTTACAAATTCAGCACAGTCACCGGAGCCTTTGCCGATGCTATTTTATTGGTGATCTTGACTACGCCTGCCATTTACTTTTTTGTGATTATACCGTTTGTGGAGGCGCGAGACGAGGCCATTATTCACATTAACCACTTGGCGCATACCGATTCTTTAACCAAGCTAGCCAATCGCCAACTCATTTTAGAGTATCTTGAGCTATTGGTGGCTAGCAATGCGCGCCATGCAGACCACGGCGCGGTATTGTTGATTGATTTGGATAACTTTAAGCCAGTGAATGATAACTATGGGCATGACGCGGGTGACGCTTTGCTGATTAAAATCGGCGAGCGTTTAAAAAACAGTGTGCGCGGTGAGGACGTAGTGGGACGGCTTGGCGGCGATAAGTTTATTGTCTTGCTACGCAGGCTGGGCGCAGAAGATAAAATCGCACGCTATGTGGCGCAATTTGTCGCCTATAAATTGATTAAACAAGCGATGGAACCAGTAGACCATAACGACAATATATTGTTGGTGGGTGCCAGCGTTGGTATACGCCTTTTCACGACCGAATCCGACGTGCACAAAATTATCAGCGAAGCCGAGGCGGCAATGTATCGCGCGAAAGAAAACGGCAAAGGTTGCGCAGTATTTTTTGACGAATAAGCTGGCGTAACCCAAGTAAATTCTATTATCTCTATCTTTAATTTAGATAGATTTCAATCCCAACCCAGCATTTAACACCCATTTTTATCGGCCTGCGATGCAATATCCATGCGCTTTTCAGAGCATACATCTCGAATTTCAATTTGATCAATAATTTTTTAATTTTTATTGTAATGATAATGATTCTTATGTAGAATTGCATTTATTATTTAAAATTAGAGAATAAAATGCAATCTAAATTGAAGCTATTGACCATTTCAATATTGAGTTTAACCGCTAGTTTGGCGCTGGCTGAAGAGGCTACTCAAATCGCTGAAGTGCTGGTTGTGCCGCGCGTGGATGTGATTGGCACAAAAGAACAATTGCTGAAAACGCCAAGCTCTGCGACCATTATTGACCAAGAAGAGTTAGAAATCAGCCGCGTTTATACCACCAACGAAGCGCTGCGCAAGGCACCTGGCGTGGTGGTGCGCGATGAAGAAGGTTTTGGGATGCGCCCCAATATCGGCATTCGCGGCTTGAATCCAACGCGCTCAACTAAGGTTTTATTGTTGGAAGATGGCATTCCGCTAACCTACGCCCCGTATGGCGCCAACGAGAGTTACTATCATCCTACAATAGACCGTTTTAGCAGTATCGAGGTGCTAAAAGGGGCTAGCCAAATTAAATTTGGACCGCTCACTGCAGGCGGCGTGGTGAATTACATTACGCCCAACGCGCCAGAAAAATTTGGCGGGCATATGAGCATTACTGGCGGCAACCGCGATTACCTCAACACCAAAATTAACGTGGGTGGCAACGGCATGCTGTTTGATTACACGCATAAACAAGGCGACGGTGCGCGTGATAATACGCATTCTAATATTGAGGATGTGAATTTTAAAATCACCAAAGCACTCAGCGAAGACCACGCCATTACACTGCGCGCCAACTGGTTTACAGAAAGTTCACAAGTAAGTTACAGCGGCATTACCCAGCGCGAATATAACAACTTTGGCGGTGAATATAATCCATTTCAACATGACGATTTTGAAACCACGCGTTATGGGCTATCGGCCACGCACGATTGGCAAATTAACACCAATGCCATTTTAACCACCAACCTTTATTACAGCTATTTTGACCGCGATTGGTGGCGACAACAAAGCAACACTACCGCTAGCAATATTTCAGCGGGTGCGGGTTGCGCAGCATTTGCAGCCGCCCGCATCAATGGTTCGGTCACGAATGGCGATACATGCCAAGGCAACCAAGGCCGTTTACGCACTTATAACACTTATGGCGTAGAACCGCGATTGAGTGTCACGCACGCTTGGGGCGAGTTAGAAATTGGCGCAAAAGCGCATTTTGAAGATCAAGAACGTAAACAAAAAAATGGCATATCATCTGCAGCGCGTACTGGCACTTTAAGCGAAAATAACGAGCGTAAAACCGATGCGTATTCTGGCTTTGCGAGCAATCGATTCGATATTGGGCAATTTTCTATCACGCCAGCAATTCGCTACGAGCATATTAAAAACGAGCGCACTAATCGGCTTACTGGCGCAAATGGCGACGCGACTTTAGATGAGTGGATTCCCGGTGTTGCGGTGGCCTACAACCCAAATGAACGCTTAACCGTGTTTGCAGGTGTGCATGAAGGCTTTGCGCCACCACGCACTGAAGATTTAATTACCAACGCGGGCGGCTCGGTAGATGTGGATGTAGAAAAATCCACCAATTGGGAGCTGGGTTTTAGAGCGAAACCAACAAATAATTTTAATGTAGAAGCGACTGCTTTTTATAACGATTTTAAAAATTTAATCGCCGTTGGCTCAGTCGCCAGCAACGTTGCTTTATCGCAAGGTAAGGCCACATTTGCAGGTTTAGAGTTGGCTGGTAAGTATGATTTTGATAATGGTTTATATAGTCGTTTAGCTTACACTTGGTTGCCAGTGGCCGAGCAAGATGCGCCATTTAGGCAAGTCAGCAATAATGCCATAGTGGGGGGTAGTAAAGATGGTAATCGCCAACCTTACGCGCCAAAAAATACACTTACCGCAGCTTTGGGTTACAAAATGAATAACTGGGATATGCAACTAGAAGCGGTGCATGTTGGCAAGCAATTTTCTGATTTTGCCGAAACGGGTTCTGTGCCAAACACAGCTTTGGGCTTCACAGGCCAGATTGGTGAAATTAGCAGCTACACTATTTATAACGCGGCCGTTAATTACAAAATGCCTGAATATAAAACCACGCTGTTTTTAGTGGGTAAAAATATTTTTGATAAAGATTATATTGTAGACCGTACCCGTGGTATTTTAACTGGAACGCCTGCGCTTATTCAGGTAGGTGCGCGCTACGATTTTTAGGCACGTTATCTAGCGACCAATTGGCAATCCCCCAGCGCCACATTTCCGCAAGTGTGGCGTTTTTTAATTCTGCAAGCGGATTTTGACCTAAAAAGTTTAAGGCATCGAATAATTGATGCTCTGGAAGGCCTATAGATAATGGCTGTGCGAGGGTTTGTTTGCTGAGTTTTTCACCTGCGCTATTCAATGCGATTGGAATGTGCGCATAGCTAGGCGTAGAAAACCCTAAACATTGTTGCAAATAAATTTGTCGCGGTGTGGAAACGAGCAAATCGGCGCCGCGCACAATATGGCTGATGCCTTGCAGTGCATCATCTACGACAACTGCAAGCTGATAAGCAAACAAACCATCGGCACGTTTTACAATAAAATCGCCGACATCACGCGCTAGATTTTGCGTAATTTCACCTTGAATTGCATCTAAAAAGCTGATATTTTTATCTAAAGCCACTGCTCTGGAAGCCGGATGGATGCTTGCTTGCAGGCCTGCCTTATTTAAGCCGATTTTAGAAAAACAAGTTCTAGGATAAATTAAGCCATCAATGCCTTGAGCGTTTGTGGAATCGGCAATCTCTTTGCGCGTGCACGTGCAAGCGTAAATGATGTTTTGTTTTTGCAGCGTATTTAAAGCTTCAGCGTAATATGCATCATGCTGGCTTTGATAAACAACATCATCGTCCCACTCAAAGCTGAATGCTTCTAAAGCACGTAGAATATCCTCTGCAGCGCCTTTTACTTCGCGCGGTTTGTCTAAATCTTCCATGCGCACTAGCCATTTTCCGCCGTGTGATTTGGCGTCGCAGTAACTAGCAACAGCCGCCACCAGCGAGCCAAAATGTAGTGGACCAGTGGGTGATGGCGCAAACCGACCTACATAATTAGTGGATTCGGTGAACATTGCTTTCCACAGGGTCAGCTTGCGCATAAGGCGGAATATGCCAAGTTTGCAGTTGTTTGCCGAGCAGCTGCAAATTACATTGCATGCGCTCAGCACCGCTGGCGCTCACTTCAAACGCATATAAACGTTGCAATTGCGCGTGGCCGCTGCTATCGCGACCAATACGTATCATGTTGCAGGCCACCGTTTCGTCCAGTAGCTGTAAATTGCAGCGGCTGGCTAACTCGCGCCCAAAATTAACGGCGAGTTCGCGCTTGGCGATGCTGTCTAGCCAAAACCATGCTGCAAACAACAGTAATGCTAAAAGGAGTAATTCCAACATGATTTTTTCACTTTTCTATTTACAACGGGCAAAATATAATTAAACTCAGTATTTAAACCAAGCCTATACTATATGAGACATTTATTATAGTTTTCAATAGATTATGCAGTAGAATTAAAAATATAAATTAAGTGATGAATTAATGACAATTCAAGAACGCGAACAACAGGCGCTGGAAGTTTACATTAAGTTGCTGACTGGCAAAGGTTTCGGCCCAGAAACATTTGTGCCACGCGTTAATTTTTTGAATAAATTAATGCTTTTGCTGGGTGATAAAGCGTTGAATGGTCGCGAGTATCGTATCGCCATTGAAACGCTGATGGACTCGGTAGAAGAGGCGGATTGGCCAGAGAGCTTAACCATCGCGCGCGAGTATTATCCTTTCTGGATGAATGATTTAAAGCTGGTTTCGCAACTGAGTAAAAACATCCCAAAAGACACTTTGCCGATTGATTGGCAACCCATTCAAGTCACATTAAGTGCGCTGTGGCATACCGTGGATACTGAAAAGTTTGATACCACCGACAGCTGGGCGCTAAAGGGTTATACCAAAGCGTTGCGCTTTGAAAATGCCGACCAAACGCTTATCGATACACGCTTAAAATTAGCTAAAATTTTATTGGTGCGCTTGAAAGATGCGCCAAATAAGGATAACAAATTTTATCGTACCACAGTAGATGCAACATTGCCGCTGTTTGAGGTGAAAAAAAATCGTCGCTTATTTTTGGTAGTTGTGCGCGAGTTTTTCCATTTTTGGGCTGGCAATCCAGAGGCGGATAAGTTTGTGCTGAACAGCAATACAGTAAGCATGCTTTAAGTGGTTTTTGCACTTTTAAAGTGCGCTGCACTTTACATAGCACCAAATAAGTGCATAATTTCAAATCCCGCTTGTAAAACCCCTTTAAAATCAATGGCCAATCCCATGGCTTAAATTTTGCTTATATGTATTGGCTTTTAAAGCAAGATAGCTATAATAATTCAAAAATATTAAATAATTATGGGGAGTAATTTTCAATGGAAGCATTAGTTTCGGCCAATGATGTTTTATTTGTATTGCTGGGCGCCATCATGGTGCTGGCCATGCACGCTGGGTTCGCGTTTTTAGAGCTCGGCACCGTCCGCAGTAAAAACCAAGTCAACGCGCTGGTTAAAATTATGGTCGATTTTTCAATCTCGACCATCGCTTATTTTTTCATCGGCTACAGTGTCGCTTATGGGGTGAGTTTTTTCAGCGGCGCAGAGGTATTAGCGGCCAAAAATGGCTATGATTTAGTCAAGTTTTTCTTCTTGCTCACCTTTGCCGCAGCCATACCAGCCATTGTTTCTGGCGGTATTGCCGAGCGCGCAAAATTTAACCCGCAAGTTGCCGCAACATTTTTATTGGTCGGTTTCGTGTATCCGTTTTTTGAAGGCATCGCTTGGAACAAACATTACGGCATACAGGATTGGCTACTCGCCAATTTTGGCGCCACTTTTCACGATTTTGCTGGCTCAGTAGTGGTGCATGCCATGGGCGGTTGGATAGCGCTAGCCGCAGTCATTTTGCTAGGCGCGCGTACTGGCCGATATAGTAAAGATGGAAAATTGCATGCCTACCCACCTTCCAATATTCCATTTTTAGCGCTAGGCGCATGGATACTCACTGTGGGCTGGTTTGGCTTTAATGTGATGTCGGCGCAGGCGATCCAAGGCATTTCGGGCTTGGTGGCAGTGAATTCGCTGATGGCCTTAGTCGGCGGTACTTTAGCGGCTACTTTGTTAGGCAAAAATGACCCTGGTTTTGTGCACAATGGCCCACTAGCAGGTTTGGTGGCGGTATGTGCGGGATCGGATGTTATGCACCCACTTGGTGCGTTGGCAACGGGCGCGATAGCTGGTGCGCTGTTTGTGTGGGCGTTTACGATGACGCAAAATCGCTTAAAAATTGATGACGTACTAGGCGTGTGGCCTTTGCATGGCTTATGTGGCGCTTGGGGCGGCTTGGCGGCAGGTATTTTTGGCCTTAAAGCCTTTGGTGGCTTGGGCGGTGTAAGTTTTATGTCGCAATTGCTAGGCACTGGTTTAGGCGTAGCTATTGCGCTTGCTGGCGGTGCGCTTGTGTACGGCGGACTTAAACAATTGGTTGGCATCCGGATGGGTCAAGAAGACGAATTTGAAGGCGCAGATTTGAGCATTCATAAAATTCCAGCACGTTCAGAGGATTAGTTTTAACCTAAAAATTACGTCATGCTAAACGTCATGTTAAAATCTTAGCATGGCGTTTTTTCATGTAATTATTCCCGCAGCAGGCACTGGCAACCGTATGGCGAATGTGTTGCCTAAGCAATACTTGCCATTGGCTGGCAAGCCGATGATTTCGCACACCATTCAAGTATTTTTTAATCATCCACGCATCGCTAGCATTCACTTGGCGCTAAGTCCAGATGACGCGTTTTGGCGAACTTTGCCGCTGGAACCCATGAGTAAGTTAAAACTGCATTATACGGGTGGTGAAAGTCGCGCAGAAACTGTCTTAAATACGCTGCAAGTGATTGATGCTGCAGAAGACGACTGGATTTTGGTGCATGATGCCGCACGGCCAGGCTTGACGCATGCGCTGTTAGCTAACTTATTGAATACGCTAGAAAATGATGAAGTGGGTGGTTTGTTGGCTTTGCCATTAGCGGATACTTTAAAGCAAGCTAATGCTGAAAATCGTGTTGAAAAAACCATTCCAAGAGCAAGTTTATGGCAAGCGCAAACACCACAAATGTTTAAATATGGTGCGTTAAAGAATGCCCTGCAAGCCAATACTGGTGGGGCTTCCAGAGCACATTTTACTGATGAATCAGAAGCCATTGAGGCACTTGGACTTAGTCCAAAATTGGTGCAAGGCGAGTTGCGCAATTTAAAAGTCACTTATCCGCAAGATTTAGAATTTTTGGAAGCTTTGTTTGCTAAGGAAAAGTAGGATGAGAATAGGCCATGGTTTTGATGTGCACGCATTAGTTGTTGGACGAAAATGCATCATTGGCGGCGTGGAGATTGCCCATGAAAAAGGTTTAGATGGCCATTCCGACGCCGATGTATTGCTACATGCCATTTGCGATGCTTTGCTGGGCGCAGCTGCGCTGGGCGATATTGGCAAGCATTTCCCACCCAGTGATGATGCCTATAAAAATGCTGACTCGCGTGCATTGTTGCGCCATGTAGTGGCTTTACTAAAAGCCAAAAATTTCGTGGTAAATAATATTGATGCGACGGTGATTTGCGAAGCACCAAAACTTAGCCCACACACTGCACAAATGTGCGCCAATATTGCCGCTGATTGCAACGTGAATCTGTCACAAGTCAACGTTAAAGCCACTACTACAGAAAAATTAGGCTTTACTGGTCGTGGCGAAGGCATTGCGGCCGAGGCGGTTTGCACGATTCTAAGTAGCTAATATTGCAACTTATGGCAATATTACTAATCACAAAATCATTCTGAATCTCGTAAGTTAAATAAGTTAAATTCAATGTTTAAATGGTTTCAAAATCTCGCAACGCCTTTTCCTGAACAATTAATTAGCACGCCATCCAAAAGCTTTTGGACATTTGCGTGGAGTTGCACGGCAGGTTTACGCCCATATTTGCTGGGCATGACCATTTTTACAGGCCTCATCGCTGCATTTGAGGCCGCCTTGTTTGCCATGATGGGCAAAATTGTCGATTGGCTAAGTAGTGTGCCAAAAGATTTATTGTGGCAAAACTACACCACGCAATTGGCGATTTTAGCCGTCATATTAATCTTAAGTACTATATTTATTGTGATGCAGACCATGTTTAAGCATCAAACATTGGCGGCTAATTTCCCCATGCGCATGCGTTGGAATTTTCACCGACTTATGTTGAATCAGAGCATGAGTTTTTACCAAGATGAGTTTGCCGGCCGTGTCGCGGCAAAAGTTATGCAAACCGCGCTTGCCGTACGCGATGTGTGGTTTATTGTGGCCGATATTATGGTGTATGTGGTTGTGTATTTTGGCAGCATGGTGGGCATTGTGGCGTATTTTAACTCGCTTATTGCCATTCCATTTTTAGTTTGGTTGGCGGCTTATGTGCTGAGTTTAAGTTATTTTGTACCACGTTTAAGCAAAACATCACGCATGCAAGCCGACGCACGCAGCTTAATGACAGGGCGCATTACCGACGCTTATACCAATATCAGTACGGTAAAATTATTTAGCCATGCTGGGCGCGAAGGCGCTTACGCAAAAGATGCCATGCACGAATTTATTGGCACTGTGCACGGCCAAATGGAGCTGGTGAGCATGGTAGAAATCATCAACCACTTGCTGAATATGTTGTTGATTATTGCGACGGGCTTAAGTGCGCTGTATTTATGGAGCAAGGGTGAAGTTTCGGTGGGTGGCGTGGCCGCTGCAACCGCCATGTCGCTACGTTTAAATGGTATTTCGCACTGGGTGATGTGGGAGATGACTTCTTTATATGAACAGGTCGGCACGGTGCAAGATGGCATGAATACGCTCACCACGCATAATAAAATTATCGACGCAATCGACGCAAAACCGCTACAAGTTAACGCAGGAAAAATTCAGTTTGATGCGGTTGATTTTAGTTATGGCCGAGAAATTAAAGATGGCCATAAAGCGCTGTTAAAAAATCTGCAATTAAATATTAAACCAGGCGAAAAAGTCGGGCTAGTAGGGCGCTCTGGCGCCGGTAAATCCACCATTGTGAATTTACTGCTACGCTTTTACGAAGTTGAATCTGGCAGCATTTTAATCGATAACCAAAACATTAACAGCGTCACACAAAACAGTCTGCGCGCCAGCATTGGCATGGTCACGCAAGATACGTCTTTGCTACACCGCAGCGTGCGCGATAACATTTTATATGGTCGCCCAAACGCAACTGAGGCGGAGATGATTGCCGCTGCCAAACGTGCCGAAGCGCACGAATTCATACTTAACTTAGCCGATGCCAAAGGCCGCACGGGTTACGATGCGCATGTTGGCGAGCGCGGTGTAAAGCTCTCTGGCGGGCAACGTCAGCGCATTGCCATTGCGCGCGTCATGCTAAAAGATGCGCCGATTTTGCTATTAGATGAAGCTACTAGCGCACTGGATAGCGAAGTGGAAGCAGTGATTCAAAGCAGTTTGTACGATTTAATGGAAGGCAAAACCGTGATTGCCATTGCGCATAGGCTATCCACCATTGCCGCCATGGATAGGCTAATTGTGCTGGATGATGGGCAGATTATCGAAGAAGGCTCGCATAAAAAATTGCTTGCCCAAAAAGGCCTATATGCTAGCTTGTGGGCACGCCAAAGCGGCGGTTTTATAGCCGAAGACTGATAGGAGAAAACGAAGATTGATAGGAAAAAATAATGAATGCTGAAATTGAAGTTCGTCCACCCGTACCACCTTTTACGCGTGAAACCGCCATGCAAAAAGTACGGATGGCAGAAGATGGCTGGAACAGTCGCGATCCGCAACGTGTTTCAATGGTTTACACGCCAGATTCACAATGGCGCAATCGCGCGGAGTTTCCTAAAGGTCGTGCGCAGATTGTGGAATTTTTAACCCGCAAATGGGCGAAAGAGCTAGATTACAGGCTGATTAAAGAGCTGTGGGCATTTACCGATAACCGCATCGCGGTGCGCTTTGCTTATGAATGGCACGATGAAAATGGCAACTGGTTTAGAAGCTACGGTAACGAGAATTGGCAATTTGATGCTAACGGCTTAATGGAGTTGCGTTACGCCAGCATTAACGATTTACCGATTAAAGAAACAGAACGAAAACTCTTTTGGCCGCTTGGCCGCAGGCCTGATGAGCATGCGAGCTTGAACGAATTGGGGTTGTAACGTTTTGAATTCAACCGCCTACACAGTGAGCAGCGGTTAGTAATTACTGAAGCTCTGAAATTGCTTTTGAAACAATGGTGCTACGCATCTCCGTAAGCTCTTCGGTTCCCAATATTTTTCGAAGTCGTCTAATTAACATCGATACCGCAAGATTATCTGTTAGTTTTTCGCCTTGCCATTCTTCAAATCCCATAACCTCTGCAAATGTTTGATACATTGCATCAAGTTTTTGCTGCCTATCTTCAGTGCCTGATGTGTTGTAAACGTAGCCTGCATTTGCACCAATGCTTCTCAGCGCTGACTCAAAACTTTCAAGGTCTTTTTCTAGTTTGGTGGTAAGCCAAACTGCATATTTTTGCTGAAGTTTGTATAAGTTACCAGTGTGCGTAAGAACTTGAGTCGTTGGCCCTTCACGAAAAAGTGTTGTTAGTGTTTTATGAACTTCTTCGGCGTATTCTTCGCTGAACTGGACGTGTTTGTCGAATGCAACGTTTGCCATATGAGAGCTAGCTCCTAGAGAAAAACGATTCTGTGCATCAAGAATTAGCATCTCTCTTTCGTGGGCTGCTTGGTCACGAAGTATTTGAAATAAGAACGCGACAAGTGACCCAACAAGGGGAATTCCAGCGAGAAACTGAATGGCATCACCACCTGGATGCCAGTACAAAAAGATTAGCGATGCAATGAATACAACGGCAATGCTTAAGTATGTCTTTTTTGTTTGTGACATAAAACCTCCAAAATAATTACCAACAGTTACTAAGCCTTCAACAACACAATCACGGCACCGCTACCGCCGTCTTCTGGCTTAGCTTGTGCATAGGCAATCACTTCATCTTTTTGCATTAACCAGTTGCGTAGTTTGTGTTTAAGTACGGGTTCGCGATTGCGTGAGCCTAGGCCTTTGCCATGCACAATGCGCACACAGCGAATATTGCGTTTTTTGCAACTATTTAAAAATTCGGCCACGTATTCGCGCGCTTCGTCAGAAATTAAGCCATGTAAGTCAATCTGCGCTTGCACCACCCAAAAGCCGCGGCGTAGTTTGCTTAGTACATCTGGCGATTGGCCTGTGCGCAAATACAGCAGCTCTTCGCCGCTTTCTAGCTCATGCGCAGGGTAAAAGTTATCACTTAACGAATCTTTAAGTGCTTGCTTTTCATCGCGTATAAATTGGCGAGCGATAGGTTTTGGGTAAGTTTTTTCGGTAAAAGGCACGTCTATATTGAGCGGGCGGGCGTTTTTGACGGCGGTTTGAAATAAGTTGGTATCGCTGTTTAGTTTTAAAGATTCAGCTAATAATTGTTCTTGCGATTGTAGTTTGGCTAAAGCGATTGCTTGTTCTTTGGCAAGTTTAATGGCTTTGGCTTGCGTTCTACTAATAGGAATAGTGTTGAGCGCAGGGCTTTTATTTGGTAATGATTTTGCATGTGTCATACAAGTCCAAATATCATTTATTCCTAAAAATATACCTTGTCGTCATTCCGACGAAAGTCGGAATCCAGCGGCGTTAAAAGTCACTAGATTCCGACTTTCGTCGGAATGACGGGTGAAGGAGGTTATTTCAAATTATCCAAATAACGCTCAGCATCTAGCGCAGCCATACAACCTGTACCAGCGCTGGTTACCGCTTGGCGATAGATATGGTCTTGCACATCGCCCGCTGCAAATATGCCAGGCACACTGGTAGCCGTTGCATTGCCTACGCGGCCTGCTTGGGTGACAATATAGCCGCCCTCCATTTCAAGCTGGCCTGCGAAAATATCGGTATTTGGTTTGTGGCCAATAGCAATAAATACGCCGCTTAGCGCGATGTCTTTGGTGATGCCATCTTGCGTGTTTTTAATGCGCATACCTGTTACGCCGCTGTTGTCGCCTAGCACTTCGTCTAAGGTGTTAAATAAAGCCAGCTCAATTTTGCCTTCAGCCACTCTTGCATTCAGTTTATCCACCAAAATCGCTTCCGCTTTAAATTTATCGCGTCTGTGTACCAGCGTCACTTTGCTGGCAATGTTCGATAAATACAGCGCTTCTTCTACCGCTGTATTACCGCCGCCAATCACTGCAACTTCTTGATTTTTGTAGAAAAATCCATCACAGGTAGCGCAAGCAGAAACGCCTTTGCCGCTGAATTTTTCTTCACTTGGCAAGCCCAAGTATTGTGCTGATGCGCCCGTGGCAATTATCAGCGCATCGCACGTGTATTCGCTATTATCGCCGACTAGGCGAATCGGTTTTTCGGCCAAATGTGTAGTGTGAATGTGGTCAAAAATCATTTCGGTATTAAAACGCTCGGCATGTTTTTGAAAACGCTCCATCAGCTCTGGGCCTTGCACGCCGTCAGCGTCAGCAGGCCAGTTATCTACGTCCGTTGTGGTCATCAATTGGCCGCCTTGTGCAATGCCGGTAATTAACACAGGTTTTAAATTAGCGCGCGCGGCGTAAACAGCGGCCGAATAACCAGCAGGGCCAGAACCGAGAATGAGGAGATGAACGTGACGTGTTGCCATGTGGACTGCTTTCTGTGCTTAAGTGAATAGTTGAGAGGTGGTGCTAATTTGCTTAATTTCAAGACTTTAATACTTAAATTTTAATTCTTGGAGGCACTTTACGCAATTTGATTTTGCTATAATAAGATAAATAATTTTAATCGCACGAATCTATTTTAAAGGTTTGTAATAGTTTGTTTTTTAATAAAAAATCATCCGCTGTCAATGGTCGTGTCGAAACGCCAAAAACTCCACTACAGCTAAAACACGAACAAAAGCACGCACATTTAGTACGCGAAGCTTGGTGGCTGGGCTTGGTGCTGGTTGGTCTGTATCTCGCCGTTATTTTAATCACTTACAATCAGCAAGATCCATCTTGGTCGCACATGGCCAGCGATGGCGCTAGTATTAGTAATGCGGGCGGCTCAGTTGGCGCTTGGGTTTCTGATATGCTGTTGTATTTATTCGGGTTTTCGGCATGGTGGTGGGTGGTGTTGGCGTTTTACAGCATGTGGTTGGTGTATCAGCGCTTAGAACTCATTATTTCTGAGCGACCTTTCTTAGTGTTTAATTTGGTTGGTTTTGGCTTGCTGATTATTGCTTCATCCGCGTTAGAAGCAGGCCATTTTATTGACCTGCCAGCCGCGCTGCCATTGGGTGCTGGCGGCATGCTAGGCAATGGCGTGGATGCTGGCCTGCGGAGCATGTTTGCTTATGCTGGTTCTACCATGATATTACTATTATTATTTGCGATTGGTTTTAGCTTATTCACGGGTTGGTCGTGGATTATGATGACCGAAAAATTGGGGCTTGGCTTAATTGCTGGCTATCACTGGGCGATTGATAAATATCGCGATTGGCAAGACCGCAAAGCCGGCAAAGTGGTGGAACTTAAGCGCGAAGAGTTTGTAGAAAATGAACGCAAACGCACCGAAGACCGTGCGCCGCTTGAGATTAAACCCGCCCAAGTTGAAATTGCCAAAAGTGAGCGTGTGTTAAAAGAAAAACAAACTACGCTGTTTGCCTCAGACACTGATTCTACGCTGCCACCGCTGCATTTGCTTGATGAAGCCAATAATACGGTTGAGTTGCCATCCGATGAAACGCTGGATTTCACTTCGCGCCTGATTGAACGAAAACTGGCCGATTTTGGCATCGAAGTGAAAGTGCTTTCTGCGCAGCCAGGCCCAGTCATTACGCGCTATGAGCTGGAACCAGCCGCTGGCGTAAAAGGCAGCCAAGTGACTAATTTGGTGAAAGATTTAGCGCGTGCGCTATCTGTGGTGAGCGTTCGCGTGGTCGAGACGATTCCTGGAAAAACCTGCATGGGTTTAGAGATTCCGAACCCAAAACGCCAAATTGTATTTTTATCAGAAATTATGAGCAGCCAAGTGTATGCAGATATGCATTCGCCGATTGCGATTGCCATGGGCAAAGATATTGCGGGCAAACCTGTGGTGGCTGATTTGGCCAAAATGCCGCACGTGTTGGTGGCGGGCACGACGGGCTCGGGTAAATCGGTGGCAATTAATGCGCTGATTTTGAGCTTTTTGTATAAATCCGATGCGTCCAAAGTGCGCATGATTTTGATTGACCCGAAAATGCTGGAATTGTCTGTATATGAAGGTATTCCGCACTTGCTGGCGCCCGTGGTCACCGATATGCGCCAAGCCGCGAACGCGCTGAACTGGTGCGTGGCAGAGATGGAGCGTCGTTATAAATTAATGTCTAGCCTGGGCGTGCGTAACTTGGCGGGCTACAACCAAAAAATTAAGGATGCTGAAAAGTTAGGCGAGAAAATTCCACATCCGTTTAGCTTGACGCCCGACGCGCCAGAGCCGCTAGAGGAAATGCCATTAATCGTGGTGGTGATTGATGAGTTGGCTGATTTGATGATGGTAGTCGGCAAAAAAGTGGAAGAGCTCATCGCGCGTTTGGCGCAGAAAGCGCGCGCTTCGGGCATTCATTTAGTGTTGGCCACGCAACGGCCGTCAGTGGATGTAATTACGGGTTTAATTAAGGCCAACGTGCCAACGCGCATCTCGTTTCAAGTGTCATCCAAAATTGATTCGCGCACCATATTAGACCAAATGGGCGCTGAAGCGTTACTAGGTCAGGGTGATATGTTGTACATGCCGCCTGGCACGGGTTATCCAGTACGCATACACGGTGCGTTTGTGAGCGATCATGAGGTACATCAAGTGGTGAATCACCTGAAAGCCATGGGCGAGCCGAACTATATTGAAGGAATTTTGACCAATGAAACTGAAGGCGGCGAAGCTGGTGACTATGTTGGCGATGGTGAATCTGAGAAAGATCCGTTTTACGATGAAGCGGTTTCTATCGTGCTAAAAAGCCGTCGTGCCAGCATTTCTTCGGTGCAGCGTCAGTTGCGCATTGGTTATAACCGTGCGGCGCGTTTAATAGAGGATATGGAGCGCGCTGGCTTGGTTTCTGCCATGCAGAGCAACGGTAATAGAGAGGTTTTAGCTGCGAATAACAGCGCCAATAATGATTAAATATTTAGTAATTTTAACTTTGTTATTTTCAAATTTAGCCATGGCGGACGGCGTTTCTAGCTTGCGCGATTTTTTTAACAACACCAACACCATGCGCGCGCAGTTTAGCCAAGTGGTGAACGACAAACAGGGTCGCAAAGAGCAAGAAGTTGAAGGCACCATGCAACTGCAGCGCCCGAATAAATTCCGTTGGGACTATAAAAAGCCCTATGAACAGCAAATTGTGAGTGATGGTAAAGACGTGTTTTTGTATGACACTGAACTGCAGCAAGTAACTGTTCGGCAACTTAGTAAAACTTTAGGTTCAAGCCCAGCCGCAATGCTGGCAGGTGGCGAAAATGTAGAAAAAAGCTTTACGCTAAAAAATGCCACGCGTAAAGATGACTTAGCCTGGGTGTTGGCGTTGCCAAAAGATAAAGAGAGCGGTTTTGAACGTGTTTTATTGGGTTTTAAAGCCGATAAACTGCGCAAAATGGAGATTTATGACAGTTTTAATCACATTACGCATATTACGTTTAGTGAAGTGGAACGCAATCCGAAGCTGGAAGATGCCACATTTTTGTTTACGCCGCCAAAAGGCGTAGATGTGGTGGGCGAGTAAGCTGGTAATTGTAAAAGTAGCGAATTCGCAACAAACATTTTGTATTACCTCAAAACTTAACTTTTTACTTTATTAAATTGCTGTAATCCATTATTATTTAACAAATTTTTAATAAGTTTAACCAATCATGCATTCTTTTTTTCAACCGATTAAAGCTTACTTAGCTACTGCATTTGTGCTATTCGCCGTTTCAATGCCTTCGCTTTCGCTGGCGGCACAAGACGAAGTGACGAAACAAGCTGAAGCGTTAATCCGTAAAGGTGATTTTAACGCCGCGTATCAGCTGTTAGAGCCGCTAGAGTCCGCGCGCGCTGGCGATGTGGATTATGATTATTTGCTGGGCGTTGCAGGCGTAGAAAGCGGCAATGCCACGCGCGGCGCATTTGCCTTAGAGCGTTTATTAGCAACCAATCCCAGCCATAAAGCTGCACGTGCCGAGATGGCGAAAGCGCATTTTATCCTCGGCGAGACTGCTGCTTCAAAAGCAGAGTTTAAAAATGTGTTAGCGCAAAATCCTGATTCTGAAACCAAAAAAACCATAGAAAAGTTACTCACTGCCATTCAAAAAGGTGAAGGTACCACAACGACATTTGGCGCCTATCTTAATTTTGGCCTAGGCTATGATTCTAACGTGAGTAGCGCGCCCAGCATCAGTTCTATTGGCGTACCAGCTTTTGGCGGATTGCTTATTCAGCTAGATAATGCCTCACGCGAGCAATCCGACAATTTCATGAATTTAGCGGCAGGCATTTCGGTGCGCCATCCGTTTACCGATAAGCTGGCTGCATTTGGTGCGGTCAGTGGCACTAGCCGCATCAATGGCGATCAAACGGCTTTTGATAATAGTGCGCTCGACTTTAATGCAGGTTTGCAATATCGGCAAAATCAGCATAATTTCTCATTCGCGCTGCAAGATAACCATTTTGATTTGGATTCTGAGAGTTTTCGACGCGCTTATGGCGCCACCGCGCAATGGCAGTATAACGTGGATGCGAATAATCAGATGGGTTCTTATCTGCAATATTCACGCCTTAAATATGCTGGTAATGAGTTCCGTAATGCGGATAGAACCATTCTGGGCCTTAATGCGGCGCATGTATTTGCGGGCGATTTAAGCCCAGTGGTATTCGCCAGCGTTTATGGCGGGCGCGAAGTTGCACGCGATTCACTCGCCGACTTTTTAAGCCAAGATATTGCTGGCGTGCGGGCTGGTGGTCAATTAAATTTGAATAATCAATGGCAATTGCAAGGCTCGCTGGCTTATGAATTGCGCGATAACGATGAAGATGACCCAGCGTTTTTGAAAAAACGTAAAGATCGCCAATACGATGCTTCTTTAGGTTTGAATTTCATCCCCGCGCGCGATTGGTCGATTCGGCCGCAAATCAGCTACACCAAAACGGATTCCAATATTGAGCTGAATAGCTTTGATCGTCACATTATTTCAGTCGACATTCGCAAAGATTTCAGCTGGTAATCATTTAAGCAACTTTCTGTATTATTCATAGCGGTATAATTGATACCGTGAACTCATTATTTCAACCTAATACGCCACAAGCGCCGCTCGCCGAACGTCTGCGCCCAAAAACGCTAGATGAGGTGGTAGGGCAGACGCACCTATTAGGCACTGGCAAACCACTGCGGGTGGCATTCCAATCAGGTAAATTGCCATCAATGATTCTGTGGGGCCCGCCAGGCGTCGGCAAAACCACCTTAGCACGTTTAATTGCGAACACCGCCGATGCAGACTTTATTGCGGTTTCGGCCGTACTTTCTGGCATTAAAGATATTCGTGACGCGGTAGAGCGCGCCGAGCTTAGCTTGCAGCAGCATGGACGCAAAACCATTCTGTTTGTGGATGAAGTGCATCGCTTTAACAAAGGTCAGCAGGACGCATTTTTGCCGTTTGTGGAAAGCGGCCTGATAACCTTTATTGGCGCAACGACTGAGAATCCGTCGTTTGAAGTGAATAGCGCGCTGCTAAGCCGTGCGCAAGTATTTGTACTGAACTCACTTAGCGAACCAGAGCTTGCATTATTACTTGAGCGCGCGCGTTTATTGGTGGCTGAGAATATCATTATTGCAGAGAATATTCGCGAGCAAATAATCGCTTACGCAGATGGCGATGCAAGGCGTTTATTCAACTTCCTGGAAGCCTTATTCTATGCGGCTTCTGGAGCAGGTAAAAATGAAATTGATGAGGTCTTTTTACAAACCACCATGGCAGAAAAGCTGCGTCGTTTCGATAAAGGTGGCGAGGCGTTTTACGACCAAATTTCTGCACTGCATAAATCGGTGCGCGGCAGCAATCCAGATGCGGCTTTGTACTGGTTTTTACGCATGATAGACGGTGGTGCAGACCCGCTGTATTTAGGCCGCCGCATTATGCGTATGGCGATTGAAGATATTGGCTTAGCCGACCCGCGCGCACAAGGCATGTGCTTAGAAGCTTGCCAAATTTACGAGCGATTAGGTTCGCCAGAAGGTGAATTGGCGCTATCAAACGCGGTAATTTACTTGGCCGTGGCACCAAAAAGCAACGCCGCTTACAACGCTTATAATCAAGCGAAAGCCTTTGTTGGGCAAGATAAATCGCGCCCAGTGCCGCTACATTTGAGAAATGCGCCGACCAAGCTCATGAAAGCGCTGGATTACGGCAAAGAATATCGTTATGCGCACCACGAGCCTGAGGCTTATGCGGCGGGCGTGGATTATTTCCCAGATGAACTTTATGAGGGAAAAAACTCACCACCGCAATTTTATACGCCCACACCGCGCGGCTTAGAAGGTAAAATAGGCGAAAAATTAGCGCACTTAAACGAACTAGACAAAAAAGCGAAAGCAAAGAAATAAATGTTAGATATTCAGCAATTAAGAAATGATTTAGATGGCGTTGTGAGCCAATTAAAAAAACGTGGCTTTGAATTTGATGCGGCTAGTTTTACTGCATTAGAGTTAGAACGCAAAACCGTACAAACCAATACAGAAGCCCTGCAAGCCAAGCGAAATGCGGCTTCTAAGAGCATTGGTTTTGCGAAATCTAAGGGCGAAGATGTCAGCCCAATTATGGCGGAAGTCGCGGGTTTGGGCGATGCGCAAAAAGCTGGCGAAGTGCGCTTAACGGAAATTCAAGAACAACTCAAAACAGTTATGTTGAATGTGCCAAACTTGCCGCATGAGAGCGTTCCTGCTGGTAAGTCCGAGGTTGATAACGTAGAAGTGCGTAAAGTTGGCACACCTCGCACGTTTGATTTTGCAATTCTTGACCATACTGACGTCGGTACGCCTTTGGGGCTAGATTTTGATACGGGTATTAAATTATCTGGCACGCGTTTTACTTTTATGCGCGGCGG
>JANOWN010000031.1:0-16256 GCA_031417915.1 Methylotenera sp.
CAATGATTCTAAAGGTTTTGGTTTCATTACTCCAGATGCAGGCGGTGACGATTTATTCGCACATTTCTCAGCTATCGTAGATAGCGGTTATAAAAGTTTGAAAGAAAATGATCGCGTTAGTTTTGACGTGACAGAAGGCCCAAAAGGCAAACAAGCTTCTAACATTCAAAAGGCTTAATCGCTTTTTTGTGTTTCAAACTAACGGATTCTAACTAGAATTCTTAAAAATGGCCCGTAAGGGCCATTTTTTTATTCAAAATTAATAAGTTACTAACTTGCTGGAACTGCTGCAGGAGCCGCTGGCGGTGCTGGTTCAGCAACAAAAATCTCCACGCGACGGTTTTTAGCTTTATTGGCGGCCGTATCATTCGCCGCAACTGGTTCGCGTGAGCCGCGACCATCGATAGCGAAACGATTTGAGGCGACGCCTCTAGCTGATAAATAATCTCTCGCAGCAATGGCACGATTAAACGACAGTGGGTTGTTAACATCGTTGCTACCAGAGCTATCGGTATGGCCGATAATATTGACGGTAGTGGCTTGATTGTCCACTAATCCCTTGGCGAAAGTATCTAACACCGTTCTGAAGTTTGGTTTGATGGCTGCGCTACCAACGTCAAACGAAATATCACTCGGAATATCCAATTTCAAGCGATTATCTGGCGTTTGCGACACCTTAACGCCCGTGCCTGCTGTTGCTTCTTCCATTTCTTTTTTCTGCGCCTGCATGCGTTTAGACCACACATTACCAATAACGCCGCCCGCCACGCCGCCAACCGCCGCGCCGATGACTGCGCCTTTTTTGCCACCAGCCACTGCGCCTACAACAGCACCACCTGCAGCGCCAACGCCAACGCCTGTTGCCGTGTCTTTTTGCGTTTTTGTCATGCCAGAAAACATACCGCAACCACTTAAGGTAAATGCCAGTAAAACCGAGCTTACTAAAGCTTTGTTTTGAATTTTTATTTGCATGATTATTCCCTTCTTAAAGGTATGGAGTTAAACTATATGCAGCAAATTATTGGACTCAGCCGTTGCGCGAAAGTTTTAAAGCAAGCTGCACATATATACATTAAAATGTTGGCCATGCAGCCAGAAGACTTATAGCTTATGCAACCACAAGACTTGCAGCGCCTAATAAGCACCGCCATGCCTTACGGCAAACATAAAGGCAAAATGATTGCCGATTTGCCAGGCAATTACCTTAATTGGTTCGCGCGCGAGGGCTTTCCCGCAGGCGAAATAGGGTGTTTGTTGCAGTTGATACAAGAAATTGATCACAACGGACTCTCTAGCTTGCTAGCGCCATTAAGAAGTAATCGATGAACATTCTATTTTTATGCACTGGCAACTCGTGTCGCTCGATATTGGCAGAGGCCACATTTAACGCACTGGCGCCAGCTGGCATGCGCGCGATGAGCGCGGGCAGCAAACCCACGGGGCACGTGCATCCGCGCTCGATTGCGCTGCTCAAGCGCGAGGGTATTGCCACAGAAGGTTATTACAGTAAATCGTGGGATAACTTACCAATCACGCCAGACATTGTGATTACCGTGTGCGGCAACGCAGCGGGCGAGGCTTGCCCAGCTTATTTAGGCAAGGTAATCAGAGCGCATTGGGGTGTAGAAGACCCTGCAAGCGCCACAGGCACAGAGGCTGAAATTGATGTGGCGTTTGAAACGGCTTATTTGATTTTACGCAAACGCATAGCAGCGTTTTTAGCATTAGATTTGAATCACTTTAAAACGCCAGAAATATTAGCTAAGCAACTTGAAGAAATTGGTTTACTAAGCTGAATCATCCGCACGTTTAATATCACGCAACATAAAAGCATATAGGCTCTCCACCTTATCGCGCGCCCAAGGCGTTTTGCGCAAAAATTTTAAGCTAGATTTAATACTCGGGTCATGCGTAAAACAATTCACAGGAATGCGCTGCGCTAACTCTTCCCAACCAAAATGCGCATGCAGCGCCGTCACAATTGTTTCTAGCGTAACGCCGTGTAAAGGGTTTTTGGGCTGCGCTAAAGTTGCTGGAGTTGGGGTTGTCATGTTTGTCATTATAACGCTCTAAACACATTAGGCCTGCAAACTTAAGCTTGCCAAACCCCAAAGTCCGCGCTACGCAAATCAATGCCAATTTCAATTTCCATGGCAACCGCTTCGTCATAAGTCATCGGGTTAAAACCTTCATACAAATCAGGCAGCAGGCGCAGGCCATATTGCATCACATATCGATTAGATTGAATGCCCGCCTTGTGCTTATCAAAACGCACATCAGGGTCTAAACCCGTCATGCCAACATACACGCAGGGCTTGCCAGTGATGTAATTTGGGTTGCACTTTTTAAACTTGCCCTCAAAAAGCACGTCTTTCGATAACTCAATCACATACACGTTGTGATGCTTGCGGCCAGCCATGCAATACTAAAACGCATCCTCATTTGGCTCATAAGCATCGCGTAAGCTAGCGTTAATCGCATCTATATCATCGCCAAGCGGCGTATTTGCTTGCACCATAGGTTTCACAACGGGCTTGGCGGCAGCTTGCTTAGGTGAAATATTTGGCGCTGCATTAGTGGCAGAAGTCACCCACTTTTCAAAAGGCGCCGCATCCACGCCCTGCGGCACATACCACAGCTTAGCCTCCGCATTCCAACGCGCACCCAGCGATTTAGCTTGGTCTTTCTCGTTAAATGGCACTTTTAGATTGATGTTAGTGGTTGCGATCATGGTTGTCCTAATGTTTTGGCGTGGTAATTTTAAAGAGTGGAATTATATAACAGTATTCACAAGCGCTAAAAATAGATGCTCTGGAAGGCAATATCCATGCGGGTGGTAGGGTATAGGTTTTTGAATTTGTAGAGCGTATTACGCTTTGCTAATACGCTCTAGGACAGCTGACTAAGGCTTGGAAGCATTTTAATACGGTTAGAGATTGTTAAATCTTTGACACTCGTTGCATCGGCTAAGTATTTCCTGGTTAACTGTATATCATTTAGTGCGAGGCAAAGTCTAGCTGCGTTGAGCTGCAATATGCGTACAGAACTAGGAGCTACCTCAGCATAATTGATAAGCTCATTAAATGCAGTTATTCCACTTAGAATTGTATTTCTATCAATATTTTGTAACCAGTGTTCGGTAAGAATGTCGCTGGCTGACCAAAATGATAAATCTCTTGGCCAAGCTCGAATTAATTCGGCTTCATGAGATAATTTGCAGTTACTTAATACAAAAGCATAAAGGTCTCTTTGGTCGCCAGAATGCTTTTTACCTTGGTCAAATTTATCGCCACTTTTTAGTTTTATCGCTGAAAATAGCGTTAGTAAGGTGGCGAGAACTGCCACGAAGATTGTTAAAGTACCCTTGTTTTTTTCTGTCTCGTCTTGAGTAAAAGGTATTCCGATAGCACCTTTTGCCCTTAAGTCAACTAATGGCTTTTGAAGTGTTTCAGAATTTGGTGACACTAAAATCTGTACTGAAAAATTTTCTGTTGGATTTAGGAATGGAATTTGAAAGCGTAGACTGTTTTTGTCTTTGCTAGTGCTTTGTGGTGTTAGGCCTTGAAAGATAACTTCTTTAACTTCGGCGTCAGAAAAACGAAGATTAGCATCAATGTTTTCTAATTCTTTTTTCCCTGAATTTATTATCTTTAGTGCAACAATTCCAACCGGCTCTTGACCTGGGAAAGCTTGTATAGCAGTAATGTCGTATGACAGCTCAGCTTTTTTCTCTGAAAGCCAGTTGACACCATAGCCAGACGCTACGCCTACAATGAGGCTTAAAATACCACTAAATAATATAATTGACCATTTAGAGTTTGATGAATCATTCATAGCTTATGACTCCGTAATAATCATATTAAAACTTCACTCAGTGGATAATAGCAGATTTTCACGGGGATTGTGCCAGCCTCGCCTTAGGGCGATTCTGTCATCTTTCGCTTGCGCTCAAGACCGCTACGCTACGCTCCGCGTCCAGCCGAGCAGTGCTCGGCTAGTCGAATAGACCGTAAATGTCTTCGCCGTGGAATATAGGTGCTGAAGCACCTTATTCACACGCGACCTACGGGTTCTCTTAGCACCTCGTGGCGAAGCCACAAAAACAAAAAAGCCACCTTGCGGTGGCGTTTTAGTTTTTGGCGTCCCCACGGGGATTCGAACCCCGGTCGCCTCCGTGAAAGGGAGGTGTCCTAGGCCTCTAGACGATGGGGACCTTGGAATTTAAACCGATACTGCTTGCTACATAAAACAGGGCGTATTTTACACCATTTACTGCGTTTTCTCTAACGAAATTGCCAGAAACTTGGTGGAGGTAAGCGGGATCGAACCGCTGACCTCTTGCATGCCATGCAAGCGCTCTCCCAGCTGAGCTATACCCCCGTTTACCTACTAAAATCTGCCTGCTAAATTTAGCTTATTAAATTGGCAACTATTCGAGAAGGCGCAATATTAAAGACGAGCGGGGCAAAAGTCAATTAGATTAATAGGCTGTTAGTGATTTTCTGTGTAGATTGCAGACTAGCCGCGCGTATTGCTTTGTGCTGCAAACTGCATTAAATCTACAATTGGTTGAGGCTGCCAGCCCGCTTTGCGATGCTCTGCCACCACATTGGTAAAAATACCGCCACGTACATAAAATTTAGCCGTCACGCGCATAAACCTTGGTTGTATAGCATTGACCAAATCATCTAAAATCTGATTCGTCACTGCTTCGTGAAAACAGCCTTCGTTGCGAAACGACACAATATATAGCTTTAAACTTTTAAGCTCTACACAAAGTTGGTCGGCAATATAATCGAGCGTAATCACCGCAAAATCTGGCTGGCCTGTTTTTGGGCACAAGCAAGTAAATTCGGGGATTTCCATATGAATATGAAAATCACGTTTTGGATTTGGATTGGCAAATGTCTCTAAATCTTTGCTGGGTTGCGCAGTGGGTTTTGCGCCTAAAGTTTGCGAATTGGTCATAGTAAATACGGATTTTGGCTTAAAAAAACGTTATTATAACGCTTAAAAATAATGCTTCATATTTAACCCTAAACTTAGACTTAAATTTGCGCTTAACTCACTTAAAACTTGCTGGCTTTAAATCGTTTGTAGACCCCACCACCATTCACTTGCACGGTCAGCGCGTGGGCGTTGTGGGGCCAAATGGCTGCGGCAAATCCAACGTCATGGAATCGGTGCGTTGGGTGTTGGGCGAATCTTCCGCCAAAGAAATGCGCGCAGACGCGATGGATGCGGTGATTTTTAACGGTTCGAGCAATCGCAAACCTATATCTAGAGCTTCAGTTGAGCTGATTTTCGATAACAGCCTCGGCGGCGCGGCTGGCGAGTGGAGCCAATACGCAGAAATTAGCGTTAAACGCGTCATTGAGCGCGAAAAAGGCTCGACTTATTACATCAATAATTCCGCAGTTAGGCGTCGCGATGTGTCAGATTTATTTATGGGAACTGGCTTGGGCGGCCGTGCCTACGCCATTATCGGCCAAAATACCATCGGCAGAATTGTCGAAGCAAAACCAGAAGAATTGCGCGTATTTTTAGAAGAAGCCGCCGGCATTAGCAAATATAAAGAGCGCCGCCGCGAAACCGAACTGCGACTTAGAGACACTAAGGAAAACTTGGTGCGCGTTGAGGATATTTGCCGCGAGCTGCAAAAACAAATTACCAAGTTAGAATCGCAAGCCGTTGTAACGCAGCAATTCCATGCCCTGCAAGCCGCCTACAAGCTGGCTGATGGGCAGTTGTGGTTGCTGAAAAAACGCGATGCCAGCCGCGATTGGGAGAAAACCAAAGCGCAAGTCGATAAATTGGTGAATGCCTTAGAAGCGCAAACGGCTGAATTGCGCAAAAGCGAGGCTGAGCTGGAGAAAAGTCGCCAAGCGCATTATGCGGCCAGCGAGGGCATTAACACTGCGCAAGCCGCGTATTACGAGGCAAATGCAGAAGTTTCTAACTTGGAAAATCAAGTAAAACAGAACGCCGAAGCGCGTGAACGCATGGCGCAACAATTGACGCAATTGACGCAATCTCTTGAACGCAATGCTAACTCTGGCGTGGATTTTCAGCAGAATTTAGCGCAAAAACAAACAGAGCTAGCAGCAGCGACACAAGCTGAACTGCAAGCGAAAACCGCCTTAGAAATTCTTAAACAAACCCTGCCAGAAAAGGCGCAGGCGCTACAAGCCGCGACTGAGCGCGCGCAAAGCAGTCAGCAAGCACTTGTAGAAGCGAACCAGCGCATTCAAATCGAAACCAGTAATATTAACTTTCTTAGCCAAAGCATCAGCGAGAATAATCAGCGTATTGCGCGCCTGCAGTCTGATTTGGCGAATTTGGTACTGCCAGACGAAGCACAGTTAAAAACCAGCGAAAACGCTTTAAAACAAGCTACGCAGGCCGTTGCGGCAATCGAATCTGCGGTACAAAAACTGCGCGCAGACGAAACTACGTTGCAAGCTCAAATTGGCGAGCTTCGCGAGCAGCAAAATCAAGCGCAACGCTCGTTAAATCAAGCTGACGCAGAGATTCACTCGCTACAAAAACTGCAACAATCGGTGAATGCCGAAAGCAAGTTGGGCGATTGGCTGAGCGAGAAGGGTTTAAAAAATAACGCACGTTTGTGGCAAAAAATTAAAATTGATGAAACTTGGAGTGTGGCGCTGGAAGCGGTATTGGGTGCGAAATTAAATGCTTTAATCTCGGATAAAGGTGATTTAGGAGCACGGCCACCAGCCGCTCTGGTATTGGGCTACAGGGCAGCATCTGAAAGTGGTAAGTCTTCACAAAATGCACATTTAACACATTTAACACCTTTAATAAGCGTGATAAAAGACTGCGATGCGGATTTAAAACCGATCTTAGCTGATTGGCTGCAAGGCGCATACCTATTGGCTTCTGGCGATGCTTATGAAAAAGCTATTAAACATCTTAATTTAGGTGAAATTTTAGTGAATGCGCAGGGCGACATTTTTAGTCGTCACAGCGTTGCGTATCATGGTGAAAATTCTAGTTTACACGGCGTGTTGGAACGTCAGCAACAACTTGAAAAACTACAGAAAAACCTGCCAAAATTGCAAGATAATTTAAGTAAATTAACAGAAGCTTTAACTGCCTCAGAGACCAATATTCATGCGGTAAGAGCGCAACAACAGCAGGAAAATTCGCAGCTTAAAACGGCGTCGAGTTTGCATTATCAACAACAGCTGGAATTGGCGCGTTTGCAACAGGTGCAACAAACCGCGATGGAACGCGAAGCCAGGATTAAAGCAGAAATTGCAGCGACAAATGCTAAATTGACGCAGCTAACAAGCGAAGAAGCCAATAAAAAAACGGCTTTGCAGGCGGTCTCGGCGCAGCTTGAGTCGCTCGAAACTGCAAAAAATGATGATTTATCGGCCAAACAGCAAACCGAAATTGCCTATTCAGCGTTACGCGATGCTATTCAACAAGCGGAAAAATTATTCCAAGAAGCGAATTTTAATTTTAAAATAATTACTAATAATATCAATGAATTAAATAATAAAATTAATGTAAATAGTGAAGAAAAAACTGCGTTTTTATTGCGTCAAACAGAAGCTGAGCAAACATTAAAGTTGACGCCGATGGAAACTTTAAAAATCAATCTTAGCGAGGCGATTAACACCAAGCAATTGCGCGAAACGGCGCTGGCCGAAGCGCGTAACCATTTGGCAGGCGCAGAAACGGCTATGCAAGCGCTGGAGCGTGTGCGTATGCAAAACGAGCAGCAATTGCACCCAATGCGCGACCAAGTGGAACAAAGTCGCTTAAACGAGCAAGAAGCGCGTCTGCATTTTGAGCAGTGCCAAGCAGGTTTGCTAGAAAATGGTGTAAATGAGCAGGAGTTGGCGCACGGCTTGGCAGAGAACGCAAAAACTAGTGAATTATTGCGCAAAACCAACCAATTACAGCAGCAAATTGAGGAGATCGGCCCAGTGAATATGGCCGCAATACAAGAGCTGGCCACAGAAACGGAACGAAAAGTTTATTTGGATAGTCAGATGTTGGATTTGGAGCAGGCGACTGAAACCTTGGAAGATGCGATTAAGAAGATTGACCGCGAAACACGTGACAAGCTGATGCAAACATTTAACACGGTGAATCAACATTTTGGCGAGCTGTTTGCGACGCTGTTTGGCGGCGGCCAAGGCAGGCTGGAGCTGCTAGGCGACGAGATTTTAGATACGGGTTTGCAAGTATTTGCGCAGCCGCCAGGTAAAAAGAATACGACGATTCAGCTATTAAGTGGCGGTGAAAAGGCTTTAACCGCACTGGCGCTGGTGTTCGCGTTGTTTAAGCTAAACCCAGCGCCTTTCTGCTTGATGGACGAAGTGGATGCGCCGCTGGATGACAGCAACACCGAGCGTTTTTGTAATATGGTGAAAAAAATGGCCGAAAAAACGCAATTTTTGTTTGTTTCGCACAATAAAATCACCATGGAAATGGCGCAGCAGCTCATTGGTGTTACCATGCAGGAATCTGGCGTATCGCGCATTGTGGATGTGGATATTGAGACTGCAATGGCCATACATTTGTGAACCAAACTGGGTATGCTTGATTTGGCTAATATTCTTGATTTGGCTAATATTAAAGTTTGCTAATAAAAAATCGAAAAAATTAAAATTTATTACATTTAGAATGTAAAATTAAAAATATGTCAGATTTACAAGTAGCACTGATCATTTTAGGCGCATTTATCATTGCGGGCGTTGTGGTGTACAACTGGATGCAAGAAAGAAAGTTGCGCCATGAAGTCACCAATGAATTTATCGTGCCGCAAAAAGACGTGCTGTCGGACGATTTTAACATCAATGCCGATGCCTACATGGTGGATAAGGAACTTGCGGAAGTCACCGAAAAATTCAATCAAACCGAGCATACAAGCGCGGCGGAAGTTTTAAATGCGCCCACGGTAGCTGAGCCAGCTGAAAAAGACTTTAACGATGATGTTTTTAGCAAAGCCGTCGAAGCGCAAGAAGCCAGCGCGCGCCAATCTAGAGAAGTGGCTGACGCAGAATATGCTGCCCAAAAAAAATTGCCGACTGAATTAGCGCAAGCGCTGCACGAGGGATCAGCGCCGATTCAAGAACCTAAAATAGCACCAGAGCTTATTGTTAAAGCGGTTTTGCATGAGCAAATTCAACATGCACAAGTCAACTTACCTGAAGTCACGCATTCACAAATTGATTTAAGCGCAATTTTGTATCTCACCAAAAATATTGCGGGTAAAGATTTAGCCGCACTTAGCAACTCGCTTGCGGGGATTAACTTGCCGATTACGCTGCATGGCTTGGATAATCAGGATAAATGGCATGTGGTGAACGAAAATGCAGCAACCACCTTTAAGCAAGTGGCCTGCAGCGTCCAGCTTGCCGATAGAGGCGGGCCGATTGCGAAAAACTTGCTGAATAAATTTCAATTTGCGGTGGAAGATGTGGGTTTAGAGATGAATGCGCACGTGGAGTGGCAGGGCAGTGGTGATTCACTACAGCGCGCGATTGAGCTGGATCAATTCTGTATCGAAGTCGATCAAATGATTAGCGTGCATGTAGCGCAAGGTGAAACGCCGATTCATGGCACAAAATTCAAAGGTTTGGCAGAAGCAAGTGGCATGACGTTGAAAGAGGATGGAAAATTTCATTTTTACAGTAACGAAGTGCCCTTATTTACTGCGCTTGATACCAATAACGTGCCATTCACCGCCGAAAGTTTGCGTAGCAATGTGCTAAAAAGTGTAACTTTTCAAATTGAAATTCCCAAGGTTAGTAATTGCGAGCAAGTGTTCAACCAGATGATTGCAATTGCGCAGAAAATGGCCAGCAGCTTGAATGCCAGCTTGGTGGACGATAACCAAAAGCCGTTGGGTGATTTGCAAATCGAAAAAATTCGGCAACAGCTCAAAGTGATTCATGCCACCATGGTTGCGCGCGGCGTTATGCCTGGCAGCCCAAGTAGCATGCGCCTTTTCAACTAATTTAGCTTATGGCTAATATAGAAGAGGCGCGCAAACAAGTTGCTCAACTTGTTTCTAAAATTGCACTGCACGATTATCAATATTACACGCTCGATGCGCCGACAATTTCAGACAGTGAATATGATGGCTTGTACCGCCAGCTGGTCGATTTAGAACAAAAATTCCCACAACTAATTACTGTAGATTCACCCACTCAGCGCGTAGGTGGTAGCGTGGTTGGCGCTTTTGATAGCGTCACGCATCGCCAAGCCATGTTATCGCTTATTAATGCGTTTGGCGACGATGAATTGCTGGCGTTTGATAAACGCATTCGCGATGGCCTAGGTTTTGAAAAAGGGGGAATTGAGCAAGTAGAATACGCGGTAGAGCCCAAGTTTGACGGCCTCGCGATTACCTTAACCTACGAAAACGGTTTATTTGTGCAGGGCGCCACGCGCGGCGATGGTTATACAGGCGAAAATGTCACTCATAATTTGCGCACGATTCGCGCTATCCCAGCCCGGATACAAGGTGAATCTAACTCCCGAAGTGAGTTGGAGAGAGGGTGCCGCGGGGTATTAGCTTCAAGGCCGCCTGCTTTATTAGAAGTGCGTGGCGAAGTGTTGATGCTTAAAAAAGATTTTCAGCAACTTAATTTTACGCAAGAAAAGCTAGGCGCTAAGTTGTTCGCCAACCCGCGCAACGCAGCGGCGGGCAGTTTGCGCCAACTCGATCCTAAAATTACCGCTTCGCGGCCGCTACACTTTTTTGCTTACGGCCTAGGAGAATTAGTAACGCATGAAACCGAAAATACGCCAACACTAAATTCACATTCTGAAGCTATGCAATATCTGGCTGATTTGCATTTTCCAGTTTCAGCTTTGCGTGACGTAAAGCAAGGCGCAGCGGGCTTGTTGGCATATTTTAATGAAATTGGTAAAAAGCGTGCAAGCTTGCCGTTCGATATTGATGGCGTGGTTTACAAAGTCAATCAATTTGCGCAGCAAAACGAACTTGGCTTTGTTTCGCGCGCTCCGCGCTGGGCGATTGCGCACAAATACCCCGCAGAAGAAGCTACAACGCTCGTAGAGGATATTACCGTGCAAGTAGGCCGTACTGGCGCGATTACGCCCGTGGCGCGCCTGAAAGCGGTGTTTGTGGGTGGCGTTACGGTGACTAACGCCACGCTGCATAACGAAGATGAAATGCGCCGCAAAGATATTCGCATCGGCGATACGGTGATTGTGCGGCGTGCGGGCGATGTGATTCCAGAAGTAGTTTCGGTAGATATAGCCTGCAGGCCAATAACGGCGAGCCTTTTCAGCATGCCTACCGCTTGCCCAGAATGTGGCTCGCACATTGAACGATCTGCGGATGAAGCGGTGGCGCGTTGCACGGGAGGATTGTTTTGCCCAGCGCAGCGCAAGCAGGCGATTACGCATTTTGCATCGCGCCGCGCTTTGGATATTGAAGGCATGGGCGAAAAACTGGCCGATCAATTGGTTGAGGCCAATTTGGTGCATCATTTGGACGATATTTATAAGCTGGATGTGGCGACATTGGCCAATTTGGAGCGCATGGCGCAGAAGTCAGCGCAAAACGTGATTGATGCGTTGAACAAAAGCAAACGTACCACGTTGGCGCGTTTTATTTACGGCTTGGGCATACGCAACGTGGGTGAAGCCACGGCTAAAGATTTAGCCGCACATTTTGGTAGCCTGCAAGCCTTGCTGGATGCGTCTTCTGGAGCATTGCTTGAAGTAAATGATGTCGGGCCGATTGTGGCAGAATCGATATTGCAGTTTTTGAGCGAGCCACATAATCGCGACGTGATCAAATCGATGCAAGATTTAGGCGTAACATGGCCTGAAATAGCAGGTAAACAAAGGGCTGCAGGTGTGTTGTTAGGTAAAACTTTGGTGCTCACTGGCATGCTGCCCAATTTAAGCCGCGATGCCGCGCAAGCCTTAATAGAAGAGGCTGGCGGCAAGGTAAGCGGTAGCGTTTCCAAGAAAACAGATTTTGTCGTGGCAGGTGCGGAGGCGGGCAGTAAGCTAGAAAAAGCGCAGGATTTAAACGTCGCAATTATTGATGAAGCAGGATTACTCAGCTTATTGGCAACTAAGTCTGAATCAGCTGCGTCTGACAGTGAAGCCAAAACGCAAACAACACTTTTTTAGACGCACTTTTTAGTCATATTTTTTTGAATAGGTTTAAGAAATGAAACATGCAATAATCTCAAGTAATACTTTAATAAAATTATTTACTATTTTGTTTTTTATAAGTTTTAATGCAAGTGCGCAAGACTTTTCTGAAAAAAATGCTGCTTGTAATTCAGCCTTAGACAAAGGTAATGTCGCTAACGCGATTGTCATAGCTGACGAAATTTTGAAACAAGAAGCCAATAATCACAACGCTTTGTTGTGTAAGGGTAGGGCATTGGGTGCGCAAGGCAAATATGACGCGGCTTTAAGCGTGCTTGAATTAGCTGCGAAGCAATCAAAGCTTGGCTTTGATGCCATTATTTCGTATTTGCTCATCGGTAATTTGCACTTAGGAAACAAAAAATATACGGACGCGATTGCCAGCTATGAAAAAAGTTTGAAGATTTGCGAAGCTGAAAAGAATGATAAATTTAGGCTGATTAATCACAATTTAATCGGTGAGGCGCAAGCGCAAAACAATGACTTAAATGCTGCGCTAACCAGCTATTTAGCGGGTTACAAGCTTACAATGAATGATAATGAGCGAGCCGATAGCCTTGAGCGTTTAGGCAGCACCTACAGCGCGCTTGGGCAGCATGATTTGGCCATTGAGCACCAATTAAAAGGCATGTTGATGCAGCAAAAATCGGGTAGCTTGGATCAATACGCCAACGCCAGCTTGGCTTTAGGCAAAGTTTACGAAAAAGCTAAGGAATACCCGAACGCTGAAAAAATTTACAGCAAACTCATTCAATTTGCAAAAGACAATGGAGGCGCTTATTACGAAGCAAAAGCCAGTTACGAATTAGCACAAATTAAGATGCTAAGCGGCGATGCGGCAGGCGCAAAAACGATGCTGGCTGATGCGCTGAAGATGGCGAAAAACATGGGTGAAGGCGGTTTGGCCAATGAAATTGAAGCTTCAATTAAAAAACTGAATAATTAGCTCATTTGTTTGTAAGGTTTGTACTAAATGGACGACTAAGTTGCATCAATATACTTTTACAAAAGGCGCTTTCCCATGATCATTACCAACAAATCTGCCAGCAATCCTAGTAATATTCAACCTTCCGAAATCACTTCACGCGATGTTTTTGATAATCGACGCGAGTTTATTAAAGCCGCTGGGTTTGGCTTAGTTGCTGGCTCTGCACTATTATTATCGACAAAAACACGCGCAGCAAACATTGCTGGCGGAACGACAGAGGGAGACGCTAGGCTACTCGGGCGCGCCAATGCACCTGCAAAAGTTGAAAAAGCAGCAGTTCAAAATCTAGCGCGTCAAAAAATCACTGCCTACAGCAAAACCGCCTACGGCGTTGGCGAAAAGCTTACCAAATACGAAGATGTGACGACTTACAATAATTATTACGAGTTTGGCACCGATAAATCTGACCCAGCCAAAAACTCCTCACTATTTAAGCCGCGTCCTTGGACTATTAGCATCGAAGGTGCAGTCAAGAAGTCTAAAACCATCAGCATTGAAGAGTTAATGAAGCTAGCGCCATTAGAGGAGCGCATTTACCGCCACCGCTGTGTGGAGGCGTGGTCTATGGTGATTCCTTGGATTGGGTTACCGCTAGCGAGCTTGGTGAAATGGGCTGAGCCAACTGGCAATGCCAAGTATATTGAGTTTATCTCCGCAAATGACCCGAAAACTATGCCTGGTGTGCGCTCGCCAATATTGGATTGGCCATATATTGAGGGTTTGCGGATGGATGAAGCTACAAACCCGCTCACATTATTAGCAGTTGGCTTGTATGGCGAAGTACTACCCAACCAAAATGGCGCACCTGTGCGCTTGATAACACCGTGGAAGTATGGTTTTAAAGGCGCAAAAGCCATTGTAAAGATTCGTTTCGTAGAAAAAATGCCGCTTACCACTTGGGCAAAATCTGGCCCAAGTGAGTATGGATTCTATGCCAATGTGAACCCAGAAGTGGATCATCCACGTTGGTCACAATCATCTGAGAAGCCAATAGGTGCGGGCTTATTCGGCGGCCGCATCAAAACTAAAATGTTCAATGGTTATGCAGAACAAGTAGGTCAGATATACGCAGGTATGGATTTATTTAACAATTTCTAATATGAACAAACAACAAATTAATTATATTAAAGCAGCTGTGTGGGTTTTAGCTTTATTGCCACTAGCGCGCCTTATTTGGTTGGGTTTTCACGAAAATTTAGGCGCAAATCCGATTGAATTTGTAGAGCATTCTACTGGCACTTGGGCGCTGGTTTTTCTGCTTTTCACCCTTAGCATGACGCCAATTCGCTTGCTGACAGGGCAGGTGTGGCAAATCCAACTGCGTAGAATATTAGGTTTGTTTATGTTCTTTTATGCCTGCCAGCACATCATTACCTATGTTTGGCTAGATTATGCCTTCATTTGGGAGGACATCATTAAAGACGTTGCCAAACATCCGCGTATATTAGTAGGTTTCGCCGCGTTTATACTCACTATCCCACTTGCCGTTACTTCCAATAGCTATGCGATTAAACGCCTAAAAACCAATTGGAAAAAACTGCATCAGGCCGTGTATTTAATCGCTATTTTGGCGGTAGTGCACTATTTATTATTGGTTAAAAAAGACGTCACAGAGCCATTGTATTATGCGGCTGCTTTGATTTTTCTGTTGGGTATTAGACTTTACTTTAAATACCGAGCTAAAGCACCAAAAATACATTCTAGTGTAAGGGTTTAGCATCAGAAACGACTAATGTTTACAATAATTAATTAGAAGGTAAGCAAATGTCGCCATTCACTCAAGTTTTTTCACTATATGATGTTGTTCGCGCTAAATTAAACGCCGTTGGTACTTGGTTGCCACAACTAGCATTAAGGCTAATATTAGCTTGGGAGTTCGGCGAAGCAGGTTTTGAAAAACTGCATGGCACCAATTGGTTTGCCGACTTAACGTTTCCATTCCCGTTTAATTTATTACCGCCCGATGTCAGTTGGAACCTCTCGATGTTCTTTGAAATCGTTGGCGCATTTGCCTTGGTGCTTGGCTTAGCAACGCGTTTCTTTAGTATCTCGTTGATTATATTAACCATTGTCGCCATCGCCAGCGTGCACTGGCCAGATCATTACACTACCTTTGGCAACTTGCTTAAAGGTTATCGTATTATCGACGAATACAATGATGGCTTTGGCAATTACAAATTGCCTCTGATGTATATTGTGATGTTTCTGCCGTTATTATTTGGTGGTGCAGGCAAAGCCAGTGTGGATTATTGGCTTATTAAAAAATGTAAACTTTAAATTACTTTATTCGTGCTTTAAAGCTGATATTAAAGTTTGGATAGGGCGATGCAACGGGAGCTGTGTCGCCACTCATCACCCCAGTTGGGCGCAGGCGGATGTTGGTGACTAAAGGGTCGTAATCACTAGCAGCAGAAGGCGTGTATATCCATGTTGCACCGCCATTGTTAGAAAATTCAATACAATCAGTCGCACTTGCCAACGAAACAAAAGTACAGGCTAAGCCGCTAGCAGGTGAGCCATCGGTAAATGTGAACGGTGCTGTTGCACTTAAGCCGCCAGTAAACATCTCGGTATTGGTGGGGATTGGATCAGTAATAGAAACTGTATTCGTATCCACAACGCCTTGGCTGGCATTATTAACATTAATGGTGTAACTAACAACTGCACCAGGTATGTTTTTAGGGTTAGTCACGTTATTGACAGGGTCTGATACAGTTGCCACCGATTTTAAATTGATGAGTGAAGGCGCAATACGCGTCCATAATATAGTCGTATTATTAGGTATTGAGTTTGCTGTATCACTTGAAACTTGCACCAAATCAGCTGCACTGATTTGATACCCAACAGTAGCGGTGGAGCCTTGACTAAAGGTTGTTTGATAGTTGTACCGTATTGTACCGTTTTGATTCAAAATCACTTGAAATGTGGCAGTGCCACCACCTGAGAAAGGCGGTACTGCCAAATATGAAATAATGAATTGCGTTCCTATAGTCTGGTATTTGACTCGCCCAGCCACCCCACCAGGATTTAAGTCATCCCAATAAGGCATTAATACATTCGAAATGGCATAGTTTGCTTGTGCGGTAGC
>JANOWN010000032.1:0-25381 GCA_031417915.1 Methylotenera sp.
GTGCGCGACAACACCAAAAACGAGATTGAAGATTTAATCGGCAACTCAAACATGATTTTAGATTCGCGCGTTGCTGGTGTAGTGGAACAGCTGGAAGAGTTGCGTGGCTTGCGCGGCAATAATGAAGACGTGGTTGAGCACATGATGAACAAAGTGAAAGTGGACAAAGAAAACTTTGAAAAAGGTTTGCAACGCTTTCAGGCGCTTCGTAGCGTATTTTCGCAACAAACTAATAAATTGTTCACCTTGCTAGGCATGGAGGCGCTAAAAGTACAAGTGCACACCACCCGCGAAACCATGGTGAAAGCCAGTTTCACTAAAACCATCCGCGATGCGATGGATAACTTTTTCTTGGATCTTAAAGGTCGTTTGGTGTCGTCAGATGCACAAATTGATGAGATTAAGAAAATGATGGATGTGATGTACGACAAGTTCAGCAAAGAGCACGGCTTGCGTAAATCGGAGCCACCAGCGTTTTCAACATTGCGTTATCAAAAAGAGTTGGCCAAGCTGGAGCGCGCTTATAAAGAGCAATTTAACACAGCGCTGAACATGATTGCCAACGAGAAAATGACGCTAACTACAAAGTTTTTTGAAACGCTGGCGAGTCGCGTGATTCATGTGTACGAAGTGGCGAATCGCGATGTAGAAAACTGGCTCAAGGCGGTAATCGCGCCAATGGAATCACAAGTACGCGAGCATCAATTGCAATTACGTCGTCGTTTGGAAAGTATTAAACGTATTTATAAAGCGACCGATACCTTGGAAGATCGTATTTTGGAACTTGAAAATATCGAGAAAAGTATTCGTGCGCAAATGACTGATTTACAAGTGTTGCGTCAACATATGGGCAATGCCTTGGCGTTTGAGAGTGAAGCAGAAACCAAAGCTGCATAAACTTGAATGCGTAATAAAAAGCCGACTTAAGGTCGGCTTTTTTATTTGTAAAAACATGCCCTGCGAGGCAATATTCATGCGGCCTGCAGGAGCATGCCTTTAATCTTTTGCATGGCTTTTTGCTCAATTTGACGAATACGTTCTGCAGAAACGCCAAACTCTGCGGCTAAATCATGCAAGGTTGAACTTGCATTTTCGTTTAACCAGCGCGCTTCTAACACGCGGCGGCTACGCTCATCTAAGCCCATCAACGCTTTGCTTAAGCCTTTAGATTGCAATTGCTCGTTTTCTTGAGTCTCTAAAAACGCAGAAGGCTCTGGGCTTTCGTCTTCCAAATAAGCAATCGGGCTAAAGCTTTCATCGCCATCGTCGTCTATATGCGCGTCGAGCGAGATTTCATGCCCGTTCAAGCGATATTCCATCTCCATCACTTCTTCAGGTTTTACCTTCAATTCACGCGCAATACGTTTGACTTCATCTGAGTGCAAGGTGTCGTGGCCGTTTTTCATGCTGCGCAAATTAAAGAATAATTTACGTTGTGCTTTGGTCGTCGCGGTTTTCACCAAGCGCCAATTGCGCACAATAAATTCGTTCATCTCAGCTTTAATCCAATGCATGGCGAATGAAACCAAACGCACACCGCGATCTGGATCGAAGCGTTTTACGGCCTTCATCAAGCCGATATTACCTTCTTGAATCAAATCTGACTGCGGCAAACCATAACCCGTGTAGCCGCGAGCGATGCTCACAACTAAACGCAGATGCGAGACAATCAGCATCTGCGCGGCTTCCAGGTCATTATTATTTTTTAGGCGCGTTGCGTAATCGTGCTCTTCTTCCGCGCTCAATAGCGGAAAAGCCTTAATCGCACGCATGTACTGATCAAAACTGTCTAATGACGAAATCGACGGTATAGTTAAAGCGGTGATGATGAAACTCCTTTTTTAAAGTGATTACATTTTAGCACTCTCGGTTGGAGAGTGCTAGAGGCAAAAAGTTTCAAAAATGTAAAGTTTTGTAAGAATTTATTAGGAAATTATTGGCTGGATTTGAACAAAGATTTTGACACGGCAAGATAGGCTGAGATTAGCCCAACCGCCAAAGCAAATAAACAGGTAATAGCGCAAGTGAATAAATTGGGGAAGTTTAACGAGAAATTGGTTTGATATTCGGCCACCAGCGGGGCGAGTGATTGGTTAAAAAGATAAATCGCCGCAAAAGTAATCAATAGCGCAAATAGCCCACCCAGCAAGCCATACAGGCTGCCTGCATATAAAAATGGTCGGCGAATAAAACTTTTGGTCGCGCCAATTAAGCGGCTTAATTCTATCTCTGCGTGCTGCGTTACAATTTGCATGCGCACTGTGTTGCCAATCACTGCTACCAATGCAAACGCCAGCAAACTCGCGATAATCAGCATAGCTTTTTTGCCCAGCGCCAATAAATAATTCAAGCGTTTTATCCACGCGCCATCCACCACCACTTCGTCCACGCCATCTAATTTGCTTAGATTATTTTTAAGGCTTTCAATCGAATCAGCGTCTAGCTTGCTCGGCTCCACAAAAAAAGCGTCTGGCAGTGGGTTGTTTTCCAGCGAATTTAGTACGTCGTTATTTGTATCGGCGGTTTGCAATTGGCTAAGTGCGTCCTCTTTTGCTACAAACTTAAAGTTTTTAATATTCGCATTACTTTCGAGCGCGGTTTTAATCGCGGTCACGGCATTTTCATCATGGTCTAATTTTAAAAAAACGCTCACTTGCGACTCATTTTTTACATTATTCGCCAAGCCATTTACGCTGTCTAACACCGCATATAATATGCTCGGCAGGGCAAATGTCACGCCAATCGCCAAGCATATCAACAGCGTACTGAGTTTATTGCTTTTAAAGCGCCGCAACACCAATCGTAGCGCTTGAATATGCTGTGTCAGCCATGCATTCATGCAGAAACCTCAGTGGTCACTAACTTGCCGTGGTCTAAATGCAAAATTTTATTTTTGTCGCCCAAATTGCCTAACGCATCGTGCGTGGCAATAATCACCGTTACGCCCACTTGTTGAAAAGCGTTAAACAGCGTCAAAATATCCGCAGCGTAATTTTTATCCAAATTGCCTGTAGGTTCATCCGCAATTAAGATTGATGGCCTAGAAACCACCGCCCGTGCGATTGCTAGGCGTTGCTGTTCGCCGCCAGAAAGCGTAATCGGCATCGCTTTTTCTTTGTCCAGCAAACCCACTTTATCTAGCGCCGCGCGTATGCGCTTACCAGCCTCTGCGCCCGTAATACCGTTAATCGCCAGCGGTAAGGCTACATTGTGATAGCAATTTCTATCGTATAAAAGCTTGTGGTCTTGAAACACCAAGCCAAATTTACGTCGAACATAAGGCAAAGTGGATTCTTTAAGCTTGCTCACATTTTGATTATTAATTAACACCGTGCCCGAAGTAGGCCGCTCAATCGCCGCCATCAGCTTCAGTAGCGTACTTTTGCCCGCGCCAGAATGTCCAGTCACGTACACCATCTCGCCTTGCTCGATGCTAAAGCTCACGTTGGTGAGTGACTCGTGGCTGCCAGGGTAACGCTTAGTGACTTGGTCGAAAGTAATCATAAATTATTATAACCAAACTTTATTCATATTTAGTCAAATAACGCATCAACAAATTCTTGCGCACTAAACGGCCGTAAATCGTCAATCGCTTCGCCGATGCCAATGAAGCGAATCGGAATAGGGCGTGCTTCTGCAATGGCAGCAATGACGCCGCCTTTAGCGGTGCCGTCGAGCTTGCTGAGCACCAAACCTGTCACGCCAAGTGCGTCGTCGAAGGCTTTGACTTGGCTGACTGCATTTTGGCCGGTGTTGGCATCAATTACTAGCAAAATTTCGTGCGGCGCGCCTGGCAGGGCCTTGGCTATGACGCGTTTTACTTTGGTGATTTCGCCCATCAAGTTTAATTGTGTCGGCAAGCGGCCTGCGGTGTCGGCGATGACGATGTCGATTTTTTTGGCGATGGCAGAATTGACCGCATCAAAAATCACTGCGGCTGGATCGCCGCCTTCACTGGCGACTACATGCACATTATTGCGCTCGCCCCATACTTGCAATTGCTCGCGCGCAGCGGCTCTAAACGTATCGCCAGCGGCGATTAAAACGCTGTTGCCTTGGCTTTGGAAAAGCTTGGCGAGTTTGCCAATCGTGGTTGTTTTTCCTGCGCCATTTACGCCTGCAAGCATAATCACGCAAGGCCCATGGTTATTGGTCTGCAGTGGCACCTCTAACGGTGTTAAAACGGCTAAAATCTCCGTTTTAAGCGCATGCTTTAATAAAAAAGTATCTTCTAAATTTTCGCGTTTTACACGTTTTTTTAAATTGTCTAAAAGTTTTTGCGTCGCAGCTACGCCAATATCCGAGGTAAGCAAAATCGTTTCTAGCTCTTCATAAGTTTCTGCATCAATTTTGCCGCCACCAAATAAGCTGTTGAGCTGCGAGCCAAGCAAATTGCGGGTTTTGGAGAGACTTTGCTTTAAACGCTGTGTAAAGCTCAGCTCAGGTTGTGACGGGATTTCAGCATGTTTTGCAACTTCCGAAGTTTTTGCGGTTTCTGCTGAGATGTCTGCAGGTTTTGCTTCTTCTTCTTGCGGTTTCTTTTTTAAAAATTCGAACATCGTGCTATTTTAATCGTAAATTGGCGTGCGCGCACGAACTAAACCAAATTTGCGCGTGTCATTAGTGTGCAAATTCATTCATTACTATTCGAGAAAGTACGCTGTGGTAAAAATTATAAAAATTTCACTTTTTATTTTAAGCTTAGTCCCGGTCATTGCATTTTCTGCCGATATTCAAGAGTTTAAGCTCAGCAATGGCTTAAAATTGGTGGTGCAAGAAGACCATCGCTCGCCAGTCGTCGTTTCGCAAGTGTGGTATCGCGCGGGTGCGCTGGATGAAGTGAACGGCAAAACGGGCGTGGCGCATGTGCTAGAACACATGATGTTTAAGGGCACAAAAAAAGTGAAGACAGGACAGTTTTCGCGCATGGTTGCAGCCGCTGGCGGCAAAGAAAACGCATTTACTGGGCAAGATTACACCTGTTATTTTCAGCAGTTAGAAAAATCTAAATTGCCGCTATCATTCAAGCTGGAAGCTGACCGCATGGCGAATTTGCAGATTACCGATGCAGAGTTTGTTAAAGAAATTCAAGTAGTGATGGAAGAACGTCGCTGGCGTACAGAAGACAAACCGCAATCCAAGGTGAATGAGCAATTTCAAGCGACTGCGTTTAAAGCGCACCCATATGCACGGCCAGTGGTGGGCTGGATGAACGATTTGGAAAATATGACTGCGGCCGATGCGCGTGAGTGGTACCGCACTTGGTATGCGCCCAATAACGCAACCATTGTTGTGGTTGGTGATGTAAAAACGGCTGATGTTTTAAAACTTGCCAAGCAATATTTTGGTGCTTTAAAGCCGCGTATTTTACCGATGCGTAAACCGCAAACTGAGCCAGCGCAAATTGGTGAGCGACGCGTGGTGGTAAAAGCGCCAGGCAAGTTGCCGTATTTGACGATGGGTTTTCATGTGCCTACGCTAGTGGGGTTTGAATTATCCAGTGGTGCAGTCACACCGGAACAAGCCTGGGAGCCTTATGCACTGGATGTTTTGGCAGGAGTGCTGAGTGGCAACGATTCTGCCAGATTGAATCAAAAACTGGTGCGCGAGACGGCATTGGCGGTGGATGTAGGCGCAGGTTACGATAGCACTTCGCGTGGGCGAGAAGCCTTGTTTGAGCTGGTAGGCACGCCATCTGAAGGCAAAACCGTGGTCGAGCTTGAGGCTGCGTTAATAGCGGAAATTGAAAGAATTAAAACAAACGGCGTGACCCAGCAAGAGCTAGATCGCGTAAAAGCCGCGGTGATTGCTTCTGACGTGTATCAGCGCGACAGTATGTTTTACCAAGGTATGCAAATCGGCCAGCTAGAGACGATGAATTACAGCTGGCGCTTGCTAGATGAATACCCTGCAAAATTAAAAGCGGTGACTTCTGAGCAAATTCAAGCGGTGGCGAAGAAATATTTGATTAAAGATAATATGACGGTGGCGACGCTTGACCCGCAGCCGATTGATCCGAATGCTAAACCAGCCAAACCTTACGTACGATAATGAAAAACTTTAAATCGCTTCGCGATACGCTGTTGCAAAACACCTCGTGTACAAAACGTACACGTCGGCGTTCCGCGCCTAGTCTCGCTTAACGTTTTCAAGTTTTAGGAGTTGAAATAAAGTCTCGCTAAATTTAAGACTTAATGCTTTAACCCCGTCATTCCGACGGGAGCGAAGCGAACCACGGAATCCAGAAAAAATGATGAATGTACTAAAACTTTTTATATTAATTACGGCAGTTACAATTTCAACAGTTGCAAACGCTGCCGTTAAAATTCAACATTGGCAAACCACATCAGGCTCAGACGTGTATTTTGTCGAGAATCACGACTTGCCAATTGTTGATTTAGCAGTGAATTTCCCTGCGGGTAGCGCGCGCGACACCAAAGCGACATTGGGCGTGGCTGGCGTTACAAGATATATGATGACGCTAGGCGCAGCAGGCATGAACGAGGAAGTGATTACTAACAAATTTGCTGATATTGGCGCAATTTTGGGTGGTGAATTAGATGCAGATCGCGCTGCTTTTAAGCTGCGAACCTTGACTTCAGAAAGTACAAAAGCGCTGGAAACTTTTAAGCAAATTTTGCATAAACCTGACTTTCCACAAGCGGTTTTAGACCGCGAAAAAACACGCATTATCGCCGGTTTGAAAGAGGCGGAAACCCAACCAGAAAGTATTTCTAACAAAGCGTTTATGAAAGCGCTGTACCCAAATCACCCGTATGGATTAGATGAAAGTGGCGAGATTGACACGATAACTGCGATGAAACGCGATGATTTGGTAGCGTTTTACAACACGTTTTATAGCGCAAAAAGCGCGGTGATTGCGCTGATTGGCGACATGACAGAAGCGCAAGCGCGTGAAGTCGCGGAAAAAATCTCAAAAGACCTGCCTCAGAGCCCAGCATTGGTGAGGCTTGCAGAGGTGCCTTTACTGACCGCTGCAAACGTACAAAACATTAAACATCCTGCTTCGCAAGCGCATATTCTGCTGGGCGCGCCTGGCGTTAAGCGTGGCGATGTCGATTACTGGTCGTTGTATGTGGGCAACTATATTTTAGGCGGCGGCGGTTTTGTTTCGCGGCTGACTGAAGAAGTGCGCGAAAAACGCGGGCTGGTTTATAGCGTGTACAGCTATTTTATGCCCATGGCCGAGTTGGGACCGTTTCAAATTGGCCTGCAAACCAAGAAAGAGCAAGCGGGCGAAGCGATGAAAGTGGTGAACGCGACGGTGGCAAAATACATTAAAAATGGCCCGACCGAAAAAGAACTGAAAGCTGCAAAAGATAACTTAATTGGCGGCTTCCCAATGCGAATTGATAGCAATGGAAAAATTTTGGATTATTTGAGCGTGATTGGTTTTTACAAGTTACCACTGACCTATCTTGATGATTTTAATAAAGAAATCTCAAAAGTCACCGCCAAGAAAATTAAAGATGCGTTTCAACGACGCGTTAAACCTGAGAATTTCGTTGTCGTGATAGTCGGCGCAGAATAGCTCAAGCTAAATTCTCAATCCGTCATTCTGAGCCCAAGGCTTTATATTTGGGCGAAGAATCCAGTTCTCTGTAAGTTTATTTCTGGATTCTTCGTTATGCTCAGAATGACGATGTAAAAATTTGGTAAGCTATTGTTTTTAGCTAAATTCAATAAACTTTGTCACCTTCAAAATCCACAAAAAAATCTAGCACTACTAATCAAGTGCGCATCAATGCTGGGGTTTGGCGTAGTCGTTTGCTCAAATTTCCCGATGTTGAAGGTTTACGGCCAACGCCAGAGCGCGTGCGTATCACCGTGTTTAACTGGTTAGGGCAAGATTTAACGGGCAAAACTTGTCTCGATTTATTCGCGGGCACTGGCGCGTTTGGGTTTGAGGCCTTATCACGCAACGCCAAAAACGTGGTGATGATTGAAAATTCAAACCTAGCTTTTAAGTCTTTAATTCAAAATCAACAATTATTAAAAGCTGAAAATTGCCAAATTATTACCCAAGATGCTTTGCAATTTTTGGCTCATAACCCACAAAAATTTGACGTGATTTTTTGCGACCCACCCTATAATAAAGGTTGGCTAATTAATCTATTTCCAATTTTAAATCAATATCTTAACGAAAATGGTGTAATTTATGTCGAGGCGGAATTTGAGATAAAATCTGACGAAAATTGGCAAGTGATTAAGCAAAATAAAACAGGTAATGTTTTCTACCATTTGCTAAAATCTGCTTAATTAATAAAGGTCACTTAATTATGAGTAAAAAAAGAATCGCAGTTTATCCTGGCACTTTCGACCCCATCACCTTGGGGCACGAGGATATTGTACGCCGTGCCGCCGATTTGTTTGATGAAGTCATCGTGGCGGTGGCGGGCAGCACCAATAAGCGCACGCTGTTTAGCCTAGAGGAGCGCGTATCGTTGGCGCAAAGCGTGTTTAAAAAAGCGGATAACGTGAAAGTAGTCGGTTTCAACAGCTTATTGATGCAATTTGTGCAAGAGCAGGGCGCGCAAATTGTGGTGCGCGGCTTACGCGCGGCCAGCGATTTTGAGTACGAGTTTCAACTCGCTGGTATGAATCGCAAGCTCTACCCAAAGCTCGAGACCGTATTTTTTACGCCTTCCGAGCAATATATGTTCGTGTCATCCACGCTGGTGCGCGAAGTAGCTATACTGGATGGCGATGTGCATCAGTTTGTGTCGCCCACGGTGGAAGCGGCGATTAAAAATAAATTGGGTAAATAGTGGCACTTTTAATAACTGACGAATGTATTAACTGCGACGTTTGCGAGCCAGAATGTCCGAACGGCGCCATTTATCAGGGGCAGGAGATTTACGAGATTAACCCGAATTTATGTACCGAATGCGTTGGCCATTTTGACAAACCGCAATGCGTCATTGTGTGCCCTGTGGATTGCATACCGCTGAACCCAGATTTTGTGGAAATGCAGGAACAACTGATGCAAAAATACCTTCAAATTACAAAAGAGACTAAACAATGAGAGTTTTACACACCATGTTACGCGTTGGCGATTTACAACGTTCTATTAATTTTTACACCGATGTGTTGGGCATGAAATTGCTGCGCACCAGCGATTATCCCGATGGCGAATTTACGCTCGCCTTTGTGGGTTATGGCAACGAATACGACAACACGGTGCTGGAGCTCACTTACAATTACGGCAAGACCAGCTACGAGATGGGCGGCGCTTACGGCCATATGGCGATTGAGGTGGATGATGCTTATAGCGCTTGCGAGCAAGTGAAACAAAAGGGCGGCAAAGTGGTGCGCGAAGCGGGGCCGATGAAGCATGGCACGCTAGTTATCGCGTTTATTGAAGACCCCGATGGTTACAAAATTGAGTTCATCCAAAAGGGAACCATAGAATATCCTCGATGAAAATCGAGCTGAGTATCCACGTTAATCTGACAATATGCCTTGGGTTTTATACTTGCTAGTGTGCAAAAATGGCCATTATTACGCAGGCATTACCAACGATTTAGAGGCGCGATTTGTAGCACATTTGACTGGCAAAGGCGCACGCTACACGCGGGCAAATCCGCCTATCAAAATTATTGCTTCAAAATTTTATGCAGATAGATCTAGCGCCAGTGTGGCAGAAGCAGCTTTGAAAAGTTTACCAAGGCATAAAAAGTTGGCATTTTTTAATGGATAAACAAGTTTTGATGAATAAAGAAGCGCTACTGACTGCCGAACTTAAAATCGCCGTGCAAGCCGCATTGAATGGCGATTGGGACAAATCGCATAACATTGCACAAGATTATTCTGACAACACTGCCAATTGGATTCACGCCGTGCTGCATAAAATTGAAGGCGACGTTTGGAACAGCAAATATTGGTATGCACGCACCACTGGTAAAAAGTATGAAGATTTTAGTGATGCGAATGAAGAGTTAGTTGCGATTCAAAACAGCTTAAAATAATTAAAAACATCTGCCCTGCAAGCCTCATGGATATTGGCTTGCAGGGCAGATGTTTTATATTGATTTTAGATATATTTTATAGCTGAATTAGCGCATTTAATCGTGCTATCAATACGGTCTATGACGTTTAAGGGAAGGATGGGGTCAGTTCGGTGCCTCCGTGAGTAGCTTCTGGATGACGGTCTTTGACCAGTTGCTCGACACTGTCGGCACGTTTGGCTGGTACATCAATCATCATCAAGAACTCGCCGTTCTCAATCGCGCTTGCAAACTGTTTAAGTCGCCGACTGCCGATACTACTTCCTACCATGCTCGATACCCAAGCACCGAAGCCAACACCCGCTAAAGCGCAGGCTAAGATTATCATGCCACCTTGCTTCAAATCGCCTATGAAGGCTAGCCCAAACGCTCCAAGTACGATACCCGCAAACCCACCAATTGCCATGCCTTGTTCTAGCGCAGGAATGAAGTCGCTCTTTTGTAGAAAGCTCGCTTCTGGCAAATTTTCAAGCGGCGTATTTCTTTTCGCCAGAACATGAATGTGACGTTCTTCTATCCTATCCAGCAATAAAACATCAACAATTTTTTTGGTGATTTCAATATTTGGGGCTAAAAAATAAATACGTTCCATGATTAACTCTCCTCCATAAGCGCCTCAAGTCGAGGCAGAGTAGTGCGCATTAAATTACGTCACTAAATGGTGAGAGGCAGACCATCATAAATCCAGTCACGCATCGGTCTTCCAAAGCAAATAGCAAACGATAAACGCCTACCAACAAATAACTATAACAGCATTAATTAGGCTACAACCTTAACAAAATAGTTCCAAATAAATGAGCACATATAAAAAGAGCGCACAAACAAAAACAGCCCACAATTGCGGGCTGTTTCTTTAGTAAACTACACTTCAACTAAATCATCTGATTATGAGGCATCAGATAAAGTCGCGTATTGCAATTTACCGTTAATAATCACAAACTGTGCATCTTGTTTGCCATCTTCTTTTTGCACCGCATCATGATAAATCCAAACAGAGCCTACTTTAGCGCCTGTGGTATCTTTTAGCGTTTGAATCTCATCTGGCGCACCAAAGTTGTAACCTAGGTGATCCATATTGGTTTTAGCCAGTAATTGGTAAAACTTGGTTGATGAAACGGCGATACCGTTGTTGTTGTTACCTTCATGAAAACCTTCTGCATTGGCCTGTAAGCTAGATAAAGCCAAGCTTCCAACCAGTAAACCATTGATAAAAACGTTATTGATGAACTTTTGGTTCATAATTGTAAATCTCCTTTTGTAAAGAGATTCTATTGTAGCTAATGGATGTTACAGATTGATGGCGCGCATGTAACTGAAATGTAAGAAATGGCTTAAATACTAGCATTCAGGCGTGATAAGTACATTTTAAGCCAGATTTTAGCTAGAAGTGCTAACCAGACACTACGCGTAGATATTTGCTTGCAGAGCATCTATTTTTGCTTAATTAAAATAAAATTGATTAGTTTTAATTGTTTATTAGGCTTGTTATGAAAGATAAAAACTTCTTTTTATCTTCGGATTTTATTATTAAAGCTGAAAAAGGTTTGAGGTTTTCTAAATTTAATAAGTTCGTACCAGCTTTAATTGTGTGTTTGACTGTTTCAAGTTTGCTTTCTATTGAGTCTACAAACTTTACCCAAGTTTGTAATTCTGAATATGTCATTAAATCTACAGGTTTAGTTTTAAATAAACCTAGTTGCTTTTGCAAATCGAACACGAGAATGTCTTTTAAATTATTTTCAGGATAAAAAACAGAAAGTCCTGTTATTTCAGCAATATTTTTAGTGATTATGTGGGGACGCTGAATTTGTCGTGATTGTGATGTTTCTATAATCTGAATTTCATCTTCGGTAGCTTCTGTTGAGAGGGTGAGAGTGCTAACGCGTGCTTTAGACATTTCTGTAATTTTCCGTACTACAATCTCATTGCAGTCACCGCCTACTTTTATTAATTCGTTGCTATTTTTGTAAACCCAGTCTACGCCTTTAACTTGATGCCTTAGTTCATTTATATTATCTTCAAGCACTTCGAGCTGAGACTTAAAGCTGTCTAATTTCTTTCGGTTCTCAGATTCCTTATAAGCTCTATCTAGTTGTTTTGTTAGGGTTTCAAACTCAACGCCAAAGTGTGTTTTACCGCAATCTTTGCCAATATTAGTTAAAACTCCATTTTTTGTTTTTACTATAAAGCCTTTCATGTGAGGCTGATGACATGTTGTTAAGCCACAGTTAACCTTATATTTAAAAGGATAAAACCCAATAGCAGCATCTAGCTCATGTTCGGCGGGGTTGAGGTTTTCGACAAAACCTGGCAGAGATTTAATATCTTCCCAGCTCTCAACCTCAATGAATCCTCTTTCTGTGTTGAGAATTATCATTTTTGCTTGAGTGTGAAAATCTAAAACAAGTTACCCAAAAAAGTCTTTCGCTTTATCTACCCAGCTTTTGTTTTTCGGGCTATGTTTGCCCGCATCGGCTTGGGTGCTAGACTCAAATTCGCGCAGTAAATCTTTTTGTTTTTCAGTCAATCTTACTGGCGTTTCTACCACCACGTGCACCATCAAATCGCCGTGGTCGGATTGCCGTAGTGGTTTGATGCCTTTGCTTTTTAATCTAAATACTGCGCCTGTTTGCGTTTCGGCAGGTATTTTCATTTTGGCAGAGCCGCCCAGCGTGGGTACTTCAATCTCGCCACCCAGCGCCGATTTGGTAAAGCTAATTGGCATTTCGCAGTGTAAATTGCCGCCATCGCGTTGGAATATTGCGTGTGTTTTTAGGTGAATCACCACATACAAATCACCCGTCGGGCCGCCATTAACGCCAGCTTCGCCTTCACCAGTGAGGCGAATTCTGTCACCTTCGTCCACGCCAGCGGGGATTTTGACAGATAACGTTTTGTTTTGCTTAATGCGACCAGCCGCATGGCAGGTGGGGCAAGGGTCTTTCACCATTTTGCCGGTGCCGTGACAATTTGGGCAGGTTTGTTGTACCGAGAAAAAGCCTTGCTGCATGCGCACTTGACCGTGTCCGCCGCAGGTGCCGCAGGTCACAGGTTGCGTGCCAGGGCGGGCGCCAGAGCCTTTACAGGTTTCGCAAGTGCTTTGCACGGGTATTCTAATTTTGGATTCCACGCCTTTGGCGGCATCTTCTAGGCTAATTTCCATGTTGTAGCGCAAATCTGCGCCGCGGTAGACGTTGTTACGTTGCCCACCAGCATTACCACCTTGGCGACCACCAAATATATCGCCGAAAATATCACCAAATGCATCACCAAAGCCTGCACCACCAAAGCCGCCAGCACCAGCGTTGCCACCACCGTGCTCAAACGCCGCATGACCATATTGATCGTAAGCGGCGCGTTTTTGGTCATCACTGAGCGTTTCGTAGGCTTCTTTCGCCTCTTTAAATTGCTCTTCCGCTTTCGGGTTGTCAGGGTTGCGGTCGGGGTGATATTTCATCGCAAGCTTGCGATAAGATTTTTTAATCTCTTCTTCTGAGGCGTCGCGACCTAAGCCTAGCACTTCGTAATAATCTTTTTTGGTTGCCATAATTTAGTTGTTAGTTCGTAGTCGTTAGTTGGTGGTCGTTCGTTTTTAAGTCAGAGAGTAGATAGTTTAAATGCAAAAATCGTTAGTGCTTAATTACAACACTAACGATTAATGACTACCTACTAACGACTGCCTTTAATCCTTCTTCACTTCTTCAAACTCAGCGTCAACCACTTCGGCATCCACCGTTTTTTCGCCTTCTGGGCTTGGCTGAGCGCTTTGTGTATTGGCTTCAGCCTGTTGCGCCGCATACACTTTCTCACCCAGTTTTTGCGAAGCTTCCATCAGCGCATTGGTTTTGGCTTCAATCACGTCTTTGTCGTCACTTTGCAGCACTTCTTCAACGTCCTTAATGGCGGTTTCAATAGCAGTTTTTTCTGCTTCATCCAACTTATCGCCATGTTCAGTCATCGATTTTTTCACGCTGTGTACCATGCCGTCTGCGGCGTTACGCGCATCTACTAGTTCGCGATATTTTTTGTCTTCATCGGCATACTTAACAGCATCTTCTTCCATTTGCTTAATTTCTTCTTCAGAAAGACCGCTGTTGGCTTTGATGGTAATTTTGTTTTCTTTGCCAGTTGCTTTATCTTTTGCGCTTACATGCAAAATACCGTTGGCGTCAATGTCAAACGTCACCTCAATTTGCGGCATTCCTCGTGGTGCGGGCGGAATATCGCTTAAGTTAAACTGTCCGAGCGATTTATTAGCAGAAGCCATTTCGCGCTCACCTTGCAATACCTGAATCGTCACCGCATTTTGGTTATCATCGGCGGTTGAGAATGTTTGCGATGCCTTGGTAGGAATCGTGGTATTTTTCTTAATCACCTTAGTCATCACGCCGCCAAGCGTTTCGATGCCTAGCGAGAGTGGAGTCACGTCTAGCAACAATACATCTTTCACATCACCTTGCAATACGCCACCTTGAATTGCCGCGCCTACCGCCACCGCTTCATCTGGATTTACGTCTTTACGTGGTTCTTTGCCGAAAATATCTTTTACTTTCTCTTGTACTTTTGGCATGCGGCTTTGACCACCCACTAATATCACGTCAGTAATATCTGCAATTTTTACGCCTGCGTCTTTAATGGCCGTTTTGCAAGGACCCATGGTGCGTTCGATTAAATCGTCCACCAAACTTTCAAGTTTTGCGCGGGTAAGTTTTACCACTAAATGCTTAGGCCCAGTCGCATCGGCTGTGATGTAAGGTAAATTCACTTCAGTTTGCGTTGCGCCAGAGAGTTCAATTTTGGCTTTTTCCGCAGCTTCTTTTAAGCGTTGTTTAGCCAATAAATCATTGCGTAGATCTAAGCCGCCATTATCCTTTTTAAACTCATCTGCCAAAAAGTCGATGATGCGGTTATCAAAGTCTTCGCCACCTAGGAAAGTATCGCCGTTTGTCGAAAGCACTTCAAATTGGTGCTCACCATCAATTTCAGAAATTTCAATGATAGAAATATCAAACGTACCGCCACCTAAGTCATACACGGCGATTTTGCGGTCACCTTCTTGTTTGTCCATCCCAAACGCAAGCGCAGCCGCTGTAGGCTCATTGATAATGCGCTTTACATCCAAACCAGCGATACGTCCTGCGTCTTTAGTAGCTTGGCGTTGACTATCGTTAAAATAGGCAGGTACAGTAATCACTGCCTCTGTCACTTCCTCACCCAAGTAGTCTTCGGCTGTTTTCTTCATTTTGCGTAATACTTCAGCAGAAATTTGCGGCGGTGCCATTTTTACGCCGCGCACCTCTACCCACGCGTCGCCGTTGTCAGCTTTGGTGATGGTATAAGGCATCAGCTTGATGTCTTTTTGTACTTCTTTTTCTTCGAACCTACGCCCAATTAAACGCTTTACTGCATATAGTGTATTTTTGGGGTTGGTTACCGCTTGGCGCTTAGCCGGTGCGCCAGCTAGAATTTCGCCATCTTCTTGATACGCGATAATTGATGGCGTTGTGCGTGTGCCTTCTGCGTTCTCAATCACGCGTGGTTTGCCGCCTTCCATCACGGCGACGCAAGAGTTTGTTGTACCTAAATCAATACCAATAATTTTGCCCATTTTAAATTCCTTTTTCCTTCAATTTAGTTCTATAAACTTGGTTAATTAAAACCGTCTTGAGTGTAATGTTGGGTGGTTTTTTTTATTTTCAATAGCCTTAAAAAAATTAAGGCTATTTCGTGGTCTTACTTTGCAACCATCACCAATGCAGGCCGTAACACGCGGTCATTCAACGTATAGCCTTTTTGTAATACGCTCGTTACCGTGTTTGGCTCGCCGCTATTTTCTAGCATTGAAATTGCTTGATGTTTGTTCGGATCAAACTTTTCGCCCACTGGGTTTACTTCTGCAATGTTGAATTTTTCGAATACTTGAGAAAGTTGTTTAGAGGTAAGTTCTACGCCATTTTTGTAGCTTTCCACATCGGCATTGCCCACAGCCAGCGCTGCATCCAAGCTATCTTTTACTGCCAAAAGCTCGCCACTAAATTTTTCTAGCGCAAATTTACGCGCTTTATCGATATCTTCAAATGCGCGGCGGCGAATGTTTTCACCTTCCGCTTTCGCATACAAAACGCCCGCTTTGGCTTCTTCCAGCATCGCTTCTAGCGTGGTAATTTTTTCTTCAGATGTTGGCTCAGCGACTGTTTCAGGCTGAGTTTCTTCATTATTTTCTTGAGATTCTTGCATGTGTTTCCCCTGTTAATCTGTCTTAATAGCACTATTCAAAATGTGGGGATTCCACATTTAATTTCAAGTCGTCATATTAAACTTTTTAGAGAATTTTTTTAAGCGAAGTCAAAACTTCACTTATATTAGGCGTTTTGGCTACTCCACCAAGGTTGATGGCTTCGGTGTGAACGCCTGCCAGCAAGCCTGTGAGCGCGGGGTTGGTGTCAGTGTAAATCGCAACTGTGGGAATATTAAGCGCAACGGCGAGGTGTGATAGGCCAGTATCGACGCCGATGGCCGCTTTAGCATTTGCAATTACGCCAGCAAGCTCATGGATATTGAGTTGTGGCAATATTTCGCTATTGGGCACTTGCGCATGTATTGCTTGCGCGCGTACTTGTTCTGCATCGCTAGCCCACGGCAACACTAAGCTTAAATTTTGTTTTGCGAGCTGTTTGCCTAACTCCACCCAATGCGACGCTGGCCACAATTTACTATCGCGACTGGTGCCATGAAATGCAATAATATAGATGCTCTGCAAGCCAATACCCATGCGGCTTCCAGAGGCGATGTTACTGGTATTATTTTTAAGGGTTTTAGATGAAATTCCGTAATCTGGCGCGTTTGTGGGTGGCGCATAGCCCAAACTCATTGCCACCAGCGCGCGGTTGCGCGTAACTGCGTGTTGCTGATAAGAAATATTATAAGTTTTATCGTAAAACCAGCTGGCAAGCGGTTCGCGGATGGAGTTTTTATCGTAGCCATGTTTTACGCCGCGCGCTTGTTTCGTAATGAGTGCACTTTTTAGCAAACCTTGGCAGTCTATAATTGCATCATATTGATTTTGTTGAATTAAATTTTTAAATTCTGAAACTTCCTGCCAAGTTTTTGGGCTGAATAAAGCCTTGCGCCAACGTCGCATAGCCACCGTAAACACATTTTTCACCTGCGGGTGCAAGCGCGGAATATCCGCAAAAGCATCTTCTACCACCCAATCAATTTCCACGTTAGGAAAGTGCGCGCGAATGTCTGCAATCACGGGACAATTGTGGATAACATCGCCCAAGGACGAAGTTTTAATGAGTAGAATGCGCTGCATAATGGCTATTTTCGCATACAATTTGCTTTTTGCTTTTGAGAAAACATCCAATTGCGCTTTGCATTTCTAATTTTTAAGGTTTTCCCCTATGGCGGCGTGCAGCGCGATATGCTCCGCATTGCCAATAATTTGGCGCAGGCTGGGCATGAAATCACGATTTTAACGGGTGAATGGCGTGGCGATACGCCAACACATGCTTCAATTAAACATCAAATTTTGCCCACTTGCGGCTGGCTCAATCATCAACGGCATCAATATTTAATTAGAGCCATGTTGAGTGAAGTTAAAAATGGTCAATTTGATTACGTGGTGGGCTTTAATCGCATGGCGAATTTAGATGCGTATTTTGCGGCAGACCCGTGCTATGTGGCTAAAGCGCAAGCAGCGCATGGCAGTTGGTACCGCTCAATGCCGCGTTATCGCTTTTTTGCACAAACCGAAAACGCGGTTTTTGGCGCAAACAGTAAAACACAAATTCTATTGCTTACTAAAAGTGATCAAGCGGTATTTCAAGCGCATTATCATACGTCAGATGCGCGTTTTCACTTACTGCCGCCACATGTGCCAACTGAGAAATTTGCAGGTTTAGATGCACAAACATGCAGGCAATATTTACGTGATGCTTTTGCGCTGCCAATGGATGCAAAAGTGATATTAACCGTGGGCTCGGCTTATGATAGAAAAGGCGTGGATAGGGCGATTCAAGGCCTTGCTAGCTTGACCGCATCATTGCGCGACAATACTTGGTTAATCGCGGTGGGCGAGCACGAATCGAGTAGCGAATTTAAAGCAGATGCCAAAAAATTAGGCGTATTGAATCGCTGCCTAGAGGTAGGCGGGCGGGCAGATGTGGCCAAGTTGATGCTAGGCGCAGATGTGTTGGCACACCCCGCGCGCGCTGAGTTAGCGGGCATTGTGATTATTGAGGCGCTGGTGGCGCAATTGCCCGTAATTGTAACTGCAGTGTGCGGTTACGCTAGCCATATTCAGGCTGCAAACGCAGGCGCAGTGCTTCCTGAACCTTATAATCAGGCCGATTTCAACAATGCTTTACAGCAATTACTCACACAAGATAACGCGACCTTAAAAAATAGCGCACGGCAATATGTGCAAATGCTAACCCAAAGCGGCAACGAGGCCACAGAGGCCAGTTTGCTGATCGAATGGGCGAACAGCAATCAGGTAGGCTAGGCCATAGTTAAATGATGATAAAAACCATATTACAAGTGCCACAGGCCATATCCCAGCAGCTGGCAAGCGCAGACACGTTTGATGCTATGATGCATTTGCAGGGCAAAGTCTTTCGCGATGTGCCTGGACGCAAAACCAGCCAGATTAAATTAGGCGCTAAAAGCTACTTTATTAAGCAGCATTTTGGCGTGGGTTGGGGCGAGATTTTTAAAAGTTTTTTAAGTGGGAAAACCCCAATTATTGGCGCGATGACAGAAGTCAGCGCGATTCAAAAACTCGATGAAATTGGCATCCCGACCACGTCGTTGGTCGCTTATGGCCAACGAGGCCGTAGTCCAGCAAGCATGCAATCTTTTGTGATGACGGAAGATTTAGGCGAAATTATAACGTTGGAAGATGTTTGCGGAGCAGGCCTGCAAGCCAATATCCATGCGGTCTGCAGGGCAGATGTTTTAAAGACTTTAGCGCAATTGGCAGCAAAATTACACAGTGCGGGGCTTTGTCATCGTGATTTTTACCTGTGTCATTTTGCCTTAAAAAAAGCAGAGTTAGAGCAAGGTAAAATTAACTATTATTTGCTCGATTTGCATCGCATGTTACAAGGCATTAAACCCAATAGCAGTGCTGTGATGAAAGACATCGCGGGCTTGTATTTTTCGATGCAACAAATTGGCTTGGGCGCAGAAGACTGGGCTGTTTTTAAGCAATATTATCTGCCGCAAAGTGATGATTTTTGGGCGCAAGTTGAAGCACGTTCACAAGCGCTTTTGGCTAAATTTAACAGCGAGAAATTTCAAAAAAGATTGGTAGATGAAAAATCCGCGCTCGATTAATTCGGCACGGAAGTTTCTTTACCCAAGGCGTGACGCCTTTGTTTATGGCGGTTGTAGCGCCATAAATATTGCGTAGGCTTTTGTGCGATTTGTGCCTCAATCGCCTTATTCAGCAAGGCTGGCGTGGCAATCGATTCCACTTTTTGCAGGTGAATCTCATAACCTGCGCCATACGCAAGCCGTTCGCCATACGCCATAATTATGGTTGCGCCAGTTTTTTCAGCAAGTTTGCTGGCGAGTGTCATGGTGTAAGCGGGTTGCCCAAAAAAATCCGCCCATTCACCTTCACCCGCAGCGGGGATTTGATCGGGCAAAATACCAACCGCCTCGCCGCGTTTCAACGCTTGCATGAGCTTACGCACACCGCTAGCATTGGCCTCGGCAAGTGTTACGCCAGTGCGCGTGCGACCAGCTTGTATGAGTGGCATCAGCCAGTTCATTTTAGGCGCACGATACAGCACGGCGATGGGGTGCTTGCTGCCGTAGTAAATCGAGGTGATTTCAAAACAGCCCAAATGCGGCGTTAAGAATATAATGCCTTTGCCCAGCGCCAGCGCGTCTTTGACGACATTCCAGTTGTGTACTTGCTTAATTGAGGCTAATAATTCGGGTTCTTTTTTTTGCCAAATAGCAAAAGCTTCTAAAATACTTTTGCCATTTTCAGCGATATTTTCATTTAGAATCTTTTTAAAATGCGTATAATTTTTGGCTAACTTACTGTTTTTAATATTATCTTTCATTATTTTTGCCGATTTTGGCGAGCAAAAATAAATCATCCAGCCCAGCGCTGCACCTAATTTATGTAGGGTGGGAAATGATAAAATTGCGAAACATTTAAAAAACAGTTTGAGCATAAGCGACAGTTTAAAGGAAATTTTTTGCAAAGCCCTATTTCACCACAACATTTGGCTTTACTGGCGCAGCATCAATTGGCGAGCTTTGAGCAACTATGGGGTTATGCGGGCGATTGGTTCGAGCCGCCAAATCGTGAGCGCGGCGGCTGGAGCGGCGTTAATTTTATTGAATTAGCCGATGAAGTTGGCAGGAAACATGGGTTTTATTTGAAGCGCCAAGAAGGCCACATGCGTCGTACTTGGCGGCATCCCATTGCGGGAGAGTCAACGTTTGTGCGCGAATTTGAAATTATTCAACATTTACAGAAACACAATTTGAATACGCCAAATATTGCTTATTTTGCAAGTAAACACACACAAGCTATTTTGTTGCTTGAAGCGCTTGAAGGTTTTGTTTCGCTTGATAATTGGCAAGCTAAATTGCAGGCTAGTACGCTAAAACTTAAGCTGATTAGCCAGCTCACAGTTGTGGTAAGAAAACTGCACCAAGCGCATGTGCAGCATCGCTCACTTTATGATAAACATATGTTTATTAATGAAAACTTTGAAGTCGCATTGATTGATTTTGAAAAATCACGCATTACGCCTTTGATTGCATGGCTCAAGTTTTCTGATTTAATTACGCTGAATTATCGAACCCAGAACTTTACGCGCACACAAAGATTACGCTTTTTTAAACAATATTTCGAAATTACACGTTTAACACTTTGGCATAAATGCTTATGTCGTTATATTGTTAAAAAATCACAAAAGAAAACACGCACCACATGACGATTGCTAGCACCGATAAAATTTTAATTTTAACTTCCAGTAGCACGGGCAATAACGTGTTTTGCACGCCAGCGATTCGCTTATTGCGCAAATATCGGCCAGAAGCCAATATCGATGTGGTTGCGCTGAACAAATTGAGCGCGGAAGTGTTTGAAAATAACCCCGATATTGAGCAGGTTTATGTCACGCAAAAAAGCCGTGTTTTTGATGATTTGGCAAAAAATTATACAAAAATTTTCGTGTTCAATAAAAATTCGCTCAAAAAATTAGACAACATCAAAACTGCGTTTACGCTAGTGCCAGCCTCAACCGAGGCGATTCACCATGCCGAATGTTTACTCCGTTTTATGGCAGAACAGCTTAATGTGGAAGTGACTGACGCAGATAGAAATTATGTGATTGAAACGCAGCAAACGGCAGAGAGTTTGCTAGCAGGCTATGTGTTGGCAAATAAGGCACTAGCTAAAGATGCGGTTTTAATCAATATTCATTTGGGTTGCGGCACGACTTTATTGCACGGTTGGAAGTTTTTTTATTCGCGCCGAGCAGACGATAAAAAGTTGTGGTCTATCGATGCCTACATCGCACTGGGCAAGGCTTTGCAGGTGCATATTCCGAACTTGAGCATTGTGATTACTGGTACGAATAACGAGGCTTTTCTAGCTAAAAAATTCGAGAAAAATGTGCCCAATACCATCAATTTGGTTGGCAAAACCACGGTTGCAGATTTAATCGCTTTAATGAAACGATTGGACCTATTTATCGCGCATGATTGTGGCGTTTTTCATATTGCCGCCGCGTCAAATGTGCCGATTGTTGGGCTTTACGGACCTACTAGCCCCATCGCGACTGGGCCTTTTCCAGTCAAACCACAACACAAAGTGATTAAAAAAGCTGAAATGACTGATATTTCGGTGGATGAAGTCGTGGTGTCAGCACTCGATTTACTCAAAAGATTTCCGCACCTTGCAACAGTTTGATTTACATCAAATTTTAGCACCAGGAAAATTGGCGCTGAGTTTAAATTTAAGCGATGGCGCTAGCTTGGTTTGCGATGAAGTGGTGCGCGTGATACCCAATAAGCGTTTGGTTTGTAAGGGAATTTGGCAGAAGAAGGCCGTTTATGCAAAACTGTTTATCGATGCGCGTGCGGCGCACTATTTTGCGCGAGATTTGGCGGGAGTCACAGATTTGCTGGCAGCAAAAATTGCTACGCCAGCCTTGTTGTTTCAGGGGCAAACACAAGAAGGCGCTTACGTGCTTGTGTTTGAGGCCGTTGCCAATAGCTTAAATGTAGAGCAGGTTTGGCAAAAATCCGATACAAAAGCGCGCTTTATTTTGGCTAAAAATTTAGTGCAAGAAATCGCCAAACATCACAATGCAGGTCTGTTACAGACCGATTTGTACCTTAAAAATTTCCTCGTTGAGAACGATAAAATTTATACGTTAGATGGCGATGGCATTCGCAAATTTACACGTTTAAGTCAGCAGCGAGCCTTGCAAAATTTGAGTGTTTTATTGTCAAAATTTGATGTGCTGGAAGTAGAGGCTTGGCTGGCTGATTTGCTAAAAACATATGCAGAGAAAAGAGGCTGGGAAGCCTTGCCAGATGGAGGGTTGATTAAAAAAACGGCGAATGCACATCGCCAAAAAATAGCCAGCAATTACGCGGATAAAAAAGTATTTAGGCAATGTACAGACGTGAAAAAATATGCTACAAAAAAAGGCCTAGGAGGCTCATGGATATTGTTCTCCAGGGCATATGAATATTTGTATATTCCCAATGATTTGGGTGCATTATTAACTGAACAAAATCTGCTTAAAAAAGGCAACACTTGCACGGTTGGTTTGATTGAGATTGATGACAAAAAAATTGTTATTAAGCGTTACAACATTAAAAGTTTTTGGCATGGGTTAAGTCGCGCCGTGCGGCAAACGCGCGCGGCAGTTTCGTGGGCAAATGCGCACCGTTTGAAAATTTTAGGCATTGCTACTGCGCAGCCTATTGCCTTAATTGAAAACAAAAATTTTGGCCTTTTAAATTGCAAAGCTTACTTTTTGGCAGAATATATCGATGCGCCCGATACCGCACAGTTTTTTTCGCAAATGCAAGATAAAATGGCGTGCGCAGAAGCGGTAAAAAACATCGTTATGCTGTTTTACAAGCTATATTTTCTACAAATCTCGCACGGCGATATGAAAGCGACCAATATCAAAATGGTAAATAACAAGCCGGTACTGATTGATTTGGACAGTATGATTCAACATCGTTTTGTGTTCATGTTTGAGAAGGCGCATGCACGCGATTTGCGCCGTTTTATGCAGAACTGGCAAGATGACAATGCGTTGTATAATGCTTTTATGGAGACATTTAGAGTGATTTACGCAGATGTCAAACCGCTTGAAAAAGCGGGTATTTTTAATAATAAAGAGTTGAATTAATGATTGTATTAGGACTTTCTGGCGCATTGGGTCATGACGCTTCAGCCGCGATTTTGATTGATGGGAAAATAATTGCGGCGGCGGAAGAGGAGCGTTTTATTCGCGATAAACATGCGAAGAATCAATTTCCGTATGAAGCGGCGAAATTTTGCTTAAAACAAGCGGGAATTAAACCAGAAGACGTCGATATTGTCGCGTTTCCGTATGCGGAAATTCCGCTTAGCACAAATGCGCGCTGGCATTACGCCAAGCGCCATTGGTATGCGCCAGATAGGGCGTTGGATGCGATTTTTAACGGTAATCGTCGTTTCCGCCGTAACCGCGATAAGTCATTGAAATTGATGCAAGAATTAGGTTTGAAAAATGCTAAGTTTGTGTCAGTAGAACACCATTTGGCGCACGCTTCCAGTGCTTATCATTTAAGCGGATTTAAAGAAAAAACCGCGATTGTCGGCATCGATGGCAAAGGCGAATATTCGACGACGTTTTTTGGCTACGGCGAACATGGAAAAATCTACAAAATTAAAGAATTTTACGACCCCGATTCGCTCGGCGGCTTATACGGCGCGATTACCGAATTTTTGGGTTTTGACATGCTGGACGGAGAATTTAAAGTCATGGGCATGGCACCGTTTGGCGATGCCAGCAAATATGATTTTTCGCGCTTGGCCAAGTTTGAAAATGGCGAGCTGATCATCAATACCGAATACGTCAATGTGGTTGGTTTGCGACGTTACAAAGAAAACGGTAAAGGTTATTACTTTACACAAAAGCTTATCGACTGGCTGGGCCCCAAGCGCAGCGGCGACGAAATTGATGATCCGTATATTCATTACGCGGCTTCGGTGCAGGCTTTGCTGGAAAAAATTGCGCTTGAAATGATTGAATATTATCTCGGTGACATTATTAAAGAAACGGGCAAAATCGTCATGGCGGGCGGCGTTGCGCTAAATGTTAAATTAAACCAACGCATTATCGCCATGCCGCATGTGAAAGAACTCTTCGTCCAGCCTGCTTCTGGCGATAACGGCACTTCACTCGGCGCGGCTACATTTGCGGCTAACGAGGCGGGTGACATCATTCACAAAATGGAACACGCGTATTTGGGCCCTAGTTTTACATCCGAAGAATGTTTGGAAGCTTGCAAGAAGCACCCCGCCAAGCCAATAAGCACGCGGGTTGCAGAGGCACCGAAAAGAGCCGCTGAGTTGCTTGCAGCGGGAAATCCCTTGGCGTGGTTTCAAGGGCGCATGGAATTTGGCCCGCGCTCACTTGGTTGCCGCAGTATTTTGGGCGATCCGAGTTATCCTGGTGTGGCAGATCGCATCAATGCGCAAATTAAATACCGCGAACGCTGGCGCCCATTTTGCCCGAGTATGTTGGACACAGTCGCCGAGGATATTCTGCAAACTAATCACCCAGCGCCTTATATGACGTTTACTTTCGACGTGAACCCCGCTTGGAATTCGCGCATCCCCGAAGTGGTGCACGAAGACGGCACGGCGCGCGCGCAAGTGGTGACGCGTGAGACGAATCCGCGTTATTACGAGCTGATCCAGCATTTAGAAAAGCTACGCGGTAACGCGGTGGTGCTGAATACATCGTTGAATCGGCGCGGTGAACCGATGATTTGCTCGCCCACCGATGCGCTGAATATGTTCTACGGCTGCGATTTGGAGTATATAATGATGGAAGACATTCTCATTACAAAGAAATAATTAACTAGGAAGTAATTACCTGGAAAATAACATTCAAATAAGCATGCCCTGCAAGCCAATATCTATAAGGCCTACAGGCCGATTCGCTACATAATCATTTGCTATCATGTAAGAGTTTAATTTGACGAATAAGCCCTAATTAGCGATAATCAGGGTAGTAAATTTTTCTTTTAAGCAATTACTCTGAAGCTAAGCCAAATCCTATGAAACAATCGCATGTAGAAGT
>JANOWN010000033.1:0-8533 GCA_031417915.1 Methylotenera sp.
CCTGTAGATTTCAGCGCGTTTGAAGCAGCCTATAAAACCTTGGGCGATAAATTGCGCCCGCAAGTTTATAGCTTGGGTTTTTTACGTAATTAGAAACTTGAAAGAATAAAATGCTAGAAAAAATTATCGCAGTCGTTGCCACTTGGATTATGGGCGTAATTTCGTCTATGGGTTATGGCGGCATTGTGCTACTGATGGCGATTGAATCGGCGTGCATTCCGTTGCCTTCTGAAATTATTATGCCATTTGCGGGTTTTTTGGTGAGCAAAGGTGAAATGACTTTGTTCGGAATCGCGCTGGCGGGCGCGATTGGCTGCGTAGTCGGCTCTATCCCCGCTTATTATTTGGGCATGTTTGGCGGCAGGCCATTAGCAGAAAAATTCGGCAAATACGTGTTGATTTCGCATAAAGATTTAGACATGGCAGACCGTTGGTTTAAAAATCATGGCGAAATTATTATTTTTATCGCGCGCTTATTGCCTGGAGTCCGCACGTTTATTGCCTTTCCAGCCGGTGTGGCGCGCATGAACATGACTAAATTTATTGTTTATACGTTTGTGGGCTCATTTATTTGGTGCTGGGCGCTAGGCTATATTGGCGTAAAAGCGGGCGAAAATTGGGAATCACTCGGTAAATATTTTCATCAATTTCACTATGTCATTATCGCGCTCGGCATCGCGTTTGTGGTGTGGTATTTGCGCAGACATTTTAAGAATGAAAAAGCTTAAATCTCGACTAACTTACCTAAACTTAAAAAGAAAACTGCGGTTTTAATCGGTAGATTTTCGTGTTGAAATAAGCTTGCATAGCGCGTCAATTGCGGCTTGTGGGTCTGCGCTACAGCATTTGCAATTTCAGCATTCACCTCAAGTCCAAATTTGTAATCAATAATCCAACGCACGTCTTTTTCGATAAAAGTTAAATCAATGCGATGTTCCTGTGCTTCATTTTCGTTTATAGAAGTAATACTTAACTCTGCTTGAGAAGATGCTCTAGGAGCCAATATCCATGAGCCTTCTGAGCTTGCTATGGTTTGTTTTAAAGCGGCAATAATCTGCGGCACTTGTTTTTCAACTTCATTTTTTGCATAGCCGCGTTGCAAAAGCCAAAACTGCATGCTCTGGGAGGCAGTATCCATGCGGCTTGCAGGCCACTTTTCTAAAGAATCATTGGTAATCATTTCCATGTACAAATGCGCAAGCGAGCCTACATCTGCGGCGAGGTTTAAAGCTGGCACAGGTAAGCTCTGTTTGGTCTGTAATTTATTTGGCGTTATTTTAATGGCGTTTTCTAGCTGTAACACGCTAGGTATTTGCAGCTGTTTTAAACGTATCAAACGCGGCGTAAAGCTGGCGATGTTACCCTCACTATTGGCAGCGCTTTCTGTCAATTCAGAGGCTTTAAAAGCGTGCGAAACAGCGTTCCACAGCAAATCTAAACAACTGTTTTTAATTGGGTTTATTTCAGCTTTTGCATTTTGATTGGCAATGCCAACCAAGTGCAATTTTCGCTCCACGCGCGTGGCCGCCACGTAGAGCACGCGCGCATCCTCGTTGGCATCACGCTCGTTTTCCAGCGTTTCTAAATAGTCATACGCGCTCACATTTTCGTCGTGGTTTTTATCACGGCTACCTTTGGGAATATAAGGCGCAGCAAGCAATTCAGGCTGATCTTCAATCGAGACTTCCTCCCACAATACCAGCGGTTTATCGCTATTATTGCCGCCAATTTTCGCGCCCAATCCTGGTAAAATTACTGTATCAAATTCCAAGCCTTTGGATTTATGAATCGTCATCATTTGCAAGTTTTCACCTGTGCTGTCGGGCGTCGCAAAAAGTTTTGTAATTTCCAGCTCCATGCGTTCGGGCGAAAATTGATTGCTACGATCCAAGTCATCCAAACAGGCGAAAAACGCCTGCACGTCTACAATATCGCTTTGTTCCCACAAACAGGCGGTGCCGTTGAGCATCAGCCAAATGCCTCGAATCCAGCGGCTGGTATTTATGCGTCCTTGCGTGGCAAATGCTTCGGTGAAAATTTCGCGAACATGTTTTAAGCGTGCTTGACCATTGGTAGAAAGATTTTTTACCACTTCATCATTTTGCATCAGCGACCAAATCGTCGCGTGATGATTGCTAGCCGCCAGCGCATGCAAATCATGCAGCGTAAGGCCGCACCAAGGCGCGCGTAGCACTGCCAGCCAGTACACACGATTCGCACGATGATGCAGCGCGTGTGTGAGGCTAAGCAAATCTTGCACAATTTGGCGGCCTGCAAGTGCTTCAATCTCGACTGCTTGAAACTTCAATTCTTTGTGTTCGCGTCGCAATTTTGTCACTAACGGCGCCAAATGTTTTTTTGCGCGCACCAAAATGGCGATTTTTTTAGTGGGATTTTCTGCTCGCTCGCGCTGAATAATGCGGATGATTTGTTCGGCTTCGCGTTGCAGCGCGTCGTCGTTCGTTTGACTATTAGGTTTAATAATAGGATGAATTTCAATGCCGCCAGCAGGCGCATGGATATTAGACCCTGCAATAAACGGTCTATAGTGAATTGCACCTTGTTTTTCGTCGTCAAACGCGGGGAAAATCGTCGCGAAAGTGGCGTTAATCCAATCTACAATCTCTGGGCAGCTGCGGTTGTTGCGATAAAGCTGTAATTTTTTTAGTTGAATGTCGCCAATGCCGCGCTCGGAGGCATGAATAAACTGCGCAACATTGGCTTTGCGGAAGCGATAAATCGATTGCATGGGGTCGCCGACGCAAAAAATCGTCCGTCCGTCATCGGCTTGCCAGCCCAGTGTGAGCCGTTCCAAAAGCGTGATTTGGCTTGGGCTAGTGTCTTGAAACTCATCGACCAATAAGTGTTGAATTTGGTAATCTAGCTTAAGCGCCAACTCCGTCGGCTCGCCAAAATGATCAGATAAAGCTTGCGTCGCGCGCTGTGCAATTTCCACAAAATCCACCTCGCCCGCGCGCTGAAATACCAGCCATAACTGCGCGACAGCTAAATTGAGCAGCTGAGAAAGCGCGGCAATCATTTGCCAGCTGCTGTCGTCCGCCATTGCGGGCAGCGCGCGCACGCGATGCAAGTTTTTCGCGTTTACCGTTTTGATTAAATCGAGTAATGCCTGCTTGTGTGCACGACCTTCCTCTGTCGCAGAAAAACCGTGGCGCTTATCGATGGATTCGCGAGGCTCACCTTTTTCCTTTAACAACAAATCTGCTAGTGCGCGCCACATTGGCACAGTTTCTGGCTTGTTTGAGATTGGCGTTTCCCAATCACCGAGCAAAGCCACGGCATGTTCGCTAGGCAAGTTGGATGCGGCATAGCGGGCAATTGGCATTAACAATTGTTGAAAGGCTAACGGCAGCGCGATTGTCTGTAATTCTTCTTCAACCAAGTGCTGCAAGGTATTTTTTAATTGACTGGCGTCTACAGCATGGTTCGCCTGATGCAGCCACTGGTCGCGCTTGGCGAGCATGCTGACCAACAATTTACTCAGTTGGTCGGCATTGTTATCCACATAACGCAGTGCGGTTTTGACTATGTCGCCATGTTCGCTATTTTCCAGCAACGCCAGCGTTTGCTCGGCGGCTTGTGTGTATAAAATATTCGCGTCATCTGTCACGCTTGGCTGTGCGCCAAAGCGGCTCATCAGCGGCATTTGTCGCGCCAAATGCGCACATAAACTATCGATAGTGAAAATGCGCAAACGTGATGGATTTTCAATTAGCTGCCAGCCCTTATTCTGTGCGTGTAGCAAGGCTTGCTGGCTCAAGTCATAAGTAATTTTTTTATGCGTTTTATCGGGTGGCATGCCGTTGGAGGCTGCGATTAAACTATCCAAAATGCGTAGCCGCATTTCCGCCGCCGCCTTTTTGGTAAAAGTGATGGCGATAATTTCTTCGGGCTCGTTAACGGTTTGCAGCAAGCGCAAATATCGCTGCGTGAGCAGCTCAGTTTTGCCCGCACCAGCAGGCGCTTCAACAATAAACGAACTTAAATCGAGCGCGCGCAGGCGGTTTTCTTCATCAATTTTTAACAGATCTTCGCTCATGACTCGCTTTGAAATCGCTCAAATTGCAATTGCCGCTCTGGCAGGCGGAGTAGGGGCGTGACTTCGCAATAAACCAATAAACTTTCGTCATCAAATTTTACCGCGGCTTCACCTGCTTTTATTTCTTGCGCAATGGCTTCTATGCTGGCTTTCCAATGATTTAAAAGCGCTTGCCAGTCGTTAAAATTTTGAATAAATTTCGGTTTTCGTTTTTCTGGGTCTGCTTCAAAATTGACTTCAGAAACACCTTCAAAGTTGTGTTCGGCAATTTTTACCATGCCAAATTGCACGCCAGTAACGCGGTAATTTTCATCGTAAAAAGCCGCGTAAATAGGCAGTTGTGGCTCGGTGATGCGTGCTTCGCCCCAGCTTTTCATATCGGGTTTTTGTCCAGTTTTGTAATCGATAAATTCAATGCTGCAGTTTTCTAATTGATGAATGCGGTCGATTTTTAGCGTGACTTCAATACCGCAAATATCGACTTGTTTTTCGGCTTCACAATCAACAATGTTAAACATAATATTGCGTTGTTTTTCGTATTGAAGCCAATCGCCAATCAGTTTGCTTAGCCGCTCATGTTCCAGCGCTAATACTGTTTTTGAGATGGATTTATTGTTATCGGAAAAATCGCGCAATGCGTTGTCAATAGCTAAATTCAAGGCTTGTGCGAAATCGACTACATTCATGTCGCGCAAATCGGCAAAGTGAATATACTTTTTACTTGGGCACCAAAACTGCTCTAGCACATCATGCACTAGTGAGCCGCGCTCCATCGCGTCCAAGCCGTTACTAGGCGTTTTGAGTGCTTTTGCACCGAGCCGAAATTGGTAAAACGCCCAAGCTGGGCAAATGGCTTGCGCTTTAATTAAGCCCGTGCCGCCAGAAACGTGTTCGCCCGTGCGCACGGCGGGCGCAAAGTGGTCATCGACATGTTCTAAACCTCCATTTTCTTGGAGGCTCAACTGCTCTGCAAGCGTTTCTGCAAGCGGCATTTCAGCATCAATGTTTGCAATGCCTTTCATTAAGGGCGAAGCGCGTAATTGGGACTCATTTTCAGTTTTGCTACTCGAAAAAATAATGCTTTGCGCAGAGTGCAACAAACGCTGGTGAATAGTGGCCGCAAACTCCGCCTGAATATTATTATCAGCATTCGGCACATTGGTTGCACGCTGAATAAATGCAGGCAGCAGTGCGTTAGGGCGCGCTGGCGGCGGCCAAATATGGTCGTTCATTTGTAGCACCCACATGGCGTCCACAGGTGCGCTCAGTGCTTCCATAATACCTAAAATCTGTAGCGAAGGCTCAGTCTCGGTTTCGGCCTGAAACACTTGTTCGGCACAGATTTGTTGCATCAGTTGCGCAGCTTCAGAGATGGTTAATTGCTTGCCCAAAACATCCAAATTTTTAAGCTGTAACAGCGCTTTTTGCCAAGCATTCATGGCTTGAAACTCAAGGCTGGTAAGGCTGCGCTCACCAGGCCATTTTAACTCAACAAGCAGCGCATCTAACGTTTGCGCCCATTGCGAAGGCCTTATTTTTTTGTTCGAAACAATCGCAAATGCAGCCGTCACATCTGCCAGCAACAGCGGCATATTCAAGCCGTTTTCATGCTGATTTTTGACGAAATCAATCCAACGCAAAAGTGAAAATTGCACGGGTAATTTTTCACGCATTTTGGCGTCTAATATCGCCCGCGCGTCTGATTCTTGTTGGTTTGCCGACCAAAATGGCGACAGCAGCATGTTTGAAATGTCAGCTTGTTGAACTTGGTAGCTGCTGAACATGCGTAATAAGTTTAGCGCTGCTTGGATAATCGGCTGTTGGCTAAGCGGCGTGCCCAGCGAAAAATTATAGTTGCGCGTAATATCAGTTAAATTAGGGCGCACGCTGGCAGGATAAAACACGTCGTCTAGTAAATCCGCCAATTGGTTTCTAATTTCACTGAGTTGCGGCGCGACAATGGCTAATTTTGCCTGTGGATTTTTGCTTAAACAATCTTTCGCCCAAACAACAGCGGCGCGACATTCGGCTTCTTGGTTTTCGAGCGAAATGTGTTGAGTGAGCGCTGGTTCGGTGTGCGTGGTGGTGTATTCGCTAATTGTGATATTTTTGGCTTGTAGAATCTCGCGCAAGCGTTGTTCTTGCGGTGCGGTTTGATCAAAGCCTGCAAATTCAATGCCGCTGGGAAGCTCATGGGCATTGGTTTGCAGGCATGCCAATTGCCAATCAAAATAGCGCACATTTTCTAGCATATTCAGCTGCTTACAGCGCTGTTGAAACGCGCGTTGCCATTGCACAAATTGACGTGATTCTTCAGCTTGCTGTTCCCGCGGAATATGCAAATTCCAGGCGATTTGGTAACGATTCGCCTCCATCGCCGCGCTGGCCAAACCAGCCACATCAAAAAGCTCGCCAAACGCATTTTTTTTAAGCGATGCAGCAATCACGTCTTCCCACAGCAATTGCTCGTTAAACGCGCTTAGCGCGGCTATTGGCTGCGTAGTTTCGCCAGATAACAAACTCGTTTCAATCATGTCATCCAGCCATTGCGAAAGCGTTTGCACGGCGACGCTTTGCCATTGCGTTTGCCCAAGCTGCATGTTTTTTTGTGCAATATCGGCTTGAATGCTACGCACCAGCCTAGCAGTTGGGCAAAGAATGAGGGAATTGGTGATTGCAAGCATAAGCGAATTCTATTGGATATTTCGCGGCAACAGTAGTGTTAAAATAGTCGTATTGATTAAACAGAAGGAAACATTATGCTTGCTAAACTTGCCAAATTTTTTAAAGTGTTTATTTGGGCTTTATTAATTCCTATTTTACTATTTGCGCTCTACACTTGGGCGGCCCTTACTTGGGTGTATTCAAGCGGTGAGCGGGCGGGTTACGTGCAAAAACTATCTGAAAAAGGCTATGTTTGCAAAACTTACGAAGGTGAATTGATATTGGTTTCTATGCCTGGCACGCAAGCAGAAAAATTTACTTTTACCGTGCGCGATAAAAACATCGCCAAAAAAATCAACGAAACGGTGGGTAAACGCGTGCGCTTGGTTTATGAAGAGCACAAAGGCATTCCGACCAGCTGCTTTGGTGAGACGGGGTATTTTGTGCATGATGTGCAGCTGCTCGATAAGCAATAAATAAATGGCGCGCGTTCCACAATTAGCGATTAACGACGAAAAAAACTACATCACGCCACAAGGGTTTGCGGCTTTGCAGGCTGAGTTTCATGCGCTATATAAGGTAGAGCGGCCTGAAGTGGTACGCACTGTTTCATGGGCAGCCAGCAATGGCGACCGCAGCGAGAATGGCGATTATATTTATGGCAAGCGTCGTTTGCGCCAAATTGATAGTCGTTGTCGTCATTTAATGCGTCGTATGGACTTAGCGGAAATTGTCGATCCAAGCTTGCAGCAACATCTGGAAAAAGTGTTTTTTGGTGCGTGGGTAACCTTGTTTAACGTGGCAGATGAAACAGAAGTCACTTACCGCATTGTTGGCAAGGATGAGTTGGAGCCAACTAATGGCTGGATAAGCTGGGTTTCACCATTGGCAAAAGCCATGCTGGGTAAGGGTTTGGGCGATGCAGTCAAAGTAATCACGCCAAAAGGTGAAGAGCAGTTTGAAGTGGTGGATATTCGTTACTCGCAAGTCGAAAACAGCTAAATTTGAACTTAGTCACGATTTAAGCTATCCTAACAATTATGTTAAGACGTTTTTCACATTTTTTTGCTTATTTGCTTTTGCTGCTAATGCCGTTGCAAAGCATTGCTGCGGCTAATATGTTGGTATGTAATAGTATGATGCAGTCAAGCAATCAGCAAGCGGTACAAGACGTTCAAGCAATGCAAAAAATGCCGTGCCATGAAGGCATGAGCCATGAAAAAATGACAGGCGGAGCGAACAAGCAACTGCCAGAAAAACAGCAAGGTTTTTGTAAAACAGTATGTGCCGCGCTATGTGCTAGCGCGAATGCCATGACTACGCTGCCAAGCAACCCGCCAGCCGCAACCTTTTTGGTTTCAGCTCAAACAGTTAGTTTCCCGCAACAGGTTTACGTTTCAATCACCCAACCCAACCTGCAACGCCCACCGATACTCCTGTCTTAATTAAGCATTGTCACGCCTGTTAAAAGGCGTGGCACTATTTTTTAAGTGTCATAGGAGTGTTTCATGAATATCTCATTGGTAGAGAAATGCCTACTGTTTAGTTGGCTATTACTGCTTAGTTTTGCTTCGCAAGCAGAAGAACCATTAACTTTAGCCGAAACCATTCAATTGGCCACACAAAATCAGCCTTTGCTGCAATCACTAGATGATGCGGCAGCTTCATCACGTGAAGCCGCCATTGCAGAAGGTCAATTGCCTGACCCTAAACTTAAATTTGGCATGATTAACTTACCAGTGACCACCAGTGATGCTTTACGATATAACCGTGATGATCAGACCATGGTCAATGTGGGTATTTCGCAAG
>JANOWN010000034.1:0-24921 GCA_031417915.1 Methylotenera sp.
GGGTAAAGATATCGGCATTTATGCTTCTGATGCTATCTTGAATGACATGACATTGTTGGGCGTGGGTTCTGGCGCTGGTATCTTAGCTGGTAATACAACAACACTAGGCCGTATTGGTACTGGTTTTATGTATGCTGACTGGAAATCACAAATTGCTTACTCATCACCAAACTGGAACGGCTTTAGCTTTACAGCTGGTGTAACGCAAGCTTGGAATCAACTAAGTGCTGTTGGCAGCGCAACTTCAACTGCACGTGGTGGTTCATCACCAGCGTTTGAAGGTAAAGCAAGCTACGAGTGGGCTGGCGATTTCGGCGGTAAAGTATGGGTTTCTGGTCTTTCGCAAAAAGTTAAGGGTTTGACAAACGCTACTGCTGACAGCCTTGCTGGCGGCGTTGTTGTCCCAGGTACAGCTAACACAATTACTGACACTTCTGACACTGCAGATGCATGGGATATTGGTGCAACTGTTAATGTAGCTGGCTTTGGTTTAACAGGTTACTATGGTCAAGGTAACGGTACTGGTACAACAATTCAGTTCCGTGATGGCTTTGATACAACTGGTAAATCACGTGATTCAGATGATTGGTATGTTCAAGGTACTTACACACTTCCAGGTGTGGGCACTAAATTAGGCCTAAGCTATGGCGAGTCAACCTTAGATGGTAACGGCGCTGCAGATGCACTTAGTGAATACAGCAACAGAATGTGGACAGTTGGTGCTTACCACCCAATTACTAAACATTTGAATTTAGTAGCTGAGTATTCAGATGTTAAGACAAAACTTGACTTCGATACTACCCCTGAATCAAAAGGTAAATCAAAAACTATCTCATTGGGCGCAATCATGTTCTTCTAAAATTAAACAGGGTTTACCCTGTTTAGTTTAAGAAAACAAATAAAAACGGCAACTTCGGTTGCCGTTTTTTTATGCCATTGCGAGCGTAGCGTGGCAATCCAAACAAACTAAGTTAATAAGAAAAATGGTGTAAATAGTCATATTGCATGGATTGCTTCGTCGTTGCACTTCTCGCAAAGACAATCACCCGTCATTGCGAGCGAAGCGTGGCAATCCAAGCGATGTAACAATGTGCATTGATTATAGGATGTAGTATAAAGTGAGCTTGTATGGATTGCTTTGTCACTTCACTTCTCGCAAAGACAACCAATCGTCATTGCGAGCGTAGCGTGGCAATCCAGGCAATCTAGGTTAGTATAACTGAAGCTAATTAATTCTTAACCCATGAAACAACCCGCAGTTTACATTCTAGCAAGTGGTAAAAATGGCACACTTTATACTGGTGTTACATCCGATTTAGTTAAGCGTATATGGCAACATAGAGAAGATTTTGGGGATGGCTTTACTAAGCGCTATCAAGTTCATGCTCTCGTATATTACGAGCTATGTAGTGATATGCTAAGTGCAATAGCGCGTGAAAAACAAATAAAAGCTGGATCTCGGAACAAGAAAATTATGTTAATTGAGACAAATAATCCTGATTGGTTAGATTTATTCGTTAGCATCGTTTAGACACATGGATTGCTTCGTCGTTGCACTCCTCGCAAAGACGGTCGCATGGATTGCTTCGTCGTTGCACTCCTCGCAAAGACAGCAGGTTGCCGCTTTTGTATTTTTAAATTAAACTTACATATTGGCAAATTTTGCCAAGTTAAGAATGTGGAGAGTTGAATATGAGTACTATGAATATTTCACTACCAGAGCCGCTTAAAATTTTTGTAGATGAGCGCGTTGCAAATGCTGGTTATGGTACCTCTAGCGAATATTTGCGTGAGCTAATACGACGCGACCAAGATAGATTGTACTTGCGTAGCCTGATTGTTGAGGGAGCAAAAGGGCAAGTGACGGGCGAAGCTGATGCGCAGTATTTTTCAAATTTGCGCAATCAAGCTAACAAACGTCTAGCATAGCGAGCGTAATGAAAAAACTTGTTCGACGCGCGCTAGCTGATGTGGATGTGATGGCCGCCCTAGATTATTACATTGCCAATGCGCCCGAATATGCGCTGGCTTTTATTGATGATATTGAGGCGGCATATCAGCATATCCAGCAGTTTCCAGCGTCTGGCTCTTCGCGCTATGCTTATGAATTAAGTTTGCCTGAGTTGCGCGTTTGGGGTTGTAGTAAGTATCCATATCTTATTTTTTATGTTGATTGCCCAGTTCAAATTGAAGTGTGGCGGGTTTTACACAGTCATAGCGATATTCCTGCCACGTTGCAACAAGAGATTTAGCATCATTTTACTATTGAAATTGAAATTGAATTTATGAATTTATACCCCGTTACCGTCATCGAAAACTTTTACGAAAATCCCGATGCGATTAGAAAATTTGCATTGGCACAAAAATATACGTTTTGCCATGAAGTCGCTAATATTGAATATGTTTACCCTGGCTGTAGAACCAAGGATTTGTCTAATCTGGATAAAGCACTTTTTGACAAAATTTGCACCAAGCTAGTTTCGGTTTTTCACAATGCCGAGAATGACCATATGCGCTGGCTAATTACTACCAGCTTTCAAAGCGTCTCGGCAGAGTATGATCAAGGTGTGATTCATACTGACCACAATACCATTTTTGCTGGCGTGCTGTATTTAACGCCTGATGCGCCACTTAACTCGGGCACTTCGCTATTTAAAAAAAATGAAACATTCGATGATAAAAAATACCAGCAGGCATTGGATGAAAATGATGAACGATTTAAAGCAGGCGAAATTGCCATGAATACCGATTACCACAGTATGTTTGATGAAGTTGTGCGCGTGAACAATGTGTACAACACACTGATTATTTATGAGGGGCGGCATTTTCATGCAGCAAATAAATTCTTTGGCAAAACAATGAAAGATTCAAGGCTGGCGCAGGTGTTTTTTATTAATAAAATTGATGCACAAAAACAAAGTGTGTTTCCAATTAGTCGGGTAAATGCTATTAAAGTTTAAGCCGTCTTTGCGAGCGTAGCCCGGCAATCCAGGCAATTTAACAAAGTTGAGATAAGTTGTAGGAACAAAGCGGCATCGTATGGATTGCTTCGTCGTTTCACTCCTCGCAATGACGGTTAGACAATACCCGGCAAGCCAATATCCATGGGGGTTGCAGGGCATTAAAATTATTTAATCATCAATTCCTAATTCTTGAATTTTCCGCGTCAGCGTGTTGCGCCCCATGCCAAGTTGGTTGGCAGCTTCTATGCGACGGCCATCGGTGTGTTGCAAGGCTTTGGTTATCATCACGCGTTCAAAATCTTTGGTGCGCGCTTCTAATACGTTTTGTTCGCCACGGTTGAGCGCATCGGCCACTTCGGCCGCTAGTGCTTCTTGCCAAGAGTTTGCGCCGCTTGATTTTGAAGTATCTTCTTTCAGTTCTGGCGGCAAATCGGCAACATCAACGCTTTGGCCTGGTGCCATCACGGTGAGCCAATGACACACATTCTCCAGCTGACGCACATTACCACTCCAATTGACAGCGGTTAAATAGCGCAGCGCTGCGGCTGAAAGTTGTTTTGGCTCTACGCCCAATTGAATGGCGCTTTGTGCAAGAAAGTGTTTGGTTAAATGTGGAATATCTTCGCGGCGCTCGCGCAATGGCGGCAACCTTAATCTAATTACATTCAACCTGTGAAACAAATCTTCGCGGAAAAGCCCTAGTTTCACGCGCTCTTCTAAATCTTGGTGCGTGGCGGCGATGACGCGTACATTCACTTTTAGCGGTTGGTGGCCGCCGACACGATAAAATTGACCATCGCTTAACACGCGTAATAACCGCGTTTGCAAATCGGCGGGCATGTCGCCAATTTCATCCAAAAAAAGTGTTCCGTTATCTGCTTGTTCAAAGCGTCCGCGCCGCGCGGCTGCTGCGCCAGTAAAAGCACCGCGTTCATGGCCAAACAGTTCAGATTCTAATAAATCTTTGGGAATAGCCGCCGTATTGATGGCAATAAAGGGCTTTTCAGCGCGCGGGCTGTGTTTATGCAGGGCGCTGGCCACTAACTCCTTACCGCTGCCAGATTCGCCGTTAATCAGCACCGTAGCGTGCGAACGGCTCAGGCGCCCAATGGCACGGAAAACCTCTTGCATAGCGGGGGCTTGGCCGATAATCTCGGGCGTTTCTTCTAACGCGACGTCATCCACCGCTTGGCGCATGCTTTCTTCTACTGCGCGCTTGATAACATCAATCGCTTGGTCTACATCGAAAGGCTTGGCCAAATACTCAAACGCCCCGCCCTGAAACGCTGCTACAGCGCTTTCCAAGTCAGAATAAGCGGTCATAATAATCACGGGAATGTCAGGGAATCTTTGTTTCACTTCGGCCAAGAAATCAAGCCCTGAGCCATTAGGCATGCGGATGTCGCTCACAATCACTTGCGGTTGTTCGCGGTTTAGAGCGTTTAATGCCTCGGCCACTGATGAAAAAGTTTTAAATTCTAAATCAGTGCGCGCCAGCGCTTTTTCGAACACCCAGCGAATTGATTTGTCGTCGTCTAAAATCCAAATTGGTTTCATCATGTTTCTCTATCTATTGTTGCAAGTTATTGTTGAATGTTGGCATGCTTCATCACTGTGCTTTCCACAGGTAGCAAAATGGTAAATGTGGTACTGCCAGGCTGACTTTCGCAATCAATCATGCCGTGGTGTTGTGTAATAAAAGTTTGCGCTAAGGCAAGTCCTAGGCCGCTTCCACCCTCGCGCCCAGACACCAGCGGATAAAAAATCTTGTCGCGAATATCGACAGGAATGCCTGGGCCGTTATCCACTATTTGCAATTTAATCGCGACGCGATAGCGCTTTTTGGACAGTGTGACTTGGCGTTCTGCACGTGTTCTGAGCACAACTTCGGCATTAGCCGTGCCGTTAGATTGCATAGCCTGCACGGCGTTGCGTGCGATATTAAGCACAGCTTGAATGAGTTTTTCTCTATCACCAATTAAATCAGGCAAGCTAGTATCGTAATCGCGCTTTACCTTGATGTTGTTGGGCGATTCAGCAAGTAGCAAACTACGCACGCGCTCAAGCACCTCATGAATATTCGTAGATTCATATTTCGGTACGCGGTGTGGCACTAACAGCCTATCCATTAGGCTTTGCAGCCTATCGGCCTCTTTAATAATGACTTGTGTGTATTCGCGTAAACTAGGTTGTGGCAGCTCGTGCTCTAACAATTGTGCCGCGCCGCGCAAGCCACCCAAGGGGTTGCGGATTTCATGTGCTAAATTTCTAAGTAGTTCAGAATTAGCCTGCTGCTGAATCAGCATGCGCTCTTCACGCGCAATGCGAAGTTGCTGATCCATTTGCTGAAACTCAAGCAATAACGTTGCGCCGTCAATATCCACGGGCGTTACCGTGCAGGTAACCGCAAACGATTGCTGGCGCACCGTGGTAATGGCAAATTCATGCTCGCGATACGGGCTATCGTTTTTAACCGCATTATCAATGGCCATTTGCAAAATTTCGCAATGTAAAAATACTTCTGAAATGTGGCTGCCATGAATTTGTGTAGCGCTTAGCGCAAATAAAATCTCCGCGCTCGGGTTAGCATAAACCACCTTGTGCGATTGATTGAGCAATATCACCGTAGTGGCGAGATGCTCTAAACCAGCAAAACCTGAAGGAATGTTTTGAAGCATAGCTTATGATTGTATAACAACTGAATAATTGCTTGTGTGCATACTTAAAGCATAAGCAAAAGGCAAGCCAGCTTTGGCGCTGGCCTAGAACTGCGATGGTTTGACTAATTTATAGTGCTAATTTCTTTTTCTAATAACTCAATATTGCGTTGATGTGCATCTACTTCGGCTTGCAGGCCTTTCATTTTCTCGTCAAATTTAGGCACGTTGCGCAAAGTTTTCCCGTCTTTTGTTTTAAAAACTTCAGGGTTAGAAGCGCCTTCAGCGTAGGCTTTTTTGGCGTCTTCAAGTGCTTTTTTCTCGCCATCTAATTCAGTTTGCAAAATGTCTTTACGTTTGCCATCACGCTGATTTTGCGTGCCCTCATCTACCTTGGGAAAGCTTGCTGGCGTTGCTGTTCGGGTCGATGGCACGCGTTTTGTAGTGCCGCCTTCATTTGTGCTAGCGCCAGTACCAAAGCTGGTATCGGCAGGCTCTAATTGTAGTTTTTTTGCGCCTTTAATCTTGACGTTAGAATAGGTAATGCGCCCTTCAGCATCTACATGTTTATAGATTTCTGCATGCGCCAATTGCGGCAACATAAAGGCAGATAATATAAAGCTTAAAAATATAATTTGGCTATTTAAAATAATTTTCTTAGTCATACCAATAGTTTAGATGAGAGTCTTACAGTATGCAACGAAGTATTGGCTATTATGGTTGACGTCCTTAGTTTGAAATGTAATAAGTGCACTGCTTACAACAAGCAGAAATGAAAAAAGGCAGCCTAAGCTGCCCCTTTTTGGTGCATTTTTGACTTAGCAGCTGTAGTACATGCCAAATTCAATTGGATGTGGTGTCATACGCATTTTGGTGACTTCTTCCATTTTTAAATCAATGTAAGCGTTAATCCAATCATCAGTAAATACGCCACCACGGGTTAAGAACTCGCGATCTTTATCCAAATACTCCAGCGCTTGATCTAATGAAGAACACACGGTTGGGATTTGCGCATCTTCTTCTGCAGAAAGATGGTACAAGTCTTTAGTCGCTGGCTCGCCAGGGTGAATTTTGTTTTGTACGCCATCTAAACCCGCCATCATCAGCGCGCTAAACGCCAAGTATGGGTTAGCGATTGGGTCTGGGAAGCGCGCTTCAATACGACGCGCTTTTTCGCCATGTACAAATGGAATACGAATAGAAGCAGAACGATTTTTAGCTGAATAAGCTAATTTTACTGGCGCCTCAAAGCCTGGAACCAAGCGTTTGTATGAGTTGGTACCTGGGTTGGTAATGGCGTTAAGTGCGCGCGCATGTTTAATAATGCCGCCAATGTAAAACAGTGCAAACTCGCTTAAACCCGCATAGCCATTGCCTGCAAATAAGTTTTTGCCATCTTTCCAAATAGATTGATGCACGTGCATACCGCTGCCGTTATCGCCAACAATTGGTTTTGGCATAAATGTGGCGGTTTTTCCGTAAGCATGCGCTGTGTTTAATACAACATATTTCAATAGCTGCGTCCAATCCGCACGTTGCGTTAATGTGCTGAATTTTGTACCAATTTCACATTGACCTGCCGTTGCTACTTCATGGTGATGCACTTCAACTGGTACGCCCATTTCTTCTAGCGTCATACACATAGCAGAGCGAATGTCTTGCAATGAATCGACAGGAGGTACTGGGAAGTAGCCGCCTTTAACCGCTGGGCGATGGCCTGTGTTACCGCCTTCAAAGGTATCGCCAGAAGCCCAAGCGCCCTCTTCTGAATTAATTTTAACGCTAGAACCTTGCATGCTAGATGACCATTGCACGCTATCAAAAATAAAGAATTCTGGCTCTGGACCAAAATAAGCCGTATCGCCTAAACCGCTTGATTTTAAATACGCTTCGGCACGTTTGGCTAAGCTACGCGGGTCACGCTCGTAACCTTTGCCATCGGTTGGGTCAACTACGTCGCAGGTTAAAATCAGTGTTGGTTCGTCCATAAATGGGTCGATATTCGCGGTAGTTGGGTCTGGCATTAACTGCATGTCAGATGCTTGAATGCCTTTCCAGCCAGCGATTGAAGAGCCGTCAAATGCGTGGCCTTCGGTAAATTTAGCTTCGTTAAAGTGTGAAACAGGCACAGAAACGTGCTGCTCTTTACCACGCGTATCAGTAAAACGAAAATCGACAAATTTAATGTCGTTATCTTTTACCATTTTCATTACTTTAGCCACTGACATCAGAATCTCCCTAGACAATATTTGGACAAAACAAATTAATAAATAAAAATATAAACTATATTAGCAAAACTTTATAAGCACAGTATTTTAGCAGGAACTGTGCCAGCAAAAAATAGCAAAAATCGGAATTTAGTCATCTACTTAGCAAATAGTGGTAAAACAGTGCGGCCTAAACAAGTGCATGGGCGTTAAAAACGCACTAAAATAGTGCAAAATATGATTTCATTCTAGTGCCAGTAGATTGACAGTGGGGTGACGGTTTTCGCGCTATAATTTGATGCATCTAATGCAACATTAGGAGTCTGAAATGGAAACGATGAGCAAAATCCTTGAGCGGGCGAAAAAACGTGCGGAAGAATTAAATTTACCCTACGCAGGCGCGCTGACGCCGCAAGAGGCATATGAAGTGTTGCAAAAAACGCCGCATGCTAAATTAGTCGATGTACGCAGCCAAGCCGAATTGGAGCTGGTCGGCAAAGTTCTAGGCGCAGCGCATATAGAGTGGGCATTTTACCCTGGCATGGTAGCTAACCCAGATTTTGCGGCGCAATTAGACATGCAAGTTGATAAAGAAGCGCTGGTTATTTTTATGTGCCGCACTGGTGGCCGCAGCCACAATGCCGCTGCAACTGCCGCAAAATTAGGTTTTACCGAAGCCTACAATATGTTAGAAGGTTTTGAAGGCGAAGCCAACGCGCAAAAACAACGCACGCTAATTAACGGCTGGAAAAAAACTGGTTTGCCTTGGTCAAATTAGAACTTAATTAAAATATGACAGATAAATATGCCGTCATTGGCAATCCCATCGCGCACAGCAAATCGCCACAAATTCATGAAGCGTTTGCCAAGCAAACTGGTCAAGATATTGCCTACAAAGCAATATTGGCGCCATTAAATGAATTCGAGATTACAGTTCGCAGATTGATTGACGATGGCTATAAAGGTGTCAATGTCACCGTACCATTTAAATTGCAGGCATTTTTATTAAGCGATACGCTATCGCCACTCGCACAATCGGCGGATGCAGCCAACACGCTCATCCTCAATCGAAAAAACATTCAAGGCCATAATACCGATGGCATTGGTTTAATCAACGATATTAGCAATAATTTAGGCATTGCCCTGCAAGGCAAGCGAGTGCTAGTACTGGGTGCAGGCGGTGCAGCAGAAGGCGTGTTTCAACCCATTTTAGAACAGAAGCCAACGTTATTAGTAGTAGCAAATCGCACACTGGATAAAGCGCAAAAAATGGTGAATAAATCGCCCAAGAAAGCTAGTGCTAGCAGTTTTGGCGGCTTACAAGGCCAGTTTGACATTGTCATTAACGCGACTTCTACAGGCTTAAGCGATACCGCTTTGCCTATTCCTAGCACCATTTTTGCTGAAGGCTGTTTAGCGTATGAGATGATGTATGGCCGTGAAACATCGTTTATGCAGCAAGCTCGCGCAAACGGCGCGCAAGTTTCAGATGGTTTAGGCATGTTGGTGGAGCAAGCCGCAGAAGCGTTTTATTTGTGGCGCGATGTGCGCCCAGAAACCGCGCCAGTGATTGCAATATTGAGAAATTGATAACCTTTCCCGTATGAAAAAAAATGTAACTATTACCACATCCGTCATTCTGAACCGAAGTTTTATTTGGGTGAAGAATCCAGTATTTGGGCGCAAAAAATCATGGATTCTTCGCTGCGCTCAGAATGACGAAGTTAAAAAAATAAATGGGTTTTAATTGATTCGTTGGTTGTTTTATAAATCGCCAAACGCTTCATTAAGTATTGGTGGGCTTTTCAAGCGCTTTTTCGTGCTGTTTATTGCATTCGTCATTTTTTACCAAATTTGGGTGTTCGCGCACATTTGTTGGTGGATTAAATTTAACCCATCATCAACTGCTTTTATGCAAGACCGTTTAGAAATCATCCAAAAAACCAAGCCAGATGCCGAGCTTAAGTATAAATGGGTAGATTATGCCAACATATCCAACAACCTTAAACGCGCGGTGATTGCGTCGGAAGATTCTAAATTTAGCCAGCATGATGGTTTTGATTGGGAAGGCATCGAAAAAGCCTACGAAAAAAACCTGAAAAAAGGCAAATTGGTCGCTGGTGGCTCTACTATTAGCCAACAATTGGCTAAGAATTTGTTTTTAAATAGCGGCCGCACGCCCTGGCGCAAAGGTGAAGAGGCAATTATCACTTTAATGTTGGAAAAAATGATGAGCAAACGCCGTATTTTAGAGATTTATTTAAATGTGATTGAATGGGGCAACGGCGTATTTGGCGCAGAAGCCGCTGCGCGTCATTACTACAACACCAGCGCCGCTGGCTTGGGCAAAACGCAATCCGCAAAACTTGCAGCGATGGTGCCAAATCCAAGATTTTATGATGACCATCCTAGCACACGCTATTTGAATCGCAGAACTGCGACGATACAAGCGAGAATGCGCTTTGCAGATTTGCCGTAGACATAAATATAGTCGTAAAGCATATGCCACTGGACTAAAGCACTCCATTGCAGGCCTGCAAGCAAATATCCATGCGGGTTCAGGTTAGGCATTTAACATTATTTTTATGCTATTTTAAGTTAAGGAGAAAGTAAATGGATTGGCAAATAATCGTAGCAATTTTATTGGTCGTTATTGGTATTGCGGGCACGGTGTTACCTATGTTGCCAGGCGTGCCGCTAGTATTTGCAGGCTTACTGCTGGCCGCTTGGCATGGCGGATTCGATCAAGTGAGCATTTTAACCATGGTCATCATCGGCGTCATCGCTGCTGTGGCTTGGGCGGTGGATTTTTTCGCTTCAGTGGTCACCGCTAAAAAAGCAGGTGCCAGCAAATATGCGCTGTGGGGCGCAGGTATTGGGGCTGTGCTTGGCATTGCAGGCGGTATAGTTGGTTTAATAGTTGGTCCCGCCATTGGCGCCATCATTGGTGAGCTGATTGCGCATAAAAACACCAGCAAAGAAGCAACAACTAAAGCCACCACAGTAGGCATTGCCGCTGGTTTGGGTTTTGTGTTGGCGCTGGCGATAAAGATTGTGCTGGCGCTGACGATGTTAGCGGTATTTGCTTACGCTTATTACAACTAATTGTCGATGCGCTGCAGCCCAATATTCATGCGCCTTCTAGGGCATATATTTTTAAGATTATTGTGTGAGTTTTGCGACGATTTTTTGCACCACGGGCGCAATTAGCAAAATACTGGGGAAGGCAATTGGCCAGGCGATAACAAAAGCATGCATCCATCTGCTTAAGTAACCATGTAAAAAACCTGTAAAAATAGCAGTAAGTACGCCCGACATGAGCAGCGCCATGAGCACCGACATGAAAAATGCGAATAATAAATCAGCGTATTTTGGATTAATTTTCATCGATTTCTAAAGTATGACTTTCAAATATTGTCCCGTATAGCTTTTTACGCTGCTTGCCACTTGTTCTGGCGTGCCTTGGGCGATAATCAAACCGCCGCCATCGCCGCCTTCCGGGCCCATGTCTATCAGCCAATCGGCGGTTTTAATTACGTCTAAATTATGCTCAATAATCACAATGGTGTTGCCCGCATCGCGCAGGCGATGAATCACGTCCAATAAAAGTTGAATATCGGCAAAGTGTAGCCCAGTGGTTGGCTCGTCAAGAATGTACAGCGTTCTGCCGGTGTCGCGCTTGCTCAATTCCAGTGAAAGCTTCACGCGCTGCGCTTCGCCACCGCTCAAAGTAGTCGCGCTTTGACCAAGCGTAATATAGCCTAAACCCACGTCTAGTAAGGTTTTCAGCTTGCGGGAAATCACCGGTTGCGCGCTGAAAAATGTATGCGCTTGCTCCACTGTCATTTCTAGCACTTCGCGAATATTTTTGCCTTTAAAATTAATTTCTAGTGTTTCGCGGTTGTAGCGCTGGCCTTTGCACACGTCGCACGGCACATAAACATCGGGCAAAAAGTGCATTTCCACACGAATCACGCCATCGCCTTGGCAAGCTTCACAGCGCCCGCCTTTGACGTTAAATGAGTATCTGCCTGGCCCGTAGCCGCGCGCGCGGCTTTCTGGCACGGCTGCGAATAAATCGCGAATCGGCGTGAACAATCCTGTGTAAGTAGCAGGGTTTGAACGTGGCGTACGGCCAATTGGGCTTTGGTCAACATCGACGACTTTGTCAAAAAATGCGAGGCCATCCACCTCGCCAAATGGCGCGGGTTCTGTGTGGCTGCCGTATAAATGCTGCGCGACGACGCGATAAAGTGTGTCATTAATCAGCGTCGATTTTCCGCTGCCAGAAACGCCAGTCACACAGGTGAGCAGCCCGACAGGGATTTCGACCGACACACCGCGCAGATTATTGCCCGTTGAATTAGTCAGTTTTAACCAGCGTTTTGGGTCGGCTTTGGTGCGTGCTTTTTTATATTCAATTTGCTTTTTACCGCTTAAATATTGGCCAGTGAGCGATTTTGCATTGGCTTGAATTTCGGCTGGCGTGCCTTCTGCCACAATCTGCCCGCCATGTTCGCCCGCGCCAGGACCAATATCTACCACGTAATCGGCAGATAAAATCGCATCGTGGTCATGTTCCACCACAATCACCGTGTTGCCAATATCGCGCAGGCGTTTTAGCGTTTCCAAAAGCCTATCGTTATCGCGCTGATGCAAACCAATTGAAGGCTCGTCCAAAACATACATTACGCCCGTTAAGCCGCTGCCAATTTGCGAGGCTAAGCGAATTCGTTGAGCCTCGCCGCCCGATAAAGTCTCGGCGGAACGTGATAGTGATAAATATTCCAGCCCGACGTTGGTTAAAAACTTCAGGCGGTTCTGAATTTCGGTGACGATTTTATCCGCAATCGCCAGCTTAGCGCCTTGCAATTTAAGCGTTTCAAAGAAAGTGAGCGCTTGCTTTAGCGGAACCCTGCATACGTCATGAATATTCTGCCCGCCCACTTTTACATGGCGCGCTTCTATGCGCAAACGCGTGCCAGCGCAATCTGGGCAAGCTTGATTATTCAGATATTTGGCTAGTTCTTCTCGTACGGCAGAGGAATCGCTCTCGCGATAACGGCGTTGTAAATTATTTAAAATGCCTTCAAATGTGTGCGTTTTTCCAAAAAATGTACCGCGTTCGTTGAGGTATTTAAAGGCAATTTGCTCTTTGCCGCTACCATTTAACAGCACATCCTGAATATGCAGCGGAAGTTCTTCAAACGCAGTTTCGAGGTCAAAATTGTAATGCGCGGCCAAACTTGCCAGCATTTGAAAATAAAACTGGTTACGCTTATCCCAGCCTTTAATAGCGCCGCTTGCCAGAGATAACGTGGGGAAAGCCACTACGCGTTTTGGGTCGAAAAAGCTGATATTGCCTAAGCCATCGCATTTTGGGCAAGCGCCCATCGGATTGTTGAAGCTGAATAGGCGCGGTTCTAATTCTGCAAGTGAGTAATCACATGCTGGGCAAGAAAATTTGGCTGAAAATAAATGTTCTTTTTCATTGTTTTTATCATCACCCATCTCAAGCGCAATCGCCTTGCCATCAGCCAAGCGCAGCGCTGTCTCTAGGCTTTCGGCTATGCGCTGCTTCATATCTTCTTTTACTTTTAATCTGTCAACCACCACATCTACATTGTGTTTGGTGGTTTTGGCCAGTTGCGGTAGCGCGTCCATTTCATAAATTTTCCCGTCAATTCTTAAGCGCACAAAACCTTGTGCTTTTAGCTCATCAAATAAATCCAGCTGCTCGCCTTTGCGCTCACGTACCACTGGCGCGAGTATCATCAACTTGGTGTCTTCGGGCAGTTTTAGCACCGCATCCACCATTTGGCTGACGGTCTGCGCTTCAAGCTTGATATTGTGCTCAGGACATTCTGGGTCGCCAGCTCTAGCATATAGCAAGCGCAAATAATCGTGAATTTCAGTCACCGTACCAACTGTGCTGCGCGGATTGTGCGAAGTGGCTTTTTGCTCGATAGAAATGGCGGGCGATAAACCTTCAATTAAATCCACATCGGGTTTATCCATGCGCGCTAAAAACTGCCTTGCGTAAGCTGAAAGCGACTCTACATAACGGCGCTGGCCTTCTGCGTAAAGTGTATCAAACGCGAGCGATGACTTGCCAGAACCTGAAAGCCCAGTAATGACAATGAGTTTATTGCGCGGCAAATCCAGCGAAATGTTTTTGAGATTGTGGGTGCGCGCACCGCGAATTTTGATAAATTCCATTAAGCTTTTACGAAAATTAAGGCAACCTGTTAATATACGCAATTATTTAAGTTTCAGCCAACCATTCATGCAAATTTCCGACAAAATATCCTCGCAAGAACGCAAAGCCAGCATCAGCTTGGCCTCCATTTATGGCTTGCGCATGTTGGGCATGTTCCTTATTTTGCCGATTTTTGCGATTTACGCCACGCAATACCAAGGCGGCGAAAATAGCATGTTGGTTGGCGCCGCGCTTGGCGCTTATGGCTTAACGCAAGCCTTATTCCAATTGCCTTTTGGCATGGCATCCGATAAATTTGGCCGTAAAAAAATGATTTATATTGGCTTGGTGATGTTAGTGATAGGTAGCATTGTTGCAGCTTTGGCGACAGATATTACTACCGTGATAATTGGGCGTGCACTGCAAGGCGCTGGCGCGGTTTCTGCCGCCGTGACGGCATTGTTGGCTGATTTAACGCGCGAAGAAAATCGCACCAAAGCCATGGCGATGATAGGCGCAACCATTGGCGTAACATTTGCGATTTCACTCGTGCTTGGCCCCGCAATCGCGCACTGGGCAGGCATTGCAGGCATATTTTGGTTGACGGCGATATTGGCTAGTTTGGCGATTTTAGTGGTTAAATTTGTGGTACCGAATCCAATTATCAGCAGCTTTCACTCCGATGCCAGCGCCGTGCCTGCCAAGCTAAAAGATGTGTTAAAAAATACGCAGTTATTGCGCTTAAATTATGGCATTTTCGCGCTACATGCCGCACAGATGGCTATGTTTATCGTCGTGCCGTTCGCCATTCAAAAAACCAGCAATTTGGATGTGAATCATCATTGGCAAGTGTATTTGCCGATTTTGCTCGGCTCATTTATGTTGATGATTCCAGCTATTATTGTAGGCGAAAAACGCAATTTACTAAAACCTGTTTTTATTGGTGCAGTGGCGTTAATGCTGGTTGCACAGCTTTGTTTTGCCAGTTTAATTGCTAGTTTTTGGGGCATTGTATTTTCGCTTTTTGCCTATTTTGTGGCGTTTAATATTTTAGAGGCCTCGCTGCCTTCGCTTATTTCTAAGCTCGCACCTGCTGCGGCAAAAGGCACGGCGATGGGCGTTTACAATACTTCGCAATCGCTCGGTGTGGCGGTGGGTGGCTTGGTAGGCGGTTATTTGGCGCACCATTACAGTTATTCTGTGGTGTTTATGTTTTGCGCGGCGTTGATGAGTGTTTGGTTATTGCTTACTTTTAGTATGAAAACTCCACCCAGTGTTAAAACAAAGATGTATCATTTAGGGAAAACAAGCGAAGCTCAAGCGGTAGAATTGACCAAAACAATTTCGGCCTTGCCTTATATACATGAGGCAGTGGCTATTGCAAAAGAGGGCATGTTAATTGTTAAAATAAAAAATCAGAGTGTGTGGGAAGAAAACGAAATCTTGGACATTATTGGGAGCAAATAAATGGCGTCAGTGAATAAAGTAATTTTAGTGGGCAATTTAGGGCGCGATCCTGAAGTTAGATATATGCCAAACGGCGAAGCGGTGTGCAATTTTAGTATTGCGACGACTGAAAATTGGAAAGATAAATCAGGCGTTAAGCAAGAAAAAACCGAGTGGCATAACATTGTGATGTATCGCCGCTTAGCAGAAATTGCGGGTGAATACCTTAAAAAAGGTCGCCCAGTTTACGTAGAAGGCCGCTTGCAAACGCGCAAGTGGGAGAAGGATGGCGTAACACGTTACACCACAGAAATTATCGGCGACCAAATGCAAATGCTAGGTAGCAAAGATGGCGGCGGCAGCTCAAATGCTAGTTACGATGGTGGCATGGACCAAGGAAGCGCGCCAGAAGATATGAATCAAGCGCAACCTAGACAAGCTTCTTCGGGACAATCTGCCCCACAACAAAATCAACAAGCACCTGCCAAATCAGGTGGCAATTTTGATGATTTTGAAGACGATATTCCATTTTAATATAAAAATATCTGCTCTGCATCCCAATATCCATGAGGATTTCGCATTCGACTTAGTGCTTTAGCACTTAGCGAGAATGGTGATGCCAAGAACTGGTACAGAGCATATAAAATGCCCACAATCGTGGGCTTTTTTAATGTAGTAAACCTATTTTAAAACTGCTCCACCGTAGATTTTTCCATTGAAGAATGGCGCGTAAATGCCATATTGCAAACCTACTCGCTCGCCATTTGCACCTAAGAATGCACCTTGAATGAGGTTGCCACCTAATGCGCCTGAACAGCCAGCAACTGCACAAGCTACACCATTAGTTACGGTGCCAGTAGTCGGAATTAATGTACCAGAAGCAGCAAGGCTGCCACTACCCGCTAAATTAAATGTTCCCAAAGCTACTGTGGGAACATTAATATTGTAACCAAAAGTGTACCTTGAAAAGTTAAAATTTAAACTACCATTGACCTCATTTGGCACCCCTATTGTATTAGCGCTAGTACCGCTAACAATAAATGGTGCTGTTGATCCGAATACAGTGTATGTGCCAGTGAGATTAGCTAATTTTGAGGCGCTTGGCGTAGCGCCCGCAATGTAGTCAAGCCTCATGGGATTAAAGTTAGCACCGCTAAATATGTATTTGGCGTCACTAGCCTGACCCCAAGCCACAATCCCGTCCGTGTTGAAGCTGACGAAATTATTTGCATTAGGGGTAATTTCATTTCCTAATTTTTTCGCTTCTTTAAGCGCACCGTTTTTTTCAAATTTAAGGTCGGCATTAAATATTCCATTGTAGGTACACCCGCAAGTGTCAGTGGCTAATGCAACAATTGTCCCAGGACCATCCGCCATAGAAGGTGCAATGATGGTAGGTATGCCAGTACTTGTGGTTGAGCCAGCTGCGGTAAATACTGGGCTAGCGCTACCAGAGCCTGAGTTGATTGAACCAGGGCCTGAATTACTTGAACCAGAGTTCAAAGCTATCTTTGTATCAGTTACAGTGTCTGTAGTAGTTGTTCTTGTATCAAGTGCTGTGTTTGAATCAGATTTTGTGTCAGCGTTTACAGTTACATCTGTAGTAGTTGAATCAGTAGTTGTAGATTCTTTAGTCGGGCTTGATTGTGTGTCATATTTCGAATCTGAGGCTGAGTCAGATTTTGATTCTTCAGAGTTATTAGAAGCGACATCTGTCTTCTCAGTCGCTGGTGCTGCCGCAGAAGCAGTCGCTGCTATGTCACTTGGTTTTGGTTTGGCGCCAGGCCCAGCAACGCCAATCGATTGTCCTGTTGTTGCATTCAAACAGCCGCCTTCATTACACACGTCCACGCTGCCGTGGTTAGTAGTCATAATCAATTGATTGTTGTTAAAGTTTACCGTGAATTCAGTACCGCGAATACCAATCGTCGCTACAGCAGTTTTTAGCTGGTAACGATCGCGATTTTTGTGGCCGATTAAGCCGCTAATGGTGCGCAAGCCGCCTTTAATCAGCTCGGTAAAGCCGTATTCTGTTCCGTCTTCTTTACCCGAGAACTCATATTTGTTGATTCTGTAGATAGTATTGGGCTGTAATGATACTTTTCCGCCATCAATCAAGGCGAGTTGCACACGGCCATCTTTTGTTTCAATGGTGTCGCCCGCGTTAAGCACAACATTTTTCTCTGCTTTAATCACCGTTTTATCAGCACGCGTAATCGTTACATCGCCAGTTTTAAAAGTCACCGTGCCTGCTTGTCCCGCAAATGCAAATTGCGAAACCAATAAGGCCAATACGGCAACGCCTGTTCTTACAAAAATTGAGTAATTCATCATGTTATTCCCAAATATTTGACTAAGGTCGACGCAAAATCTAATTGAATGTTATTTAATAACAATCAATTAAACATTTAGTTGACATCAGTTATAATCTACTTTTTCAATAATCAAAGAAGTCACAAGCTAAAACCATGCCAATTTATGATTTTCAATGCACAAGTTGTGGACATAAAGACGAATTGATGCGCAAAATCAGCGAATCTAGCACCATGATCTGCCCAACTTGCAGCAAAGAAACGTTTAGTAAAATGCTATCTGCGCCCAGTTTTCAGCTGAGCGGAAGTGGTTGGTATGCCTCTGATTTTAAAGATAAAAAGTCTAATAAACCTACTGCTGAAAGCGACAAATCGGATGCGAAGCCTGCAGAAGTTGAAACAAAAGCTGCGGCTTGCAATCCAGGTTGTGCTTGCCACTAGGCTTGATATATAACGCTTGAATTAATATGAAAAAATACTTTATTACTGGCCTACTGGCACTCGTGCCATTATTTATTACCATTTGGGTGCTCAGCACGCTCATTAACACCATGGATCAAAGTCTGACGCTACTTCCAGAGGCGTGGCAGCCCAAACAATTGTTTGGTTTTAATGTGCCAGGCCTAGGCGTGTTACTCACTTTGGGTATCATTTTTGTCACAGGTTTGGTGGCTACTAACATTTTTGGTCAGCAACTGATTGTGTGGTGGGAGTCCCTACTTTCGCGCGTGCCCTTCGTAAAATCTATCTATTCCAGCGTCAAGCAAGTGTCAGATACGCTGTTTTCAAATTCGGGCAATGCCTTCCGTAAGGCAGTGTTGGTGCAGTATCCAAGGCATGGTAGCTGGACAATTGCCTTTATTACTGGCACGCCAGGTGGCGATGTAGTTAACCACTTAACGGGCGATTACATTAGCATTTACGTGCCCACCACGCCCAATCCTACTTCTGGTTTCTTTTTGATGATGCCAAAGGCCGACGTGATTGAGCTGGAAATGAGTGTGGACGAGGCTCTGAAGTACATTATCAGCATGGGCACGGTCGCGCCAAAAGACCATCTTTCCAAACAACTCCGTTTTCAACCAACACAACTTTAAGATTATTTTATTATGATGCGTACACATTACTGCGGCGATTTAAACCGCACCCACATTGGCCAAACCGTTACTCTATGCGGCTGGGCGCACCGCCGTCGCGATCATGGGGGTGTGATTTTTATTGATTTGCGCGATAGAGAAGGTATGGCGCAGATTGTGATAGACCCAGATACGCCAGAAGCCTTTAAACATGCGGAGTCTGTGCGTAGCGAATACGTGCTAAAAGTCACTTGTAAAGTGCGCGCGCGGCCAGAAGGCACAGTCAATAAAAATATTCCAACAGGCGAAGTGGAAATGTTGGCGACAGAAATCGAAATTTTGAACGCTTCACTTACGCCACCTTTCATGTTAGATGACGAAAATTTGACAGAAACGGTGAGATTGCAACACCGTTACATCGATTTGCGTCGTCCAGCCATGCAAAAAAATATGATGTTACGTTACCGTGTGGCCAAAACATTGCGCGATTATCTCGATGTCAATGGTTTCATTGAAGTAGAAACGCCGATGTTAACGCGCTCAACCCCAGAAGGTGCGCGCGATTACCTTGTGCCAAGCCGCGTACATGCAGGGCAGTTTTTTGCGTTGCCGCAATCGCCGCAGTTGTTCAAACAATTGTTGATGGTGTCAGGCTTTGACCGTTATTTCCAAATCACCAAATGCTTCCGCGATGAAGATTTACGCGCCGACCGCCAGCCAGAATTCACGCAAGTGGATATTGAAACCTCGTTCATGTCAGAGAATGAAATCATGGACATCGTCGAAGAGATGATTCGCCAAATGCTCAAATCAGTGCAAAACGTCGATTTACCAGCCGCTTTTCCGCGCATGAGCTTTCACGATGCCATGCACAAATATGGCTCGGATAAGCCGGATATGCGCGTGACGCTTGAAATTACTGAACTAAGCGATGTGATGAAAGATGTCGATTTCAAAGTGTTCTCAGGTGCTGCCAATATGGTGGGTGGCCGTGTGGCGGCCTTACGCGTGCCCAATGGCGCGGCAATTTCACGTTCCGAGATTGATGCTTACACTGAGTTCGTTAAAATCTACGGCGCCAAGGGTTTGGCGTATATCAAAATTAACGACATCACCAAGTTGAATGAAGAAGGCTTGCAAAGCCCGATTGTTAAAAATATTCATGTGGCTGCGCTGCAAGCGATTATCGACCGCACTGGTGCGCAGAATGGCGATATCGTATTCTTTGGCGCAGATAAATTAAAAGTAGTGAACGAAGCGCTAGGTGCGTTGCGTCTTAAAGTTGGTCACGATAAAGGCCACGTCGATGGCCGCGCTTGGGCGCCGCTATGGGTGGTCGATTTCCCGATGTTCGAGCATGACGAAGAAAACGACCGTTGGGCAGCTCTACATCATCCGTTCACCGCACCAAAAGATGGCCATGAAGATTTGCTGACGACTAACCCAGGCGCATGTTTATCAAAAGCCTACGACATGGTGCTAAATGGCTGGGAAGTTGGCGGCGGTTCAGTGCGTATCCATAAACAAGACGTGCAATCAAAAGTGTTCGATGCACTAAAAATCAGCAAAGAAGAAGCGCAAGAAAAATTTGGCTTTTTGCTCGATGCCTTGCAATATGGCGCGCCACCGCACGGTGGTTTGGCTTTCGGCTTAGATAGGTTAGTAACATTAATGGCGGGTGCAGAATCAATTCGCGATGTGATTGCCTTCCCTAAAACCCAACGTGCACAGTGCTTAATGACTAATGCGCCGAATGAAGTGGATGAGAAACAACTTCGTGAATTGCATATTCGTGTCCGTACACCAAATCCAGTGGCATAAAATGCCCACTTCTTGAACTAACGATTTGATACAAACTAACCATTTCTCGCGAATAGTAGTTATTGAGTCTCTACCTAATGGACAAGCAAAAACAGGCAGTGTAATTCATGGATACATAGAAGCTCAGATTCACGAAAACAACTTGCCCGTATCGGTGGTTTTTAGGCAGTGTGAATCGAAAGTTGAATTTCTATCTATACTAGATAATATTCATAAGGAAATTGTTTCCAATAATGAATATCCGTGGATACACATAGAGTGCCATGGTTCTAGCGCAGAAGATGGGATAGTTTTATCAAATGGTGATTTGATTACATGGCAAGAACTAAAGCCAAAATTCACCAAAATCAATTTAGCCTGCAAATGTAACTTGATGATAGTCATAGCTGCATGTAATGGGGCACATCTCACAGAAGTATTGCAACCTCAAGACAGGGCGCCATGTTGGGGTTTGTTGGGAGCTACCAACGAACTTTACCCTGATGATTTACTAGCTAGTTTCAGGGTGTTTTACTCAAGCTTACTTTCTTCTTTGAACGGTGATGCGGCGTTAATAGCACTTCGCAAAGTAATTGAAGAACGAAACTTGAGTTTTATGCTTGTTACCGCACTGGATTTCTTTCAGGAAGTGTATTCAGGTTATCTGAGTGAATACTGCACCGAAAAGGCTTATTGGGGGCGTGCAAAAAATATGAAGAATGGAGATATCAAAGGAGTAACCGTACAAGATTTGGTGTTAAAACTGAAAGAGCAAGAACCAGGTGAGTTTCAAAAATTCAAGAATAATTTTTTTATGTGCGACTTATATCCTGAAAACTCTGCAAAGTTTCCAATCACATATAGCGATGTTTTGATGAAAACTTGATACATAATTCATCACAATCAACTAAACCTTAACTAACTCATCCCTACATTCCGCAAACGCTTTAATCGCAGCATCTAAATCTTCAGTGGTATGTGCGGCAGAAATCTGTGTGCGAATTCTCGCTTTGCCTTTTGCGACCACGGGGAAGAAAAAGCCAATCGCATAAACACCTTTTTCAAGTAATCGCTTGCTCATATTTTGTGCCAACACGGCATCACCCAGCATAATCGGAATAATCGGATGTTCGCCATCTTTTAAATCAAACCCCGCAGCTAGCAGGCCTTTTCTAAAATAGCTTGTATTGCTTTCTAATTTGTCTCTTAACACTGTCGATTTTGTTAGCATATCCAACACGCTTAGCGTAGCTGCGCATATAGTGGGTGCGAGTGAGTTAGAGAATAAATAAGGGCGTGAACGTTGGCGCAATATATCGATAATTTCTTTGCGGCCAGATGTACTACCGCCAGATGCGCCGCCAAGCGCTTTACCAAAGGTGGTGGTGATAATATCCACGCGGTTCATTACATTTCGGAACTCATGCACGCCCCTGCCAGTTTTGCCGATAAAACCTGTGGCATGGCAATCATCATGGTGCACCATCGCGTCAAATTCATCGGCTAAATCGCAGATTTCATCCAACTTAGCAATCGTCCCGTCCATCGAAAATACGCCGTCTGTGGTAATCAGTATGCGGCGTGCATTGTTTTGTTTTGCCTCGATTAACTTTTCTTTTAAATCTTGCATATCGTTATTTTTATAGCGGTAACGCGCGGCTTTGCAAAGGCGCACGCCATCAATAATCGAGGCATGATTTAACTCATCCGAGATGACTGCATCCTGCTCGCCCAAAATGGTTTCAAATAAACCTGCGTTGGCATCAAAGCAAGATGAATACAAAATAGTATCTTCCATGCCCAAAAAGTCGCTCATGGCTTGCTCTAATTGCTTGTGGATGGATTGCGTACCACAAATAAAGCGCACAGAAGCGAGACCAAAGCCCCATTGGTCTAGCCCCGCTTTGGCGGCATTAATCAGCTCGGGTTGATTAGCTAAACCCAAGTAATTGTTGGCGCACATATTGATGACTTCGCGACCATCTGTCAGCGTGATGCGATTTTTTTGATCAGAGGCAATGACACGCTCGGTCTTGTACAGCCCCTGCGCTTCAATATCTTTTAAATCTTCTGTGAAACCTTGTTTTGCCGCTTTAAAACTCATACTTTACTTTCCCAATTGAGTATCACTTTGCCAGAGTTGCCAGAGCGCATGATTTCAAAGCCTTCTTGGAAATCGGTATAGTGAAAACGATGCGTGATAATTTTCTCCAAAGGCAAACCGCTTTGCACCATCATCGAGCCTTTGTACCACGTTTCAAAAATTTCTCGGCCATAAATGCCTTTAATGGTAAGGCCTTTAAACACCACCATGTCCCAGTCAATACCAGAGCCTGCTGGCATAATTGCCAACATCGCGATGTGGCCGCCATTGATCATTTTGCTTAGCATGTCGCCAAATGCTTTGGGTGAACCTGACATTTCCAGCCCTACATCAAAGCCTTCAAAAATGCCCAAAGAATCCATCATTTCTTTTGTAATCGATTCTTTAGCACTGTTGATGGTGGTGATTCTTGGCAGAATGCTCTTAATCAAGTCAAGGCGGTATTGATTCAAATCGGTAATCACAATATTTCTAGCGCCTGCGTGGTCCGCCACCAGCGCTGCCATGCTACCAATTGGGCCCGCGCCAGTAATCAGCACATCTTCGCCCACCATATTGAATGATAAAGCAGTATGTACCGCATTGCCGTAGGCATCAAAATATGAAAGTAAATCAGTATCAATTGGACGACTTGGTTTGAACACGTTTTTGGCGGGAATTACCAGATATTCAGCAAAAGCGCCATGCCGATTAACGCCCACGCCAATGGTGTTGGGGCACAAGTGCGTGCGGCCGCCAAGGCAATTGCGGCAACGCCCACAAGTGAGGTGACCCTCGCCAGATACGACATCGCCTACTTTAAACTCGGTGACGTTTGAACCAAATCCAGCAATCTCGCCGACGTATTCATGGCCAGTAATCATCGGCACTGGTATCGTCTTTTGTGCCCATTCATCCCAGTTATAAATGTGAATATCGGTGCCGCAAATAGCGGTTTTTTTAATTTTAATTAAGACATCATTATTGCCAACTGTTGGTTCGGGCATGTCTTCCAACCACAGGCCCTCTTTGGCGTATTTTTTAACTAAAGCTTTCATAATCTAGTTCCCCTCGCTTGAACAGCTTATTCGCTATAATTACTGTTAATTTACTATCATAACCAAACTAGTATCGCATAAAGTTTGGCCTTACTCAAATTGTCAACATTGATTGGAATCGGGTATTATTATCATTGCGATACCTCGAAGTAGAAAAATCATGGAATCAGAAAATCATGCCGCTCACCGAAATCAATCACGTTAATTTTCGCACCGACCGCGAGACGATGCTTAAACTGCGCGATTTTTATTGCGATATTCTCGGCTTAACGGTAGGTAAGCGCGTGGCTAGTACCACGTATGGCTATTGGCTGTATATCGGCAGCAACGATGTGGTGCATTTGGCGGAATATAAAACTGCCACGCCGCCACAACTCAATGTGCATGGCACTTATGATCATGTATCTTTTACCTGCACCGATATGCCAGCGATGGAAGCGAATTTAACCAAACATAATGTGGCTTTCACCACGCGAATTTTAGCCAATGGCGTGCGCCAGATTAACTTAAAAGACCCAGCGGGCAATGGCGTAGAGCTTAATTTTGAGGAGTTTCGGAATCCTGACTACGTGATGCGACCATCGGGCGACCCGAGTAAAATTTAAGGCAACAGTTTAAGCCAAAGTTTAAAATGTATCGTGTTTAAATACTGTGTGACTCGCATCACATACAAGTTGTTGAAAAAACTAGAGTATTACGATGTAGTCCAAAAAGTGTGTAATGCGTTAATTAAAAAAATGGCAAGTATGGAGAATATATGCGTTTGAATGAATTATTAAGCCCTAAATTTACAATCGCTCTGACAAGCGCAATTTTATTGGCTTGCAGCCTACCTGCTTTTGCAGAGCCTGACCCTAATTTATGGCCAGTGATGAAAGAAGCGTTTTTTGAAAAACGCGCCATGACAGAAGTAGATTTTATTAAAATTGAGGCGCCACGTCGTGCCGAAAGTGGCGCCCAAGTGCCAGTAACTTACACCATTGATAATGCGGCGGCAAAAGGCGTAAAAATTGTAAAATTATATGCATTTGTTGATGCCAACCCCATTCCGCTGACAGCGACTTATCATTTAACGGATAGTTTAGGAAATTTGAATATTTCAACACGCATTAGGTTCGAG
>JANOWN010000035.1:0-25147 GCA_031417915.1 Methylotenera sp.
GGTCATAAGCAGCACTATCGTATGATTGATTTCCGTCGTAATAAAGACGGCATTCCTGCGAAAGTAGAGCATATTGAGTACGATCCGAATCGTACCGCACATATTGCCTTGCTATGCTACGCCGATGGTGAGCGTCGTTACATCATTGCGCCACGCGGCATTGCTGCTGGTGCGCAGTTAATCAGCGGAGCAGAAGCGCCGATTAAAGTAGGTAATGCATTGCCGCTACGCAATATTCCAGTAGGCAGCACGATTCACTGTATCGAATTGCAACCTGGCAAAGGCGCGCAAATTGCCCGTTCAGCGGGCACATCAGTTCAGTTGCTAGCACGTGAAGGCGCTTATGCCTCGTTGCGTTTACGCTCAGGTGAAGTTCGCCGTGTACACGTTGACTGCAAAGCAACTTTAGGCGAAGTGGGTAATGAAGAGCATTCACTACGTTCAATTGGTAAAGCTGGTGCTATGCGCTGGCGTGGTGTTCGTCCAACCGTTCGCGGTGTGGTAATGAACCCAGTTGATCACCCGCACGGCGGTGGTGAAGGCAAAACAGCTGCTGGTATGAATCCAGTAAGCCCATGGGGTGTTAAAACAAAAGGTTATCGTACCCGTAGCAATAAGCGTACAGATAATATGCGTATTAGTCGTCGTCCGAGAGGCGTAAGGTAATCATATGGCACGTTCAATTAAAAAAGGTCCATTTATTGATGGTCATTTGGCAAAAAAAGTAGAAGTGGCTGCGGCTACGCGCGATCGTAAACCAATTAAAACTTGGTCACGCCGCTCTACCATCTTGCCAGATTTTATTGGTTTAACCATTGCGATTCACAATGGCAAGCAACATATACCAGTGTTGATTTCTGAAAACATGGTTGGTCACAAGCTCGGCGAATTTGCGCTAACGCGTACATTCAAAGGCCATGCGGCTGATAGAAAAGTAGCGAAGAAATAGAGGCCAATGATGCAAGTAACTTCAATATTAAAAGGCGTTCACCTTTCTCCGCAAAAAGCGCGTTTGGTGGCTGACCTGGTTCGTGGTAAAAAAGTGGATCATGCACTTGATATCTTAAATTTCACACCGAAAAAAGGTGCTGAGATTATTAAGAAAGTGGTGGAATCTGCGATTGCCAATGCGGAACATAACAATGGCGCTGATATCGATGAGTTGAAGGTGACTTCAATTTATGTGGATAAAGGTATCGTGCTTAAACGTATTCGCCCCCGCGCAAAAGGCCGCGCTGGTAAAATTATTAAACCAACCTGCCACATTCATGTGACAGTCGGCGATGGTTCTGATAAAAAGGCTGGGGCATAATTATGGGACAAAAAATACATCCAATCGGCTTCCGTCTGAGCGTCAATAAAAATTGGTCCTCACGTTGGTATGCCAATAGCAAAAACTTCCCTGAAATGTTGCAAAGCGACATTAAAGTACGTGCGTTTTTAAACAAAAAACTAGCGGCAGCAGCGGTAAGTAAAATCATCATTGAGCGCCCAGCAAAAAATGCAAAAATTACCATTCACAGCGCACGTCCAGGCGTAGTGATTGGTAAAAAAGGCGAAGATATCGAGTCATTGCGCTCTGCCTTACAAGGCATGATGGGCGTGCCAGTACATTTAAACATTGAAGAAGTGCGCAAGCCTGAAATTGATGCGACATTGATTGCACAATCGATTGCGCAACAACTTGAAAAACGCGTAATGTTCCGCCGCGCCATGAAACGCGCTATGCAAAATGCGATGCGCTTAGGCGCACAAGGTATCAAAATCATGAGCTCAGGTCGTTTGAACGGCATTGAGATTGCGCGTACTGAATGGTATCGCGAAGGCCGTGTGCCATTGCATACATTGCGTGCAGATATTGATTACGGCGTGGCTGAAGCGTTAACAACATACGGTATTATTGGCATTAAAGTGTGGGTATTTAAAGGCGAGATTTTTGCTGATAACGTACAAGCACCAATTGGTGCTACAGCACCAGCCGCAACACCAGTGGCCGAACCAGAGAAAAAAGTAAGAAAGCCGAGGGCTAAAGATGCTGCAACCGTCTAGACAAAAATACCGTAAGATGCAAAAAGGCCGCAACAAGGGCATTGCAACGACGGGTAATAAAGTAAGCTTTGGTGATTTTGGATTAAAAGCCATTGGGCGTGGTCGTTTAACGGCACGTCAAATCGAAGCAGCGCGTCGCGTAATGACTCGCCACATTAAACGTGGTGGTCGTGTATGGATTCGTATTTTTCCAGATCAACCAATTTCTAAAAAACCTGCTGAAGTGCGTATGGGTAACGGTAAAGGTAGTACCGAGTACTACGTAGCACAAATTCAGCCAGGTAAAATGTTATACGAGATGGACGGCGTGAGCGAAGAGCTAGCGCGTGAAGCGTTCCGTTTGGCAGCAGCTAAGTTGCCAATCGAAACGACATTCATGACTCGTCAGCTTGGTACTTAAGGAGACGAACATGAAAGCCACCGATTTAAGAGCAAAAAGTATTGATGAGCTGAATGCTGAGTTGATTGAATTGCGCCGCGCGCAGTTTTCGCTCCGCATGCAAATTGCAACACAACAATTAACTAAAGTAGATCAGCTAGGTAAAGTACGCAAAGATGTAGCGCGTGTGAAGCTTGTATTGGCTGAGAAAGCAAAGCAGGCATAATATGAGCGAAACAACAAAAGTAGTACGTGCTGTAAGTGGTCGCGTAGTAAGCGACAAGATGGATAAAACCATCACAGTATTAGTTGAGCGTAAAGTAAAGCATCCGTTGATTGGTAAAGTGATTGTGAAATCAAATAAATTTCACGCACATGATGAAAAAAACGAATGTAAAGAAGGTGATTTAGTTACGATTACTGAAAGCCGCCCATTGTCAAAAACAAAAACATGGGTATTAAGTAAAGTAGTCACTAAAGCGTAAGTAATAGTTGGTGTAAAAAGGTATTCATGGCTTGCTTCAAACTATGAATACCCGTTATAATGTTGGACTTTTCGGCGCTCGTGAGTTTTTAGTTTAAACCTCATAAAAGCAAGCGCCCCAATACTGACCGTGGTCTACTGGCCGTTTTGATTAATTTCATATGGCTGGTGTTGGTTTAACGGATTAAGTTGGAGATTTATCTCATGATTCAAATGCAATCTAGGCTAGAAGTTGCCGATAACACTGGTGCACGCTCTGTGCAGTGCATCAAAGTGTTGGGTGGCTCAAAACGCCGTTACGCTGGTATTGGCGACATCATCAAAGTCAGTATTAAAGATGCTGCGCCACGTGGTCGTGTTAAAAAAGGCGAAGTTTACAGCGCAGTTGTGGTGCGCACCGCTAAAGGCGTGCGTCGTCCAGATGGCTCGTTAGTTAAATTCGACACTAATGCTGCCGTATTACTCAACAATAAATTAGAACCGATTGGTACCCGTATTTTCGGCCCAGTGACACGCGAGCTACGTACTGAGCGTTTCATGAAAATCGTTTCTTTAGCACCTGAAGTGTTGTAAGGCTAAGGATTGAAAAAAATGAGCAAAATTCATAAAGGCGACCAAGTCGTTTTAAATACAGGTAAAGATAAAGGCAAGCGCGGCACTGTGCTGAGCATTCTTGATTCTGGCCATGTTGTGGTTGAAGGTTTAAATGTGGCTAAAAAGCACGCTAAACCAAACCCAATGAAGGGCATTACTGGCGGCATTATCAATAAAGAAATGCCGATTGACATTTCAAATGTTGCATTGTTTAACAACGCAACGCAAAAAGCTGACCGTGTAGGTTACAAGATTTTGAAAGACGGCAAAAAAGTGCGCGTATTCAAATCTAACGGCGAAGCAGTTGACGCATAATTTAGGATAAATGATGGCGCGCTTAAAACAATTTTATAAAGACTCAGTCGTTAAAAAAATGACGGAGCAATTTGGTTACACTTCAATTATGCAAGTGCCTCGCATTGAAAAAATCACCTTGAATATGGGTGTGGGCGAAGCAGTTGCTGATAAGAAAGTGATGGAAAATGCTGTAGGTGATATGGAAAAAATCGCTGGTCAAAAAGTGGTTGTGACCAAGGCGAAAAAATCTGTAGCGGCCTTTAAAATTCGTGATGACTATCCTGTTGGCTGTAAAGTCACTTTACGTCGCGAGCGTATGTACGAATTTTTAGATCGCCTAGTAACCGTTGCTATCCCACGTATTCGTGACTTCCGCGGTATATCTGCGAAATCATTTGATGGTCGTGGTAATTACAACATGGGTGTGAAAGAGCAAATCATATTTCCAGAAATTGAATACGATAAAATTGACGCGATTCGCGGCATGAATATTACGATTACTACAACGGCAAAAACAGACGAAGAGGCCAAAGCACTTTTGGCGGCGTTTAGTTTTCCTTTTAGAGGTTAAGACATGGCGAAAACATGTATGACAGAACGCGAAATTAAACGTCGCGACACCGTGAAAAAATTCGCAGCAAAACGCGATGCTTTAAATGCAATTATTAGCAATCAGAAGGCAAGTGCTGAAGATCGTCGTGATGCGCGTTTAAAATTGCAAAGTCTGCCACGTAACTCAAGCCCAGTGCGCTTACGCAATCGTTGCGCGCTCACAGGCCGCCCACGTGGTGTTTATAGTAAATTTGGTATCGGTCGCAGCAAGTTGCGCGATTTGATGATGAGTGGCCAAGTGCCAGGCATCACCAAGGCTAGTTGGTAACGGAGGAATAGATTATGAGTATGAGTGATCCGATTGCCGATATGCTAACGCGTATTCGTAACGCACAAAGTGTTAACAAGCTTTCAGTTTCTATGCCTGCTTCTAAACTCAAAGGCGCTATCGCCAGTGTGTTAAAAGATGAAGGTTATATTGATGACTTTGCAGTAATTGCAAATGATGGCAAACCGTTGTTGAGCATCAGCTTGAAATATTATGCTGGCCGTCCAGTAATCGAGAAAATTGACCGTGTGAGTAAGCCTGGTCTTCGCGTTTACAAAGGTAGCCAAAACATACCTAAAGTAATGAATGGCCTTGGTGTGACAATCTTGTCAACGTCCAAGGGTGTAATGACAGATCGTAAAGCACAAGCAGCCGGTATCGGTGGCGAAGTGTTGTGCGTAGTGGCTTAAGGAGAAGCAAATGTCACGTGTTGCTAAAAATCCAGTCGCTATTCCAGAAAAAGTTGAAGTGGTGCTAAGTGCTACTAATATCGCGGTAAGCGGCCCACTGGGCAAGCTGTCACAAGCACTTACAAATGCGGTTGAGCTAAAGCAAGAAGGCCAAACGATAACGTTTGCTGCCACTAGCGATAGCCAGCATTCGCGCGCCATGTCAGGCACTGTGCGCGCACTGGTGGCGAATATGGTGCAAGGCGTATCGGCAGGCTTTACGCGTAAATTAACATTGGTCGGCGTGGGCTATAAAGCCAACGCACAAGGCGCGATGCTTAACTTAGAGTTAGGTTATTCACACCCAATTAACCACAAAATGCCAGCAGGCATCACAGTACAAACACCGACGCCAACGGAAGTTATTTTGACGGGTACTGATAAGCAGGTGGTTGGTCAAATCGCTGCGCAAATTCGCTCATACCGTGCACCAGAGCCTTACAAAGGCAAGGGTGTTCGGTATTCTGACGAAGTTGTTGCAATTAAAGAAACCAAAAAGAAATAAGGCTTAAAAAATGAACAACGTAAATAATCGCTTGCGCCGCGCACGTAAAACCCGTGCCAAAATTGCCGAGTTAAAAGTTACACGTTTAAGCGTGCATCGTACAAATACGCATATTTATGCGCAAATTATTGCTGAAACTGGCGATAAAGTATTGGCAAGTGCTTCAACTGTTGAAGCGGATGTGCGTAAAAAAGTAAAAAATGGTGGCAATGTTGAAGCAGCCGCAGCAATTGGCAAGCTCATTGCCGAAAAAGCGAAAAAAGCGGGCATTACTACTGTTGCTTTTGATCGCTCAGGCTACAAATATCATGGTCGTATTAAGGCGCTAGCAGATGCTGCGCGTGAAAACGGTCTGTCATTCTAATTTAGGCGAGATAGATAATGGCTAGAGAAATCGAACAGCAATCACAGCAAACCGACGGTTTGCGTGAAAAAATGATTACCGTAAACCGCGTAAGTAAAACGGTTAAAGGTGGTCGTATCATGAGTTTTGCAGCATTGACAGTAGTCGGTGATGGCGATGGCGCAGTGGGTATGGGCAAAGGCAAGGCGCGTGAAGTGCCAGTTGCGGTGCAAAAAGCCATGGATGAAGCGCGTCGTGGCATGTTAAAAGTGAATTTGAATAACGGAACGCTACATCACGCTGTAACAGGTGTTCACGGTGCGGCTAAAGTGTTTATTCAACCAGCTTCAGAAGGTACTGGCATTATCGCTGGTGGCGCAATGCGCGCAATTTTTGAAGTAATGGGCATCACCAATGTGGTGGCAAAATGTATCGGTTCAACTAACCCTTATAACTTGGTTCGCGCTACATTAAACGGCTTAGAGTCAATGAATACCCCGTCAGAAATCGCGGCAAAACGCGGTAAATCTGTAGAAGAAATTAGAGGCTAATAATGGCAAAAGCTGAAAAAAACTTAGCAAAAATTAAAGTTACGCTAGTAAAAAGCGTAATTGGTAGAATTGAAGCGCATCGCGCTACTGTAAAAGGTTTGGGCTTGCGCCGTATGCATCACACGGTTGAGCTGCAAGACACACCAGCAATTCGCGGCATGATTAACGCAGTTGGCTATCTATTGAAGGTAGAAGGATAATGCAATTAAATACAATTAAGCCTGCAGAAGGCGCTAAAAAGAATCGCCGCCGCGTTGGTCGTGGCATTGGTTCTGGCTTGGGTAAAACCGCTGGTCGTGGCCATAAAGGTCAAAAATCACGTACAGGCGGTTTCCATAAAGTCGGTTTCGAAGGCGGTCAAATGCCTTTGCAACGTCGTTTACCAAAACGCGGCTTTAAATCAATGACAAAAGCAGACACGGCACATGTGCGTACTTCTGAGCTCAATAATTTGCCAGTAGACACTATCGATTTATTAGTGCTAAAACAAGCAAACGTTATTTCGGGCAATGCCCTAGCTGCAAAAGTGTTTTTATCTGGTGAAGTGACTAAAAAACTTAACTTAAGCGGTTTGTTGCTGACTAAAGGCGCGCGCGCTGCGATTGAAGCAGTTGGCGGCAAAGTAGCAGAAGCTTCAGAATAAAGATAAGTCGAGAATAAGCATTGGCGCAAGATAGTCTTTTAAATGCAGTTGGTAAAATGAGCGAGCTGAAAAGCCGCTTGTGGTTTGTGTTGGGCGCATTAGTGGTATTCCGCTTAGGCGCACATATTCCAGTCCCAGGCATTGATCCAACTGTATTAAAGCAGTTATTTGATTCGCAAAATAATGGTGTTTTGGGCATGTTTAACATGTTCTCGGGTGGCGCATTATCTCGCTTTACCGTGTTTGCCTTGGGTATTATGCCCTACATTTCGTCATCGATTATTATGCAGTTGGCATCAGTAGTTTCTCCAAAATTGGAGGCGCTAAAAAAAGAAGGTGAGGCGGGCAGACGTACCATTACCAAATACACGCGCTACGGCACAGTGATATTAGCCACGTTTCAGGCGCTTGGGATTGCGATTGCGTTAGAAGGACAGGCTGGCTTGGTGTTAGATCCGGGCTTGGCATTTAGGTTAACAGCTGTTGTAACATTGGTAAGTGGCACCATGTTTTTGATGTGGCTGGGCGAGCAAATTACCGAACGTGGTATTGGCAATGGCATTTCTATTATCATTTTCGCAGGCATTGTGGCTGGTTTGCCGCATGCGATTGGCAGCACGTTAGAGTTGGCGCGTACAGGTGCTTTCTCCATACCATTGGTAATGTTTTTGTTTGTAGCAGTGTTGTTGGTAACAGCTTTGGTCGTGTTTGTAGAGCGTGGTCAGCGTAAAATTACGGTGAACTACGCCAAGCGTCAAGTGGGTAATAAAGTCTATGGCGGACAAACAACGCACTTGCCTTTGAAGCTGAATATGGCGGGCGTGATTCCACCAATATTTGCGTCAAGTATTATTTTGTTTCCAGCAACGTTAGCTGGTTGGTTTGGCAGTAGCGAGAAGCTGTATTGGTTAAAAGACATTAGCAATGTGTTGTCGCCAGGTCAGCCGATTTATATTTTATTTTTTGCAGCTGCGATTATGTTTTTCTGTTTTTTTTATACGGCGTTGGTATTTAACCCAAAAGAGACGGCAGATAACTTAAAGAAAAGTGGCGCGTTTGTACCAGGCATTCGTCCTGGCGAGCAAACTGCGAAGTACATTGATAAAATTATGGGTCGTTTAACCTTGATTGGCGCTATTTATATTACCTTGGTGTGCTTGTTGCCAGAGTTTTTAAGATTAAAATTTAATACCCCATTTTATTTTGGTGGGACTTCGTTACTGATTATTGTTGTAGTAACCATGGATTTTATGACGCAAGTGCAATCACATTTGATGTCACATCAATACGAAGGTTTGTTGAAGAAAGCAAACTTTAAAGGCGGCGCAGGAGCGCGGTAGTTTTAATTTTTAACTTAAGCTAATTAACTTTAGCGTAAGTTGGTATAAATAATATTAAGTAGTGTTGAGGTAAATTATGAGAGTTCGTGCATCAGTAAAAACATTGTGCCGTAACTGTAAAGTTGTGCGTCGTCGTGGCGTTGTACGTATTATTTGTACAGACCCACGTCATAAACAACGTCAAGGTTAATGGGGTATTAAGAGTTTGTTTTATTTGAAAGAATAAGTACAAGCTGTTAAAATTCAAGGCTTTTTTTATTTGGTCGCTACATATTGCGATTTGTTTGGAGTTTAAAGTATGGCTCGTATTGCTGGGGTAAATATCCCGAATAATAAACACGCTGAAATCGCATTAACCGCGATTTTTGGTATTGGTAGAAATACAGCACAAAAAATTTGTGTTGCTGCTGGTGTCTTGGCTTCCACAAAAGTGAAGGATCTTAACGATGCTGACGTGGAAAAACTTCGTGATGAAGTAGCCAAAGTAAAAGTAGAAGGCGATTTGCGCCGCGAAGTTTCTATGAATATTAAGCGTTTGATGGATTTGAATTGCTATCGCGGTGTGCGTCACCGTCGTGGCTTGCCAGTTCGTGGTCAGCGCACTAAGACTAATGCGCGTACGCGTAAAGGCCCAGTTAAAGCCATTAAGCAAGCTAAGTAGTTAACTAAAAAGTAGTTAATTTTATTAAGATTTATAGGTAAGGAACAGTACAACATGGCAAAAGCTAATGTACGCGTAAGAAAAAAAGTTAAAAAGAACATTGCAGAGGGCATTGCCCACGTGCACGCTTCGTTTAACAATACGATTATTACAATCACTGACCGTCAAGGTAATGCGCTGTCGTGGGCAACCTCTGGCGGTCAAGGTTTTAAAGGCTCTCGTAAGAGTACGCCATTTGCTGCACAGGTTGCGGCAGAGGTTGCAGGTAAATCTGCGCAAGAGTCAGGTGTAAAAAACTTAGAAGTGCGCATTAAAGGTCCAGGCCCTGGCCGTGAATCTGCAGTACGTGCACTTAACGCTGCTGGCTTTAAAATTACCAGCATTACTGACGTGACGCCAGTACCGCATAACGGTTGCCGTCCACCTAAAAAACGTCGTATTTAGTCTTTGATTAAGACAAAAAGATTACTGGAGAACTATCTTGGCTAGAAATTTAGACCCTAAATGCCGTCAGTGCCGCCGCGAGGGCGAAAAACTATTCTTAAAAGCTGAAAAATGCTTTACGGATAAATGCGCTATCGAAAAACGTAACTTTCCACCTGGCCAGCATGGTCAGCGTCGTAACTCACGTTTGTCTGATTACGGTGTGCAGTTGCGTGAAAAACAAAAAGTACGTCGTATTTACGGCGTGTTAGAAGGTCAATTCCGTAGTTACTACGCTGAAGCTGATCGTCAAAAAGGCATTACTGGCGAAAACTTATTGCAATTGCTAGAGTGCCGTTTAGATAACGTAGCTTTCCGCATGGGCTTGGGTGGTTCACGTACAGAAGCGCGTCAAATCGTGCGCCACAACAGCATTAAAGTAAATGGTAAGCGTGTGAATATTCCTTCATACCAAGTAAAAGCGGGCGATGTGGTTTCTGTGGCTGAAGCCTCAAAAACACAATTGCGTATTAAAAGTGCGCTTGAAGCGGCCGAACAACGCGGCTTCCCAGCATGGTTAGAAGTAGATGTGAAAGCGTTGACTGGTACATTTAAATCTAAACCGCAACGTGATGATTTGCCTTCAACCATTAACGAGTCGTTGGTCGTTGAGTTGTATTCTAAGTAATTAACACTTAGTTAAAACGCTCATTACCCAATTAACGTCAAGGAATTTTATGCAAAACAACCCAACTGAATATTTGAAACCACATGTGGTTGATGTTGAAGTAATTACACCATTGCGCGCTCGTGTCACATTAGAGCCCATGGAGCGTGGTTTTGGCTATACATTAGGCAATGCACTACGTCGCGTACTCTTGTCATCAATTCCAGGCTTCGCTATCACAGAAGTCAAAATTGATGGCGTGGTACATGAGTACTCAACCATTGATGGCGTGCAAGAAGACGTTGTTGATATTTTGCTTAACCTAAAAGGCGTGGCATTAAAACTCAACAATAAATCAGAAACCATTTTAACGCTAAACAAATCAACTGAAGGCGTAGTTACTGCGGGTGATTTTGAAACAGGCCATGATGCTGAAATCGTGAATCCAAACCATGTGATTGCGCACTTAACCAAAGGCGGCAAACTGAATTTGGAAGTTAAAGTTGAAATGGGACGTGGTTATCAACCTGTTCCTGCGCGTCAAAAAGCCAATGAAGAAGACCGTATTTTGGGCTTTATCATGGTGGATGCGTCATTTAGCCCAATCAATAAAGTGAGTTATCAAGTAGAAAGCGCGCGGGTTGAACAACGTACTGACTTGGATAAATTGATTATGGACGTTGAAACTAACGGCATCATCGAGCCAGAACAAGCCATTCGCGATGCAGCACGTATTTTAATTGGGCAATTGTCTGTGTTTGCCAATTTAGAAGGTTCACCAAGCGAAGTGGAAGTGAAATCTGCACCGCAGGTTGATCCAATTCTATTGCGCCCAGTGGATGATTTAGAGTTGACAGTGCGTTCAGCTAACTGTTTGAAAGCCGAAAATATTTTCTACATTGGTGATTTAATTCAACGTAGCGAAAACGAATTATTAAAAGCCCCAAACTTAGGTCGCAAATCCTTGAATGAAATTAAAGATGTACTAGCGACTAAAGGTTTAACATTGGGTATGAAGCTTGAAAACTGGCCGCCTGTTGGCCTAGAAAAAGCATAAAGCAAAAGCTTAATTAAGTCAGTTAAAGAAAACTAAGGAATTACTATGCGTCACGGTAATAGCAATCGTAAATTAAACCGCACTAGCAGCCATCGCGCAGCTATGTTTCGTAATATGTCTGTGTCTTTATTAAAGCACGAGATTATTAGAACCACTTTACCAAAAGCAAAAGAGTTGCGTAAATATGCAGAGCCTTTGATTACGTTAGGCAAAGACGCAACGCTGGCTAATCGCCGCCTAGCTTTTAGTCGCTTACGCGATCGCGATATTGTTGGTAAACTGTTTGGCGAGCTTGGTCCACGCTACAATGCACGTAATGGTGGCTATTTGCGTATTTTAAAATGCGGCTTCCGCAACGGCGATAACGCACCGATGGCTTTGGTGGAATTGGTAGATAGGCCGGATACCAGTACTGAAGCGGTTTCTGCAGAATAATAGTAGTGGTAAGAATTAAAAAAGCCAGCTAAGTGCTGGCTTTTTTGTTGCTAAAAATTGTATAAAAGCTAAAACTTAAGCGATAAATTTATGAATATCCGCAGACGTAAACGGCCAGTTAAGCTCTGCTTGCGTGTCTTGCCTCTGTAGCACGGGAATGCGCAAACTAAATTTATCTAGTAACTTCTCATCTTCTGCAATGTCGATAATTGTAAGCGCAATTTTATTATCAAAATTGAGCAAAAGCGAGTGCGCTAAATCACATAAATGACAGTGCGCTGTGGAATATACATTAAGTTGCTTTATCATTTTTATTGCCTATTATTTCATTAAAATTTAGCTTGCCTGCAACCTGCATGAATATTGGCTTGCAGGCCTGTTTATTTATATTTTAACACGCACTCATATTACATTTGTTTGATTATTTTCTAGCTCAATCATGACATGGCATTCATTTTTATCATGGTAATAATTTATAACTAAAATACAAAAAAAACATAAAAATAAACCATAATAACGCTTATGCAGTTATTCCATTATCAGGGTTAAGTATGTCCGATTTGCAAGAAGCCAAAGAAAGCTTAAGTGAAAGCCTGCAGCAGGTGATTTCTCTATTGGAGAAACACAAGTTGGTAGAGAGTCTTGTTCACAAGCAAGACACGCCTAAGCATGATATGGGCAGACAAGATTTAGTTGAGCAGCTTGTCCATAAACAAAATTTAGTTGAACTACAAACAAAACTAGATGCGCTGCATCCTGCCGACGTCGCACATATTCTTGAAGCGCTACCGCTTGAAGATAGGTTGAATCTTTGGGAGCTGGTTAAAGCGGATCGCGATGGCGATATTCTGCTAGAAGTAAACGACTCTGTGCGGCAAAGCTTGATTGCTGACATGGACTCAAAAGAGTTGCTGGCAGCAGCTGAGCAGCTAGATACAGATGAGCTGGCAGATTTAGCGCCCGACTTGCCAAAAGATGTGTTGCAAGACTTGCTGGATAGCCTAGATACGCAGAATCGCGAACGTTTGCAATCTACACTTTCATATCCAGAAAATGCCGTGGGTGCGCTCATGGATTTTGACATTGTCACCATCCGTGAAGATATTACATTAGAAGTTGCTTTACGCTATTTACGCCGCTTGGGTAACTTGCCAGATCATACAGATAAGTTATTTGTGGTCGATAGAAATGACATTTTGCAAGGGGTATTGCCGCTAAAGCGCATGGTAGTCAATGATTTGGATGCGAATGTAGCAGATGTCATGGCGCCAGATATGGTGGCGTTTCATCCTGAGGACGTTGCTGATGAAGCCGCCCAAGCCTTTGAACGATATGATCTGGTAACCGCGCCAGTGGTGGATAAGAATAATAAGTTGGTGGGTCGCTTAACGGTAAACGAGGTAATGGATTATATTCGTGATGAATCCGAATCCGATATGCTATCGATGGCGGGCTTGCGCGAAGAGGAAGACTTTTTTGCGTCGGTTTGGAAATCCGTACAAAATCGCTGGGCGTGGCTGGCCATTAATTTGGTGACTGCTTTAGTGGCTTCTCGCGTGATTGGATTGTTTGAAGGTTCTATAGAAAAAATTGTGGCTTTGGCTGCCTTAATGCCGATTGTGGCGGGCATTGGAGGCAACTCGGGCAATCAAACCACTACGATGATCGTACGCGGCTTGGCCTTGGGGCAAATTTCCGCACACAATATGCAATCACTTATTAAAAAAGAGCTCGGTGTCGCTTTGTTAAACGGCCTGCTGTGGGGTAGTGTGCTTGGTTTAATTGCCTATGCGCTTTATAGTAACTATCAGCTGGGTTTGGTGATGATGTCTGCCATGACGCTTAATTTGTTGCTAGCTGCGGTGATGGGTGTGATGATTCCGTTGCGCATGCATAAATCTGGGCGCGACCCTGCCGTGGGCACCAGCGTGTTGATTACTGCGGTGACTGATAGTGGTGGCTTTTTTATCTTTTTAGGCTTGGCGACGATATTTTTGCTTTAATATGAACAATGAACTTCAGCTGATTTGGCAAGAACTAGAAACCGACATGACCACGCCAGCCGTGATGTGGCAGCTTGCGATTATTGTTGCCGCTGTCGTTACTGCATGGCTGATTAACGGCGCGCTGCGCAATTATGTGATGGCAAAAGCGCCAGAACATTGGAAGCTGGCGATAGGCAGCATCAATCGTGTGTTGTTTCCATTATCGTCACTGGTGTTTGTGCTGTTGAGCCAATTGATTTTGTCCAGTTGGCAGCATACAGCGCTGTTGCGGCTTGCAGGTCGATTGTTGCTTGCCATGGCGGCGATTCGCTTAATCGTGTACTTGCTACGCTATTTATTTTCCCCTGGCGGCTGGCTAAAAGCACTTGAGAGCGTGATTGCTTGGGGCATTTGGGGCGCATTGGCCTTGCATCTTACGGGTGTGTTGCCGCAGCTATTGCAAGGCATGCAGGACATGCGCTTTAACATTGGGAAAAATCCTGTTAATTTGCTGTTGGTTTTGCAAGCGCTGCTCACCGTCGTTGTCACCATTTTTATCGCATTATGGATAAGTCGATTACTAGAAAATAAGCTCATGCGTGCGGAGCAAGTCAATATGAATTTGCGCGTGGTGCTTGGCAAAATACTGCGCATCGTTTTGCTGTTTATTGCCACGCTCATTGCTTTATCTGCCGTTGGCCTAGATATTACTTTGCTTTCAGTATTCGGCGGCGCGCTTGGTGTGGGCTTGGGCTTTGGCTTGCAGCGTATCGCCAGCAATTATGTCAGCGGATTTATCATTCTTCTTGATAAATCTATGCAAATTGGCGATGTGATTTCTGTCGATAAGCATTATGGTATGGTAAGTGATATGCGCTCGCGCTATATGGTGCTAAGCAAGCCTGATGGCACACATGTGATTATCCCCAATGAAACGCTGATTACCACTGCGGTGGTTAATCATTCGCTCACTGAACATAAAGGCCGCGTGCAAATTGACCTAGCTATTAGTGTGGATAGCCCGCTTGAGCAAGCGCTGCAATTAATGCAAGATATTGCCAAACAACATACACGCGTGCTACCAACGCCCACGCCAGTAGCACGTATTAAGGGCTTTAGCGAACACGGCGTAGAGCTTAGCCTTGCTGTGTGGGTTTCAGACCCAGAAAATGGCGTATTAAGCCTGCAATCGGCATTATTTATGGATGTATGGAAAGCGTTTAAGCTGAATAAAATTAGTTTTACCAAAACAGAAGCAAAACAAGATTAAAAGTAAATTTGGATAATAAAAAGCCAGCTATATGCTGGCTTTTTATAACTAAATAATTGCTTATTTGAGCTTAGTTTCTTTATACATAACGTGTTTACGTACAACTGGATCAAATTTTTTGATTTCCATTTTTTCTGGCATGGTACGTTTATTTTTAGTGGTGGTATAAAAATGGCCTGTACCAGCACTTGATTCTAATTTAATTTTTTCGCGCATGTTGTTCTACCTTAGATTTTCTGACCTGCAGCACGCATGCCAGCAAGTACAGCGTCTATACCATTTTTGTCGATTGTGCGTAAGGCATTGTTAGTAATGCGCATACTTACCCAGCGATTTTCGCTCTCAACCCAAAATTTACGGTTTTGTAAATTTGGTAAAAAACGGCGTTTTGTTTTGTTTTGTGCGTGAGAAACATTGTTACCCACCATTGGCTTTTTGCCAGTTACCATACATACACGTGCCATGGTTAATCCCCAATTACTTTGCTTTTTACGAAAGACCGCAATTATAGACTGAAAACGCGCTATGTTTCAAGCTAAATAGTGGATTTTCTTATGTTTTATTAGTGCTTAGCTTTTTAAATTTCCGCACGTTTAGTGCTTTCCAGTACTGCCAAAGCCACCCTCGCCGCGCTCGCTTGTTGTAAATTCATCCACAATGTGAAAATCTGCCTGCACCACGGGCACAATCACTAATTGCGCGATGCGTTCCATCGGGTTAAGTAAAAACGCCTCTTTACTGCGGTTCCAGCACGAAACCAACAACTGGCCTTGATAATCCGAATCGATTAATCCCACCAAATTGCCCAGCACAATGCCGTGTTTATGCCCCAAGCCAGAGCGTGGCAGAATCAGTGCAGCGTAATAAGTATTATCAATATGAATCGCCATACCAGTCGGAATCATCACCGTTTCACCTGGCGCAATGGTTTGCGTATGCTCAATGCAAGCGCGCAAATCAAGCCCTGCAGAGCCAGGTGTAGCGTAGGCTGGCATCATGTGATGTAGGCGGTTATCGAGAATTTTTAGGTCAACGGTGATGCTCATATTAATCTTTCACTTTAATTTAATCATTTTAATGGTTAATCATGTGGAAAATGTGGGTTAATATTTCCGATGCAAGTTCATTTTTAGCCGCTTTGGGCAATGGGTGCGCGCCTTTATCATCTAATAAAGTAATGCTGGCCTCATCCTGCCCCATACTCTCTTGTACTAAATTCGCCACTAACAATGGTAACTTTTTACTTAAGCGTTTTTGCTCGGCCAGCTTTATTAAATCTTGCGTTTCTGCCGCAAAACCCACGCAGAATGGCGCATTTGGCAAGCTGGCAACTTCTGCCAAGATGTCTTTATTCGCCGTCAATTGTAAGTTACGTGAAGCTGCACTTTTTTTAATTTTTTGTGCGCTTGACTTGGTTGGCGAGTAATCCGCCACCGCTGCAACGCTAATAAAAACGTCTTGTTTACTGATGTTGCTCATTACTGTTTGGTACATTGTTTCAGCACTGGTTGCGCTAATATTTTTGACGTTTTTTGGCGCGTCAAGCGAAGTTGCACCACTCACCAAAGTCACCTCCGCGCCCATATCTGCCGCGGTTTGTGCGAGTGCGTAACCCATTTTCCCCGAGCTTAAATTGGTAATCGCCCGCACAGGGTCTATCATCTCCAAGGTGGCGCCAGCAGTAATAAGTATGCGCTTGCCAGCCAATAATTTAGGTGTAAAGTGCGCGTTAATTAAGGCCAATAAATCTTCGGCTTCAAGCATACGGCCAAGGCCGATTTCACCGCAGGCTTGGTCGCCGCTGTCTGGCCCTAAAATACTTATTCCATCAGCTTTAAGTTGCGTAATATTGCGCTGCGTGGCGGGGTTTTCCCACATTTGTTTGTTCATGGCGGGTGCGACCAAAAGCGGGCAATCTCTTGCCAAACAAAGCGTAGAAAGCAGATCATCGGCGCGGCCATGCACCAATTTGGCGATAAACTCGGCGCTGGCAGGCGCGACCAAAATCGCATCTGCCTCGCGACTTAACTCAATATGTGGCATACCATTTGCAATAGAACTATCCCACATACCAATAAAAACAGACTTGCCAGACAATGCCTGCATAGTCACGGGCGTTATAAATTTGGTCGCGCTTTCGGTCATCACTACGGTCACGTCGATATTGGCTTTCACCAAAAAACGCACCAGCTCAGCGGATTTGTAGGCTGCAATGCCGCCCGTGATGCCAAGCACTAATTTTTTGTGGCTAATATTTTCGCGATTTGGCTTACTCATGGTAAATTTGGCTTATGCAAAAAAATCTAATAAACCTTATTTTAACATGCGCACTGGCGCTGTGTGTAAGCGCGGCCGAAGCGCGGCGCATGAACCCAGAGCTGATGCAGCCGCAAAATCAGCAAGATCAAACCAAACAAGCACCGCCAGCAAGCGTTATGTGTAAAAACTGCGATGCGCCCAGCAAGCTGCCGCCAGCTGGCACGCGCGCGTGGCAGCCGCAAGTCAATGATTTAGACACTTGGCAGCAATTGTCGGTGCATGCGCGCGATTACGAATTTAGCAAATTTGTGATTGACGTAAAAACTAACAAAATTTACTTTGTCGATTCAAACGTATTTACGCTGCACGCCGATTTTGTGGTGGATTATTTGCAAAAAATACCGCGCACGTCAGAGAATATGCGCTATTACAATCAAAATTACAGCACCAAAAAACCGCAATTTATTTTGGGCTACATCACGCATTATCCGCAAATAAAAGCGGGTACTAACAGCCAAAACAATGGGTTATGGACTTTCTCATTTTGGGAAGGCGACACCATTCAAGCCAAAGATATTCGCCATACTTATAAAAAACTCCAGCAAACCTTTAAAGTCGCGCCGCTGGTGTATCGGCCAGACTCTTCCGCGCAAGAAAAAGTAGCGAAACAGCTAAAAGCATACAAAATCGCCACTATAAATAACAATCAAATTTATAAATCACAGTCGTATCAGGCGTTTAATTCGAGCCGCGCGATTGGGCGCTTAGTGATTGTGCCACCCACCACCAAGGTGGAAAACTTAAGCTTTAACGAAAACGATATTGTGTTGTTGCAAAGCAGCTACCCAGATATTTCGCCAGTCAGTGGCGTGATTACCAGCCAATTCTCTACGCCGCTTTCGCATGTGAACTTACGCGCGAGCGCTTGGGGAATACCTAACGCGACCATCAAAAATGCGGTGAATGAGTTTAAAAATTTAGATGGCAAACAAGTGTTTTATGAGGTGACCGAGGCAGGCTACACCATGCGCGAAGCCACAGCGGACGAGGCCGCCGAGCATGCAAAAGCCAAGGCCGAGAAAACCAAGGTAGTGATGCCAGTAGCAAATTTAAGCACCACAGAATTGTTGCCATTAAACAAAATTAGCGCGAGTGACACCAGTAAATACGGCGCAAAAACGGCCAATTTGGGAGAGGTGATGCGTGCAAAATTGCCAATGAGTATTGAGGGCGGCTTTGGCGTGCCGCTGAACATTCCCGATGGTTTTGGCATCCCGTTTAGCTATTATGTGACGCATGTTAAGCAGCATAAAATTGATGCAAAGATTCAAGCGCTGCTGAACAACCCACAATTTACACAAGATGGTGCTTGGCGTAAAAAGAACTTAGAAGAACTGCGATTAGCCATCACTAAGGCCCCAATTGCGCCAGAAGCTTTCAAAAAAATTGTAAGCCAGTGGAAAACTCAGCTAAATGATAGCGGCGTCTTTGTGCGCAGCAGCACCAATGCCGAGGATTTAAAAGGCTTTAACGGTGCGGGGCTTTACGATACCGTGCCGAATGTAAAAGATGAAGCAGCGCTAGAGGCCGCTATCAAGCAAGTATGGGCATCGCTTTGGAACTTGCGTGCGGTAGAAGAGCGCACACATTTTGGCATTTCGCATGATCAAGTTTACCCCGCCGTGTTAATTCAAACCGCCGTCAATGCCACAGCTGCAGGCGTGTTATTGACGACTGATATTTGGGGCCATCAAGCTGACACTTATACAATTAACGCTAAGTGGGGTTTGGGCATGCGCGTGGCAGAAGGGCAAAAAGTGGCCGAGCAGATTTTATTCGACACCAGCAACGACGGCACACGAGTGATTAGCCGAAGTGACGAAATTACAATGTTGGTAGCAAGTAAAAAAGGTGGGATGATAGAAAAGCCCGTGCCAAAAGGTGAGGCGATTTTGACCGAAAAGCGTGCTAAATTGTTAGGCGCCGCGGCCAAGCGTGTGACTAAAATATTCAAAAATACTGAGGTGCTAGATATAGAATGGGTGTTAGAAACGAAAGACGGGAAAGATACCTTTTGGCTAGTGCAAGCTAGGCCGTATGTAATGAATAAAAAAGAAAGATAATTGGGCATGTTTAAAACGATAAGAATATTTGTTTTATTGATTGTTTTAGCAACAGTTGTTCAGCAAACCTTTCTCGATAAAGCCGATTTAGATTGGAAAGATAACTTTTATGTCGCGGTTTACCCTGTGAATGCCGATGGCAGTAGCGAGGTTGCAAGCTACATTAAAACCTTCACGCGCGATGATTTTGAGCTGATGGCTGAATATTTTGCAGAGGAAGGAGCGCGTTATGATTTAGGCGTGAGACGCCCTGTGGAAGTGCAATTAGGCGATGTTGTGAAAGAAATTCCGCCTGCGCCGCCTAAAGATGGCAGCATGCTGAACACCATGCTTTGGAGTTTAAAGTTTCGCTGGTTTGCTTGGAACAACAGCCCAAAAGTCAACGTAAAGCCAGATATTCGCCTTTACCTGCTTTATTATAACCCAGCTACCAGCCCCATTTTATCTCACTCTACCGCGCTTAATAAAGGTCGCATAGGCCGCGTCAATTTGTTTGGCGATAAAAGTTATGCCGCGCAAAACTTGGTGATTTTGGCGCACGAATTACTACATACTTTAACCGCCACCGATAAATATGATTTAGAAACTACCTTGCCAGCATTTCCAGATGGTTTTGCCGAGCCAGATAAACAACCGCGCTACCCGCAAGATTTTGCCGAGATTATGGGCGGCCGTGTACCCATTAGCGAAACAAAAGCCGAGATACCTAAAAGCTTGAGCCAAACGTTGATTGGCGACAAAACGGCGCGTGAGATTGGGTGGGTGAAATAGGTTGAAATTTGAAAATTAAAATCTAAGATTTAAAATCTGGATTCTTCGGCTAGATAAACATCGCCTCAGAATGGCAATTTGAAAAGTAGTTCGTCATTCTGAACGCTAGTGAAGAATCCAGAATGTATTATCAACACCTAAAAGTATTGCAATAAAAAGGAACACAAATGGCGATAACTGACTGGCCTGAAAGCGAGAGACCGCGTGAGAAATTAATACAACTTGGCGCAGAAGCATTATCAGATGCCGAGTTACTCGCGATTTTTTTGCGCGTCGGTGTTACAGGCAAAAGCGCGGTTGATTTAGCACGTGATTTACTCAATCAATTCGGCAGCTTAAACGGCATATTCGCTGCGACTGAACACGAGCTTAGCCGAGTGCATGGCATCGGCACCAGCAAATACGTGCAGTTGCAGGCGATTTTCGAAATGAGTCGCCGTGCGCTCAACGAGCAATTGCAAACTCGCGATGTACTAAATTCGCCGCAAGCGGTGCGCGATTATTTGGTACTAAAGCTTGGCGGCCTCACGCGCGAAGTATTTTTGGTGCTATTTTTAGATACGCAAAATCATTTGGTTGCCACTGAGGAAATGTTCGCAGGCACGCTTACACAAACCAGTGTGTACCCTCGTGAGGTAGTCAAACGCGCCTTGCATCACAACGCTGCTTCGGTCATTTTTGCGCACAATCATCCTTCTGGCATTGCTAAACAAAGCCAAGCGGATGAGCTGCTGACTAAAGAATTAAAACAAGCATTGGCGCTGGTAGATGTGCGGGTGTTGGATCATTTTATTGTGGCGGGAAATAACACGCTGTCGTTTTCAGAGCGTGGATTGCTTTAAATTTCAGTTAGTATTAAGTTAAGCGCGCCGTCATTGTGGTTGATTGTTGATAATTCTAAGCACCTGACCGATAACACTTGTCATTTTGTTAGAGTTTTCTTTGAAGTGACTTTGAAGTTCTGAAAATATAGTTTCTAGGTATAAAAGTTCTATTTCTTTGTCTTCAAGTAGTTTTTCATATTCTTGACGAGTTTTTTTAGTAAACGCTTTTTTATTTGTCACAAAAACTTTTAAAACTGCTAGGTTGTTTGGATTGTACTCATTTATTCGTTCGGCTCTCGGCTTAGAATAGAAATTATCGATTACTTTGTCTAAGTTTGAAGCTTTGTCAGTACCTCTATGAAACGGGGCAACTTCACGATATTTTACTTCGATGTCTAGAATTCGGTTTTTACTAGGCTGATAAGCTAATAAGTCAATGTCACTCCACCCGCCGCCCATTTTCTTACCTTCGCGCTTTGTTTCTACCTTGTAGATAACATTCTCATGCACAAAGCATTTCAGCACCATAGTGTAATACTCTTTGACAATCTGCTCATTTAATTCCATGTGTACACCTTAAGGGTTATTTTATTTGATCGAGCCAGAACCAAGGCACAGCACGGTTATGCGCGGCATTCACCACTACAACTTGATCCACTTTTACATCAATCGGCGCATCAAATAAATAGGCGCATTGTTGCCAATTGGATACTTTAGAGGTTTGCGATGGGTGATTTTCAAACATCATTTTTTTATCGCCGTTCATATCAAGCCGCATCCATTGCACAAGGCCATAGCAGCGGCCAGCAGTTTGCACTGGAATGCGCAGGTTTTTGCTTTGGGCGGGGAAGTAATCCTCGCCTTCAAAGTCAAAATTAAATGCTTCAATACCGTCGCTTAGCAATTCAATAGTCAAGTCGTTGCGAGCAATCATGCGTTTTTTTGAAACTACTGAATTAAAGCGCTGCAACTTGAATCCGAACGAATCATCCACGATTAAATTTTGCTTAATATCGTCACCCGTAAACAAGCCAATCATAACGCTGCCTGCGGCCGGGATAACTTTGCCTTGCGGTTTTAGCAAGCGCCGCTTGGCGTCTTCTAAGCTCGGTAATACATATTCGCCCAATAATTCGCTAGAGAATATTTCGGAAACTAAAATATCGGCCTGTGCAGGCAAATCTTGGCCAACTGTGATGTCGGTAGATTTTTTGGCAATGACATTGATGGTTTTTTCAAGTTTATTGTCTTTAATAATTTGCTGCGCGGTTTCTGCAATCAGCGGCACGGTTTCACACGTGGTGACTTGTTTGGCACCAAGCTTGGCTGCCATCATAGCGAGCAATCCAGAGCCAGTGCCAATTTCGAATACTGTTGATTTATCTGTAACCACGGCTTTAAGCGCATCATAATATGCGCTGTTGCGATTTTTCTCGTTCATCATTGGCACATGCCACTCTGGCACAATGCGGCTTAGTGCTTGATAAGCACCTTGCTGCGCTGCAATTAGTGTAGGGGATATTGCCAACACTTGGCGGTAATAAATTAGTGCTTCGTCTGGTGCGGCCATTTCTTTTAATAGCGCATCTAAGTTAGCAAAAGTCTCGGTAGATGTAGGGTTTAGCTCAAGTGCGCGCATAAAGCTCTCAGCCGATTCATGCAGATTTTCTTGCATTTTTAACACCACCCCCAAGTTGCTGTGCACCTCAGCGTAATTTGGCCGTAGCGCAAGCGCTTTACGGTAACAATCGGCGGCTTCAGTTAAACTATCTTGCTCTTGTAAAGTCGCGCCCAAATTCACATACGCTTCCACGTAATTGGGGTTGAAACTTAAAGCTTTGCGCATTAATAATACTGCGGTCTTAAAGTCACCTTTTTGCTTGGCGATTAAGCCTAATAAATGTAGCGCATCTGGATGATTAGCATTGGTTTGCAATACTTGTTTATACAAGATCTCAGCCTGCCCTAAATTGCCCGCTTGATGCTGCACCATGGCGGTTTGCAGGGCTTGTTGTGCATTAAAACCAGTCGGCGCGGCTTGCATTTTTGCACCAGTTTGCTCGCAGCATTGCTTGTATTTTTTGCCGCTGCCACATGGGCATGGGTCGTTACGACCAACTTTTTGGCTTGTCATATTTTGTATTATTGCCTTTATAAAGCAAGGCTGGCGCTATAATTGAGCTGTTATTGTACCAAAATTAAATTAAAATATTTGTTAGCTGATTTATACTTAAGTCCATGAATAAATATATGAATAAAAAACTCAAAATGTTTGTCTGGATTGCCGTTGGCTTGCTCGGCACTTTTGCGTTAAGTACTATTGCATTAAGCCGTGGCGAAAGCATTAATGCGCTGTGGTTAATTACCGCTGCGGTGTGCATTTACGCGATTGCTTACCGTTTTTATGCGGCTTGGTTGGCAGCAAAAGTATTGGTGATAGACGAAACGCGCGCCACGCCAGCCGAGCGATTAGATAACGGTCGCGATTACATGCCGACTAATAAATGGATTGTATTTGGGCACCATTTTGCTGCAATTGCAGGCCCGGGGCCGCTGGTAGGGCCAACGCTGGCGGCGCAATTTGGTTATTTGCCAGGCACGCTGTGGATATTGATTGGCGCGGTATTGGGCGGTGCAGTGCAAGATATGGTGACGCTGTTTTTCTCTACACGTCGCAATGGTCGTAGCTTAGGACAAATGGCGCGCGATGAAATTGGCGTGATTGGCGGCACCGCAGCGTTAATTGGCACGTTTATGATTATGATTATCCTCATCGCCGTGCTGGGCTTGGTGGTGGTGAATGCCATGAAACACAGCCCGTGGGCGACCTCCACCGTTGCTGCAACTATTCCCATCGCCATGATTATTGGGCTTTATATGCGTAATATTCGCCCTGGGCGTGTGCTGGAAGCTTCAGCGATTGGTGTGGTTTTACTGTTGCTTTCAGTGTTCGCAGGCGGCTGGATAGACCACAACGAGACATTACGAATATATTTTGACCACGATGGCCTGAGCCTTGCTTTTTGTATAATTGTGTATGGCTTTGCTGCTGCAGTGCTACCCGTATGGCTACTGCTGGCGCCACGCGATTATTTATCGACTTACATGAAGCTAGGTACGGTGATTTTGTTGGCGGTGGCGATTATTATTTTGAGACCTGAAATCCACATGCCCGCCATCACACAATTTACCGATGGCACAGGCCCAATCTTTGGCGGTAAGCTGTTTCCGTTTGTGTTTATCACCATCGCCTGCGGCGCGATTTCTGGGTTTCATGCGTTGATTGCTTCTGGAACAACACCAAAATTACTCGCGAATGAGCGCGACATTCGCATGATTGGCTACGGCGCGATGTTGCTGGAAAGTTTTGTGGCGATTATGGCCATGATAGCCGCCACAGTGCTAGAGCCTGGCGTGTTCTTCGCCATCAACAGCCCTGCGGGTGTGGTAGGAAAAGAAGCGATAGATGCCGTCGCGAAAATTAATAGTTGGGGGTTTGCGGTTACGGTTGAACAAATGAATCAACTCGCCAAGGACATGGGTGAAAGCAGTTTATTTGCCCGTACAGGAGGCGCACCCAGTCTGGCAGTAGGCATGGCCAGCATATTTGGCAACGCTTTTGGTAAAAGCATGCTCGCGCTGTGGTACCACTTTGCCATTATGTTTGAGGCGATTTTTATTTTAACCACGCTGGATGCTGGCACGCGCGTCGGTCGTTTTATGTTGCAAGATATGCTGGGCAACTTCAACAAAAAACTCGGTGAAACTTCTTACATGCCGTCGGTCATATTCACCAGTGCCATCGTGGTAGCGGGTTGGGGCTACTTTTTGTATATTGGCGTGATAGACCCAAACGGCGGCGTGAATATATTGTGGCCACTATTTGGTATCGCCAATCAAATGCTAGCGGCGATTGCCTTGTGCGTGGCGACTGCTATTTTGGTGAAAAGTGGTAAGCTGAAATATGCTTGGGTCACCGCGCTACCATTGGCTTGGCTGGTGACGATTACTACCACGGCGGCGCATCAAAAAATATTTTCTGATGATATTCGTGTAGGCTTTTTTGCTGCGGCGAATGATTTAAGTGCTAAATTAGCGAGTGGTGCATTGCCTGCGGACAAGGCCAGTATTGCCCCGCAGCTCATATTTAATCAACAA
>JANOWN010000036.1:0-20901 GCA_031417915.1 Methylotenera sp.
CGTTTGTCGTGGGTTCGATCCCCGCACGCCCTACCAAATATTAAGCCTAGTCAGAAATGACTAGGCTTTTTTGTTTATAATGCTTACAGTTGCAACTGATGGGGTGTTAGCTCAGCTGGTAGAGCAGTGGACTCTTAATCCATTTGTCGCGAGTTCGATCCTCGCACGCCCTACCAAGATTGCTTATTGATGTGAAATGTTACTAAATAAAGATGCTCTGAGAGCCAATATCCATGCGGGCTGCAGGATATATTTTTTATATTTGGTGCGCCCAAAGAGATTCGAACTCCTGACCCCTTGGTTCGTAGCCAAGTACTCTATCCAGCTGAGCTATGGGCGCATTTTGATTGCTGCAATTAAACGTATGCGGTGTTACTTTCGCTGGCCGTACTTAAATGTACTGTCTGCGCTTAACTGCCTTACCTATGCTTAATTTCAACAATCAAGCAAACCGCATTATACGCGATACAACGTGTTTCTTAAAGTTAAAAATTGGCGGAGAGCGAGGGATTCGAACCCTCGATACAGATTTAAGCCCGTATGCTTCCTTAGCAGGGAAGTGCCTTCGACCACTCGGCCAGCTCTCCGTTGTATTCAAATTACGCTTTATTGCAAGGGCGCGATATTACTTGAAACTACCCTATAAATCAATTAGAAACTACCTAGGCTTTAGATAATAAAGCCGCTATTAAAGTTAATTGCCTTCCAATTCAAATGCTTTGTGTAGCACGCGCACTGCAAGTTCCATATATTTTTCTTCAACTACTACAGCGATTTTAATTTCGCTGGTGGATATCATTTGTATGTTGATGCCTTCCTCGGCCAGGGTGCGAAACATTTGGCTGGCGATGCCGACGTGTGAGCGCATGCCAACGCCTACTACGGCCACTTTGGCGACTTTGTCGTCGCCGACGATTTCGCGCGCTTTAATAAAGCCTTGTACTTTGTCGCGCAAAATGCCGAGCGCTTTATTCATTTCGTTTTTATGCACGGTAAACGAAAAATCCGTCAAGCCGTCCGCGCCCGTGTTTTGAATAATCATGTCCACGTCGATATTGGCATCGGCGATTGGTCCTAAAATTTTGTAGGCGGTGCCTGGTGTATCGGGTACTCCCAGCACAGTGATTTTGGCCTCATCACGGTTAAACGCAATGCCTGAAATAATGGGTTCTTCCATATCGTTGTCCTTATTTGCTTCTTCAAACGTTATCAATGTTCCGTCGCCTTCATCTTCAAAGCTTGAGAGCACGCGTAGCTTAACTTTATATTTGCCCGCAAATTCTACCGAGCGTATTTGCAATACCTTGCTGCCTTGGCTGGCGAGCTCTAGCATTTCTTCGAAGGTGATTTTTTCTAAACGACGTGCTTCTGGCACTACGCGCGGGTCGGTCGTGTAAACGCCGTCCACATCGGTATAAATTTGGCATTCTTCTGCCTTAAGCGCGGCGGCAAGCGCTACGCCAGTGGTGTCAGAGCCGCCACGGCCAAGCGTAGTAATGTTGCCAAATTCATCCGCACCCTGAAAGCCCGCCACCACAACCACATAGCCGTCGTTCAAATCTTGTTTAATATTGTGGTCGTCAATATCTAAAATACGCGCTTTGGTAAATGCGCTATCGGTTAAAATTTTCACCTGAGCACCCGTGTAACTTTTGGCTTTAATGCCAAGCTCCATCAAGGCCAACGATGTCATCGCGCACGTGACTTGCTCGCCAGTAGAAACCATCACGTCTAATTCACGTGGATCAGGCTCTGGCATAATTTCTTTAGCTAGCGCGATGAGCTTATTCGTCTCACCCGACATGGCGGAAACTACTACTACGATTTGATGTCCCATCGCCTTGTAACGCGCCACACGTCTAGCGACATTGCGAATGCGCTCAGGATTCGCTACTGAAGTTCCGCCGTATTTTTGTACAATTAATGCCATAATTCGTTAGTTTTTAGTTTGTTTTCAAAGTTAAAGTTTACTACTTACCCAGTCTTTTACACTATCAAGTGCTTTTGGCAATTGACTTGCATCTGTGCCGCCTGCCATTGCTATATCTGGCTTGCCGCCGCCTTTGCCACCTACTTGACTGGCCACATGGTTGACCAAGTCACCCGCTTTTAGTTTACTAATTAAATCTTGCGTCACACCGGCGACCAAACTCACTTTGCCATCATTCACGCTCGCAAGCACAATTGCAGCAGTTTTAAGCTTATCTTTTAGTTTATCCATGGTTTCACGCAAGGCGTTAGCATCTGCGCCATCTAGCATTACAGCAAGCACTTTTACACCGTTAATTTCAATGGCTTGGCTGGTTAAATCATCGCCCTGGCTACTAGCGAGTTTGGATTTTAAACGTGCGAGTTCTTTTTCTAGTGATTTTGCGTGGTCGCTTAATTGTGCGACTTTGTTGGTGATTTCACTGCTTGGTGCTTTTAAATCACTTGCCAATTGGTTGATTAAGGTTTGCTGTGCGTTAATTAGTTTTAGCGCGCCATTACCTGTAGTAGCTTCCACGCGGCGCACGCCAGCTGCTACACCACTTTCAGCATAAATTTTAAATAGGCCGATGTCGCCTGTACGGCTCACATGCGTGCCGCCACACAATTCAGTGGTGCTGCCAATATCTAATACGCGCACAATTTCGCCGTATTTTTCACCAAATAACATCATCGCGCCCGTTTTTTTGGCGGCTTCAATATCCATCAAGCGCGCTTGGGTGGCGGCATTGGTGAGGATTTCCGCGTTCACAATCGCTTCTACTTTTGTAATTTCATCATCCGTCATCGGAGCATTATGCACAAAGTCAAAACGGGTTTTTTCGGTATCGACTAAGCTGCCTTTTTGTTGCACATGTGTTCCCAATACTTCGCGTAATGCTTTATGCATTAAGTGCGTGGCAGAGTGGTTACGCATGCTCGCCGCGCGCGAAGCCATATCTACATTGGCTTTTACGGCATCGCCAACGTTTAATATACCAGTTTTTAAAACACCATGATGCCCAAACACTGCCGCTTGAATTTTTTGCGTGTCTTCCACCGCAAATATGCCGTTTTCACTTTTTAGTACGCCGTTGTCACCAATCTGGCCGCCCGATTCCGCGTAAAATGGTGTGGAATCCAAAACGACAACGCCTTGGTCACCTTCATTCAGACTTGTAACAGGCGTGCTGTCTTTGTACAACGCGAGCACTTTTGCGGTGGTTTCTAATGTGTCGTAACCTTTGAAATCAGTGCCAGCACCATTGTACTCAAGGTTGGTGGCCATTTTGAATTTGCCTGCTGCGCGCGAACGTGATCTGTCAGCTTCTAATTCGATTTTAAACTGCTGCTCATCAACACCTATTCCATGTTCACGACAAATATCCGCTGTGAGGTCGAAAGGAAAGCCATATGTGGCGTGAAGTTCGAAAGCGACGCTACCAGATAGAAGGTGATTCGGATTTACTACACCTGGCTTTAGTTCGAACTCTGGGGACACGATAAAGCCTATTTCAATCTCAATCTCATCAAGAGCTTTTGCCATTCCGTTTTCAATAGTTTCAAAAAAGCGTTCTTCTTCTAGCTTGAGTGTGTTGGTAATGCGTCTTTGCTCGGTTTTGAGCTCTGGGTAAGCACCCCCCATTTCGCGTACTAAATCCTCGACCATGTTATGAAAGAAGGCTTTGCGCACACCCAACTTGTAGCCATGGCGAATAGCGCGGCGGATAATGCGGCGCAGCACGTAGCCACGGCCTTCGTTGCCCGGGATGACGCCATCAGCGATTAAGAATGAGCAAGCACGGATGTGGTCAGCTAATACTCTGAGTGAGGGGCTCTTTAGAGCTTCGGGATGCTCGTTTTTTAATTCATCTAGAGTTTCAACAAGATAGTTTAGGTTTGATGGAACTACATACACCTCGCGAGCAGCAGCAGCGATAAGCGTTTGGAATAAATCAATTTCGTAATTGGCATGTACGTGTTGCAATACGGCAGAGATACGCTCTAGCCCCATGCCCGTATCCACGCTGGGTTTGGGCAGTTTGTGCATCACACCCGCTTCGTCGCGGTTAAATTGCATAAACACGTTGTTACAGATTTCAATGTAACGGTCGCCATCTTCATTTGGGCTGCCTGGAGGGCCGCCCGGAATATGGTCGCCATGGTCGTAGAAAATCTCCGTGCATGGGCCGCAAGGACCGGTATCGCCCATCATCCAAAAGTTGTCGGATGCGTAGCGCGCGCCTTTGTTATCGCCGATGCGGATAATGCGCTCGGCAGGCACGCCTATTTTTTTATTCCAAATGTCGTAAGCTTCGTCATCGTCAGCATATACCGTCACAGTGAGTTTGTCTTTTGGCAGCTTGAATACGTCGGTGAGCAGCTCCCACGCGTAGCTAATCGCATCTTCTTTAAAGTAATCACCAAAACTGAAGTTGCCCAGCATTTCAAAAAATGTGTGGTGGCGTGCGGTGTAGCCAACGTTTTCCAAATCGTTATGCTTGCCACCAGCCCGCACGCACTTTTGGCTAGATGCGGCGCGGGTGTAAGGGCGTTTATCAAAGCCTAAAAACACATCTTTAAATTGGTTCATGCCCGCGTTAGTAAAGAGCAGCGTGGGGTCGCCATGCGGTACAAGCGAAGAAGACGCAACCACAGCGTGACCTTTGGATGCAAAATAATCGAGAAACGCTTGGCGGATTTCGTTACTGCTGGGCGCTTTACCAGGAATAGGGTTACTTAATTTAATTGTCATCTTCTAATTTGATATTCAATACTTTTTGGCTAATTTTTTAGCCCCCCACCCCTTCCCCTCTCCCGCGGGGCGAGGGGTCGAATGTGTTGAACCTCGTCATTTATAGTTTATTCGTCTGTTACTTTCTGGTTCAATACTTTTTTTATTACATCAAAGCCAAAACCGCGGCTTTGCAAAAATCTAGCTTGTCTCGCCCATTCATCGCGGCTTGCGGGGATTGCTTTAAACTTTTTTCGCCAAATTTCTTTAGCGTTATCTAATTCATTTTTCTTTACTTGTTCAATAGCCGTTTCAATTAACTCTTGCGAAACACCTTTTTCGCGCAATTCATTGGCAATCTTACTTGCTCCAAATTTATGCGAACGTGCATGTACAATTTGTTCTGTAAAACGTGCATCAGAAAGCCAGCCACGCGTTTTAAAGTCTTCTAAAACTAAAGTAATTACTTCAAAATCCTCGTCTTCTTCAAGATAAGTTTTAAGCTTTTGGCCTAGTTCAGCGTAGGAATATTCGCGCTTGCCAAGATATTCTAGCGCACGCTGGCGCAGGTTTTTGGGCTGAAATTTAATCGTTTAAACTCTTAATCATCTTCAGTGCGGGGCGCTGTCATGCCCTCTGATAGTTGCTTAGCATTGGCGCGAATTTTAGCTTCAATTTCTTTGGCAATTTCTGGGTGCTCACGCAAATATTCTTTGGCGTTTTCTTTGCCTTGGCCAATTTTTTCGCCATTGTAGGCGTACCAAGCACCGGCTTTTTCTACGAATTTTAAGTTTGAACCTAGCTCGATGATTTCTCCCAAGCGCGAAATACCTTCACCATACACAATTTCAAACTCGGCTTGTCTAAATGGCGGCGCCACTTTGTTTTTGATGACTTTGACTCTTGTTTCGCTACCGATGACTTCATCACCTTTTTTAATCGCACCAGTGCGGCGAATATCCAAACGCACAGAGGCATAAAACTTAAGTGCATTACCGCCCGTGGTGGTTTCTGGGCTACCAAACATCACACCAATTTTCATGCGGATTTGGTTAATAAAAATCACCATGGTATTCGTGCGTTTGATGTTGCCCGTAAGTTTGCGCAAAGCTTGCGACATTAAGCGTGCTTGCAAACCCATGTGCGAATCACCCATTTCGCCTTCAATTTCTGCACGCGGTGTGAGTGCTGCTACCGAGTCAACGACGACAATATCCACAGAGCCTGAGCGCACCAGCATATCAACAATTTCAAGTGCTTGTTCGCCCGTATCTGGCTGAGAAATCAGCAGTTCAGGCACGTTAACACCTAATTTGGCAGCATACTGTGGGTCTAGCGCATGTTCAGCATCAATAAATGCTGCTACACCGCCCACTTTTTGCATTTCTGCAATCACAGAAAGCGTTAAGGTTGTTTTGCCCGATGATTCAGGGCCGTAAATCTCAATCACGCGGCCGCGTGGCAATCCGCCTATGCCTAGCGCGATGTCTAGGCCTAATGAGCCAGTAGAAACCGATTGAATATCCTCACCAATATCACTATCTCCCATGCGCATGATGGAGCCTTTGCCAAATTGCTTTTCAATTTGCGCGAGTGCTGCGGCGAGTGCTTTGCTTTTATTGTCATCCATGGGTTTTTACCTTTGTTTGCGATTTTAATTTAACACGCAATTATTCCATAATTTACGCTTTAAGGTAAGCTAAACTGGCTTTGATGCACAGGTATTTATGTGTTAAAAACTGAACTAGCGTTTCAATTATTGTGTCAACGATTATCTAGTTAATGCGTTTTTCGGCTAGGGAGCGTAGATTTGTAAGTAGTCTTGTAAGAGGAGAAAATAATGAAGTTAATTAATTCTGCAATTTTGGCACTAGCAATTGGCGCCGCAACAGTTTCAAGCGCACAAGCGCGAGATTCATTTAGTTTGGGTATTAACGTGGGTGGTTATGGTTATGCGCCGCCGCCAGTCGTATATTACCCAGAGCCTGTTTATTATAGCGAGCCTGTGTATTATAGCGAACCTAGGTATTACAGTGCACCAGTGACTTATTACCGCCCAGTACCGCGTTATTACGGTTATGCGCCGCCAGTCGTGTCGTTTGGTTATCAAAATTATGGTGGCCATCACTATCGTGGACACGATAGGGGTCATCGCGGCTGGGATCGTGATGGAGACCGTCATGGTCGAGGTGGTTGGGATCGTGGTGGTCGTGGTCACCGCGATCATGACTAATTTTCTAGTTTTAATCGTTCAACCAGTTTTAAGCGTTCAATAAGCCCCGCCATCCAAGCGATGGCGGCTTGTTGGCGCACTTCTTGGCGATTGCCAAAAAACCGTTTTGTTGTTGTGCTTAGCGGCAACTTATCGCCTACCCAGGCAAAACACACGGTGCCGACTGGTTTTTCTTTGCTGCCGCCATCTGGCCCAGCAATGCCAGTAATGCTGCCAGCGATTTGCGCGTGGCTATTTTTTAGCGCGCCATGCGCCATTACTGTGGCTATTTGCTCACTCACTGCACCAAATTTTTCTAAAGTTTCGGCGCGTACACCTAACATTTCAATTTTCGCCGCGTTGCTATAAGTGATAAAACCTCTATCAAACCAAGCTGAGCTGCCAGCCACGCTAGTCACCATCTGCGCGACTAGCCCGCCTGTGCACGATTCAGCCAACGCTAATGTTAAATTGCGTTCTTTTAACACTTCGCCTAACTCAATTGACAATGTGGCGAGATCCACCATCAGACATCCAATATAAATAAAAGTAAGAAGTCAGCAACAAGCTCAGCATGGCGTAAATAGCGGCGAGTAAATCGTCGAACATCACGCCGAAACCATTTTTGAGTTTCGCGTCAAATTGGCGAATCGGAAACGGTTTCCATATATCAAACAAACGAAACAACAGAAATGCAAACAAACAAAGTATCCAGTGCAGATACGCGATAGTAAGCAATAACATCATCGCCACAATTTCGTCCCATACAATCGCACCGTGGTCGCTTACGCCTAAATCTTTACCCGTTTTATCGCACACGTAAATGCCAAATAAAAACAGGGCGGCGATGATGATAAGTTGCGTATGGAAACTGTCATTGCGTATCAACCAAAATAGTGGGAAACCCACCAGCGTGCCAAATGTCCCTGGCGCTTTTGGCGCCAAACCGCTGCCAAAACCCAGCGCGAAGAAGTGCGCGGGATGACTAAGTAAAAATTTGAGGTTGGGATTAGCCAAAGTGATCAAAACCTTGTTTTAAAAGTGTTATTTTTTTGTTTTTATAGCATGCTTGCAGCCCAATATCCATGCGGGTGCTGGCGATGATGTTTAAAGGTAAGTTTAGTTGTTTACTTAATAAATTAATCGCCTCGCGTTTGCTGGGCGGCGCGGTAAAGCATAGCTCATAATCGTCTCCACCTGCCAAAATAAATGCCTGAAATTCTGGATTTTCTAAATCATTTTTTAAATAATCAATACACGGAATTTTCTCTAACTCTATCGTTGCGCCACAATTTGAAGCTTTTAAAATATGCCCTAAATCTGCCAATAAACCATCAGAAATATCAATGCAACTTGTTGCAATTTCACGCAGTTTTAAGCCTAAATTTACTCTAGGAGCAGGCCGGCAAAACGCATGGATACTGGTCTGCAGGCTTGCACTGGAATGATTTAGTCCAGTGGCATCGTTTTTAAGTACAATTTTACCTTGCAAATGCGCTAAACCTAAGGCTGCGCTGCCAAGCTGACCGCTCACCCAAATATCGTCGCCCATTTGTGCGCCACTGCGCTTAAGTGCTTTGCCTGTTGGTACTTCGCCCATGATCGTCACGCTGATATTGAGCGGTCCTTTCGTTGTGTCACCACCAATTAAATCGATTTCAAATGTATCTGCGCAGGCAAAAAAGCCGCGTGAAAATTCGCTAAGCCAAATTTCATTTACTTCGGGCAAAGCAATCGCCAGTGTTGCCCATTTTGGTTGTGCGCCCATCGCCGCCATGTCAGAAACATTGACTGCAAGCGCCTTCCAGCCAATGTCGTAAGGTGCGGCATCGACAAAAAAGTGCGTACCTGCCACTGACATGTCTGTCGAAACAACTAATTGCATGCCTTCTTTAACCGAAATTAAAGCCGCGTCATCGCCCACGCCAAGCGCGGTTTGGCGCGTGGGCTTGGTAAAATATTGTTGAATTAAATCGAATTCTGACGTCATTACTTTTTAGGCCGAAATGCTTTCACAATCGCTTCATTCGTCTCTATAAACGGCGTCGGCTTTTCTTTGGTTCCTAGCAAATCTAAACAATAAGGCACAGCCGCAAAAATGCCATGCACAATTTGCTTGTCAGCTCCGTCCTTCAAGCCTTCCAGCGTTTGTGCGATGGCTTTGGGTTGGCCAGGTAAATTAATAATTAAGCATTGTTTGCGAATCACCGCGACTTGGCGCGAAAGAATGGCGGTGGGCACAAAATTTAGGCTAATTTGGCGCATTTGTTCGCCAAAGCCAGGCATTTCTTTGTCTGCAATTTTTAAAGTTGCTTCGGGCGTTACATCGCGCAGGGCAGGGCCAGTGCCGCCTGTGGTTAAAATCAAATGGCAATTTTGATTATCTACCAAGTCAATTAATGTGTTTTCAATCAAACTTTGCTCGTCGGCGATCAAGCGCGTTTCTAGCGTAAAAGGCGTGATGAGCGCGCTTTTCAGCCAATCTTGCAAACTGGGGATACCTTTATCCTCATACACGCCCGTGCTGGCGCGATCTGAAATTGATACTAAGCCAATTTTAATGAATTCTTTTGCCATTCGTTTGTCTGTAGTATGGATGCGTTAATAATGTAATCAATTATAAAGGACTTTTTCAACGTGAAAAATAAAAGCAATTATTTAATGAGCAAAACTTTAATCATCAAAACAACGGCCACTTCCAAAGCGATTGACGCGAAAAAAATAACAGCAAAATGGATGCTGGTCAGTCTTCTTAGCGTAGGCGCCTTATTAATGGCCACTAAGCTGCTGGCTGCAGAAGAGAACCTATACGAAAAAAACTACAAAGCACAAAATGCGGGCGGTTTAGCCTCTATGCAAGCCAGCCCAGACACCAAAATTTTGGTGAGCAATCACAAAGATGAAGACAATATTAGCATGTTGGAAAACGGTTTCGACATGATGGGTTCTAGCGGCTTTGATGCCAGCAATGTGTTGCCAGAGCTGGCTTTGCAGCATGCAAAAGCCATTAAGGCAGATACAGTGCTAGTGTATAAAAAATATGGTTCGGCCAAAACGCCAGTTTCTAAAATGCAGCTGATTAAAGAAGCGGCTAAAAAAGGCGGCGGCGAAGTGAATGCCAAAGAGCTTGAAAGCGCTGATGATGCACCGCAGTATAAATACTATGCGAGTTATTGGGCCAAATTGCCTGCGCCTTTGTTGGGCGTGCATATTATTAAATTGGCGATGCGAGATGAAGAAACTGACAAAGTGATTGAAAAGAAAGGCCTGAAAGTGCTGGCGGTGATTAAAGGTTCGCCAGCAGAATCCGCAGGTTTAAAGCGCGGCGATATTCTGCACAAATTAGCAGAGACCGAATTAAATAAACCTGAAGAGCTTTCGCCTTTAGTTAGGAAGTTTCAAGGGCAAAATGTGGCGATTGAGTATGAGCGTGAAGGCAATAAAGCTATCGCTAATGCGCAAATTAACAGTAGAAATTAGCTTTCTAACAAACCTAGTTCTCTAATAAATCTAGCTTAGCCGCCACCCATTTTGTCGTAGTCGCTTGCACAATAATGGTGATGAGAATCGCCAAAAAAGTGACCGATGCAATCACATCGGCATGTGGCACTTGCAAACCGACTAACATACCCGCTAATGCGCCAGGAATCACGCCCGTTTCACGTGTCCAGCACATAAATAGAAGCTCCTGCGAAGTCCATTTGGCGCGCCTGTCAGGCCATGTGCAAATAAATACTACTAATGGTCGTGCGATTAACATAAACACTAAAACAACGCCCAAAGCTGGCCAAAAATATTGCTGAAGCAATGCGAAATTAACTTGTGAGCCGAGCAGTACAAAAATAAAAATGCGCATAATAAGTGAAGTGGTGAGGATGAAATCTTCCAGTTTATGCTCGTCAGATTTGCTCATTTTGAAGCCAAACATGTCTTTATTACCCAATACCAGCCCAAACACAAACACCGCCATAAAGCCGCTGGCGTTTAAACTATCTACACTTAAGTAAGCTGCCGCGACCGACATAATAGTGACGACTGGCGCGTATTCTGCCAAAAAGCTGTATTTTTCGTGCGCAATTAATAAAGCCGCCAAATAGCCAAGCACCGTGCCGCCAATCAAGCCCAGTATGGATTGGTGTAAAAGAGAGATTAAACTATTGCCAATTGAGAAGTCGCTGTTTGAAGTTGCAATGCCTAAAATGGTAAAGGTTAAAATCGCACCCATGGCGTCGTTAAAGGCGGATTCCGACATCACCGTTTGTGCGACTTTGGCGCGAACTTTTACTTGTCTGAACACGGGCACCAGCGTGGCTGGGTCCGTCGAGGCAATGACCGCGCCCAAAAGCAGTGCAAAAATAAACGGCAAATCAAGTAAATATTGCGCGGCGTAAGCGGTAACAAAAGTGCTAATTAGCACGCCAATGGTCGATATAATCAGCAAGGTTGGCCACACGTTTTTAAGCACGCTTAAACGCACGCTGGCGCCGCCATCGAACAAGATATAGCACGAGCCAAAAATCAGTAATAGTTGATTCAAAGTAGAATCGACTTTTACATCGATAATGCCAAACCCTGCGCCGCCTAGCGCGATGCCAGCCAATAGAAACAATACGACATCTGGTACTTTTAGAAGGCGTGCGATAAAGCCTGTGAACGTGCCTGTGGCGAGGATGATGCCGAGTAAAAACAGCAACTCTTTAGCGTGTAAAATGGCGGGCGAAGATTCCATAGTTATTCCTCACTAATGATTTCGGCTGGATTCGCCGCTTCGCTTACTTCACGAATCAATTTAAATAATTCGCGACTACTTTTGGGTGGCTTTTGCGCTGCTTCTTCGCGCTGCGCATTGCGAATTAAGGTACGCAGCTGTTGAATATCGGCCTGCGGAAAGCTGGCTAAGAATTCTTGCAATGCGCTTGGCTCGGCAATCAAGCGCGTGCGCCAGCGCTCTAGCGTATGAAAACGCGCGTTTTCTTGCGTATTCTTGCCTTCCCACGCTTGCAGTTGCTCGACAATTGGCGCGCTATCTACATCGCGCATTAGCCTGCCCAAATATTGCAATTGACGTCGCACTGCGCCGTTGGCTGTCAAACGTTTAGCCTCCATCACCGCGTCAAATAAGGCTTCTGGCAAATCTAACTTTATCAATCTATCTTTAGATAAATCGATTAATTTTTTGCCGATATGCTGCGCAGCATCCGCCTCGGCCTTGAGTTTGGTTTTGCTGATAGGCTCATCAGCTTCGGGGCCTATGGAGTAATTTTTTTCAGTCACGGTTTGTATTGGTTTCTAGTGGCTTTGTGGTTAGCTACGGTATGATAGCAGTTTTAGTGTTTTCGCTTAAGCGGAATCCAATTGAAGTGAATGGATAAGTTGGCAAAATGGATCTAAATACCCTAAAACAAATCACCCAAGATGTACTAAAACTCGCCAAACAAGCGGGCGCGTCATCGGCCGAAACTGAGGTGAGCTTTGGCACAGGACAAAATGTTTCGGTGCGCATGGGTGATGCGGAAAATATTGAATATAACCGCGATAAAGGCGTTTCGGTAACCGTGTACTTTGGTCAGCAAAAAGGTCACGCTAGTAGCTCTGATTTAAGCGCACAGGCGCTGAAAGACACGGTTGAAGCGGCTTGTAACATTGCTAAATACACCGCCAAAGATGCTTTTTGCGGCCTTGCCGATGCCAATTTAATGGCTAAAGAAACGCCCGATTTGGATTTGTATCATCCGTGGAATATTAGTGTGGAAGACGCGATTGAAATCGCCAAACAATGTGAAGCGGCAGCAATGGCGGTGGACAAAAAGCGCATTACTAACTCTGAAGGCGCCGGCGTTTCGAATAGTGAAAGCGTATTTGCCTACGCCAATAGCCACGGCTTTGTGGGTGGTTATCCTAGTTCGCGCCACAGTATCAGTTGCTCGGTGATTGCTGAAGAAAATAACAATATGCAACGCGATTATTGGTACACCAATGCGCGCGATATGCGCGACATGGAGAGCGCCGAATATGTCGGCAAACTCGCTGGTGAGCGCACCATAAGACGTTTAGGCACCAAGCCAATTAAAACAGGTAATTACCCAGTGTTGTTCGAAGCGCCATTGGCCAGCGGTCTTATTTCATCTTTAGTTGGTGCGATTTCTGGTGGCAGTTTGTATCGAAAATCTTCTTTTTTGCTGGATAGTTTGGGCAAACAAATTGCGTCGCCGCTGTTGAATATCGAAGAGCTACCACATCTTAAAAAAGGCGTCGCTAGCAGCAGTTTTGATAGTGAAGGTGTCGCTACAAAAGCACGCAAATTGCTGGAAAACGGCGTGTTACAAGGCTATGTATTAGGCAGTTATTCGGCGCGCAAACTGGGCATGCAAACCACAGGCAATGCGGGTGGCAGTCATAATTTAATCGTGCAATCTACTGGTGAAAGCTTTGCAGAATTACTAAAAAAAATGGGAACAGGTTTGCTGGTAACCGAAGTGTTAGGCCATGGTTTAAATATGGTGACAGGCGATTATTCGCGCGGCGCGGCAGGTTTTTGGGTTGAGAATGGAGTAATTGTTTACCCAGTGGAAGAAATTACCATTGCGGGCAACATGGCTGAAATGCTGAAGCAGATTATCGCGGTTGGTAATGATGTGATACCGCAAAGTTCAAAACAAACAGGATCTATTTTAATTGAAAAAATGACCATAGCGGCTGGTTAGGAGGTAGTCTGTAGCCCAATATCCATGCGGTTCCTAGGGCATGTTTTTTTATTAATTCACACAATATTTATTGCGCTGGCGCTGGCTCTGCTGGCGTTTCAACAGTAGCTGCAGGCTCTTCATCCGCTGGCTCAAAACCATCATCAGCCTTATTGTTTACGGCGCCATCCGCAATTAAGCTATCACGACGTTGCAAATAAGCATCGCGCGCAAACGCATACGGGTCGAGCGAGGCGTCATCCACAATATCTTTCGCATCAAGCAACTCTGTGCGCTTATCAATAAACTGTGCGGCACGAATTTGGTTGTGTAGTCTTACTTGCCCGATATTGTGCGTGTAAGTAATTGGGTCAGTCGTTACCGTATCAAACACTAAGCCGCCTGTGTCTCTTACTGTACTTGAGCCTAAAAATGGCAATACCAAGTAGGCACTATTCTTAACGCCCCAAACGCCTAAAGTTTGGCCAAAGTCTTCTTTATGATTAGGGATGTTATCCATGGCGGCGACATCGACAAAGCCAGCCAAGCCAAAGGTGCTGTTGATGATAAAGCGGCCAGCATCGGTAAACGCGTTGGCAAATTTAAGTTGAAGCAAATCGTTTAAAACGGTGGTGATTGAGCCCAAGTTATTGAAGAAATTATTAAAACCTTTACGCACTGGCGTTGGCGCAACTGCTTTATAGGCGGTTGCGACAGGTTTAAATAATGCTCTGTCGGTAACATCGTTAAATTTATAGATGCCGCGATTCATGCCTTCGAGCGGATCTTTATTGGCTTGCGTAGCACAGCCAGAAACCATCAGCGCCAGCACGCAGCTGAGTAAAAAGGTAGTTAATTTAGATTGCATTGTATGAGCCACTTAATTTTTTTATCATTGATATTTAGTATAAGCAATTTTATCGATGACATTATCGCCGACACGCGCCAGTGTTGTCTAGTGTTAAAAATTATCACCAGTCAAAGTGCGCTAGCTGTGGCCGAAAAACAACAATAAAATTGCTCGCTAATAATACATGAAGCAATAAATATGCCCGCGATATATTAAATTGAATTTGATTGCTTATTTTTGTACAGATTTAGCGCCAATACTCGCTGTGTGGCATGGTCAACCACTGGTGCGGGGTAATCTTTGCCGATGACAATATCGATGGATTGTTGACGAAGTGGCGGAATTTGCCACGGCGCGTGTATTTCTTTGTCACTACATTGACTCAATTCGGTCACATATTTGCGGATAAATTTACCTTGAGGGTCAAACTTTTCGCTTTGGGTAATTGGATTAAAAATGCGAAACCACGGCTGCGCATCGCAACCGGTGCTGGCCGCCCATTGCCAGCCGCCGTTATTGGCGCTCAGGTCAAAATCGATTAAATTTTCGGCAAAATAACGTTCGCCCCAACGCCAATCAATGAGTAAATCTTTCACCAAGAAACTCGCCGCCACCATTCTTAACCTATTGTGCATAAAGCCAGTTTGGTTAATTTGGCGCATGGCGGCATCGATGAGCGGATAGCCCGTTTTTCCCTCACACCATGCCTTGAACAGCGTTTGGTTATTGGGGAAAGGCAGATTTTCGAACTCCGCTTTATAGGCTTTGCCAGCCGCAATTTGTGGGTTGTGATGCAAAATTTGAAAGTAAAAATCACGCCAAATTAGTTCACTTAGCCATGTCTGCGAGCCAATATCCATGCGGTTCCTGGCTTGCCTTGCCAAATGCCGAATCGACACTGTGCCAAAGCGTAAATGCACCGACAAATACGAAACACCTTTGACCGCAGGAAAATTGCGCGCATCTTTGTATTGATACATGCGATCCTCAAAATCTTCAAGCAATTGTTTACCGCCGCGCATGCCAGTAGGCAAGAGCATTTCAGCCAAGTTGGTGCGCGCAAAACCCATAGCTTCTAAGCTCATGAGTTCACTCCGATTTATTTGAGCTAGGTTGTGAATGTAGCTGTCGACAGGGTAGGGTTTTAGGTAAAAATCGTCGAGCTTTTTCAGGTGCGCGTTTTTGTATGGCGTAAACACGCTGTAAGGTTTGGCGCTTAAAGACAAAATTTCGTCTTTTTCAAAAATCACTTGGTCTTTAAAATCGTGAAATTCGATATTGTGTTCAGCTAATGTTTTTGCCACTTCAGCATCACGCGCAACTGCATCGGGTTCATAATCTCGATTTGCATACACCGCATGGATATTAGCTTGTAGGGCTATTTCTGGAATAAGTTTGCGCGCATCTCCATGTCGCACAATTAAATCGCCGCCGTTTTTTTGCAGCGCTGCTTTGAGCTCGCGCACGCTTTCCCAAATAAATTCGACGCGGCGGTCAGTTTTGTTCTCAAGTTTATTGAGTATTTCGCTATCGAAAATAAACACGCAATATACTTGGCTTGAGCTTTTAAGCGCGTGGTAGAGCGCCGCGTGATCAAAATCGCGCAAATCACGGCGAAACCACACAAGGGCTTTAGTCATTTTTACTCGCGATGATAAGGATGACCAATATTGACTGAATGCGCGCGATAAAGTTGCTCGCACAGCAACACGCGCACAAAAGCATGCGGTAACGTGAGTTTAGATAAACCAAAAAGTAAATCTACGCGTTGCCTAAGGCTAGCGTGCAAACCATCTGCACCGCCAATGACGATGCTAACATCGCGACCTAAAAGTTGCCAAGATTTAAGTTTTTCGGCTAATTGTAATGTTGTAAATTCTTGGCCGCGCTCATCGCAAGCGACAATAAAATTTTTAGCAAAATCTTTACCAATCGCCTCTAAAATCCGCTTGGCTTCAAGTTCTTGGATGTTTTCGCAACTGTTGCCAGCGGCACGTTTTTCGGGCTTGATTTCGACAATTTCAATTGTAAGTTCGCGCGGCATGCGCTTTATATAATCTGCGCAGGCGGTTTGCACCCAGTCGGGCATTTTGTGGCCAACGCTGATAATGCGCAATTTCATCTTTTAAGCAGGTTTTATATGTCAGCTTTTATATGACCGCGTCGCGCCTCGGCGTCGCCCCATAACTGCTCTAGGTTGTAATAGGCGCGGGTGGCAGGCACCATAATGTGCACCACAATATCGTTTAAATCGACCAGCACCCATTCACCTTCTTTTTCGCCTTCGGTGCCGCGAATTGCATAACCTTTTTCTTTCATTTTTTCGCGCACGTTGTCGCCCATGGCTTTGGCTTGGCGGCTTGAGGTGGCCGATGCAACTATCATATAACTGGTCATATTGGTGAGTTTGCGCACGTCCATCACGGTGATATCAAAGCCTTTAATGTCTTCTAGCGCGTCAACGACAGCGGCTTTCATGCTGTCTAAGTAGCTTGCTTCTGTCTTTAGTGCATCTGAATCTGTAGTCATTTGTGCCTGTTGAAGTTGCTGAATGAAATAGGGGACGAATTATAAGCTAATCAATGCGTTAAGCATAATTCTATATTATCGATTAAGCGTGTTTTGCCCGCCGTTTTATTGGTAATTTTAGCCGCGCCCAGCACGATTAAATTTTTATCTAGCAAAGTAGCGGGTTGCAGGGTGGTGGAAGAGCGAATCGAAATGTAATCAACCTCCCAATCTTGGCTGGCGAGCTGCGCCGCTGCCTGTTGTTCGAGCTGAATAAAATCTTTATTGCCGTTTTTAATTGAATTAACGATGCCCTGTAAGGCGCTATTTAATTGGCTTGCAGAGGCACGCTGTGCATCGGTTAAATAGTTATTACGCGAGCTTAATGCTAAACCGTTTGTCTCGCGCACAGTTTCGCAGGCAATAATTTCAATGGGTAAATTAAACTGGCGTACCATTTCTTTAATAATAAAAAGCTGTTGAAAATCTTTTTTACCAAATACTGCAACATTGGGTTGTACTATATTGAATAGCTTCATCACCACCGTGGCAACGCCCGCAAAATGCTTTAAGCGCGTGGCACCGCACAGCACGCTGGCAATGGGCGGCGGGTCAATGGTCATGCTTTGATTTAGGTTGTAGCCGTCAGACTTATCCTCTGTCATTTGGGGGTAAATCTCAGCCACACTTGGCGTAAACACAATATCGCAACCCGCCGCTTTTAATTTTTCGCAATCGGCTTCAAGCGTACGCGGATAATTGGCTAAATCTTCAGTTGGACTAAATTGCAACGGGTTTACAAAAATGCTTACAACGATACATGATTTTGGAATATGGGCTGCGTGTTGCTTGGCTTGTGTTACTAAGGCAATATGCCCCGGATGTAAATTGCCCATGGTGGGCACAAAAGCAATATTGCCTTGGTTTTTAAGGGCGTTTCTTAAATCATAAGCGGTTTGAATAATTTGCATGGCGCTATTTTAGCGCAGATAATGTATCTACTTGTTTTTTTTGGCCAAAGTTTTGATAGGAATTTCAGCATGCGTAAAATCTACAGCGGCATTTTTGGTTTTTCACTATTTTTAGCGCTAGCTGCCTGCAAGCAAAATACTGCCCCACAAGCCAATAAACAAGGGCTACCAGCGGCAGTGGAGGCTGAGGCAAGCATGCAAGACGGCACTTTTTGCTTTAACAAAGTATGGAACAAAGATATTACCGACGTACAACTGACTATTGCGGGCGATGCGGTGACAGGTCTGATGAATTGGATTCCTTACGAAAAAGATGGTGCGCGTGGCACGCTTAAAGGTACAAAAAATGCGGCAGGCGAGTTCGATTTAATGTATGACTACATGATAGAAGGCAGCCAACAAACAGAGACCAAAATCATGAAAATTGAAGGTGGTAAATTGTTGCTAAAAGTAGGCGAGTTGCTAGACCCAAAATACGATGGCCACTTAATTTACAAAGATGTGAGCCGTGCTGAATTTTCAGAGATACTGGAGACGGTCGAGTGTAAATAAATCAATAACTGTGTTCGAGCGTAGGAAAAGTTTTGTTTTTAACCGCCTTAACGTAATTTTCAACCGCGTGCTGAATGCTATTCGTTTCGCGTAAAAAGTTTTTAACAAAACGCGGGTTTTTAAATTCGGTTGGGTTTTTGCTGGCGGCGCCCGTATAAATACCCAATAAATCTTGCAAAACAAGCACTTGTCCGCTGCAATTAACACCTGCGCCAATGCCAATGGTTGGGCAATTGATACTTTCTGTAATTTGCTTGGCTAGCGCTGCAGGCACCATTTCTAGTAGCACAAAGCTAGCCCCAGCTTCGCTCATGTCTTTGGCATCTTGTAAAATCTGTGCTGCACTTTCGTCTGTTTTACCTTGAATTTTGTAGCCACCGAGTTGATTGACCGATTGTGGTGTAAAACCCAAATGTGCACACACAGGCACGCCATGTTGCACCAAGTAACGAGCAGTTTCCACACGTTTACCACCGCCTTCAAACTTCACCATGTGCGCGCCACTTTTCACTAACCAAAGCGCGTTTTTATAAGCCGCTTCGTTATCTTGCTCGTAGCTGCCAATCGGCATATCGGCCAAAATAAGTGTATTCGGCGCGCCATTTTTCACCATTTTGGTGTGATAAGTCATGTGGTGCATGCTCACGTTCAGCGTGTTTTCCGCGCCTTGCAGCACCATGCCGAGCGAATCGCCCACCAGCAAAATATCCACGCCCGCCAGTTCCATCAATTTGGCAAAAGTGGCGTCGTAGCAAGTGAGCATGGCGATTTTTTCGCCATTTTTTACACAATTTTGGATTTTTTCTAGCAAGGGATTATTCAAAGTTTGGGTTGAAATATTCGCGGCTACTTTTGATTTGTCCAATTCGGTCAATCAGCAAATTCAATGCGGCCTCATCTTTAATGATATTTAATTTTTCGTTATTCACAATTAACACTGGCGATGCATCGTAGCTGTGAAAAAACTCGCTGTAAGCATCGGCCAAACGCTCGATATATTCACGCGGAATTTCCTGCTCATAACTTACATTGCGTTCTTCAATGCGCTCAGCAAGCTCGTCCACAGGGGTTTGCAGGTAAATTACCAAATCTGGTTTTGGCGACTTTAATTGCAAATGCGCATAAATTTGATGATAAAGCGTATATTCTTCATCATCCAAATTCAGTCGCGCAAATAGCGGATCTTTTTCTAAAAAGAAATCTGCCACCGTGGGTTTTTTAAACATATCCATTTGATTTAAATCGGCAATTTGGCGTGAGCGTTGAAACAAAAAGAAGAGTTGCGTTGGCAGCGCATAACGTTGTGCATCTTGATAAAAACGCGGCAAAAATGGGTTAGCCTCGGCCTTTTCGCTGAGTAATTGCACATTAAATTTATCCGCCAACATCTGCGCCAGCGTGGTTTTGCCGCTGCCAATCGGGCCTTCAATCACAATATAGGGATACTTTTTAAAAATTGTCATGCGAGTTTTTTAACGCCTTGGTTTTGATACGCAAGTGCTAATTTTACAACATTGCCGCCATTCGGGATAACTAAATCAGGCGCAATTTCAGCCAAAGGTAGCAATACAAAACCGCGCTCGTGCATACGCGGGTGCGGCAGCGTGAGCTTTTTGGTTTGTAAAATTAAATCATCATAAAGCAATATATCTAAATCCAGCACGCGTGGCGCATTGGCAAATGGTCGTTCGCGACCCGCTTCTAATTCAATATTTAACAAGGCATCCAGCAAATTTTCTGGCGACAATTGTGTGCTGATTTCCACCACGGCGTTGATAAAGTCAGGTTGGTCTGCATAGCCAAACGGTGCACTTTGATACAAACTCGATTGTCTAATGAGCTTGGTCTTAGATAGTTTTTTGATGCTGTGGAAGCCGCGTATTACTTGGCTTGCAGGGCAGTCTAAATTACCACTTAAATTGCTGCCCAAAGCAACAAACACACGACTAGCTTGGTTCTTTAGCATGCGTTGTTGGCTCGCTATGCGTTGCAGGTTTTTTGCGATTCCTCTTGCGGCGTTTTTTTGGCGCGGTGTCGGGCAGCAGCATCGCGGTGCGGCGCTCTGTGTTGGCATCGGCAAATTCGGTCCACCATTCGCCCAGTTCCATGTCAATTTCGCCAGATTCGCAACGCAACAGCAAAAAGTCATAGCCTGCGCGATAACGCGGATGCGTCAGTAGCGCGTACGGACGCTTGCCAGCGCGCTGCTCAAAACGCGGCTGCATGCTCCAAATTTCTTTCATCGTCGCGGTAAAACGGTTGTGAATCGCCAGTTTTTTTGCCTGTGCGTCAATCATCTCGTTCATCGCCATATGCAGCGCCGGTATTAGGTTGTGGCCTTGCGTTTTGTAGGTTTCCCAGGCTTTCAAAACTTCGTGCCAAAGCAGCGTAGCGAACAAAAAGCTTGGGTTGGAAGATTTGCC
>JANOWN010000037.1:0-68792 GCA_031417915.1 Methylotenera sp.
CAAGCAGTAAAGTCGGCTTTGGACAATATGCCTGCGATGCGCGAGCCGCCACCAGAAGGTATGCCTCAGCCAATTAAGTTGCGCATTACTGCACGCAAAATGGGCTAGTACATTGCAAATTAGAGAGAGTTATTATGCTAAAACACAGTAAATTTAAAAATATGAATTTGATGTTGCTTGCATCACTTGCAGTAGGTGTGATGACCAATATAACGCTTGCAAATGCGGATGAGCGCGAGTCATTAGAACAGTTAAAAGCCACAACGACCAACTTGATAGATTTGTTGGTACAAGAAGGTGTGCTACCAAAAGACAAAGCTGAAGCCATGATGAAAAAAGCTAGTCAAGACGCCGCTCAGCAAGTTAAACAAGCAAAAGCTAAAGAGGCTGAGTTGGTAAGTAATGGCGAAAACAATTCACAAGAAAAGGTTGCTCAAGATGACAAATCAGTGCGTGTGCAATATGTGCCAGAGCATGTAAAAAAAGAAATGCGTGATGAGATTCAAAAAGAAGTCATGACCAAGCTTAATTACAAAGCTGGAACGCGTTTGGGACTGCCTAGTTGGATAGATAGAATCGCGTTTAATGGCGACATTCGTTTACGTTATGAAAACGATTCATTTTCAAGTAATAATGCTCCAGTTGCTACATTAAACAATACTGTTAGAAATGCAAATATTGCAAACTCTACTGAAGATCGCAATCGTTTTCGCGTGCGTGCTAGGCTTGGGGCAGATTTAGAAGTTAATGAATGGCTGAAAGGTGGTTTGCGATTAACTACAGGCGCACTTACTAGCCCTGTAACTCCCAATCAAACTGAAGGTCTTGGGCAAGGTAAATACACTTTTGGTTTAGACCGGGTGTTTCTTGCAGCATCGCCCTACCCTTGGTTGTCAGTAGTAGGTGGACGTTTTGCAAACCCATTTTTACACACAGATTTACTGTGGGATCCCGACCTAGCTTTTGATGGTTTTGCAGCTACATTCAAACCAAAGTTTAACGATAGTTGGTCGTCATTCACCACTGTTGGTGCTTTCCCTATTGAAGAAATACAATCATCTGAAGTGAACAAGGCGAAAGATAAATGGTTGTATGCATTACAAACTGGCATTAAGTGGCAAGCACAAAATAGGTCAACTGCCAAGCTGGGGATTGCCTATTACGACTATCAAAATGTAGAAGGCCAATCCAACCCAGCTGGTTTGGATGCTTTTTCTGGAACGGTTCCAGCGTTTAGACAGAAAGGCAACAACACATTCAATATTAATACATTGAACGGTGGCCTTCCAGGGGCTAATAATATTGCGCTAGCATCTCAGTTTGAGTTAATAAACTTAACAGGACAGATTGATTTATTAACATTTGACCCAGTGCATGTTACGCTTACTGGTGACTACGTCAAAAATATTGGTTTTGATGAGAATGAGATTTTTAAACGCACTGGCAACCGCTACAAAGAAGAAAATGAAGGCTATCAAATGCGCTTAGATATTGGGCATAATGGTTTTAATGGTGGAGCCACTGTTGAAGTAAAACCAAACGATTGGCAAGTCTCTCTTGCATACAAAAGACTCGAAGCCGATGCTGTTTTAGATGCCTTTACTGACTCCAACTTTCATTTGGGTGGCACAGATGCTAAAGGTTGGTTAATCGGCGGTAATTATGCGATAGATAAAAATGCTTGGGTAAGCGCAAGATACTTTAGCGCAGATGCTATTACTGGCCTGCCTTTATCAATTGACGTTTTGTTAATTGACTTTATAGCTAAGTTTTAATTTAAGGTTTTAATTGGAATTTAAAATGATATTAAAACTTAACTACAAAGTGATGTTGTTAATTGTGCTCTCTTTCATGATTGGTTTTATGCAGCCAAACACTGCTTTTGCGGCAGAAAAAAAAGATAAGTCCGCGCGTCGCGCGCAATTGATGATGCAAAAAATGAAGCAAGACATGGAAGCTGAAAAAGCTGCGATGCAGGCGCAGTTTGATACGCAAAAAAAAGAGTTGGAAGATAAGCTCAAAATTAAAGACGAAGAATTTGTGAAGCTTGATAAGCAGCTAAATACTGCAGAACGCAAAAATAAAAGTTTAGAAGCTGAACTTAAAAAAGTGAACACGGAAAAAACTGCTTTAGAAACTAAGCTGCAGCAAACACAAGCGCAGTTGGAAACCACGCAGAAAAACTTGGCCGATTTAAAAGTGGAGCACAACCAAGCCTTGGCGGATTTGAAGTTTAACGATAATCAACGCAAGACTTTATCGACCAACTTGGCGCAGACGACTAAAGCGGTGAATGATTGCGAAGTAAAAAATAGCAAACTACACCAGTTTGGTACTGAGCTTATACAAATTTACGACAAACCAAGTAGTTATGAAGCGGCCATGCGCAAAGAGCAGTTTTTTCAATTAAAGCGCGTAGAGCTTGAAAATATTTTGCAAAATCAGCAAGATAAACTAGACGATGCGCGTTTTGTAAATAAAAAATCCGCTTACTAGTCCGTTTCGTAGTCTGCGTAATAATAGTTGTCACAAAAGAAATAATACCGTCATATTCACTGCGTAACATGCACGTTTTAGTTCAGGTTAACGCATGCCAAACCCCAAGCTCAAAAAAGCACATTGTTGGTGCCTATTATCTTTATTGCCTTTAACTTGCATGGCCGAAGGCATTATCGATATTAAGCCCTACATTAGTGCGGGCGTTAATTATGATGACAATATATTTAGGTTCTCTTCACCAGCGCAGGCAAAAGCAGCGCTAAGCACATCAGACGCTTCAGATGTGATGAAACGGCTTGAGCTAGGCGTGCAGGTAGATTTAAGGTTAAGCAGGCAATTAATTAGCTTATCTTCCAACCTGAGTGAAAATAAATTCGATCGATTTGACTATCTTGATAATCGTGGAAAAGCGAACAGCTTGCGTTGGGATTGGCGTATGGGTAGTAAGCTTTATGGCGAGTTGAGTGCGAGTGAAAACGAGGCAATTGCAGGCTTTAATGAAACCAGAAGCACGGTTAAAAACTTAAGAACGATAGATCGGCAATTTGCGAGCGTCAATTGGGATTTTAAGCCAGATTGGACAATCTACGCCAGCCGCGAGCAGGTTGAATTTGAGAATGAATCAACTAGCTCACAGGTGTTGAATCGAGAGGATGAAATTACTGAAGGTGGAATTCGCTTTCTAAGTCCGCTCAATACGCAGCTGGGGCTGGCTTACCGAGTTGCAGATGCGACGTTTCCCAACAGAGCTGGTCTAGTGAAATTATTTTTTGGCGATGCAAGTAGCCAAAAAGAAGCGATATTGACGGCGGCTTGGATGCCAGGCGCTAAAACTAAAATTTCCACACGTTTATCGCATGTCAATTTGAAGCGCAACACCTCATCAAGCCGCGATTTTAGTGGTTTTAGTCAGCGTTTTGGCTTGAATTATCAAGCGACTGATAAAGTTAATCTCAACATGGCGGCTTATCAAGTCGTGTCGCCGGTGGATGACGTGCTCTCGACTTATGTGAAGTCGAAAGGCGTTGATTTTAGTCCAACTTGGAACATCTCCAGCAAAGTTGCATTAAGCGGAAATTTGGCTTATTCGGAAAACACTTATTTAGGCAGCGCGGGCATTTCAAATAGTAATGAAGAGCGGCTTGATGAATCAACCCTAGCGGGACTAACGCTAGTTTACGCGCCCACGCAAAAGTCATTGGTGCAACTGCAATATCAAGGCGAGAAGCGCACCTCCAATATTGTTAACGGAGATTATGAGTTTAACAATATCAATTTTCTAGTCCGCTATAGTTTTTAGCAGCAGATTTCCCACTGAACAAGTAAAGCTATTTTTTAAAAGTGATTTAGTTTAATTAAAAACACCTGCCCTGCAACCCGCATGGATATTGGTCTGCAGGGCATCTATTTTAGCAATAAATATGAGCAAAAGTGAATGCATAAATGAGAAGTTAGTGTCCACTTTTTCACGAATATTACGCATATTTGACATATTAAAGTCATATTTTCTCCTTATAGTAAGTGACCGTTAGAAATCAAAGAAAGCTTAATATGCGCCCGATCAATCAATTCCTATTTTTGCTGTTAATTGGCAGTTCTGTTGTGCTTACTTCGTGCGGGAAAAAAGAAGAAGATGAAGCAAAAAAATCTGACACGCAAGTTGTGGCAAAAGTGAATGGCGATGAAATCACCATTCACCAAGTTAATTTTCAACTACAGCGCATGGGTCAGATGAATGAAGCGCAAGCCAAGCTGGCTGGAAAGCAAGTATTGGCGAGGCTGGTGGAGATGCAGCTTTTAAAGCAAAAAGCCATCGAGACAAAATTAGATAAAGACCCCGCCGTTTTGCAGGCAATGGAGTCGTCTAAAGATCAGATGTTAGCGCAGGCTTATTTAGAAAAGCTGATGACTAAAACACCAAAAGCCTCTACTGCGGAAATTGATAGTTTTTATAAAGAGCATCCAGAATTGTTTGAAAATAGGCGCGTATTTCGTTTGCAAGAGCTCGTTGTCAGTGTCAATAAAGACAAGCTTGCGGAAACTGAAGCAAGCTTAAAAGAGATTAAAGGTATCAATGAAATTGCAACTTGGTTAAAAGATAAAAACCTCCTTTTTACTATCAACAGCAATGTAAAAGCGGCTGAGCAATTGCCTTTGGAATTGCTCAAAAAATTGCAGGTGCTTAAAGATGGTGAAGTATTAATTGTATCAACAGGCAATGGGCTCAATGTGGTGCATATTGCTGCTTCTCAAGTCACGCCAATTACGCGCGCTAAGGCAACGCCAGTGATCGAGCAATACTTTTTTAATCAGAACAAAACCAAACTTGCTCAACAAGAAATGGTTGCGCTGAATGAAAAAGCAAAAATTGAGTTTGTAGGTGCATTTAAAGACATGAAAAAATCTGAATTAACGCAGCCACAAGCAGTTCAGCCAGCGCCAGTGAAGACCAAGGCAACGACAGATACGCCAACGGCAAGCAAAAAATCAGACGAGCAAAATGCGACAGCAGCAAGCATAGAAAAAGGCTTATCTGGCCTTTAATCAAATGAATAAGTATCGAGATAGAAGTGAGCCTGTGTTGAAATTAAAAAAATACTTAAGCAGTTTTTTCGCATGCGTAATGCTGTTGTTGATGGGCGCTTGGCTGAATACGGCCGTGGCAGAAGACGCTAATTACCTTTTAGGCTCGGGCGATATGCTTAAAATCAGCGTCTATAACAATCCAGATTTAATACTGGAAACGCGCGTGAGTGAGCGCGGTATGATTACTTTCCCTTTAATTGGAGAGGTGCAGGTGGCAGGCATTACCGCATCTGCCGCAGAAAAGAAAATTGCAAAATTGCTGGAAACGGGCAACTTTGTGAAACAACCGCAGGTGAATCTTCTAGTAACGCAGTTTCAGAGCAAAATGGTTTCTGTGCTTGGCAGTGTGCTTAAGCCTGGGCGTTATCCTCTAGAGCGCGCTACCAATATTGCTGATTTGCTGGCGCTAGTCGGCGGCGCTACCGCAGACGGCTCTGACTTAGTGACAATCATCGGAAAAACAGGCAAGAAGGAATACGACCTGCATAACATTGTCGGCAAAGGTGAGAACGCACAAAATGTGCCGTTGGAAGGCGGCGAGATTGTTTATGTACAAGCACGCGATGTTTCCATAATGGGACAAGTGAATCGCCCAGGCAAGTATGCGGTAACTGGTGGCGTGCGTACTTTGGGCGATTTTCTCAGCGTAGCTGGCGGCATTAATCCTGGCGGCTCAGACACTGTGACTGTCACCACGTTTCGTGATGGTAAGCAAAATCGCTTTGAAGTGGATATTGAAAACTTGTTTCGCACGGGCAATAACGCCGCCAATATTGAGCTTACTAGCGGTGATACTGTTTACGTGCCGCGTGCGCCTATGGTGTATATCTATGGAGAAGTGCAGCGTCCAGGCTCGTTCCGTATCGAGCGCAATATGACGGTAATCCAAGCCTTAGCGCAAGGTGGCGGCTTAACGCCGCGTGGCACACAGCGCAATATTGAGCTACATAGGCGCAATGCAAAAGGTGGGGTAGAGAAGTTATCGCCTGCGCTAACCGATTTAGTACAACAGGACGATGTACTTTACGTACAAGAAAGCCTGTTCTAGGAATCCATTATGAATTTAACCCAGTTTTTACTTATTCTAAAAGCGCGCGCCAAAATTGTCTTAGCTGTGATCGGCTTGGTTGTATTGGCGACCCTTGTGATTAATTTGCTGTTGCCCAAGATATACAAGGCCACGACCTCGCTGGTGCTCAATTATAAAGGTGTTGATCCTGTCACGGGACTTAGTGTGCCTGCGCAGTTAATGCCAGGTTATATGGCCACACAGATTGATATTATTACCAGTCGCAATGTAGCTTTGAAAGTAGTCGAGCAACTCAAATTTGCTGAGAATCGATCTGCACAAAAGCAATTTACGGATGCGACTGGCGGTAAAGGCGATATTCGAACATGGTTTGCGGACAAGCTACTAGGTGGTCTTGAGGCGAAACCATCGCGCGAAAGTAGCGTGATTGAGATTTCTTTTAGTGGCACAGATCCTGAGTTTGCGGCGGCGCTGGCGAATGCTTTTGCCGAGGCTTATCAGCAGACCAACATTCAGCTCAAAGCGGAACCATCACAAAGAGCCTCAGAGTTTTTAGGCGAAAAGACCAAAGCCTTGCGTGCTAATTTAGAAGAAGCCAATGCCAGAATGTCGATATACCAGCAAGAAAAAGGCTTGACCAGTGTGATGGGTAATTTGGATGTGGAAAGTGCGCGTTTGAACGAATTGTCATCTCAATTAGTGGCCGCGCAGTCGCAGAATTTTGATTCCGCTTCACGCCAGCAGCGCACGCGTGGCAATGGTGATGAATCGCCTGACCTAGCGGCTAATCCCATTGTGCAGAATTTAAAAATAGCGATTACCCAAGCCGAATCCAAATTCTCCGAGATGTCGCAGCGTCTTGGCTCAAGCCATCCGCAATATCAATCTGCCGAGGCGGAGTTAAATAAACTCAAAAGTCAGCTGCAAGAGCAAACTCGTAAAGCGACTACTTCTATTGGCGGCACGGCGCGTATCAGCCAGCAGATGGAGTCTGAGCTTAGAGCCTCTGTAATAGCCCAGAAGGCGCGCGTGCTGGAACTTAACCGTTCTAGAGATGAGCTTTCGGTGTTGCAACGCGATGTAGAAAATGCACAGCGCGCAGTGGATTTAGCCAGTCAGCGCTTTACCCAGACGGCGATAGAAGGCAGTGTGAATCAGGCCGACATTGCGGTGCTTAACCCTGCTGTAGCCCCACAAAATCGCGCTAGTCCGAGAATTTTATTTAATCTCATATTAGCTGGATTTCTTGGCACCATACTAGGCGTAGCGGCAGGATTGCTGGCAGAGATGAGAGACAGACGCGTACGCAGCCGTGAAGACATTAGCGAGCTACTTGAGATACCCGTTTTGGCCGTTATCAAGAGTAAGAAACCTAAAAAAACCGCTAAAGAATTGTTCGGCTTATCACGTAGCTTTCTCAAGGCTGCCTGAGGAAAAAACTATGCAAAATAATACTGTGACGCAACTCAATTCGCCAGCTTTAAAAATTCAAACGCTGGAAACCATGCAAGCGAAAAGTAATGGCGCAAGCCACGGAACTGACTTTGGTCATCAACGGCTTAGCCCAGAACTTATCGCTATTTCTCAACCCTATGCGCCACAGGTAGAAGCATTGCGGGTGCTTCGCGGCCAGTTGATGATGCGCTGGTTTAACGATGGGCATCAATCTTTGGCCATCGTAAGCGCTAAAGCAGGCGATGGATGCAGTTTTTTAGCGGCTAATTTAGCGGTGGTATTTGCACAATTAGGGCAACGCACTTTGCTTGTGGATGCTAATTTGCGCGATCCGCGTCAGCATCACATTTTTAAGTTAAAAGCCAATAGTGGCCTCTCAGATATTTTAGCTGGTCGAGCAGATTTAAATTCGGCCATTCAGATGGAATCAATTGAAAATCTCTCAGTGCTTGGCGCAGGTACGGGCACAGGTGCGGTAGCTTCCAATCCCTTAGAGCTGCTAAGTCGAGCAAGTTTCAAAGTGCTCATGAAGCAGGCGGCAGCTCAATATGGTGTTGTGCTTGTTGACACTACGCCCGTAACGATTACCGCCGACGCGCAGGCCACAGTTGCCCAGTGCGGCAGTGCCTTGCTGGTTTCTCGGCTTAATCACAGCAAGCTCTCTGATTTGACTGAGATGCGCGACCAGATTGCCATCACAGGCGTTCAAATAGTAGGCAGCGTGATTAACGACTTTTAGTAGCACGCTAATTTAACACCGCTTTTACACTCATATCGAAATGTTTATCAATGACTAAAGTCGCACTCATCACAGGCATCACAGGGCAAGACGGTTCCTATTTAGCTGAATTTTTGCTTGGCAAAGGCTATATCGTACATGGCGTAAAACGCCGCGCCTCATCGTTTAATACCGACCGCATCGACCACTTATATCAAGACCCGCATGTCAATAACAAAAATTTTGTGTTGCATTATGGCGACTTAACCGACTCGACCAATTTAATCCGCATTATCCAGCAAACACAGCCGGATGAGATTTACAACCTAGCCGCCATGAGCCATGTTGCGGTGAGTTTTGAAATGCCAGAATACACCGCCAATGCCGATGGTATTGGCACTTTGCGTATTTTAGAAGCCATTAGAATTTTGGGCATGGAGAAAAAAACCAAGTTCTACCAAGCATCCACTTCAGAACTTTATGGCTTGGTGCAAGAAACCCCACAAAAAGAAACTACGCCATTCTACCCTCGCAGCCCTTACGCAGTGGCCAAACTTTACGCCTACTGGATTACTGTCAATTATCGTGAAGCGTATGGCATTTATGCCTGTAACGGCATCCTGTTTAACCACGAAAGCCCGGTACGCGGCGAAACCTTCGTCACCCGCAAAATCACCCGCGCGCTAGCCCGCATAAATCTTGGTCTGCAGGACTGTTTATATTTAGGCAATATGGACGCGCTACGCGATTGGGGGCACGCCAAAGACTATGTCGAAATGCAATGGTTGATGCTACAACAAGATACCCCAGAAGACTTTGTCATCGCAACAGGCGTGCAATACAGCGTGCGTGACTTTGTCAATGCGGCGGCTAAAGAGCTGAACATGCAAATTACTTGGCGCGGCACAGGCGTGGAAGAAAAAGGCTATTGGCAAGATAAATGTATCGTGCAAGTAGATTCGCGCTATTTCCGCCCGACTGAAGTAGAGACGCTGCTTGGCGACCCAAGCAAAGCCAAACAAAAACTCGGCTGGACACCAAAAATCACATTTCATGAACTGGTCGCTGAAATGGTGCGAGAAGATTACAAATCCGCCCAGCGTGATGAGCTGATTAAAGAGCATGGTTATCAAGCCATGGATTATCACGAGTAAATCAAATGGATAAAAACGCTAAAATATATGTTGCAGGGCATCGTGGGCTAGTCGGCTCGGCCATCATGCGCCAGTTGAGTGTGCAAGGCTATAGCAATATTGTGACGCGCACCCATGCAGAACTTGATTTAACCAATCAACAAGCAGTGGCTGATTTTTTTGCGAAAGAAAAGCCTGAATACGTGTTTTTAGCGGCTGCCAAAGTGGGTGGAATTCATGCCAACAATACCTATCCTGCAGAGTTCATACTTTCAAATTTAGCCATTCAAACCAACGTTATTCATCATTCCTATTTAAATAGTGTTAAACGCTTATTATTTTTAGGCTCAAGCTGTATTTACCCGCGTGATTGCCCACAACCCATTAAAGAAGAGTATTTGCTTACTGGTACGCTAGAGACTACAAATAGACCTTACGCATTAGCTAAAATCTCAGGCATAGAAATGTGCTGGAGCTATAACCGTCAATACGGCACGCAGTATATGGCCGTCATGCCAACTAATCTATATGGGGCAGGTGATAACTATCACCTAGAAAATAGCCATGTAATCCCTGCAATGATTCGTAAATTTCATGAAGCGAAAATCAACAATCAAGCCAGCGTAACGGTATGGGGTACAGGCACACCTAAGCGTGAGTTTTTATATAGCAACGACATGGCAGAAGCCTGTGTCTTCGTCATCAATTTGGCCGATGAGATATATCAGCCTTTATTGGCCTCAGATAGAAATGATGGCTTACCACCCTTGCTTAATTTAGGTAGTGCTAGTGATTTAACCATAGCTGAGCTGGCTCACATGGTTAAAGAAGTTGTAGGTTTTAATGGTGAGATTACTTTTGACACCACCAAGCCAGATGGACCAATGAGAAAGTTCATGGATTCTAGTCGATTGAACCAACTTGGCTGGCACGCCAGAATTGGTTTGCGGCAAGGGCTAGCGCTTGCTTACGCAACGGCACCATTTAATGAGTTAAAAGCGGTATGAACACCTTAACTCAATCTGATTCATTGCTAGACAAAATGCGTGCTGTTCAAGTGCACTTTCTCGACAACAGCGGTTTGTGGTTGATGTTTGCTGGCTTGGCAGTGATGTTTTTACCTACCTTATGGGGGCTTGTTGTCGTGAGTGGTTTGTGGGTGGATGACGAACATTCACATGGCCCAATCATTCTTTCTATTTCGCTTTGGTTGCTTTGGAAGCGCTGGCGTGAAGTGCCCGATTTATCAAGCTTTAAACCTGCGCCAGCTTTAGCTTGGGGCTGTTTTATGGCTGCAGCCATTTTATACATTCCAGGCAGAGCGCTTGATATTATTTATTTTGAAACAGGCGCTTTTATTTGGGCATTAGCAGGCATTGTCTTGATGACGGGCGGAACTGGCTTGCTCAATAAGCTCAAGTTCCCTCTCATTTTTATGCTCTTCATGGTTCCGCTACCAAATACATTAGTGGGTCCACTCAGTAGTGTGATGAAGCTCGCCGTTTCCGCAGTCACTGTGAATATTTTGGCTTGGTTTGACTTGCCCGTTGCCCGAAATGGCGTAGTGATTTATCTCGGCCAATATCAATTGTTGGTTGCGGATGCCTGCGCTGGGATGCGTACCTTATTTATGTTAGAAGCGCTTGGTATTCTGTATCTTAACCTAGTGCATTACCCCTCTAAATTACGCAATATTGTGTTGCCTATACTGATTGTTCCCATTTCATTTACCGCCAATGTAGTGCGCGTGATTGTGCTTTCGCTCATCACATACTACTGGGGCAATGCCGCTGGGCAGGGCTTCTTGCATGGTTTTGCAGGCATGGTGCTATTTTTGGCAGGTTTACTTCTGATGTTTGGAGCAGATTCGTTGTTACGTCTGTTCAGTCAAAAATGGAAGGATAGGAAACTTCATGCAAGCTGAAATGCGTTTTGCGGTAAGTCAAAAGCCTAATATCCATCATTGGCTGGTCGTGTTTTTTATGGCGGCTTGTTTTGCATTTGCCTCATGGCTAACGCCGCATCTTACTTGGTTTGAGCACATCGGCAGCCCACAATTTGAAGAAATTACGCCTAAACAATTTGGCGATTGGGTTGAAATTACCGAGGCAGCAGGCAGCAGGATTGTTGACCCAGAGCAGCAATATGCTATCAATAATCTCTACACGCAAACAGTGAGCCGCATCTATGAGCAGCGCGCCAGCGGGCGTCGAATCATGCTCTCATTGGCTTATGGCGATAATCAGACTTTCTCAAAACAATTGCATCGCCCCGAAGCTTGCTATTCGTCCCAAGGTTTTAAAATTGAAAATTTGTATGAAGATAAAATACAAGCTATCAGCAGGCCAATCGTTGTCAATCGAATGAAGGCAACTATCGGCTCAAGATTAGAGTATGTCACTTATTGGATTCGTATTGGCGACGGCATCATTAGCGGGCCCGCGACCGCTCTAAATATAGCGCGCTTGCAAATGAGCTTAAAAGGTTACATCACAGATGGTCTGCTGTTTCGAGTTTCTGAAGTAGGCGACGATGAAGCTTTGTCGAACGCGCTGCAAGACCAGTTTATTGACGATTTCCTACTAGCGCTTACTCCAGCGCAGCAGGCCATGATGGTGGGACTAAAATGATTGGCCTGCAACAGGTTCAAATGTGATCTATGTCTCGCACTCTATCTATCTTGTATTTAGGGCCTATCAGCGGCACATGCCTTGACCGTGCCAATGCGTTAAGGCGACTTGGTCATGCTGTAGAACATCTGGATTTGCGAATACTTTTACCTAAAACCGCGTGGGTGGATCGCATTACTTGGCGCATGGGTGGTCACTTAATCGCGCCGTGGTTAATGCGCAGTTTAGCCGAAGTACTGAATGGCAAAAAGTTTGATTTATGTTACGTGGATGGCGGCGAATGGGTGACACCAAAAGTAATCTCTTTGCTACGTTTACATGCCAAAAAAGTGATTAATTACAATATTGATGATCCGCTTGGTGCGCGCGATGGCGCACGTTTTAAAGCATATCGGCAAAGCTTGCCATATTACGATTTAAATATTGTGGTACGACAAGAAAATGTGGCTGAAGCTGAAATGCTGAATGTAAAAAAAATCATGCGCGTTTACAGAAGCGCAGATGAGGTCTCTCACACGCCACGCAAGCTTAGCGAAAAAGATCATCAAACTTGGGATTCTGAAGTACTTTTTTTGGGGACATGGTTTCCAGAACGCGGGCCATTTTTGCTTGCATTAATCCAACTAGGCGTGCCGTTGACAATCCGTGGGTCTAATTGGCATAAAGCGACAGAATGGCCTCAACTTAAGCAATATTGGAAAGGCGGCGCAATCTCAGGTGATGATTATGCCAAGGCGATTCAATGTGCCAAAGTAAATTTGGGCTTGTTGTCAAAAGAAAATCGCGATTTACATACTACGCGCTCGCTTGAGATCCCTGCTTTGGGCGGCTTGCTTTGCGCTGAACGTACTAGTGAACACATCACAATGTACAACGAAGGCCAAGAGGCAGTTTTTTGGAAAGACGCAGAAGAATGTGCCGAGATCTGTCGCTTTGCGCTAAGTAATGAAAATCGCCGCCAAACAATTGCTGCAGCTGGGCATCTGCGTGTAAAGAAAAATGGTCACTATAACCAAATAATTTTAACCAACATATTGCAAGCGGCAGAGTTGACTACATGAAACGCAGAATCATTGCAGGCATGGGCGCCAACTCATTTGGAATGGCCATCACCATTGGCATTCAGCTCGTTTCTTTGCCCTTGTTTCTGTATTTTTGGGATGTCTCAACCTATGGTGTGTGGTTAATGCTGTCGGCGATTCCTGCTTATTTATCAATGGCAGATGTGGGCATGGTGACTGCGGCAGGAAATAAAATGACCATGGCGATGGGCAAAGGTGATTTGGTAGAAGCCAACAGGGTGTTTCAAAGCGCACAGATGTTTATGGCGGTTGTTTGCGGCTTGGCTGGAATGATAGCAGTGCCAGTCATTCTTTATGCGCCATTGCCTTTTTTGCAGAATGCTGATCAGCGCGTGGCACTTTCTGCGCTTTGTATAGGTGTCCTAGCAGCCTTATTCGGCGGGCTTTCCGAGGCAGTGTTTAAATCAACAAAACGTTATGCAACGGGGACAATGTTGAGCAATTATGTGCGCTTGGGTGAGTGGCTTGGCTACATGACTGGGCTAGTAATGGTAGGCAGTTTCGCAGCAGTCGCATTGTGTGGCCTGGCAGTTCGATTAACTGGCACCTTGATTTGTATGCAGTTATCGCGGCGCGGCAACCACGGAATTCACTGGGGCATACAAGGTGCAGAGCGCGCAGAAATTCGCGCTATGATCAAACCAGCGGTTTCTTTTATGGCATTTCCATTCGCAAACGCTTTGAGCTTTCAGGGCTTAACCTTGTTGGTGGGCGCGCTTTTTGGGCCGATTGCTGTTGCGCTTTTCAACACTTATCGCACCATCGCACGCGTGGCGGTGCAAATTACCGCAATATTTAGCCATGCCTTGTGGCCAGAGTTTTCTCGCTTGTTCGGTGAAAATGCTGGTCTTGCTGTGCGTCATTTGTTTCGCCGCAGTGCACTGCTGGGCGCGGCGCAGGCGTTTTTGCTAAGTGCAATTTTATATGTAGCAGCGCCATTTTTGCTACGTATTTGGACGAATAACAGTATCGAATTTGTGCCAATTTTAATGTTGTTAATGTTGTTATATGCGGCTGTGGCGGGTATTTGGCATATTCCTAGAGTGTTGCTAATGGCGACCAATCAGCATGTTAGTTTAGCTTATTGGGCGCTTGCGGCTGCTATGTTTTCTGTTACCTTGGCATGGTTGCTGGCAGGCACATTGCAATTAAATGGTGTTGTTGTGGCGATGCTGTTAAGTGAGCTGTTTATCGCCATTGCTTGCGCTTGGTTGGCTTATACTGCAATGACAGTCAGACTCCCCAGAAAGGCCGTTCCGCAATGAGAATCGCACTTTCTACACCAGGCAAGTTTCATACTTTCGATTTGGCCAGAGAGCTCCATTCACGAGGGGCGTTAGCCGCTGTTTTTACAGGCTACCCAAGCTTTAAGCTGAAAAATGAAAATGTGCCACAGGAAATGATTCGTACTTTCCCATGGCTGCAAAGTTCGTATATGGCTTTCCCATTTAGGCAGCATTTACCAAATTCGGTAATAAGGCAGTGGGAGCATTTGACTGCGACAACTTTTGGAAACTGGGTGGCGAAAAGTTTGCCAAAGTGCGATCTTTATGTAGGCCTTTCTGGCTCTAGCCTTCCAGCAGGCAAAAGCGCCCACAGCCAAGGCGCTGCTTACGTTTGCGATCGTGGCTCTGCAGATATTCGCGTGCAAGATCAACTGCTACGCGAAGAACATGCTTTGTGGGATATGCCGTTTGCGGGCATCGATGCGCGAACGATAGCGCGCGAAGAAGCCGAGTATGCTGAAGCCGATTTGGTTACAGTGCCGTCCATTTTTGCCTACCGCTCGTTTGTCGAACAAGGCATTCCAGCAGAAAAGTTACGTTTATTGCCTTACGGGGTCAATGTTTCGCGTTTTCAGCCAGTAGCTGTGCCAGCAACGGAGCGTTTTGATGTTTTATTTGTTGGCGCCATGAGTTTGCAAAAAGGCATTCAATATTTGGTGCAGGCTTATCAAAAAATCAACCACCCAAATAAATCACTTACCTTTGTTGGCGCGCCCTCACAAGAGCTCATTCAAATGTTGAAAATGCGTAATTTGTGGCCTGCAGATACAAAAGTGCTAGGGCACGTACCGCAAACCGAACTCAAAAATATCATGAGTCGCAGCCATGTGCTGGTATTGCCTAGCGTGCAAGATGGGTTTGGCATGGTGATGGCACAAGCGATGGCTTGTGGCTGCCCTGTAATTGCCAGCCGCAACACGGGCGGTGAGGATTTGTTCACGGATGGTGACGAAGGTTACATCGTGCCGATTCGTGACGTGAATGCGCTTGCTGAGCGCTTGCAGCAGCTTGCGGACGAGCCAGAACAGAGAGCGGCTATGGGACAGCGCGCATTGGGGCGAGTACAGACATTGGGTGGTTGGAGTAACTATGGCGAAAAAGCGATGGAAATTTATGTAAAGGCGTTGCAGAAATGACGATTGCAAAATTCATCAACACAACTTTGCTGTGCCTGACGCTGTTGACTTTTGGTATGCAGTTCCTGATTGATTTTTCTACGGAAAATATTGCGGCTAACTGCATTGTACTTGTTTCGGTATTAACCACATTGCTGTATTTTCGCTGGAGCAAAGCGTTAGATACTCATCCATTATCGAGTTTTGCAGTGTTTGGGTTTTGTGTCACCTCACAACTTGGCGCTTTGTTGGCGCAATCATTTTCTTGGGTTTCTATAAGTGACAACCTGCGCCAGCCACTCATTACATTTTCCTTGCTGGCAATGTATCAAGGTATCGCATTGTTTTGTCATGCGCTATACCGCATGCTGACATCAACTTCGACAAACAACTCAAATAAATCAGGTTTATTGCGCAGCATGTTAGGTGCGCTGGGTATTTATGCCACACCGACAGTCATTAATATCTGGATTATGGGTGGAATAGGCGTATTTTCTTTATTACTTTCTTATATAAGTCCAGTGGCAAACGGCCTGAGTTTTCTAGCTTGGACACCATTTTTAATTCCACTTTATGTGCAGCAGTTAGGCCCCACTTATTGCAACGCTAAAAGAAACTATCTGTTGTTAGTTGCCTATTCTGCTCTGGTTGCACTAATGGCGATGGCTTTTAATGCGCGCGGCATGATGTTAACTGGTTTTGCCACCGTAACTTTACTATTTTTACTGGTCGGTATGCGTAGCCATAAGGCGGTTACTGCGCCGATGTTATTGAAATTTGGCATGATTGGCTTGCTTGGTGTAGTTTTATCTTGGCCAGCCTCCAATATGGTGACTGCCATGGTCATTGCCAGAAAAGATAAATTTAAAGTGCCACTGTCTGAAATGGTGACAAAAACGATTGATAATTTTCTTGATCCGGAAAAACTTGCTGAATACAAGGAGCAGGTTGTTGTTAGAGATCTTCGTTCTTCATATGACGAAACTTACATTGAAAATCCCATGGTTGCACGCTTTGTGATTACTAAATTTCATGATAATGCCATTTATTTTGCTGGAGGCATCTCAGATAAAGGGGCAGATGAAGTGTGGGAAGTCAGCCAAGATTATTTCTGGGCAATGCTACCGCAACCTTGGCTTGACGGACTAAAAATCGATGTCGATAAAGATAAACTGTATTTTTCAATGGGGGACTTGTTGGTGAATCTCGCGATAGGTACACCATTAAGCGGCCAGCGTACTGGCTCTATATTTGGCCAGGGTTGGGTAATGGTTGGAAATTTATTCCCAGTAGTTTATTTTTTTATGTGTTTAGTTTTATTTGCGGTAATCGATATATTTGCAATACGCACATCTACTGGCGTAGCTACTCTATCGGTCATCGGCATGATACATGTTTGGCCTAACTTTCTGTTTGGCATCACGGCAGATTCATTGCATCAACTTTTGAACAGTGCTGTCCGCGGTGTTGTTCAGTCTGTTATTTTATATGCCATTGTATTTGCTATCGCAAAACTACTATCCAGCATGTATTTAAAACTTTCAAATACTAAACCCACAACTAATGTTGAGTTTATTGCCCAAAAATAATGAACATCGTCCTATTTTCTCACCCAGTTTTTATGAATTCGCAAAGCATGCCGCGTTTTGCGCGCATGTTAGAGCAAGCGTATCTTGCGCGGGGCCATCAGGTGCAGATGTGGTCGCCGCAACCTAAGCTTTACGCGTTAATTCCTCAAGGCCGCTTGTCTAAATGGGCGGGTTATATTGATCAGTACTTGTTATTTCCTTTATGGGTGCGTAAGCAAATAAGGCAACAACCTGCTGATGCTTTGTATGTATTCTGTGATCAGGCACTTGGGCCTTGGGTGCCGTTGGTTAAGCATAAGCCGCATGTAGTGCATGTGCATGATTTGCTTGCTTTGCGCTCTGCATTGGGTGAAGTGCCTGAAAACCCTACCGCTTGGTCTGGCCGTTTGTATCAGCGCTATATTCGACAAGGCTTTAAACAAGCTCAGCATTTCATTTCAGTTTCGAATAAAACGCGTGAAGATTTGCATGATATTGGCGAGGTTAATGTGGCAACATCAGAGGTGGTTTATAACGGCATCAATTACCCTTACGCCCCAATGTCGCCTAATGAGGCTAAACAAGTACTGATAAATGCTGGGCAGCCAGTAAAGCCAGAAGGCATGTTGTTGCACTTGGGCGGTAGCCAGTGGTATAAAAATTTGGCTGGGGTTATTCAGCTTTATATTGAATATGCAAAAAATGAGGCAAAGCCATTGCCTCTGTGGTGCGTTTCACCAGCCCCTAATAAAAAAATACAAATGTTGCTTGAACAAGTGCCGCCTCAAGGACAGGTGTTGTTTGTGCAAGGCATTGATAACCATGCTTTACAGGCGTCGTATTCATTGGCTCGCGTGTTTATATTCCCAAGTTTGGCAGAAGGTTTTGGTTGGCCGATTATCGAAGCGCAGGCCTGCGGCTGCCCTGTATTAACCACCGATGCCGCGCCAATGAACGAGATTGGCGGCACTGCTGCAAGTTATATTCCAGTATTAAAAACTTCTGAAGATGTGCAAGCATGGGCAATAAATGGCGCTGTACAATTGAAATCTCTACTAACAATGCCTGAGAAACAGCACAAAAAACTGGTAAGAGAAGGCATTGAAAATGTGACCCGATTTAACGCAGATGATGCGATTGAGGGTTACTTGAAAGTGTATCGTCAGGTGTTAGCCATGCCGCTAGCAGCGGGTGATTTGAATATTAAACCATTACTTGCACGGAATAAAGTCTCATGAAAGTGCTACATATTTTGCCATCGGTTGACCCAAAAGGCGGCGGCCCAATGGAAGGCGTAAAGCAATACGGACATCGATTTGAAGAGTTGAGGCTGAATCATGTGGAAGTGGTGACATTAGATGACCCTGCCGAACCCTGTGTGGCAGAATTTCCACTTAAGGTGCATGCGTTAGGCCCTGCATTGGGAAGTTATCGCTACACGCCAAAGTTGGCGCAATGGCTAGAGGCACATGCCAGAGACTACGACGCTATTATTGTGAACGGGCTATGGCAATACCACGGTTTTGGTGCTTGGCGCGTGTTGCATCGCTTGCAAATACCCTATTTTGTGTTTACGCATGGCATGTTAGACCCATGGTTTAAACATACTTATCCGCTCAAACATATTAAGAAATGGCTGTATTGGCCGTGGGCAGAATATCGTTTGCTGCGAGATGCTAGGGCAGTATTGTTTACCTGTGAAGAAGAGCGCTTGCTGGCACGAAAATCTTTCTGGCTATACAAGGTGCGTGAGGCGGTGATTAATTATGGCACTGGCACCCCGCCTAGTAACGCTAAGGCATTGAAAACGCTTTTTCATGAAAGCTATCCTGCCTTGCGTGAAAAAAGAGTGTTGTTATTCTTAAGCCGTATTCATGAAAAAAAAGGCTGCGATTTACTGATTGAAGCTTTTGCAAAAGTAGCTAATCAAGACGCAAGTTTGCATTTGTTGATGGCAGGCCCTGGCCACGCGGTCTTGCTCAATAAGCTCAAATCTCTTGCAGAGCGCTTAGGTGTTGCGGAGCGCATCACTTGGCCTGGCATGTTACAGGGTGATATGAAGTGGGGCGCTTTTTACGCCAGTGAAGCTTTTGTGTTGTCGTCGCACCAAGAGAATTTTGGCATTGCAGTAGCTGAGGCACTTGGTTGTGGCTTGCCTGTATTGATTTCTGACAAAGTGAATATTTGGCGGGAAATTGCGGACGATGGTGCGGGCATTGTAAATTCTGACACCTTAAAAGGCACAGAAAAAACCTTGCGACAATGGCTATCAATGACTGCAAATGGCCGCCACAAAATGGCTAAGCAAGCTAAAGCGACCTTTGAGCAACGCTTTACAGTAGATGCAATGGCAAAAAGCTTGTTGACTACGCTAGAAAAATTTTCAAAAGGCCATGCGTAAATGTTAAGCGATGACCGCAATTTGTGGCTAGACCTCATTCGCGGCAGCAGCGCTCTGCTGGTGTGTTTGGGGCATTTGCGTAATGCAATTTTGGTGGATTACTCAGAGCTGATTCATCCCAATATTGCTATTAAAGCCTTTTATGCGCTTACTAGCTTAGGCCATCAAGCGGTCATGGTGTTCTTTGTGCTTAGTGGATACTTTGTGGGTGGTGCGGTGTTGCGAGCGGGCGCAAAATTTTCATGGAGCAATTACCTTACTTCGCGCCTAACTCGCCTTTGGGTGGTGCTAATTCCATGCCTTTTCATCACCTGGGGTGTTGGGCAAATACTCTTGAATTATGCGCCTACTGTGCTGGCTGGTGCGAACACTGACCTTTGGCACTCTGGCCCAAAACTAGGGGAATATTCAGCAGATTTTAGTACATTATTAGCGAATATTTTCTTTCTGCAAACCATTGTCTCCCCAGTGTTTGGCCTTAATAGCCCGCTATGGAGCTTGGCAAATGAATTTTGGTATTACATGTTATTTCCACTTCTAGCCATGTCCATTGGTGTTGTTGGATCGGATAACAATCAAGCGCGCATGTTGGCATTTGCCATGACTGCCCTAATTGCATGGTGTTTGCCCAACGAGATGCTTTACGGATTCTTGATTTGGATGATGGGCGTGGCAGTTTATTGCTTACAAGCAACAGTAAGAAAGTTTAGCCAAAACACAACGCGTATTCTATTGCTAGTTGCAATGGTATTGTTTGTCTTGACATTAGCTTACTCAAAATCAACCAGCTATTCTCAAATAGTGCCATTGATGTCAGATTTTTTAGTAGGTCTAACATTTGCATTTTTATGTTTGATTCTGACTAATCAAGCTTTCCCTAAGCAGCAGCGCTGGTCATGGTTTGCAAAAGGTTCGCAATACCTTTCCGAAGTATCGTATTCGCTTTATTTATCGCATTTCCCTATTGTGGTTTTAATCGCTGCAACTGTGTATGAATCTAAAAAAAGAGTGCCAGATGGCTTATCTCTAGCGCAATTTTTTGCTTGGATTTTGCTGTTGCTAGGCTTGGCAGTGGTCGTGTGGTGGCTGTTTGAATCGCACACGACTTTTGTACGTGACAAAGTAAGTGCTTTAGTAAACCCAGTGTTTAAGAAACTTAAGACCGAGTAAGTTAGGAGATAACTAATGGTGGAAAACATAGTTGATGATTATGGCTGGGCTTCAGATCAAGGCCCGCAATCGTGTGGGTATATTGCGCCGCGTATTCTTGAGCTGCTAAAGCAACTCAATGTGAAGCGGGTGCTTGACCTTGGCGCGGGTAATGGTGCGCTTTGTGTGCAGGTTGACTTAGCGGGATATGAGGTTGCTGGCGTTGAATATGACAAAGCAGGCGTCGAGCTCGCTCGCTCGTCTCATCCAGAAATTCCTTTTTACAACCTCGGTGTGCAAGATGACCCTGCGAAGCTTCTAAGCCACGAGCAAGTCTTTGATGCAGTCGTATCCACAGAAGTCATCGAACACCTTTTCTCTCCGCACCTACTGCCGATATACGCCAGAGGTGTGCTGAAACAAGGCGGCTATTTAATTATCACCACGCCTTATCATGGCTATCTAAAAAATCTTACCTTAGCCATTTTTGATAAGTGGGACCACCACCACACTGCACTTTGGCATGGCGGGCATATTAAGTTTTGGAGCCGCGCAACACTCACACAGCTTCTTACCGAGAATGGTTTTCAAGTGGTTGATTTTTCTGGCGTTGGCCGCCTGCCATATTTGTGGAAAAGCATGGTGTTGGTAGCGCAAAAAACTTAAGCATGAATCAGATATTATTAATTGTAGGATTTAATGCATGATTATTCAGGGCAACGATCCTTATACGCAACCTTCATTTTCACTCGGCAATCGCCTGCTGCGCGCTTTGTGGGGCGTGGTATGGCTGTTATTCTTTCGCCCAAGCCCGCGCCCATTTCATGCTTGGCGCAGGCTGCTATTGCGTTTATTTGGGGCAAAACTTGGCCAGCACGTGCATGTGTATCCCAATGTAAAAGTATGGGCGCCTTGGCAGTTAATGATTGGCGATAAAGTGGGCATTGCCGATGGCGTAACGCTTTACAACATGGCGCTAATAGAAATTGGCGATTATTGCGTGGTTTCGCAGGGTGCGCACCTTTGTGGTGGAACGCACGATATTGATTCTGCCAATTTTCAGTTAGTCGCAAAACCTATCAGGTTAGAGAAAAATGTTTGGGTGTGCGCGGAAGCTTTTATTGGGCCAGGCGTGACGGTTGCCGAAGGCTGCGTGTTGGGAGCGCGTGCTGTGGTGGTGAAAAGCATTCTAGAGCCTTGGTCTGTTTGGGCGGGCAACCCAGCCGAGATGAAAAGAATGCGCAAAAGAGGTGAGTGAGTGAACAGCATATCCGTACTTATTCTCACCAAAAATGAACAGCAAGATTTACCCGCTTGTTTGGCTAGCCTTGCTTGGAGCGATGATATTCGTGTGCTGGACTCTGAAAGCACAGATGACACGGTCAAGTTGGCTGAAAGCGCAGGTGCAAGCGTGACAGTGCGGCCTTTTGATGGCTACGCATCACAACGTAATTTTGGTCTAAAACTATCATTCAAGCACGATTGGCTTTTGATACTTGATGCAGACGAACGTATTACGCCAGAACTTGCTACCGAAATGCTAGCGTTTGTGAAAACTGCCCCATTAAATGTGGCGGGCGCGCGTATGCGTCGCCGTGATATTTGGTGGGGGCGCTGGCTTAAACATGCACAGATTTCGCCTTTATATGTGCGCCTTGTGCGTGTTGGACGCGCGCATTACGAGCGCGAGATTAACGAAGTGCTGGTAGTGGATGGCGATATTGTTGACTTGGAAAAGCCTTTTGACCATTACCCATTCTCTAAAGGCTTAGACCATTGGATTAGCAAACATAATGTGTATTCGCGCATGGAGGCGGAGTTAATTACTAAAGGTGTGCTTATTAAGCCAAGCTGGCGCGTTGCCTTATTTGGCGACGATTTTAGCGAGCGCCGCGTACATCAAAAGGCTATTTTTTATGGCCTGCCTGCGCGGCCGCTGATTAAATTTATGTATATGCTCATTGCGCGGCGTGCATTTTTGGATGGCCTGCCAGGCATAAGGTACGCCATTCTGCAGGCCATTTACGAATACTTTATTGTGCTTAAAACCAAAGAAATAGAAGAAAAAAATAAAAATTGAAAATACTTATCTACAGCGCAAACTTTGCGCCAGAGCCAACGGGCATAGGCAAATATTCGGGCGAAATGGCGGCATGGTTGGCCGAGCAAGGCCATGACGTGCGCGTGGTCGCTGCGCCGCCTTATTACCCTGCTTGGCAATTGGGCGAAGGTTACGCTTGGCCGCCTTATCGGCGCGAGCGCGAGCGCTGGCGCGGCGTAGATGTTTGGCGCGCGCCCCTTTGGGTGCCGCGTTCACCAGGCGGGTTCGCGCGCGTGCTGCATTTGCTCACGTTTGCGCTTTCGTCGCTGCCCGTGATGTTATGGCAAATTCTATGGCGACCCAATATCGTGATGACAGTTGCGCCAGCCTTAGTGTGCGCGCCTACTGCTTGGCTAGTAGCGCGTTTGTGCGGCGCTAAAGCTTGGCTACACATTCAAGATTTTGAGGTGGATGTGGCGTTTCAGATGGGCTTACTTAAAGGTAAATGGCTACAAAACTTCGTGTTAGCGGCAGAAAGTTACTTGTTGCGGCGTTTTGATTGCGTTTCATCCATATCAAGCCGCATGCTCGATAAGATACGACAAAAGGGTGTGAATGAAACACGCGTCAGTTCTTTCCCCAATTGGGTGGATATTACGCACATTTATCCATTGGCCACGCCAAGCGATTACCGTGCAGAGCTTGGTATCAATCTCGACACTAAAGTGGTCTTATTTTCTGGCACATTGGGTGGAAAACAAGGTTTAATGGTGCTGCCAGCAGCCGCGCGGATATTGGCTCACAGGGCAGATATATTATTTGTTATTTGTGGCGATGGTGTGATGAAACCGCAATTGCAAGCCGCCAGCGCAGACCTGAAAAATGTGCTTTTTTTGCCGCTACAGCCATTTGAGCGGCTGGGGCAATTATTAGGTTTGGCCGATATTCATTTGTTGCCACAAAGCCCAGAAGCTGCTGATTTGGTGCTGCCATCAAAATTATCTGGCATGTTGGCAAGTGGCAAGCCTGTGATTGCGACTTGCCAAGACGGTACCGAAATCGCCCGTGTAGTATCGCAATGCGGCCTAGTAGTTGCGCCAGAAGATGGCGCTACATTGGCCGCTGCAATTGAAAAACTGGTTGATGGCGATGCGGCGCGGAAGGAATTTGGTGTGCTGGCGCTAAATTATGCAAAAGAGAATTTTGATAAAAATGCTGTTTTAGCGCGCTTAAATGCACAATTACTCGCGCTCGCACACAAAAGTACGTAAATCTGCTTAATGGCTAATGCCATGTCCTAAAACTGTCATGTTACTTCAGTAGTATTGTTCATTTGAATTAATTCAAACGAGAAGGTAATTGAAGATCACTGTGATTGGTAGCGGCTATGTTGGTTTGGTTACTGGCGCCTGTCTAGCGGACTTTGGCAATCAGGTTTTATGTTTGGATATTGATGCTAATAAAATAAAAAAGCTGCAAGAAGGTAGCATTCCAATTCACGAGCCAGGTTTGCTAAACGTGGTGCAAAACAATGTTGCTGCAGGTCGCCTAAAATTTACCACCAATATTGAAGAAAGTGTAGCTTGGGGGCAAATTCAGTTTATTGCAGTTGGTACGCCACCCGATGAAGATGGTTCTGCAGATTTGAAACATGTTATAGATACAGCAAAAAATATCGCCAAATACATGACTGATTACAAGGTGGTGGTTGATAAAAGTACCGTGCCCGTTGGCACTGCTGATAAAGTTAGGGCGGCGATGTCTGATGAACTCGCCAAACGCGCGCTTGACTTGCCATTTTCGATTGTATCTAACCCAGAGTTTCTTAAAGAAGGTACTGCGGTGGAAGACTTCATGCGTCCAGATCGTATCGTCATTGGTTCAGACGATGATCGCGCTTCCAATTTAATGAAAACTCTTTATGCACCTTTTGTGCGTAATCACGATCGCATTATTCACATGGATATTAAAAGTGCTGAATTGACAAAATATGCAGCCAATTGCATGTTGGCTACGCGCATTTCTTTTATGAACGAATTAGCTAATCTTGCCGATAAATTAGGCGCGGATATTGAGCAGGTACGTCTTGGTATTGGGTCCGACCCGCGCATTGGCTATCACTTTCTATATGCGGGTAGTGGCTACGGTGGTTCTTGCTTTCCTAAAGATGTAAAAGCTTTGATTCGCACGGCTTCGAGCATGAACCAAACAATGAACGTCTTGAGTGCGGTTGAGGTGGCTAATAACGAGCAGAAATTAGTTATGTTGGAAAAAATTAAGGCGAAATTTGGCACCAATCTTGGCGGTATGAAATTCGCTTTATGGGGTTTGTCATTTAAACCCAATACTGATGATATGCGAGAAGCACCAAGCCGCATGATTATTGAAGGACTGTGGAAACTAGGTGCAACTGTGACAGCTTACGATCCTGTTGCCATGTCTGAATCGATGCGAATTTATGGGGATGACAAGCGTTTAAGCTATGCTGATTCAGCGACACAAGCGCTAGAAGGCGCAAATGCACTGGTGATAATCACAGAGTGGAAAGAGTTTCGTGCGCCCGACTTTAAGCAGATTGCGGCAAGCTTGAAAACGCCAGTCATTTTCGATGGGAGAAATATGTACATGCCATCACAAGTCAAACAGGCTGGCTTGGAATACTTTGCTATTGGCAGACGTTAAATCCCATTTACTTTTGAGCGAGCCTAATAAATGCAACAAATAGAAATTGCTAAACCTCTTGTAGAAACAGTCGCGCTTGTTCAACCAATCGTCCTCTCTGGCGGCTCTGGTACTCGTTTGTGGCCACTTTCGCGCGAAAAATACCCTAAACAATTATTGCCCTTATTTGGTCAAGATTCTTTGCTGCAAGCCACGATTCGCAGGGTAGATGGTATCGCAGGCGTGCAACTGGCAGCGCCCATGGTGGTGTGTAACGAAGAATATCGTTTTGTAATTGCTGAGCAGCTACGTAAAATGGGGAGAGAGGGCGTGATTGTGCTTGAGTCAGTTGGCCGAAACACCGCGCCAGCGCTCACTCTGGCCGCGCTGGAGGCTGCAAAAAATGGTGATGACCCAGTATTGCTGGTGATGCCTGCAGACCATGTGATTACGGATGTGATTGCATTTCAAAATGCAGTACGCCATGGTGCTGCATTGGCGGGCGCAGGTAATGTGGTGACTTTTGGCATTACGCCAGATTGCCCAGAAACAGGTTATGGCTATATTCAGACTGGAGACTTGCTGGACGAATCTGCCTGTAAAATCGGGCGTTTTGTGGAAAAGCCGAACCAAGAAACCGCGCAGCAATATGTAGATAGCGGCGATTATCTATGGAATAGCGGCCTATTTATGATGCGAGCCTCCGTGTGGTTGGCCGCCATGCAGCAATGCCGCGCCGATATTTACGCTGCTTGCCAAGCCGCCTGGCAAGTGGAGCAGTTAGACGGAAATTTTGTGCGCGTGGGCAAAGCTGAGTTTGAGCAATGCCCGAGTGATTCTATTGATTATGCCGTGATGGAAAAAATTGCCGCAGGCGAAAGTAATTTACCTACTGGCGTGGTGATTCCGCTTGCTGCAGGTTGGAGCGATGTTGGCGCGTGGGATTCGCTGTGGCATGCTTTGCCAAAAAATGCTGATGGTAACGTTGTGCAAGGTGACGTCTTGCTGAATGATTGTGTCGATACTTTGGCAATATCTAGCGGCAGGTTGATTGCTTGTGTTGGCGTAAGCGATTTGGTGGTGGTAGAAACGCCTGACGCAGTTTTGGTGGCACATAAAAGTAAAACGCAGGATGTGAAAAAAGTGGTTGATGCGTTGAAATCGCAAGGTAGAAGCGAAGGTTTGCTGCACCGCAAGGTTTATCGCCCGTGGGGTTGGTACGATAGCGTTGACTTTGGGGAGCGCTTTCAAGTGAAGCGCATGATGGTGAAGCCAGGCGCTAAACTCTCGCTACAGTTGCATCACCATCGTGCCGAGCACTGGGTGGTGGTTAAAGGCACTGCGACTGTGACGCGCGGCGATACCAGCTATCTCGTCACAGAAAATGAATCAACCTATATTCCGCTGGGTACGCAGCACCGTCTAGAAAACGCAGGCAAAATTCCGCTAGAAATTATCGAAGTGCAATCTGGCGGTTATTTGGGCGAGGACGACATCATGCGTTTTGATGACCATTACGGCAGGGCGTAGTTATTTGGGCTGAGAAGTGCTAGATTGTTGGCTTCTAAGCTTATCTGCCAGTGCGCGCGATTCGTCTTTGCGTTGCTGCGTGTATTTCAATAAGCTTTCTAGCTTGGCCGCAGAAGGCAAAGCAGGATTGGCTGGTAGCTGGGATAGCTTTTCAAAACTATCTTCATATGAATCAGCAATCGCAGAATCTATCTGGCTGGCGAGCCCATCAGCCGTGGTGTTGCCTTGTTTCTCAGCCTTAATAACTTCTAGCCAAGATCGATTAATCGCTTGATCTTGTTGTAAAAATTCATCAATTTGCTTGCGGATTAGCAGCTCGTCACTCCAGTGATATTTTGCTGCAGGAATATTCAGAATAAGTAGCGCAATCATTGATGCCATCGCGCAAGCAGCAATTAAGGAGTTTTTAATTGGAAAAGGCCTAGCACTGGCCGATTGCGGCAGCACGATGCTCGCCAAAATGCCGCTGATAAACCCACCAATATGCGCCGAATTATCGATGCCTGGGACGATAAAACCTAAAATCATGGTGGCAATTGCAAAAACTAGCGCGCCCCAAAATAGCCAGCGAAACTCATGCGGCGTAATCGCATCACGTTCACGCCAAAGAAAAGTGAGTAGCGCGCCGTAAATGCCAAATATCGCGCCAGATGCGCCGCCAGAAATGGCTGAATTGCCCTGAATAACTAGCGAGAGTAAGTTGCCGCTTAAGCCACTAATGATATAGATACCAGCAAAGCGCGCATGGCCGTACATGCGCTCCACCCATTGCCCAGCGTCCCAAAGTGCCCACATATTAAGTAACAAATGTATTGCACCAAAATGCAAAAACATGGCGCTACCTAATCGCCACCATTCGCCATCTTGTGTGGCGGGGCCAAAATTGGCTCCCCAAGCAAGCTGGACGCCGTTTGTAGAGTGCCATAAACCAGCGCCATCTAGCAACATTGCTACAAACACGAGCACGTTGACTGCTATTAACAGCTTGGTCACCCAGATTTCAGGGTTGCGAATCTTTAAAACCTCATGAAGTGTTTGCAATAGAAATCCAGCTGATTGGTTAAAGCAATACGGTAAATTGAGTCAATTTTAACAGGGTTTTATTGAAATTTTATGTAATTAAAAACTGGCTACATTCCATGCTAGTCCTTGCGGACTATGCCCTAAAGTATTGCGGTAACAATTCTGCTGTAATTTGATGTGACAGTTAAATTTGATTTAACTACCGATTATTTTTAACCTCAGGAGACCATAAGTGAAAAAATCCATATCTATCATTGTCGCAGCCATGTTGAGCACTATTTCCGTTCAGGCAAATGCAGCATTATTAATTACCGAAGTTGCACCTTGGGCGAGCACTGCCGCCAACGCGCCTTATGCGACTGACTGGTTTGAGCTTACGAACACAGGCGCTTCTGTCGTGAATATTTCTGGCTGGCAAATGGACGACAATTCAAATGGCAGCGCTAAAGTAGCGCTTACTGGCATTAGCAGCATCGCCGCTGGTGAATCAGTCATCTTCACAGAAAATCCTAACACTGCATTATTCCTTAGCACTTGGTTTGGCGCGAGCGCGCCAGCGGGACTGCAAATTGGCAACTACACTGGCGCGGGTGTTGGCTTAAGCGGCACTACAGATGCAGTTAATATCTATAACAGTGTTGCAAATGGCAGTGTATTGCAAGCCAACGTCACATTTGCTGCTTCTGATGCACTTGCACCTTTTCAAACTTTTGATAATGCTGCAGGTTTGAACAATACAGCTATCTCACTTTTAAGCACGGTTGGTGCAAATGGCGCGTTTGTAGCGTTAAATGATATCAATGAAATAGGCTCGCCAGGCAGAATCACTGCGGCCGTACCAGAGCCAGAGACTTACGCCATGCTGTTAGCTGGCTTGGGTTTCATGGGCTTTGCTTCACGTAAACGTCAAGGTTAATTCATCATGAAACTATCTCACATTGTAGTTGCCGCATTGGCAACATTTTCAGTTTCCGCACAAGCGCTAACCTCTATCAACCTAGGCAGCTATACCAATGTTAGCACCTATGCGCTCGATCTCACGGCTGGCGCGGTATCTGGCCTAGAAGCATCAGCAGTCACTTACGCACGCGATCGTGGTACTTTATTTTATGTGGGCGATGAAGGTACAGGCGTAGTTGAGATTTCACTTACAGGCCAAACGCTAGGCAGCATGGCGTTTAACTGGGCTGGCACACTTAGCACAAACCGCGATACAGAAGGCTTAACCTATTTGGGTGGCGGGCAACTTGTAGTGGCAGAAGAGCGCTTATACGATGCCTATAGCTTCAATTTTGCGGCTGGTGGCACTACAACTTTGGCCAATAATTACGCCTCAATCAGCAACGCAATTGTTGGCAACAACGGTTTTGAAGGCCTGAGTTACGACCAAAGCAACGGCAGTTTTGTGACGATTAAACAGCAAACTCCACAAGATATTCGTGCTGGCAACCTCACATTCTCAGCCACAGGCGGCACATCGACGATGGGCGATCCGCTCTCTGCAACTGGGCAGATGTTTAACCCAGCTTTATTGGGTGTGACAACGCTATCAGACGTGCAAACTCTCTCGTCATTTGACGCGCTGGTTGGCACATCAGCAGCCAACAACTTGCTCATTTATAGTCTGGGCTCTAAAAAATTGCTCGAAGTTGATCGTCTTGGCAACATTTTGAGTTTCTTAGACATTAATGCAGCACTGGGTGGCAGCAATACTGTAATCGCTGATATTCTGACGCGCAACGCAATTGAAGGTGTAACGATAGACCAATTTGGTACGATTTACTTGGTTGCAGAGCAAGACCAGCTTGCTGGCGCTGTCGTAGGTGCTAAATCACAACTCATCGTATTAAGGTCAACCGCACCAGTGCCAGAACCAGAAACCTACGCTATGTTGTTGGCAGGTTTGGGCTTAATTGCCGCGACGACTCGTCGTAAAAATAAAAATACTTAATTATCGTTAGAGGTATTGGCATATAAAACGAGAGCTTAGGCTCTCGTTTTATTTAGTGAGCGGCTGCATCGGGTCGAAAGTGACGATTTGGAAATTATGGGATTGATTATTTTGAACGTCAGCTTTAGATAAATTAGCTTTAGAGTTGTTTTGTTTTTCATTTTAAAAAACTTGTTAATTTTGTCTAATAAAACGAATCTTCTTAACGATGGAATGCGCTGTGTAGAGGCATAAAAAGAGCGAGATATTAGACAGCTTATCATGCTGTATGCTATATAATTACTGGGTTTAAGGTGATTTATGTTAGCGGACTCATAATCCGTTGGTACTGTGTTCGACTCACAGAGGGGCCACCAAATACAAATGGCTTGCAAATATGCAAGCCATTTTAGGTTTTTTAATCAAACTTTATACGCCATGCAAGCTAATATCCATGCAGGTTGCAGGGCAGGTATTATTTATTATTTTTAAGTGCTTTTTGACATTGAAAGTAAAAAGCCACATCCGAGGGCGTGGCTTTTTACAACTAAGACTTATGAGTGCGATTACGATTAAAACTCGTACTCGACTTGCATCCTAAAGGTGTGGTTGGCGGCAGCTTCGCTGGTGCCGAATAGCAATGCGGCGTTGTATTTAATGGCTTGCTTGGTGCCTAAGCCGATTTTACCGAAAACGGCTGGACCTAAGCGATGTTCTTGCTCATCTGCTGGTGCCCAGTTGTTCCATTTGCCCATGTCGCCAAATCCTTGCAGACCGAACTCAAAGCTAGGTTTCCAGCGATAATTAGCTTGCCATTGATAGCCCAGTGCTGTGATGTGATCGCCAGGGCCGAAAGTGCGTTCTAAAATTACGTTACCATTGAGCTGCACTTTGCCGAATTCAGTTTGTAATAGCGGCGCTAATTTTAATTCGTAAGCTTCATTTCTATTCAGCGGGGCTTCAATTTCTACCACTAAGCCGAGATCAACTGGGTATTTGCCCGTTTCGGTGAGCTGAAATCTATTTTCCCATTCGCCGATTGATAACGTTTCGCTACCTTCGCGCTCGTGTTTGAAATAAACTTCAGTGAACCAGTATTCGGTGACACCATAGCCAAAACCTAAGCTGGAAACTTGCGCGCGGTCACCATTTTGCAGCTTTGCGGTGCCTGTTTTAAAGTCAATTTCTTTTTCGCCATACTCAACGGTTGGCAGGTATATGTAATCAGCAGGCCCAGCAAATGCAGTGGGCGCGGAGAGTGTGAGTACGAGGGGAAATACGCGGGAGAATAATAGTGCAATACGAACTTTCAATTGTTACTTTCCTTAAGTGGTTTTTAATTGAGACGGTGATAAGTTTGGTTGGTTAATCCATTTCATGCCAGCCGAGATGGCGAATATTGCGGTGACATAAAATACCAACTGCATGCCTGCTGGGCTTGCGTCATAACCAATTAAGCTATGCAGCAACATGCCGAGTATGGATTTTTCTGGCAATATTGCAGAGGTATCCCATAGTGGCGAAATTAAAGCAGGAATTAAATCTGCTTGAATGAGGTAATGTGCGGCTTGTGAGGCCATGCCAGCAGCTAGCAATAATACTAATACACTAGTGGCAGTAAAAAACCAGCGCATAGGAATGCGAAGCAAGCCTTTGTAAAGCGCGTAACCTATGGTGACACCTGCTATCATGCCGATTGCGCCGCCAAGTAGTAAACTAGATGCGCCTACTTGTTCTGAGGTAGCAATGCCGTATAAAAACAACACGGTTTCTGAGCCTTCGCGCAAAACCGCGATGCCGACAACTGCGAGCAATACCGAGCATTCACTCGCGCCGTCACGAATAGCATTGCCGACTTTTTGAGCGCTCGTGGCAAGCTCTTTTCCGTGCGAGGCCATCCAAATATTGTGCCACGCTAGCATTAATACCGCCACACCCAGAATAATGGCGTTAAACAGCTCTTGACCAACGCCGTCTGCAAGTTCAGAAATTTGGCCCGTAGAGCTGGCCACAAGTGCTGAACCTAATAGCCCAAGCAATAAGCCGCCAACAATCCAGCGGCTGCGCCCAGGCACATCGCGCGTGGCCGCAGCGACAATGCCGATGATGAGCGCGGCCTCTAAAACTTCACGAAAAACAATGACAGCAGTTCCGAACATAGGTGCTTTCTGAAAAGTTATTTGGCGATGATCACGCCTTGGGCAGTGGCCATGTTAAATTCACCAAAAAATGGGTATTTACCTGCCGTTAGCGGACCGATATAAATCGTCGCTTTGCTGTTGCCACTGATTATTTTTTCGCGGTTTAGCTCGTGACTTTCAAATTCTTCAGGCGTGGCATCTAAGTTTTCCACCAGCAATTTAACTTTTTTGCCAGCAGGAACGGTGAGCTCAGCAGGCTCGAAGTGGTGATTTTTTATTTTTATAGTGAACACATCATCAGCGGCAAATGCCAGCAATGGGAGCATTAAAATCAGGCCTAATACTTTATTCATTTATGATTACCTTAACAATATTTTCGATAATGATAATCATTCTTATTAAGATTTGCAAGTAATTTTGAAAAATTTTGAAAAATGTTGAAATAAATGCTACAAAATACAAATGGCTTGCATATTTGCAAGCCATTTTAGCAAATTTTAATCAATTTATATGCCCTGAGAGCAAATATCCATGCGGGTTGCAGGCCTTCACTGGAATGTTTTAGTTCAGTAGCAGCAACATAGGCTGGATGGTGGTACCTTTAAAATTGTAGTCACTAAAATTTGCTATCATCATGTCATTGCGCTATTGTCAGACTAGCTAGCATAGGTAAATAAATTTATTTTGCATAACACACTGCATATCGCTACATTCAATATCCACAAGGGGTTTACGCATTTTAACGCCCGTTTCGCCTTGCATCTTCAGCGCGATTTACTTCAAAAATTACACGCTGATATTATCTTTTTGCAGGAAGTGCAAGATGTACATATTAAAAATGGCAAACACATCGAGGCATCTTCTGGCTCTGGGCAAGTAGAGTATTTGGCAGATACGCTTTGGCCAGATTTTGCTTATGGCAAAAACTCGGTGTATCCCAAGGGTCATCATGGCAATGCTTTGCTGTCGAAGTTTCCAATTTCTAAAACCACCAATGAGGATATTTCCGCGCATAGCTTAGAACAGCGCGGCATGTTGCATTGTGAAATTAAGGTGCCAGGCTGGGACGCGCCATTACATGCGGTTTGTGTGCATCTGGGTTTGTTTGCGCATTGGCGCCGTCAGCAATTGGTAGATGTGGCTGATTATATTGATCAACACGTACCGCACGATGCACCGCTGATTATTGCAGGGGATTTTAATGATTGGAGCACGCGTGCAGGCCGCGTATTTGCGGAGCGTCTACAAGTGCGCGAGGTGTTTGAGCTCCACACTGGCAAGCTGGCGCGCAGCTTCCCAGCTTGGTTGCCAATGTTGAGGATGGACCGTATTTATGCGCGTGGCTTTAACGTAAAACATGTACAAGTTCACTCTGGTGCGCATTTCGTCAAAGTGTCTGACCATGCAATACTTTCTGCAACGCTTATAAAAACATGACGCATTTTATTGACGGCAATCAAATCAAGCTGTTACGCAATGGCGCAGAATACTTTCCTGCGCTAGAAACAGCGATTGATGGCGCACTATATGAAGTGTATTTGCAAACTTATATTTACGCAGCGGATGCAACAGGAATCCGCATTGGAAACGCGCTAAAACAAGCTGCGCAGCGTGGAGTGGTTGTGAATGTATTGCTGGATGGGTTCGGTTGCAAAGATTTATCTAAAGCGTATATTAAAGAACTAGAGCAGGCGGGCGTTCTGGTGATGTTTTACCGGCCTAAAGTATCGCCATGGACCTTTAAAACAAGGCGTTTGCGGCGATTGCATCGTAAGGTTGTGGTGGTAGATGGCATAATTGGTTTTGTAGGCGGCATCAATATTATCGATGATAATGATGTGCCAAATCAAATTGCGCCGCGCGTTGATTTCGCGGTGCGTATAGAAGGCGCGATTTTGGTCGCCATTGTCGAAAGCGTGCATAAGTTGTGGCGTCGCATGGCATGGGCAAGGTTGCGGCAAACAAGTGCACATTCTGCCAAAGCTAATTTACAGGCTACAAAAGCAGGCATAAAGGCGGCTTTTGTGACGCGTGATAATGTGTTGCATAGAAGCGATATTGAGACGGCTTATTTGGCAGCCATTGCACAGGCAAAATCAGAAATTATCATTGCCAATGCTTATTTTTTGCCTGGCCAAAGGTTTCGGCAAGCTTTGTTGGCGGCGGCTGCGCGTGGAGTAACAGTAAAATTGTTGTTGCAAGGCCGTAAAGAATATTTTTTGATGTTTGCCACGCATGTTTTTTATAGTGAGTTTCTAAATGGCGGTATCGAGATATACGAATACCGCAAAAGTTTTATGCATAGCAAAGTTGCAGTGGTGGATAATCATTGGGCGACGGTTGGCTCATCCAATATTGATCCATTTAGCTTATTGCTAGCGCATGAGGCCAATGTAGTCGTGCAAGATGTGGCATTTGCAAGCGAATTAAGAAGTGAAATCAACGTCTCAATTCAGGCTGCGTATCGCGTCACTTCGCATGAGTGGGAGCATGACAGCAAGCTCAAACATTTTACTTCATGGATTTCCTACGGGTTTGTCAGAGTTTTTTTAGGGATTATTGGATATTCAAATGAGTAAACTAGAAACCAAGCAGGTAGAAACGCCAATCGAGCAAGATTGGGGCTCGCGTGACCATGTGCAGACGTTGGTACTGATGCTAGCCACGGTGTTGGGGGTTTACCTGTGCTATCGCATGGCGGTGCCGTTTCTATCTGTGCTTGCATGGGCGCTAATGCTGGCAGTTTTGTTTACGCCTTTGCAACGCTGGTTTGAATCCAAGCTCAAACACCCTAATTTGGCAGCCATCGCTTCTATTCTGTTGATTGGTGCAATCGTGGTCGTGCCTGCGATATTTGTGGGAGAGCAATTGATATTGCAAGCACTAAAAGGTACGCAATTAATCGAGACTAAAGTTGCTTCTGGCGAATGGCGGCGCACATTAGAAGCGCAGCCACAACTGGCACAAATATTAGACAAAGCTGAACATTATATTGACCTGCCAGGCACGTTTAAAACTTTTACTGTATGGCTGGGAGACACTGCTGGCGACATTGTTAAAGGCTCTGTATTTCAAATTGTAGGCTTATGTTTGGTTTTATATGTGCTTTTCTTTTTTCTGCGCGATCGACGTTTGGTGTTGAAGTCAATTATGTTTTTGTCACCACTCTCACAGGCAGAAATGGGCAGGCTATATAAGCGAGTGGGCGACACCATTCACGCCACTGTTTATGGCACATTCGCCATTGCCGCCGTGCAAGGTTTTTTGGGCGGCCTCATGTTTTGGTGGTTAGGGCTGCCAGCGCCATTGCTATGGGGGTTGGTAATGGGTTTATTAGCCATTGTGCCAATGTTAGGGGCTTTTGTGGTTTGGGGGCCAGCGGCGCTCTTTTTGGCTTTAGAAGGCGATTGGGGCAGCGCACTGACGCTCGCCTTATGGGGTATGCTGGTTGTCGGCACTGTTGATAACTTACTTAGACCAATCTTTGTTGGCAATCGTCTTAAGCTTCACACCATGCTTACCTTTTTATCGGTAGTCGGTGGGCTGTTGTTGTTTGGGCCAGCTGGGCTTATTTTAGGGCCAGTGACGCTCATTATTACCATCACATTGTTAGAAATTTGGTTTAATCGAAATTCCGATGAGGCGGCGCGTTAAGTTTTATCATGGAGATTAAATCAAACTTATTAGTCGAAAGCATGTTTCAGCAGGCTTTGCCGGCACGTAATAGCGACGCGCACAAAGGCACGTTTGGCAGCGTGGCAATTATCGGTGGTGATAGTGGCATGGTAGGCGCGGTTTTGCTGGCTGCACGGGCAGTCTTGCATTGTGGTGCAGGGCGTGTTTATGCCGCAATGTTGTGTAAAGATGCACCAAGTGTAGATATTTTACAGCCTGAAATTATGCTGCGTTCGCCAGCCGCAATCGCTCAGTTGCCGCAACTCAATTGTGTTGTCATCGGCACTGGGCTTGGTCAAACCAATGCCGCAATTAAGTTGTTAGAATTTTGGTTAGCGCAAAATGTGCTTTTGCTTTTAGATGCAGACGCACTTAACTTAATCGCCAGCCATCTGCATTTAGCGTCGCTTGTTATTAGTCGAACTGCAGAAACGGTGATTACGCCGCACGCGGGCGAAGCCGCCAGATTGCTGGATGCTGGACTGCTTGATGCCAGCACTGAGCACATTCAACAAAATCGCACAGAAAGCGCGCTTAAATTGGCTAAAAACTTAAATGTTACCTGCGTGCTAAAGGGCGCAGGCACGGTTTGCGCGCACCACGATGGTAGTTGGTTTACAAACACGAGCGGTAATGTTGGATTGGCCAGCGGCGGTACGGGCGATGTGCTGAGCGGCATCATTGGTAGCTTGATGGCGCAAGGTTTAAGTGGATTGCAAGCTGCAAAACTGGGTGTTTATGTGCACGGCGCCGCAGCGGATGCGCTGGTTAAAAAAGGCGTAGGGCCGTTAGGACTAACAGCATCGGAAGTTGTTCTAGAAGCACGTAATGTGCTAAACACGCTAAACGCAGTAATTAGTAACTAGTAATTTAGTTAAAACCACTGCCCTGCAGCCCGCATGGATATTGGCTTGCAGGGCATCGAATATTTATTCTTTTTGAGTGCCATTTTGTAACGCGACTGCTATTAAAACTTGTGCTCGACTTGTTAGTGATCTATGCTTTCATGTCTTTCAGCCCTTTCAGCCCTTTCAGGACGTTCAATTTTCTCGAGCCGTTCAATATGTTCAGGCCTTTCAACTTTTTCGTGTTTTTCAGTTTTCTCCGGCCGTTCGGCATGCTCTGATCTATCTTTGGCATCTTTATTGTCGTTAGCGCCTCTGCCTTGTTCTGTGCGCTCTCCCTTGGTTTTCTCTGATGCATTTGGGCGATGCTTACCGCCACCACGCTCCAACAGTTTATTTTCATTCGAATATTCAATGCTGCGTGCGGTAATCTTGCCAGCGCGATCTAACTTGCCGCGTACAATAACAGTTTGATTTTCGTTAGCATTTTTGCCGCTGATTTTGGTGTTGGCATCAATGTTAATCGCTTGATTTTGCATACTAAATTGCTGCCTTGCTGCTGTTGAAATGCCTTGAATAACCACGTTTTCTGCGTTTCTGAGCACACGTTGCGTAGCGCTATCGTCGATATAATCAGCGTGTAATGCGTGGCCATCCCAGCTTCCGCTTACCTGAACAATACGTCCAGTACGAATTTGATTTGCGTTCGCAATGCTAACGCCATTTATTTTGCCAGCTTGGTCGACAATACCCGCAATTGAGGACGGCGTATTGGCCGAAGCTATATCTATGCGCAACGCTTGTATGGCATTGTTGGCCGAGGTGTTGGCTGCGGCTAAACCGCTAATTTTGACTATTTGATTTGGTTTTAAATCGGCTCTGCCAATGGTGTTGTTACTCAGATTAATTGTTTGTCCCATTAGCTGAACGGTGTTTTGTGCGGCATCCACTTTTTCGATTTTGCCGACCATAATATGAGAGACGCTCACGCGCTGCGCTCTGAGCTGATTTGCTTTGTTGATTGATTCAATCGCAACCAGTTGGCCGATGTTGAGCGCTTCAACAGAAGATGACACGCCATCAACATCAACAATGGTTTGTTTGTCGTAATGCACCTCCAGGCCATTCACGCAGATACTTGCGAAGCCAGTGATAATGCCAATAATACCTGTGCCACCAACACCTGAATTGGCTTGATCACCCGTACCGCCAACACCTGAGTTGGCTTGCACACCAGTGCCACCAATGCCTTCTGATTGGTTGCCTGTGCCACCAATACCATCTTGTTGGATGCCCGTTCCGCCTATGCCAGCATTGCAAACGTTGGTCTCGGCAGCAGTAGTATTCGCTGACAATAAAACCAGCGAAATAGTGACTAAAGCTGCGGAGAAACGTTGCATTGTTTAGCTTTCCTTTTCAGGTGCTATTGGACTATCAACAGGCTGATCGTCATCGGTGTGATAAAAATACACACCAAAATTCATTCTTTGGTCGGCCTTATCAGATTCTCTGCGCGCTATCTTGCCAGGCTCTGTTTGTGCGGCTTTAAGCGCTGCGGCGCGTCGATTCAGTGCTTTAATCGTATTCATACCATTTTGCCTCGCTAGATCATGTAATGTCTCAACGTTTGCCGCAGTTAAGTTGTCATAATATACGCAGCGCTCAAGCATGGGTTCGTTTTTGCTGTTTAAGTTACTCACAGCGGCCGACATGTGGTCATGCACATTCATCGCTAAAAAAGATAACTTATATTCTAAATCTTGGTTGGGAATAAATGCTTGCACATTTAGCCGTACATGGTCGCTATAGTCGAGACTCACAAATCCCAGCCTTAGCCATTCGTCTAATACTGGGCGCGCACGAAAATCTTTGCTAACGCTGGCTACCAAAGATTCAAAGGAGATTATTCCTTTGCTGGCAAGTCGCGGCAGTGCTCGCGGTTGGCCAGATTCATCTAAGTATTTGCTGTCGCCCAGCCATAAGCCAAAAATCTGCGCGCTTAAAGAAAAGGGCGGCTCGTGTTCCTCATTCTGCTCGTCACGAATACGCTGTACATCTTTGCGATGTACACCCGTTAACAAAGTAATACGGCTGTTGGTTTGCTCCTTGCCTTCAATTTTAAATTCATCCTCGGCTACGCTTACAAACACACGCTTTAAATCCTCGAGCACCATGGTGTAATTAATGCCTTGAGAAAGCATGAGGCGTACTAAAGGGCGCAATACCTTTCGTAAAGTATTGTGCAAAATAATTTGCATCTTATTGGAAGAGTTGGTGAGATTAATTTGCATTGATTATCAGTTAGTGCATTCTAGCTAAGTCGAGCGGAATCACGTGATACAGCCCTTTTCCCATAATGCGTTTCTACCATCACGCCAATTTCTTTTAAAAATGGCGTTGGCAAAACGCCACCCGCACACACGATTATTGCCCCATTTGGAAGTTCTACAATCGATTTATCAGCCAACTCAATTTTTACCGTATCCACACCTATTTCTTTGACGCTGGATTTGAGTTGAACTGTGAGTCTTTTTGCAGTTTCTGCCTCTTGCAATCGATCACGATTTTTAGGTTTTACGCGACCAAAAGCCTCGCTACGATAAGAAAGAGTTACGGTTGTACCTGGTTGTTCGGCTATTGAAATTGCGGCTTCCAAAGCGCTGTCGCCGCCACCCACCACTAGAACATGCATGTTGCGATATTGCTCTGGGTCGGTCAGCCTATAAACGACTTTAGCTTGATCTTCCCCAGCCACATCTAGCTTGCGAGGTGTGCCCATGCGGCCGATAGCAAGCAGGATATTGGCTGTTTGGTAGATGGTTTTAGAGGTTTTGACTTCAAAGCCTTTGTTTGTCTTGGTGACAGTTTCCATGCGTTCGTTAAAATTAATTTTAAACGGGTGTTCTTTGAGTACTCGATTCCAGAATCCGAGCAGCTCTTCTTTGCTAATATCGTACATTTCCACTTTGCCAACAATCGGCAATACCACGGGCTGGGTCATGGCGATTTTGTTGCGCGGGTATTTGTAAATGGCGCCACCTAGCGAGTCCTCTTGTTCTATGGTGATGCTCTTAAGTTTCTTTTCTTTGGCGGCAAGTGAGGCCGAAAGTCCCGCCGGCCCTGCCCCTATAATGACAACATCGTATTCATTGCCATCATTCTTTTTTTGTGTGATGGAGTCAATCGCTTGCTTGCCTTGCTCTGCGGTCTTGCGGATTAAGCCCATGCCACCAAGTTCGCCAGCGATAAAGATATTATCAACATTGGTTTCAAAAGAGGGCTTAACAAGCGGAATGTCCATGCCACGTTTTTCAGTACCGAATACTAATTCTATAGCATCAACGGGACACGCCGTTAAACAAGCGCCATGGCCAATGCAATGTACTGGGTCTGTCAACACTGCCTTGCCGCCAATAATGCTTAGTGCTTTTTCTGGGCAGGCTTTCACACAAGCACCAGAACCACAGCAAAGACTAAGGTTAATGACGGGGTGTATTGAAGCAGGCTCAGTCAACCCTGCCTCTTTTGCCTCATTCCAGCGATCTTTACCGCGTCGATTAATTTTCTTTTTACGAGTAATGTAAATCGCTATGATGAGCAGTATGGGCGTAAGATAGATGAGTAAGCTTATATTTTGCATGGTTTATTTTGCATGGTTGCTTTGGTTGAGAGTTAATATTCAATCTTGTAGTTCATAAAATAATTATTTCAGCCTGCTCAATATACTATACTATTCACAGAAATGACGCAAAATATGTGAGAAAATTACACACGTAAAATTTTATCAAGGTCTGTTATTTCGACAATGAATGCAAAAGTAAATTCACAAGAACCTTCGCAAGCGCATGCATGGTTAGGCAAGTTTGGCCATTTTCTAAATCGGCTAACAATGTGGTTGCTGCTAATTGCGCTGGTGTGTTTGGCCTGGATAGTCGCCCACGGCAATTACTATAAACCTGGTGAAGGCCTAGGTTATAACCTAGGTTTGGCAGGCGGCTTAATGATGCTCACCTTGCTGTTATATTCTGCGCGTAAACACCTCGCCTTTATGCAGCCTTTGGGTAAACTCAAGTATTGGTTTCGTATCCACATGATACTTGGCGTGCTTGGGCCGATACTCGTTTTGTTTCATACCACTTTTCATTTAGGCTCCATGAACGCGACCATCGCTTTTTATTGCATGCTATTGGTTGCAGGTAGTGGTTTGATTGGTAGGCTTGTATATACCCGTATTCACAAGGGGTTGTATGGTAGCCGATCTACATTGAGCGAGGCACATGAAGATTTGGCGGGGAGCAAGGGAAACGTAAAGTCGAAATTACATTTTTTCCCCCAAGTTGAAAATAATATTAAAAAGTTCGAACATGAGGCTTTGGAAAAAAAACGTGGATTTTTAGCTGGAGTTTGGTTTTTTTTCAGCTTTGATGTACGCCGCATGCTACTTGCTTGGCGCTGCAAGCGTTATATACACTTGCAGCTAGGCGCTAGCATGCTCGATGTGGCGGGCGAAGCGTCCGATTTGGTCAATCAATATTTAAAGCAAATTCAAACAGTGGCACAATTTAAGAAGTGTGAACAAATCTTTTCAGCTTGGCACGTGCTACATATTCCGTTGATGTATATGATGGTAGCTACTGCGATATTTCATGTTATTTGGGTGCATATGTACTAAATTTAGATGCTACGTTTCCTCAATCTTTTTATTCTTTCATTCTTCCTGTCATTCAATGTTGGCGCGGATACGCTTGAAAGCGTGATGATGCCTGGTAAGGTCATTCAAGGTCATGCCAAATGGGAGGACACCTGCCTAAAATGTCATAAAAAGTTTGATAAAGAGGGTCAAAACCAGCTCTGTAAAGACTGCCATAAAGACATTAATAAAGATGTTGCGCAGAAAAAAGGTTACCACGGCAAGATGCAGCAAGGCAAAAAATGCTCCGAATGCCATACCGAGCATAAGGGGCGCGGCGCAATAGTCGTTATTCTGGATGAAAAAATCTTTAAACATAATCTGACCGATTATGAGTTAAAAGGCGGTCATTTAAACGAAAAAGTACAGTGTAAAGATTGCCACAAACCAAAAATCAAATGGCGCGATGCGCCAGGTACTTGTATTGGCTGCCATAAAAAGGATGATGAACATAAGGGCTCACTGGGCGATAAGTGTGTGGATTGCCACGTGGAGAAGGATTGGAAAGAGATTAAGTTTGATCACGATAAAAGTGATTTTAAGCTGCGTGGTGCGCATGCTGAAACCAAGGTGATGTGTAAGGATTGTCATAAAGACGATAAGTTTAAAGAAACGCCGAACGAGTGCTACGCTTGCCACAAGAAAGACGACGATCACAAGGGAGTTTTCGGCCAGAAATGCGGCGATTGCCATACCGATAAAGATTGGAAAACCACCACATTCGACCATACCAAGGATGGCCATTTCGCCTTGCTAGGCAAGCACGATAGCGCCAAATGCGCCAGTTGTCATAAGTCAGCTGGGCAAAAATTACCGCTAACTTGTATCGGCTGTCACCGCAATGACGATAAACACAAAGGCTCGCTAGGTGAGAAGTGCGGAGATTGTCACAACGAGCGCAGTTGGACCAGTACGGGGGAGTTTAATCATGATAAAGATACCAAGTTTCCTCTGAAAGATAAGCACAAAACAGCCAAATGCGAGGCTTGCCACACCACGGGTGCTAAGTATGAAAAACTACCGCTTGATTGTTACTCATGTCACAAAAAAGACGATGTGCATAAAGGCAAGTTTGGCGAGAAGTGTGAAGAATGTCACAATGCCAAGGATTGGAAAAAAGATACTTTCGATCACGACAAAACTAAGTTCCCACTCAGAGGCAAGCATAAGCCAGCCAAGTGTGAGAGTTGTCACAAAAGCGGGCTAGAGGAAAAACTTAAAACGGGTTGTAACGACTGTCACCAAAAAGACGATAAACATAAAGGCGTATTCGGTGCGAGTTGCGAGAAGTGTCATAACGACGATGACTGGAAAAAAACCAGTAGTTTCGATCACACCAAAGATACGAAATATCCATTAAAAGGTAAGCACATTAAAACCAAGTGCGAGGCTTGCCACAAGCCGCCGCCAGCGCCGCCTAAGCTGTTGCCTACGGCTACGTGCTTCTCTTGCCATGAGCGCGATGACGTGCACAAAGGCTCCGAAGGTAAGAAGTGCGAAGATTGTCACACTGAAGCGACTTGGAAAGTGAAAGACTTTGACCATAATAAAACTAAGTTCCCTTTGCTTGGCAAACATGGCCCAGTAGAGTGTAGTAAGTGCCACTTGACTGGAAAATTTAAAGAGGCCAAGTCGGATTGCTATTCTTGCCATACGAAAGATGACGTACATAAGAAAAAACTAGGCACGCTGTGCGAGGACTGCCACAACGCTAGAGATTGGGCGGTATGGGACTTTAATCATGACACGCGTACCAAGTACAAGCTTGATGGGGCACACAAAAAAGTGGACTGCTTGGATTGTCATAGAATTGCTTTTGTTGGCAAGGTAAAACAAAGCACGACATGTTATAGCTGCCACTCCAGTGATGATGTGCACGGAGGTAGCTTTGGCCCGCAATGTGACCGATGCCATGTCACCACAAATTTCAGAGACATCAAGGTGAATGCGGGTGTGGGAAGGTAAAAATTGCTGCGGCGACTACCGCTTTAAAAGGGCATATATAACTTTTAGTCCAATTTTTTAAAATCTATATACTTTTTTATAAAAATGTTTGACGCATAATTATTTCCCACTTATTATCAGTCCACTGTGTATAAATTTCCCACAATTAAATGTATGTTGTGATGTGTGAGAAGTGCGAACACTTTTTGCTTAGGGATTAACTTGCAATTTAGTTGGAAGCAGATAACAGCACTATTTTTAGCCTGTTGCTTAGCCCTTATGATGGCAAGTGCGGCTACTGCTGCCACAAAAACCGTTAAAGGTGGCTTCAAGTTTGATCACACAAAGACTGGTTTCCCACTAGTAGGTCAGCATGCCACGGCAAGGTGCGAAACCTGCCACATCAACGGCATATTTAAAGGCACACCAAAACAATGTTCGGGCTGTCATATTAATGGCAACCGCATGAATGCCTCTGCTAAGCCAGCTGGTCACATGCCGACAAATGATAAATGCGAAACATGTCACTTAGCAGCTGCATGGAAACCTGCGAAAATGAGCCATATTGGCGTTATGCTAGGCCAATCGTGTGCAAGTTGTCATAATGGCACCTCAGCAGTTGGTAAACCAGCAAACCATATTGCAACGACAGCCGATTGCGGCACTTGCCACAAAAATAACGCTTGGACGCCAGCCAAAGGTTTTAACCATCTGGATAGTTCTGGCAAGGCTATAACAAGCGGGTGTGCCAGCTGCCACAACAACACGACGGCAAAAGGTAAATCGTCCAGCCATATTCCAACAACTGCCACATGCGAAACTTGCCATAGTTCTACAGCCTCGTTTGTTGGCAGCGCTAAGTTTGACCATGCAGGCATCACTACTGGTTGCGCCAGCTGCCATAACGGTAAATCTGCTAAGGGCAAATCAGCTACTCATATTACAACCACTGCAAGTTGCGAAACTTGCCATACTTCTACAGCAAGTTTCTTAGGCGCAAAATTCGACCACAATGGCGTCACTACTGGCTGCGTTAGTTGCCATAATGGTAAAGCCGCGAAGGGTAAATCTGCCACGCACATTACCACCGCATCAGCTTGCGAGATCTGCCATACTACTGCAGCTTTCAAGCCTGCCACCATGAACCATACTGGCATTACCAAAGGTTGTGCGAGTTGCCATAACGGTACCGCAGCCAAAGGCAAATCAAGCACACACATTGCCACCACTGCGGCTTGTGAAACTTGCCATACCAGCACCTCTAGCTTTAAAGGTGGCGCAGCGATGAATCACACTGGCATTACTAAGGGGTGTGTCAATTGCCATAATGGCACTGTAGCCTTGGGTCAGTCTAAGAGCCATATTGTCACTGCTACGGCTTGTGAAACTTGCCACAAATCAACTAGTAGCTTTAAAGGTGCGGCGATGAACCACGCAGGCATCACCACTGGTTGCGCCAGCTGCCATAACGGCACTGCTGCCAAAGGAAAATCGACTACTCACATTGCCACTACCGCTAAATGTGAAACTTGTCATACCAGCACAACTAGCTTTAAAGGCGCGAAAATGAACCACACTGGCATTACTGCTGGCTGCGCAAGCTGCCATAACGGTAAAACAGCGTTAGGCAAAACTACCACACACATAGCAACAACCGCAGCTTGCGAAACATGTCATAAATCGACCGCCAGCTTCAAAGGTACGGCGATGAACCATACTGGCGTTACTACTGGTTGTGCGAGCTGCCATAACAACACCGCTGCATTGGGCAAAGCTGCTACACATATTCCAACCACTAAAGCGTGTGAAACTTGCCACACCAGCACTGCCAGCTTTAAAGGCGCGGTGATGAACCACTCTGGCATTACCAGTGGCTGTGCAACTTGCCACGGCGGTAACTTCGCTACGGTTAAAGCTAAACCGGCGACTCACATTGCGACTACAGCGGCGTGTGAGACTTGCCATAAAAACACCACTTCGTTCAAAACTGGCGCGGCCATGAATCACACTGGCATCACGACTGGCTGTGCAGGCTGCCATAACGGTACCGCCGCGCTTGGCAAGCCAACTACAGGCCACATACCAACTACTAAAGCTTGTGAAACTTGCCATACCAACACCAGCGCCTTTAAGCCAGCAGTGATGAATCACAGCGGCATTACGACTGGCTGTGCGACTTGCCATGGCGGTAGTTTCACGACTGTAAAAGCTAAACCAGCGACTCACATTGCGACTACAGCGGCGTGCGAGACTTGCCATAAAAACACTACTAGCTTCAAAACTGGCGCGGCGATGAACCATACTGGCATCGTGAGTGGCTGTGCGGGCTGTCATAATGGTACTGCTGCGCTTGGAAAACCAGCCGCCCCTAACCATATACCGACTACAGCGACTTGTGAAACTTGCCATAAATCTACGGTAGCGTTTAAACCAACCGTGATGAACCACACTGGCATTGTGACCAACTGTGCGAGCTGCCATGGTGTGACTACTGGCGTGAAAGCTAAATCTGCAGCTCACTTCCCAACCACTGCTAAGTGCGAAACCTGTCATAGCAATACAACTGCCTTCGTGCCAGCCACGATGAACCACACTGGCATTACGACTGGCTGTGCGACCTGCCACGGCGGAGCCTTTGCCAATGTGAAAACTAAATCAGCCAGCCACGTCGCCACGACAGCGGCTTGCGAAACTTGCCATAAATCGACGACAGCGTTTGCGGGTGCGATCTTCAGCCACACTGGTGTTAAAGCAGGCACTTGTGCGACTTGTCACGGTGTGAGCTCAAAAGGCAAGCCAGCAACGCATATTCCAACAACTTTAAGTTGTGATTCGTGCCATAAAAACACAACATCATTCACAGCGCCAACTATGAATCACGTTGGCATCACTACTGGCTGTGCGACCTGTCACGGCGGCAGTTTTGCAAACGTGATGAAGAAACCTGCAACTCATATTGTGACCAATGCGGCTTGTGAAACTTGCCATAAATCGACTACAACGTTTGCGGGCACCGTATTTAACCACACCGGCGTTAAAGTGGGCACTTGTGCGACTTGTCACGGCGTTACCTCTAAAGGCAAACCAGCAACGCATATTCCAACCACAGCATCGTGCGACTCATGCCATAAAAACACGACTTCATTCACAGCGCCAACCATGAACCATACTGGTATTACTACTGGTTGTGCGACCTGCCACGGCGGTAGTTTCGCTAATGTGATGAAGAAACCTGCGACACATATTGTGACCAGTGCGGCTTGTGAAACTTGCCATAAATCGACTACAACGTTTGCGGGCACCGTATTTAACCACACGGGTGTTGCGGTAGGTTCTTGTGCGACTTGTCACGGCAAAACTTCAACAGGCAAACCTGCAACGCATATTCCAACCACCGCTTCTTGCGATTCGTGTCATCGCACTACTGGATTCTTGCCTGCGACTATGAACCATAGTGGCATCACCACTGGCTGCGCGACTTGCCACGGCGGCACTTATGCCAATGTGATGAAGAAACCTGCGACACACATCACCACCAGTGCAGCCTGTGAAACATGCCACAAATCGACAACCAGTTTCTTAGGCGGAGCCGCGATGAACCATACTGGCATCACGACTGGCTGCGCGACTTGTCATAACGGAACCAAAGCACTAGGAAAACCAGCGACGCATATTAGCACCAGCGCTGGCTGTGAAACTTGTCATAAATCAACCACATCGTTTGCTGGCACGGCCATGAATCATACAGGTATTGTATCTGGCTGCGCGACTTGCCATAACGGTACTAAAGCTAAGGGTAAACCTGCGACACATATTGTGACCAGCGCCGCTTGCGAAACCTGTCATAAATCAACCACATCGTTTGCGGGTACCGTGTTTAACCACACTGGCGTTGCTCCAGGCTCATGCGCAACTTGTCACGGTAAGACTTCTACAGGTAAACCAGCCAACCACATTACAACGACCGCTTCGTGCGATACATGTCACCGTACTACGGCTTGGATTCCAGCCACATTCAGTCATACAGGCATTGTGACTGGCTGTGCAACTTGCCATAACGGCACAAGTGCCAAAGGTAAAACGCCTACTCACGTTCAAACCAGCATGGGTTGCGAAACTTGCCATAAATCGACCACAACGTTTGCTGGTGCGGCAATGAACCACACAGGCATTGTGACTGGCTGTGCAACTTGCCATAACGGTACAACTGCTAAAGGCAAAACACCAACTCATCCTACAACAAGTGCAGGTTGCGAGACTTGCCATAAATCGACCACCTCATTTGCTGGCGCGAAGTTTAACCATACTGGCATTACGACTGGTTGCGCGACCTGCCATAACGGCACTACTGCCAAGGGCAAATCAGCCACCCACATTGCTACTACTGCGGCGTGCGAGACTTGTCACAAATCAACGACGTCTTTTGTGGGGGCGGCTTTCAGCCATACTGGCGTGGTTGCAGGCACTTGCGCAACTTGCCATGGCTCTACTGCGAAAGCTAAGTCTGCAAACCATGTGCCAACCACGGTTTCATGTGACGTTTGTCACAGCAACACAACGGCATTTAGTAATACTAAGAAACCTAACCATGCACTACTTACGGGTACATGCAAGTCTTGCCATGGGGCTAATTTCCCAGGTGTGAAATCTAAATCTGTGACACATGATAAGAAAACGGCAGTCGATTGTAATGATTCTGGCTGTCACAGTACTAGCACGTTTAGTAAATAGTTAAATATGTTGTAATTATGTTGTTTGGTTGTAAGTTGAATGGTTTCAGCGGTAAAAAAGTTGCTAAATCGCATTAGATTGATATACTAAGCGCATGAAAACTATAAGATTTGAGGAGTTGTAATGCGCGGTTTTCGGCTACTAGCCCTATTTTTATTGTCGCTACCCACTCTCGCGGCTGCCGCAGCCACCTCGGAAGTGGCGCAGATACTCGATCAGCCAGAAGTTATGGCGGTTGGCGACGATGCAGAGATTCGAATTAACTTCACTGTTCCAGTCACCTATTTGCGACACTTCCCAGACGGCCCAAGTGATACTTTGCGTATTTCATTTGATATTCCTGATCCTTGTTTGGCAGAACAATTGCGTATTCAAGAGTCAAAAAGCTCATCATCTAGATTAATTACGCCTTTTACGCTTACTTTCCCTGAAGTGATTAGTGTTTCCAAAAAAGGCAATGCCATTTGTCGTGTTACTAACAACGTAAGTATAGATACCAATAAAACGCTGTTAATTAAATTTGCCAATGTAAACACTTACAAAATCAGGTTAGGTGAAGATAACCACAGTATTATTGTTCGCGTGCCATTGCTGGCAAAGCCAGAGGCAGTTTTCGTAGAGCCAAAATTTACCGTAACACCACCGCCAGAAGGCGCGTCGGATAAGGAGTTGATGAACTCTGCTAAAGCCGCCATGGCAGCTGGCGAGTATGAAAACGCCACGCAAATGTATAACCGATTACTTAATTTGCCACCTAATGAATATTCACAAGAAGCGCAAGAGCTAGTGGGTAATGCGCGTGAAAAAAATGGTGATTTTGCTAAGGCTAAAATTGAGTATGACCTATATCTGAAACTTTACCCTGGTAGCGAAGGTGCTTTGCGAGTAAATACAAGGCTTGCAGCCATTAAAGATGGTACTGCGAAGGTTGCCGATAATAAATTCTCGACCAAAAAACAAATTAATCAGGTAGATCAAAAAAGTATGTTTGGTAGCTTGTCGCAGTATTACTATGGTGGCAGAACACTCACCGAGACAAGAGCGCCAGGCACAAAAACTAACGACCGTAGTACTGACCAATCAGCGCTGGTGACAAGCTTTGATATAACAGGGCGCTGGCGCCACAATCAATACGACGATAAAATTGTGTTCCGCGATGCGCAAACGCACAACTTCCCGCCAGGCGATAACTTTAGAGATATCAATCGTTTAAATGCTGCTTATTGGGATCACGAAGATAAATCCGCAGGCTATATGTTCCGCTTAGGCCGCCAACCAGGCAACTCGCAAGGTGTGTTGGGCAGATTTGATGGCGGCTTTGCAAGATACAATATTAATGATAACTTTAGAATCACAGGCGTGGCTGGCGTACCAGATAACGGCTCGCATACGACGATTAGAACAAACCGTCAGTTTTATGGCTCTGCGATAGAGTTTGGAACGCCAGCGAGTAACGTCAGCGGCAATGTTTATGCGATTCAGCAAAATGCGGATGGCTTTTCAGAAAGGCGTGCTGTAGGTTCAGAGTTGCGCTATTTTAACAACACAACTTCTTGGTTCGGCTTGCTTGATTACGATACTATTTATGACCGAGTAAACATTGCTTTAGTGCAAGGCAACTGGACTGGGCCTTACGATATTACTTTCAACGCTTTGTTAGATCATCGTAAATCACCGATTTTATATGGCGAGTCAGCTATTCCAGCAGTGACAGGGATAAGGTCTGTCGGTGGTTTGAGACATGTGTTAACTGATAAGCAAATCATCAAAACAGTGAATGATGTTACTGCAGATTCAGACACGGCCTTGTTTGGGCTTACCAAGCAAGTGACACCTAAATGGCAATTAGGCGGCGATATTCGCATGAACCGCACATCAGGCACACGTGGCATTGACTTCACCACAATAGTTCCTAATGGCGCTTTAATTGGCGGCACACTAAGCTCAGGTACTGCTTACACATATTCTATGCAGGCCATAGGCACGAACACCATCTTTGCGGATGACACATCAGTGATTAATGGCAGTTATGTGGATGACCCTGTTTACTACGCGCATGTGCTTGGCTTGACCAATGTGGCGACATTCCGCACTAAGTGGCATGTGACTAGTTCGCTCAATTTTTACAATCAAAGAAGTGATTCTAGTTTAGCGGATTTAAAAATCTTTAAAGTAGCACCAACCTTGCGTGTTTCTTATCAGGTGACTGATGCAGGGCTGTTGGAAGCCGAGCTAGGTTTTGAGAAATCTTATTCGGATGATAATACCAATACCAAAACTAACTCGACACGTGAATCAATGTTTGTTGGATATAGATGGGATTTTTAGCGAGCAATCGTGAGCTCACCGCAGATAATTTGGTTGGCGTTCGTGGCGAGAGGTTACTGTTTGAAAAGTTAAGTTTCAAGTTGAGCAACGGCAGCGTGCTTTATCTTCAAGGTGAGAATGGCTCTGGCAAAACCACGCTGTTACGCACGATTTGCGGGCTCTCTAAGCCGTATGAAGGCAATATCAATTGGTGCGGCGAGAATATTAATGCACTAGCCGAAGAATATTCCAAACATGTGTTGTACATTGGACATCTTTCTGGAATAAAAGAAGATTTAACCTCCTTAGAAAATTTACAGTTTTCGCTAAGCTTATCTGGAGCTGATATTTCTGCGGATAAGGCCTCAGAAGCACTTAAATTGTTGGGTTTGGCGAAAGGGTTGAATTTACCTACGCGCATGTTGTCACAAGGTCAGAAGCGGCGTGTAGCATTAGCACGCTTGTGGTTGCAAGAATTGCCATTGTGGATTTTAGATGAGCCGTTTACTGCTTTGGATACAAATGCAAGCCAACTATTAAAACAAAAAATTGAGGCGTTTGCGAATGATGGCGGCATAGTCGTGATGACGACGCATCAAGAAGTAACGTTGAATGTGCCTAAGTTTGAGCAGTTGCGTCTAGACGCGTAAAATTGATGCAAAAAGAACTCAGCACATTTTCTGTCCTTTATCGCATATTAGCGCGCGATATTAAAGTGGCGTTACGTCGTCAGTCGGACGTTGTAGCGGTGTTTTTCTTTTTTATTATTGCGGCGAGTTTGTTTCCGCTGGGCTTAGGCGCAGACCCAAAATTATTAAAGGCAATGGCGCCAAGTGTGTTGTGGGTAACGGCGTTATTATCTTGCATGTTGTCGCTCTCGAGAATGTATGCGAGCGACCATGCCGATGGCACGCTAGAGCAAATGATGCTTTCAAATCAGCCCACTGTGCTGATTGCGTTGATGAAAATTTTGGCGCATTGGGTACTCTCTGGTTTGCCGCTAGTATTCGTGGCGCCGCTCATTGGCGTACAGTTTAACTTGAGTGTTGCAGAGCTGCAGGTGCTTGCGCTATCACTATTAATGGGCACGTTAGCACTAAGCCTGATAGGCAGTATTGGCGCGGCTCTCACGCTAGGTATTCGCGGCACTGGTGTATTGATTGCGATTTTAGTTTTACCGCTTTATATCCCAGTGCTTGTGTTTGGTGCAGGCGCAGTAAATGCGGTTTCAATCGGCATGAGTCCAAATGGCGCGCTGTCGTTGCTTGGTGCAGTATTAGCCATGGCGTCAGTGTTTGCGCCGCTCGCGTCTGCGGCAGCGTTAAAAATTGCGTTAGAATAATGTGAGCTATTGGTAAGGCATAACAAAATATGGAAACAAAAACCGAAATAAGTCGACCTAAATTGAATTGGTTTAAATACGCCTCACCAAAAACTTTTTATCCGCTTGCGGGCAAGCTTATACCTTGGTGCGCCATAAGCGCGGCGGCCCTGATTATCTATGGCTTGTATATTGGTCTATTTGTAGCGCCGACGGACTTTCAACAAGGTGAAGGCTATCGTATCATTTTTGTACACGTGCCCGCCGCTTGGTTTTCTATGTTTCTATATTTGCTCATGGCGCTATATGCGGGCATGGGCTTGGTATTTAACGCCAAATTATCTTATATGATGGCGACCGCCATTGCGCCAACGGGCGCCATGTTTACCTTGGTCGCATTGGTGACAGGCTCACTGTGGGGCAAACCGATGTGGGGTGCTTGGTGGGTGTGGGATGCACGCTTAACTTCAGAATTGATTTTATTGTTTTTGTATATTGGCTATATTTCGTTGCAAGCGGCCATAGATGATAAAACTCGAGCCGATAAAGCCAGCGCGGTGTTGGCGCTGGTTGGCGCAATCAATGTGCCAATTATTTATTTTTCGGTGAAATGGTGGAACACACTACATCAAGGCTCATCTGTTAGCTTCACCAAAGCGCCTGCCATGGCGGCGATTATGCTGCAAGGCATGCTGATTATGGCGATTGGGTTTTGGCTTTATTGCATTACGGTGATTTTAATGCGCGTACGCTGCGAGATTTTAGAGCGCGATAGCAAAACTGCCATGTTGAGACAAGATTAAGGAACAAATATGCATTGGAATAGCGTGAGTGAATTTTTAGCAATGGGTGGTTATGGCTTCTATGTTTGGGGCTCGTTTGGCGTTACTTTTTTGGTGATGGCGATAGAGTTGTGGTTACTTAATAAACGCCGTCAGAGCGTTAGCCAGGCAGTTAAGCAAGAAGCATTTAATTAAAGGCAAAGTAATATGAAAGCACGTCATAAACGGTTTGGTTTAATTGCAGTTGGGCTAATTTTATTAGCGATAGCCGCTGTATTAATCACTAAATCTTTCAAAAGCAATTTAGTATTTTTCTTTACCCCCACCCAAGTGGAGAGCGGCGAAGCGCCAAAATCGGGTAGTTTTAGAATTGGTGGCTTGGTCGAAAATGGCAGTATAAAACGCTTGCCAGATGGATTGCGTGTGCAATTTAGAGTGACTGATACAGCAAAAACCATGGATGTAGTGTACAAAGGTATTCTGCCAGATTTGTTTAAAGAAGGTAAGGGTGTGGTGGCTGAGGGCAAATTAAACGCAAACGGTTTGTTTGAGGCCGATCAAGTATTAGCTAAGCATGATGAGAACTATATGCCGCCAGAAGCCGCAGCAGCGCTCAAAGCAGCTAAAGATGCTAAAGCGAAAGCAGGTGTAATATGATTCCAGAAATAGGTCATTTTGCGCTCATACTTGCGTTTTGTTTTGCCATTGTGCAAGGCATTTTCCCATTATATGGCGTGTGGAAAAATCAATCCGGCTTAATGAATTTGGCCGTGCCTGCCGCGCGTGCGCAGTTCTTTTTCATTGCGGTGGCCTTTATTTGCTTAGATTATTCTTTTTATGCAAACGACTTTTCGGTGCTGTATGTTGCGTCGAATTCCAATTCACATATGCCACTGGCATATCGCCTAGCAGCCTTATGGGGCGGGCATGAGGGCTCGATGCTGCTGTGGGTGTCGATACTCGCAGTGTGGACCATTGCTGTGACTTTATTCGTGAAAGATTTACCAGAAACTTTTAGAGTCCGATTAATTGCTGTCATGGGCTTGGTGAGTATTGGCTTTTTGGCTTTCGTAATATTTACCTCCAACCCGTTTGAACGTTTGATTCCTGCTGCGTTGGATGGACGCGATTTGAACCCGTTGCTGCAAGATCCTGGCATGGTGTTTCATCCACCTGTGCTTTATATGGGCTATGTGGGCTTCTCAGTGGCGTTTGCGTTTGCGATTGCCGCATTGTTAGATGGACGGTTAGATATTGCTTGGGCGCGCTGGACAAGACCTTGGACTACTGCCGCATGGGTATTTTTAACGTTGGGTATCGCTTTTGGTAGTAAGTGGGCGTATTACGAGCTAGGCTGGGGTGGTTGGTGGTTTTGGGATGCGGTTGAAAACGCTTCGTTTATGCCGTGGCTGGTCGGCACAGCGCTGATCCACTCACTCGCAGTGACCGAAAAACGTGACGCATTTAAAGTTTGGACGGTGTTGCTTTCTATATCTGCGTTTTCATTAAGCCTGCTAGGCACATTTTTAGTGCGCTCTGGCGTGCTCACCTCAGTGCATGCGTTTGCCACCGACCCGGGTCGCGGTCTCTTCATTCTCATCTATTTGGTAGTGGTGATTGGTGGGGCATTGCTGTTGTTCGCATTTAGGGCGCCCAGCGTGGGCTTGGGAGAGAAGTTCGACGTGGTTTCGCGTGAATCAATGTTGTTAAGTAATAACGTGGTGCTGGTCGCTGCGGCAGGCTCTGTGCTGCTTGGCACTATGTATCCATTGCTCATGGATGCACTGGGCGCAGGAAAAATTTCCGTTGGCCCACCGTATTTCGATGCAGTTTTTGTCGCTATTATGGCGCCAGGTTTGTTTTTAATGGGTTTGGGTCCATTGGCAAAGTGGAAGAAAGCGAGCTTGCCAGAAATTGGTACACGCTTAAAACTAGCAGGTGTGATTAGTGTGGTATCTGCATTGTTAATTCCTTTTGCAATGGGAAAAATTACATTAATGACAGCAGTAGGTGTGTTTCTAGGCGTTTGGGTTGTGAGCACAACCTTGATTTTGTTGCGCAATAGAATCAAGACTAGGCAAGCTGCTTCGGCAAATTTACTCGAAAACATCAAAGGTATTCCACTGGCATTTTATGGCATGTTGCTGGCGCACTTTGGTATAGGTGTGTTTATTTTGGGCGTGACTTTGGTTAAAGGGTTTGAGTCAGAACAAGATTTGCGGATGGAAGTAAACGACGTGGCAAAAGTGGGCAATTTGGCATTCCAGTTTAAAGGCGTGCAAGAGCTGCCAGGGCCCAACTATCTTTCTTCAAAAGGTACCTTTAGCGTGAGTAGTAATGGTAAAGAAATCAGCGTGCTGCATCCTGAAAAACGGTTTTATCCAGTGCAAGGCTCGGTGATGACCGAGGCGGATATTGATGCAGGTGTGATAAAAGATAAATATGTATCTCTTGGTGAGCCGCTTGAAAATGGTGCTTGGAGTGTGCGGATTTATATCAAACCTTTTGTGCAGTGGATATGGATGGGTGCGATTTTGATGGCTTTGGGAGGCATTTTGGCACTCGCAGATCGTCGTTATCGCATCGTCAACAAAAAGGCTGCGAAAGAGGCGCAGGATGCCCAAGAAGCGTTTGAAGCGTGATTTGGAGCAATAAAGTATGAGTAGAATGGCCAAATTTTTAATACCGTTAGCCTTGTTTCTAATCGCAGTTGGATTTCTATTTAAAGGTTTGTTTTTAGATCCACACGAAGTGCCTTCACCATTAGTGGGCAAGCCTGCGCCAGTATTTCAAGCGCCCATTTTGAGCGAAGCAGGCAAAACCTTTAATAGCGCCGATATGAAAGGCAAAGTGTGGCTACTTAATGTGTGGGCGTCGTGGTGTGGTGCATGTAAAGATGAACATCCTGTATTGATGGAAATGGCCAAGACCAACAAAATAGCCACTTATGGGCTAGATTACAAAGATACAGATGCTGATGCGCAAGCCGTATTGCTGGCGCAAGGTAATCCTTACAAAGCCACATTTACAGATGTTGAAGGCAAAATAGGCATTGATTATGGCGTGTATGGTGTACCAGAAACCTACGTAATCGACAAAGCTGGCGTGATTCGCTATAAGCAAATTGGCCCGATTACAGACGAAATTTTACTCACCAAAATCGTCCCATTGTTGAAAGAATTGGAAAAATGAAACGATTTTTTATGTTGGTTTTGCTGGTTTTTACTTTTTTGCAGATGAGTAATGCTGTCGTTGCTGGCGAAGCCAAGCCGCTGGCTGAAGACCCAGTGATCGAAGCGCGCCTAAAAGCGATGTCGCAAGAATTGCGCTGTTTGGTGTGTCAAAACACGACGCTAGCGGATTCTAGTGCGCCTTTGGCGGAAGACTTGCGTAAAGAAATTCGTGAGCAATTGCGTGCTGGCAAAACTGATAAGGAGGTCATCGATTACTTAGTGGCACGCTATGGCGATTTTGTGCGTTATCGTCCGCCAGTCAATAATGAAACGGCATTGCTGTGGTTTGGACCGTTTCTAATATTGATCATCGGCGGATTTGTGCTGTACCGTGTGCTTAAAAAGCATGCTGGCAATGATGAAATTCAAGGAGAAGACGCATGAACATGATTTCGTTAATCATCGGTTTTATTATGGGTGCAGTAGCCACCTATTTTTTCACCACATCTTTTAAAAAACCAGTTGTGAATGGTTTGGCAGAGCAGGCGACAGGCGAAAAAAGCAAAAAAATCAATCCTATGTTAGGTGTTTTGTTGTTGGTACCCATTCTGGCCAGCGTGATCTATTGGAAAGAGGGCAATCCAGATGCGCCTAGCATAAACAAACCCAGCATGCCAATGCCGCCTATCAACATGGGTACAACAACGCCTCCAATGGACGAAGGCCACGAAATGGGCGACCTTGGCGCAATGGCGCAAAGGTTGGCGGATAAATTAGAAAAGAATCCTGAAAATGCAGATGGTTGGGCGTTGCTAGCGCATTCTTATGTCGAGTTAAAACAACATAAAGATGCAGTTGGCGCGTTTGAAAAAGCCGTGAATTTGATTCCGAATGACCCGCAATTATTTGCCGATTACGCGGATGCTTTAGCGGTAACCACTGGCGGTCAGTTTGATGAAAAAGCAAATGAGCTGGTAGAAAAAGCGCTTAAGTTAGACCCAAGTCATCCCAAAGCCTTATTGCTGGCGGGTACCATTGCATTTAAAAATGCGGATTATAAAAAAGCCATTGGCATTTGGGAACATCTACAACCTTTAATTAGCAAGGAAGATGCTGCTTTAGCCAGCGATGTCGCCGCTAATATTGCAGAAGCTAAATCGTTAAGCAGTAAAAAATAGCAATAAGAATATTAGCATCACCAATTACAAATGGCTTGCATTTCTGCAAGCCATTTTAGCTTAAATTAATCTAACTTAACATGCCCTGCAAGCCAATATCCATGCGGGTTGCAGGTTGAGTGTTTTTAAATGGATTAATTAGAAATTGTGCGTATATTGCAAGCTTAAAATATCGACGCTACCTTCAAAATCACCAGTAAGTCGGCCATTCCGACCCTTAGCAGCAGATCTTTGATCATCATCAATACTTGCATCACTAATAAATAAATGTGAGTAACCCACATCAAGTTTAGAAGCTGGCGTTACCTGCCAACCAGCACCGAGTGATAACCATTTTCTATCATTGCCTGGGATGCGCGCAGTGCGGAATTCGTCTTTTATCGCTTCTTCATCGTACGCCAAGCCAGCACGTAACTTAATTGCATCGCTATAGTGATAATTAACGCCAATCGAATAGCGCATCGTGTTTTCCCAGTTTTCGGTTGTAACAGAATCGGGGGTAGCATTTGCAAAGTCAATACGTAGCTCTTTAAAGCGACTCCAGCGTGTCCAAGTTACATCCCCCATTAAATCCCAAGTATCGTTGAGACGACTAAATGCACTGACCGAAAAATTTTCCGGTAAGGTGACATCTGCTTTAACTTTGGTATTTAATGCGGCTACTAAGGGCGATGAAGATTTCCCCTCAAGGTGTTGATCAACTTTTGAGCGGTAGGCCATACCAATACGCGTATCTGCAGTGGCTTGATAGATGGCACCAAGATTGAACCCAAAGCCCCAGTCATCGCCTTTAATTTTAACGCTTGTTTCAGGCGCTATAACACGATTTACTTGTCGAGTTAAAGTTGCCTCTGCCCACATGGCAGACACACCAAAGCCCAATGAAAGTTGATCGTTTACTTTGAAAGCAATAGCAGGATTGATATTGATGGTTTTTACTTCAGATTTATCTGCCTGAAAACGCCCCACCCATTTATCATCATATTCAGTTTTAAGTCCAAATGGCGCATTCAGTCCAATACCAGCTTTTATTGACGGATTTATGTCTGTCATAAAATATAAGTTTGGCACAAATGCTAAATCGCCTGCGTTTGGCCCTTCACCACCTTTTGGTGGGACGCCTTGGGCTTTAATAGAGCCTTTATCGTTAAACTCCGCATTTGGATTGATGAGGTGCAACGCACCAACTGCTTGTGTGCCTTGAATATAGGTCATGCCAGCGGGGTTGAAATAGATAGTGCTGGCATCTTCTGCGATAGCCGATCCCCCTGCATAGGCATTACCCATGCCACTGCCACTTTGTTCAATGAGTGCAAAGCCCGCGGCCTGTGAAACAAGTGGTGTTGTAAAAATCACACAACTTAACAATATTTTTTTCATGATGTATCAATCCCTAGAGTTTGAAGTTATTTTAATTTTAAAAATTATGCTGCATCAAAGAGTTACAGCCTATACTTAGAGTAACTTATTTAGAAAGTCATTTTTACTTATTGTTAACTTTGAACAATCTACATGAAAAATAGTTATTTTTCAAAATTATTTAACTTGAGGCAAACAATTATTAAGTCTATAGTTTTAATCGTGAAAGCTTATATTATAAATAACCATATGATTTAAATAAAAATATTAAGAATAGTTATAAGGGTATATGGTTAGTCAACCCATAGGAGAGCAGAATGAATACAGTCGTAGATTTTCAATTAATGAACAACGCCGCACTTACGCAAGTTAGAACACGCTTTGAAGAAGAATTTGGCGTGATGACTTATTACATGAACCCAGCACCTAGACCATGCTTTAATAAAGTCTGCATGTCAGAGTTGCATGAAAGCCAATCCAACTTAGAAAAAATGCAAGGCCAAGTGGTTGCTAATGGCAAATTGAATCAAGCAAATTATTTAGTGTTGGCTTCCGACGTGCCAGGTATATTTAATTTAGGTGGCGATTTATCAGTATTTGCGGATTTGATTCGAAGCAAAGCGCGAGACACATTATTAAGCTATGCCAAGTTATGCGTTAATAATGTTTGGACTTTTTATAACATGCAAGCGCCTGTAACAACAATTTCATTGGTGCAAGGACAAGCGATGGGTGGCGGATTTGAAGCTGCGCTTGCGGCACATGTGATGGTGGCAGAAAAAAGTGCAGTAATGGGCTTACCAGAAGTGATGTTTAATTTATTCCCTGGTATGGGCGCATTAAGCTTTTTATCACGCAAAATTGGTATGCCAGCCGCAGAAAAAATGGTACGTTCTGGCAAAATTTATACGGGCGAAGAGCTATATCAAATGGGCGTAGTAGATGTGTTGGCAGAAGATGGCCAAGGTGAGTATGCGTTAAATAATTGGATTAAAAAAAATCATCGTTCATTTAATGCTTTTCATGCAATTAATCGGGCAAAACAACGCGTGAATCCATTAACGCTAGACGAACTATACGACATTGTGGAAATTTGGGTAGATGCTGCGTTACGCCTAGATGAGCGCAACTTAAAAGTAATGGAACGTTTAGTGCGTGCACAAAACTCGAAAGTTGGCGCAGAAGTTAGTATGATAGGCGAAAAACAAACCGCTTAGATTTCTAACTTAACTAATTTTTAAGTTCTTTATTAGAAGACTTTAAGCGGGCTTGCATCGGGCGTCTAAGGTAGTCCTCTGCGGCAAGGGTGAGCTTAGAAAAGTCACTGTTCAAGTTGTCGAGCATAGCTAAAGCCATCGCTGCTGGTATTGAGGCATTTAACTTGCCAATTAATTCGGTGGTAGTTGCCAGTTGAGTTGCACCTACGCTTAAGCTGTTGCCCTTTAAGGCATGACAAAAATCGTGTAATTCGCCATAGTTTTTTTGTTTAACGGAAGCTTCGATTTTGTAAATCAGTTTTACTGAATCGGACAAGTAATTTCTTAATAGGCGATGTATAAATAAATCGTCGCCTGCGCCAATTTTCTCAAGTTCTTTTAAGGTTCTCAAGTCTAAATGTACATTGTCCGCTTCAAGGTCAGATTCAATATTGCTTGGGTTATTTAAAGCGCTATTCATCCACATAGCTGCAGTGTTTGGTGCTAAATTCAGAATGTTTTCTATCGTATTAAACAGTGTGGCGGCATCAATCGGCTTGGTTAAAAAGGCATCAAACCCAGCATCACTAGCTGCTTCTCTAGCGGTTATTGTGGCGTCCGCCGTAAATAAAATAAAGCGCGTATCTTTGTCATGAGGTTGTGTAAATCGGTATGTTTTTAATGCGTCGGTGCCGCTCATGCCAGCCATATTCAGGTCGGTAATCACAAGATCAAACTTTCTTTCTTCAAGTAAATCTAACATTTCGTCGCCGTTGATAACAATTTCGACGTGATGGCCTGGCAGAGAAAGTAAGCGTGTGATGATTTTTTGGTTAGTGCTTTCATCTTCACACACCAAAATATTTAGCGGCTTCGCATTTGACTGTATTCTAGAAAGCGGTTCTATGGCTGCAATTGCTTCGCTTTCCGAAGTCGCTTCGTTATAAGCCACTTTTTCTAAAACTAAATCAAACCAAAAACGGCTACCAATACCCTCAGTGCTTTGAAAATTAAGTGCGCCACCCATTTCTTCCACCATATGTTTAGCGATGGTGAGCCCTAAGCCACTACCACCAAATTTTCTAGTTGTGGATGCATCTGCTTGTGTAAAGCTTTCAAAAATTTTGTCTTGTTTATTTGCAGGAATGCCGACCCCCGTATCAATCACTTCAAAGCGGACAGTCGATCTTTCCGCATCTTCTTGCAACGCAGTAGCGGAAATTGTGACGCTACCTTGCTGCGTAAATTTAACTGCGTTACCTAATAGATTTGCCAGCACTTGGCGCAACACAAAAGCATCGCCTTTAAGTGTACCTAATGTATTTGAAACGCTAGCGCCTAATTGAATGCCCTTGTTATTAGCTTGGGAACGAAAAATCTCTAAGGAATCATGCACTGCTTCATCTGGCAAGAATGCAACATTTTCAACCGTAAATTTACGTTCTTCAATTTTAGTGAAATCCAGTACATTATTGAGTAATGAAAGTAATAATTTAGATGAGCTTTCAAGTGTTTTGAGCAAATCTTTTTGATCTGCATTAAGCGGCGTGGTTTTAAATAAGGTGCTAATACCAATAATACCGTTAAGTGGCGTACGAATCTCATGGCTCATGTTGGCAACAAATTGCGTTTTAGCAAGGCTTGCTTCGGTGGCACGGGCGCTTTCAATTTCTGCTCGATGCGTAGCGTCATGCATTCGATCAATAAGCTTCGCCACATAAAGAGGCAAAGCAACCATAATAATTAAGAAACCATATACGATAGCTTGATGATCCGCCCAATATGGGTTAACTTGAGTTGCAACCAAAAAGCCTAAGATGCTGATAATCTGCGAGTGAAATAAATATTTTCTGCCAAAACGGAAACCATTGCCAAAAGTTACCCATAAGTAAACGCCAATGAGTACAACGCCAATATCACCTGCTAAGGATAGAAATGTTGAGGTGCCAACAACGTCAAGCCAGTTGCCTAGAAGTCGCCTGTTGCGCGATTTTTTTTCAGCCTTACCAACAGAAATCAAAAGTATAAAAGCTGCCAATTCAAAGGCCATTAAGCAGTAAAAACCGATTAGCTCTCCATCTGAAATAACTTTGCTCGTTGCGAAATTGAACAGTAAAAAAATTGTAAATAAAGTACCAATAACTACGCGAGTAGTTGCCTGCTCAAGTTCTAGTGGGTCGCAATGACTTGCCGCATTTTTGTACCAATTTTTTAGTGTTGTTAGCATATTTTTAACCTAATTAATTAGCCCTAAGCCATAGTAGGTTTTACTTTGTTCTAACAAATCTTTAGCGACATTAGCTAATTCTTGTGTTTGCACTGGCTTGGTTAAGCAGGCGGAAGCGCCCGCAGCAATTAACTCTTGATGCGTAGTCGTATCTTTCAATACAGTGACTACAATAATGGCGTGCGTTAGCACATTGTCAGAATTTTTTATGGCTTGCACAAATTGTTTTCCGTTCATTTGGTGCATACGAAAATCAGTAATAATTAAATCCACCTGTTTATTTTGCATCCATGCCAGTGCTTCAACTGGGTCGGTCATTTTTACAATATTCAGACCTAACTTAAGCGATTTTAAAATGGCCGCATGAATATCCAGCACAGTCGGCTGATCGTCAATCAGCAGCACTGTTTGCTTAAATTTGGTTGCACTTCTTATGTTGCTAATTTTAGGCATCATTAATTTTAGTGAATTGCTGTTCCGTGCTCGCTCTGGATCTTTTCAAGTTGGCTTCGCATGGTTAGCATGACTCTTACCAGTTCTGGGTCAAAATGTTTGCCGCTTTCATCGCGCACGTATTCAAGCGCTTTATCGATGCTCCAGGCTTCTTTGTAAGGCCGCACGCTGGTCAGTGCATCAAATACGTCTGCAACTGCCACAATGCGGGCAGAAAGCGGAATTTCTTCGCCCTTAAGCGCAAAAGGATAGCCAGTGCCATCATAGCGCTCGTGGTGCGCCAATGCGATTTCGCTACCTTTTTGTAAATATTTTGATGGGCTATCTTGCAAAATTTCATAGCCAATCAGCGGGTGCTTGCGCATCGCTTTTAATTCCAAATCGTCCAGCGCGCCTTTTTTTAGCAAAATGCTATCGGCAATACCAATTTTGCCAATGTCATGTAAGGGTGCAGCAAGTTCAATAATTTCAGCTTCATCGTCACTTAAGCCAATCGCCTCAGCCAGTGCTCTGCTGTAAAGCGACATGCGCTGCAGGTGCATGGCAGTGTCGTAATCTTTGTGCTCACCAGCGCGCGCTAGGCGCATCAAGGTTTCTTTTTCACGTGCCCTAATCTCCGCAGTGGCAGCTTTAACTAAGTTTTCATATAAATTAGTTCTATTTTGCAGTGCAATATGTTGTTGTTGCATAATCAATAAATTTTTGCAGCGCGCGGTGCATTCATACACATCCACGGGCTTGCTTAAAAAATCGGCAACGCCAGCGTCTAAGGCTGCGTAACGCGTTTCAGCATCTTTCTTAATGGTAATCATAATCACGGGTACCGATTCATATTGCGGCAAGGTTTTTAGCAAGCGCACAAATTCTATTCCGTTCATTTCTGGCATCACGTAATCGACAAAAACTAAATCTGCCGTATGTTCTGTGGCCCATTCCAGCGCTACTTCTGGATTGGTTTTTTCAATCACCTTAGTTTTAGGATTAATACTTTTGACAACATGTGAAAGTATGGTTCTGCTGGTAGATTGATCATCTACAATCAATACCGAGCAATCATCAAATTGTTGTACATTCGTCATTCGTATTTTCCTCTGGTATAAGCTCATGATTGGCTTACTAAACATAAAACAAGCAATGTTTAAGCCAATTTAACTAAAAAATTGGTGAGAATAAAAATTAAGCACGCGAAAAAGTAAAATTACTGAGCAAAATCAATGATTAAGAGATTTTATTCAACATATATTTTTCGAGTTACTTATTTTTAGTTTGACGTTTTTGTTGTTAATATTGAAATTCAGTCGGTCGAATTTCGTCAACTAAGTACATAATTTTGACACATTTACACCAAAAAACTAAACACTATTTTTTTATGAAATGTTACTTGCGGGCTTTAGGTCAAACGCAATGCAGATGCGCTCTTCGTTCGAATGGAATGGAATGGTTCGGTGAAATAAAGATGAGGGAAATAGCACAATATCACCCACATTTGGCATCACATGCGCCACGGGGAAATTTTGATGTTTTTGAGGCTGTGTGATTGGATAGTCGTCGCCATGCGTACCGTATTCAAAAGCGCCTGCATTGCTGCCTGCTGTTGGCGAAGGCATGGCAAGATAAACCGCGCCGCTAATCCAGCCTATCTCGTGAATGTGCGCGCTTAAATGGCCGCCTTGCTGCATTTTTACATACCACGAGCTGGTGAATTCCAACTCGCTTGGAAAAGATAAAATCAGCTCACAATCTGCGTCTACAAATTTGTTTTTATAAGCTAAAAACTCTTGTCTAATCAGCTCAGCAAGCGCGCGAAATGAGGCTTCTGGCCGTTTGAACAAATTACCGGCAGATTGCTGGCCGTTGATTAAACGGCCTTGCTTGCGCTCGGCAATATCGGCGTTGTGGATGTCGTTTAATAAGTCTTTTAAAAGTGGACTATCTTTATCCAGAATTGGTTTTTGATAAACAAAATCCAAGCCATTTTTGCAAAAATTGTAAGGATCAACTTCGTTAAAGTTGATACTGTAATGTGTAGATAATGTAGCAAGAAATGGCGACGTATTTGGCATGCCGCCAGCAAGCGTGTCCCTATTGGCTTTGAAGGCATCGAATTGTTCATCTTTATACAAACAATATAGTTTTCGTGCTTGCCAATCGTCCAATTGTGAGCGCTCAAAATATGGAATCGCTTCATCATATTTTTTGGCTAGGTACAAAAATTCGCCCATATTGTAATTGGCACTGGCATGCTCGGCGTTCAATGCTAGTGCGGCTTGGTAGCTTTTCACTGCCGCATCCATGTCGCCTTGGTCGCGCAAAGTTTCGCCCAAGTTATTATACGCATCAGTGTAATTGGTAAATAATTGAATGGCTTTTTTGTAGTTATTGACTGCTGCCGTCAAATCGCCATTATCGCGCAACGCAGTACCCAAATTAAAATAGCTGCGCGCATCTTGCGGGTTGATTTTTAAGCCAGCTTGATAACTGGCTATCGCCGCATCCAGCTTGCCTTGACGCTGTAAAACTGTGCCTAAATTGCCATGCGCTTCAAAAAAAATCGGGTTAATTTTTATGGCTTGCTGATAAGCTTCAGCCGCTTCATCCAATCGACTCAAATGCGTCAGCGCGATGCCTAAGTTAAATAGTAAGTCTGGCATGTTGGGTTGTAACTTAAGCGCGCTTTTATAGCTAATTATCGCCTCTGCATATTTCTGTTGGCCATCTAGCGCAAGACTTAACACGTGATGCAAAATAAATACGTTGGCATGTTTTGCGATTAAGTTTTTTGCTTGGCTTTCGGCTTGCGCAAGTTGGCCATTATTGAGCGCGTTTACAAGGTTTTGTAGCTCTTGTGGGTTTGGTGGTGATGCGAATGAATTTGCCATGTCTAAAATCTTAACTAAAGTTTGTTTGTAATCGGCCAGCCATTTGCTTTAATAGCTGCATGGCTATTTTCGGGTCATCTTCCAGCATGCTATCGATATTTTCTGCATATACCACAATAATACGCGCCTCGTCAGAGGCGACAATGGCGTCCGAAGTGGTGGGCTGCTTGGTGAGCATCGCCAACTCGCCAAAATAATCGCCCGCGCCTACCTCGCGCGCAATCACGCCATTATTACTCAGGTTAACTTTTCCTTCCACCAAATAATATAAATTACGCTCGGTGTTGCCGCGCTCAAAAATGTACTCGCCTTGCCGCAATGCAAGGCCGTATCGCGTCATCAGCGCCTCGATATAATTGGCCTTATTTGGCGCGCTGTTAAATAAACCTTTCAGCAGTAATACGTCTTTTTTGCGCAAAGTGGAGATAAGCACACTGCCCAGTAAAAACACCGCAAAGTTTAAATAAAGCCAAGTAATGGAGACGAACATGGTTTTCATGCCACCAAAAATTGCACCGTAGTCTTTATTTAGCGACAAAAATAAGCCAAATGCGGGGCGCATCAATAACCATAGTAAGGCCGTTAAACAAGCGCCAAGCACCAAATGCACAAAGGCAACGCGCATGGGAAAAAATATTTTGTAAAATATGGTAATCAACAGCGTGGTAAGCAGTAGTGTGCCAATGGCGCCGACAGTATTGAGCTGCAGCGCGGACAAATGCACCGCTAAAAAGCGCACTACTTTCTCAATAATAAAGCCAGCCGAAGTAAATAAGAAAAATAGCAGCAAAATGCCGAGCACAGACACCACATCTTTGAGCTTGCGTTTGAAATAAGAAGGTGCTTCTATCATTGAGGCGATGTTATAAAAAGCAGAGCGCAGCGAGCTTGCCAGCGGCGTAATCGTCCATAGCAACACAAATAAGCCCAGTGCCCCCCAAGCGGCTTTGGTTTGCGTGGCGCTGTATACTTCCACCATAATTTTGCTGCTGAATTCAGGCACCAAGTTACCAGTGAGAATCGCCAGTTTGACGATAGCGTAATCAGATGAAAACACCAAGTGACTTAACAGAAAGAAAATCAACAGCACTAAAGGAATTAGCGCAAAAAGTGCGTAAAAAGACAAGGACGCCGACATGCCAAATACGTTGTGGCGTGCAAAGCCAGCCAAAGTCTCACGCAACACAAATAAGGGCGTGGCGTATTCGCGCTTGGCATAAGCGCTAATCGATTTATCCAGCGCAGGGTGATGCGCTAGACTTTCTAGCTTTGCAAACTTTTTAAGTTTTGCAAATTTTTCAGGGTTGATGAATGGCAATTGTTATAGTTCTTTAAATTTCTCAGTGGCTGCTACCAGTGCGCTAGTAATACCTAGCTCCATGGCAGAATGTCCAGCATCGGCCACCATCACAAATTCCGCATCTGGCATGGCGCGGGATAAATCCCAAGCGGTTTGTGGTGGGCACACCATATCGTAACGCCCTTGCACAATCACAGTGGGAATCTTATTTAGCATTGTGGCAGATTTTAGTATGGCATCGCCATCGATAAAACATTGGTGTTGAATGTAATGAATTTGAACGCGCGCGCGCGCCACCTCAGTCGGTTGCTCTTTTTGTAACTCTTCAGCAGTTTTGGGCGCTGAATTAGCGCTAGCTTCGCTTGGTTTGAGGCGCATGATAGAAGATTCAAACGCATTCCATTGAATAGCAGCAGGTACGTTGACTTGCGCGTCAGCAGAAAAGATACGTTTTGAGTAAGCGCTTAACACATCATCGCGTTCATTTTCGGGCAAATAGCTGATTAAGTTGTGCCAGACTTCGGGATAAAATCCCTGTACCCCACCTAAAAACCAACTTAATTCACTTGCACGGCTTAGAAAAATGCCACGCAACACTAAGGAAATTAGTCGATCCACATACTTAACTGCATACGCTAATGCTAAAGTACTGCCCCAGGAGCCGCCAAATACGTGCCATCTGGCGATGCCTAAATAATTGCGCAAAGCTTCTATATCTGCAACTAAATCGTCCGTGGTGTTTTCGCGCACCTCGCCTTGGGGCGTGCTGCGGCCGCAACCACGTTGATCTAACAAAATAACGCGATAATGTTGCGGGTCAAAAAAACGGCGCTGCGTCGGGTTGCAACCGCTACCTGGCCCACCATGTAGAAACACCACTGGCACACCTTCTGGGTTACCACACTCCTCGTAGTAAATGGTATGCAAATCGCTTACTTTTAAGCTGTCTTTGTGAAAAGCTTCGATTTCAGGATACAAATTGTAAGTGATTGGGTACATGATAATTTTGTTGCTTTCTATTTGATTTTATTCATTATTTTACACGGTTAAAAAAATTCCACCTATAGCAATAAAAAATATATTGAATATTTGTTAATAAATTGTAACCAAAGTGTTGCAATTAATATTAACTTGATTTATATTGCAGTTCGCGCATTAATAATGTGGCGAAAAGTCTGCTTTAAATTTGTAATAATTACCACAAGTAAGAGTTGCAAAATTCAAGTTTACTTTAGTAACTAACCCTTAGTAATATAACTTTGGAGATAAAAGATGAAATTCAATACAATTAAGCTAGCTTTAGGTTTAGTTGCAGGTGCTACATTGGCAATGCCAATGGTTGCATCAGCAGCAGCAGACCAAGAGGCAGCGATCGCAAATGCAAACAACTGGGCTCACCCACGTGGCAATCACACGAACCAAGGCTACAGCTCACTTGCACAAATTAACAAAGGTAACGTAAAAAACCTTAAAGCTGCTTGGACATTCGCTACTGGTGTAAACCGTGGTCACGAAGGTTCACCATTGGTTATTGGTAACATGATGTATGTACATACAGCATTCCCGAACAATGTATACGCACTTGATTTAAGCAATGATCAAAAAATTGCTTGGCAATATTTCCCAAAACAAGATCCATCAGTACAAGCTGTTTTATGTTGCGATAACGTAAACCGCGGTCTTGGTTTCGGCGATGGCAAAATCATTCTTCAACAAAACGACGGTAACTTAGTAGCGCTTGATGCTAAAACAGGCGCTAAAGTATGGTCAACATTAGTAAACGATCCTAAAGTTGGCGCGACTAATACTAACGCACCACACGTAATCAAAGACAAAATCTTAACTGGTTGCTCAGGTGCTGAGTTCGGCGTACGTTGCTTTATCGCTGCTTACAACCTAAAAGACGGTTCTTTAGCATGGAAAGCCTACTCAACAGGCCCAGATGCTGAAATGTTGATTGGTGACGGCTTCAATAAAGACACACCTGAGTACAGTGCTTTGTCAGTGTACAAAGACATCAACGGTGGTAACAAACAAGGCGGTTCTTTCGAAGCACTTAAAGCTGGCGAAATCAAAATCGGCGAAAAAGAATTGGGCACACGTACATGGTTGAAACCACAAGCTGTTAAAGATGGTTGGCAACATGGTGGTGGCTCTACATGGGGCTGGTGGCCGTATGATGCACGTACCAATTTAGTTTATTACGGTACAGGCAACCCTTCAGTATGGAACCCAGATGTCCGTCCAGGCGACAACAAATGGTCTATGACTATTTTTGCACGTGATTTAGATTCAGGTATGGCTCGTTGGGGCTATCAAATGACTCCACACGATGAGTGGGATTATGATGGCATCAACGAAGTTATTTTGTTTGATAAAGGTGGCAAGACATACGCATGGCATCATGACCGTAACGGTTTTGCGTACACATTCAATGCAGGTAACGGTAAATTAGTTGCAGCTGAGAAAGTACACCCATTTGTTAACTGGGCAACCGGCGTTGATTTGAAAACTGGCGTTCCACAAAAAGTGGCGACAGCTTCAACTCACCAAGATTACAATGCTAAAGGCGTATGCCCAGCTGCATTGGGTACTAAAGATCAACAACCAGCAGCTTACTCACCAAAAACTGGTTTAATGTACACACCACTTAACCACGTATGTATGACATATGAGCCAGTTGAGTCTAAATACACAGCTGGTCAACCTTGGGTTGGTGCTACTTTAACGATGTTTGCTGGTCCTGACGGCGTA
>JANOWN010000038.1:0-5662 GCA_031417915.1 Methylotenera sp.
TTGATATGTTCCAACATCACGGTGTGGATTTCTTCCACAGTGGGCGGCAATAAATGGGTGCCTGTTTTGAGATAATGTTCAATCTCGCGAAAAATCCAAGGTCGGCCTTGCGCGGCACGGCCAATCATCACCGCATCTGCACCGGTGTAATCCAGCACATATTTGGCTTTTTCTGGCGTGGTAATGTCGCCATTAGCAATCAGCGGAATATTCACTGCTTGTTTAACTGCCGCAATCGTATCGTACTCCGCATCGCCCATATACAAGCAGGCGCGCGTGCGACCATGCATGGCCAGTGCTTGCACGCCAATATCTTCGGCTATTTTGGCAATCATTACCGCGTTGCGATTTTGCTTATCCCAACCAGTACGAATTTTTAGCGTTACGGGCACATCCACTGCGCCCACCACCGCTTTTAAAATTTGTGAAACTAGCGGCTCGTCTTTTAATAATGCAGAACCAGCCATCACATTGCAGATTTTTTTGGCTGGGCAGCCCATATTGATGTCAATAATCTGCGCGCCATTATCTACGTTGTAGCGCGCAGCTTCTGCCATCATTTTTGGGTCAGCGCCTGCAATTTGCACTGAGATTGGGTCAACTTCGCCCTCGTGATTCGCACGGCGGCGCGTTTTTTCGCTGCCATAAAGCAATGAGTTCGAGGTCACCATTTCAGAAACCGCTAGCCCTGCGCCTAATTTTTTGCAAAGTTGACGAAAAGGCCTATCAGTCACGCCCGCCATGGGCGCAACGACAAGATTATTCTTTAAAATGTGATTGCCAATTTGCATTCAGTTACTTACTTTGAGAAGGTTGCCTATTTTATACGCAATTGAGATTGCTTGATAGATTTAACTGCTTATTTTTTGCACAAATCGTCTTAAATTTTATAAGCTATTTGGCTGTGTAAGCTTTTCTAAGTTAGTCAGCCAAATCATGGCTTGTTCGCGCGTGTCGCGGCACATTTCTGTACTCGGCTGCAAGCTTGCACAAAAAGCAGGGCGCTCTGGCTGGCCGAATATTCTGCAGCGGTTTTCGCCATCTAATTGAACACAACGCATGCCAGCTGGTTTGCCGTTTGGCATACCAGGGATTGGGCTATTGATACTCGGCGCGATGCAGCAGGCGCCACAGCCTTCTCTACAAATCATCGGCTTTGCTTGTCAAACTAAAGTCTTGCCAAACAAAACCAATGTTACTCACGCCCGCTTTTAAATCTTGCATGGCCAGCTTCACTTGTTCTGGTGCGCCTTTTGCACCCAGCTCAATTTGTCTATTAGGTTTTAGTTTTGGCAGGCTAAACACCTTAATTTCAGCATATTTTTGCAGCGTTTCATTCATTAAATCAATCAGCTGGCTTTCAATGCCATCTACCACAATAATCGACTGTTCCAAATACTCGGTTTGGTGAAACAAGTGCGCGTAATGTGTATCCAGCACCCATTCCATCATTGGGTGCGCCATGGCAGGGAAGCCTGGCAAAAAATAATGTTGTTTAATAGAAAAACCCGCCACACGATTCACTGGGTTAGGGATTAAGGCAGCGCCTTGTGGGAAATCGGCCATGAACACGCGTTTGGGGTAAGCGCCTTCACCATATTGCGCCACAATTTCTGCCACAGCGCCAGCGTGGCGTTCCATAGGTACGCCAGCCGCATCTGCCGCGCATTGCCGCGTGTAGTCGTCTGGCGTGGCGCCAATGCCACCAAAGCTGAAGACTATATGTTCTTTTTCGATATCACTTTTTGCAAAGCTGGTTTTAAGCGCATTGGTAATTTGCGCTGGGTCATCACCTAAATATTGCGCCCAACTTAAAGCTAAACCGCGTGCCGAGAGAATTTCAATCGCCTTGCTTAAATGTCTGTCCTGCCGCTTGCCAGAGAGAATTTCATCACCAATGATGTAGATGCCGAAGGTTTGCATGAGAGAAATTAAAAAACTGAAGTAAAGAAAGTGAAACTACTTGATTTGCTGCAGCTGCTTTAAAAGCTCAGGCACATCTGTTTGAATAATGCTCCACAAGGTATCGTTATCAATACCCAAATAACCATGGATGAGCTTGTTGCGAGTGGCGATAATCAACCGCCATTGAATTTGACTAAGCTGTTCGCGAACCTCTTGTGGAATATGCGTTGCGGCTTCACCAATTAACTCTAAATTACGCAAAGTGGCATCGTAAGTAATGCCGCTATTTATGAATCTTTCTTGGTCAAAACCGTCCGTATAACTCATTACATTTTCTGCAAATGCAATCATGTCGCTTACATAAAAACGCCACTCTCTTTGTGGCAAATCAGACATCAATCGCCTCACGCTCAATGTGTGGGCGAAGCTCTGCACGCAAAGCTTTTTCAGTCACTAAATCGACAGCGCAGCCCAGCAAGTCTTCTAGATAAAACTGCACGCCAAAATAGCGTTGCGAGGTTGCTACACCATCAAAATCTACCAAAATATCCACATCGCTGTTTGTGTTCGCAACATCGCGCGCTGTAGAACCGAACAAAGCCAAACGGCTTACGCCAAAGCGTTGGCTTAGCACTGCTTTGCTGCTGCTAAGAGTTTGAATGGCTTGTAGTTTTTTCATACGTGGTAGTTTAGCAAAGAATAAGAGTTTTTAGGTGCTTTACATAGGCATAGTTTGCGACGCATGCTAAGTTTGTACATGCTGATTGTTTTTAGCTTTTAGCTGAATTAAAAATAGTCTTAAATTACTAATACTTTCTTTTAGAAAGTTTGTAGATAATTGCAGGTTCAGTAATGGCGCTGGTTGAATACTATGAGAAAACTGTTTAATAATATGCTTTACTTTTAATTCTGAACCACCTTTTCCATGCTTTAAATAATTAGTTAATTCTCTAATTTCTTTAACTTTTTCGTATGTATCCATATTATATTCAATTTCTAATTTATCCATTATTTTTTCGGTAGATTTCAAATTGTCGAATTTGAAGCCACTATATTCTGTATCATTGACAATCTCGATTAGGCATTGGTCTATAAATGCTCCTAGCGAAATATATAAGGCATTAATAGTTTGTTGATTTGCCCACTGTAATGAGTTTTGAATTGCGTAAAAATACCATTCTTTATCAATGTCTCTTTGAACATCGTAATTCGGGTCTTTTTCGGCACGCTCATCTGAATAGCTGGCATCAAACTCTTTTCCTGCTAGTGAATGAACAATAGTAGATTCTTCATCATCTATTTGATCCATGGCTGGAATGAGAATCTCAAACCAATTATGTTCAAGGCAATTAAGCGACACAATTAAAGAGTGAATTTTTAGGTCTATGTTTTTGAGGTGTATTTTCAAAATTAATGCGCACTTTCCCAATTACTGCCAACACCAACCTCCGCCAATAACGGCACAGACAGTTTTGCGACATTTTGCATCAGGGTTGGCAGAGCATTTTTAACCAGTTCCAACTCATTATCTGGCACTTCCAGCACCAGTTCATCGTGTACTTGCATAATGAGCTTGGTTTTTAATGCTTCACCATTTAACTTTTCTGTTGCCAACCAACTAGCAACTGCAATCATCGCCAGTTTAATTAAATCAGCCGCTGTGCCTTGCATAGGCGCGTTAATGGCAGCGCGTTCTGCGCCGTTGCGCCGTTGAACATTCGCGCTATTGATTTCTGGCACCCAAAGCCTGCGTCCAAAATAGGTTTCTACATAGCCTTTTTGTTTGGCTTCTTCGCGCGTGTTTTGCATGTAGGCCTTTACGCCTGGGTAGCGCGCAAAGTAGCGCTCAATATAACTGGCGGCGGCGCTACGTTCAATGTTCAGGTTTTGCGCGAGGCCAAATGCGCTCATGCCATAAATTAAACCGAAGTTAATGACTTTGGCATAGCGGCGTTGTTCACTATCGACGGCATCGCGTTCTACACCAAACACTTCAGCTGCGGTATGGCGATGGATATCTTCGTTATTGGCAAACGCTTGTAGCATGCCTGTATCTTGAGATAAATGCGCCATAATGCGTAGCTCAATTTGCGAGTAGTCGGCAGACACAATATGCGAACCCTGCGGCGCAATAAACGCTTCGCGGATGCGACGGCCTTCTGCCGAACGCACAGGAATATTCTGCAAGTTGGGGTCGCTACTGGCCAGCCGGCCCGTAATCGCCACCGCTTGGTTATAGCTGGTATGCACGCGGCCTGTGGCGGCATTGATCATTTTTGGCAGTTTGTCGGTGTAGGTGGATTTGAGTTTGGCTAAACCGCGATACTCCAATAAAACCTTAGGCAGCGGGTGGTTGAGCGCCAGTTCTTGTAGCACGTCTTCATCTGTACTTGGCGCCCCGGAAGGCGTTTTTTTGGTGGGTTTAATGCCTAATTTATCGAACAAAATTTCTTGCAATTGTTTGGGTGAAGCTAAATTAAATGGCTGGCCTGCCAGCTCGTAGGCTTGGTTCTCTAGCGCGATTAATTTAAGGCCAATCTCGTTGCTCTGTGCCCTTAACATTTCAGCGTCAATCAATACGCCGTTGCGCTCTATGGTAAATAAACAGGCCGAGCTGGGCATTTCGATTTGGCTGTAAATAAAGTCCAGCTTGGCATCTGCTGTAATTTGCGGATACATGGCTTGGTGTAATTGCAGCGTAATATCGGCATCTTCTGCGGCGTATTCGGCGGCCACTTCTACCGTTACTTGGTTAAAGCTTACTTGCTTGGCACCTTTGCCTGCCACACCTTCAAAGTGAATCGTGCTTAAGCCCAAATGTCGTTCTGCCAGCGCGTCCATGCCATGCGTTTTGTGCGATTCGAACACGTAAGATTGCAGCATGGTGTCGTGCGCAATACCGTTTAGCGCAACGCCGTGATTGGCCAATACATGCTGGTCATATTTTAAATTTTGACCTACTTTTTTAATCGCTTCATTTTCAAGAATTGGCTTAATTTTGGCTAAAGTCTCAGCAAAATTGAGTTGATCTGGCGCATCAAAATAATCGTGCGTGAGTGGTAAGTAGGCAGCGCTGCCAGCTTCGACAGAAAACGACATGCCGACAATTTTGGCCAGCAGCGGCTCTAGTGAGGTAGTTTCGGTGTCGAAGCAAATCAGTTCGGCGTTGCGCAATTTTTCTAGCCAAACATCTAATTGCGTGTTGCTTAAAATGGTCTCAAAGTTGCGGCTGGTGTTGGGTTTGTAATCAATATTGGATATTTCTGCTTCAAAACTATCCAAAACAGATGCCCTGGAAGGCGCATGGATACTAGAGGGTAGGGCAGGTGTTTTTTCGGAATTTTGAGCATTAGTTTGTGCGCTATCTTGCATATTATCCAGCTCGCGCCGCCAGCTTTTAAACTCAAAGCGGTCAAATAGCTCTGCCAATTTAGGCTTATCAATCGCCTGCGGCGCAAGGTCGCTCAGGCTTTCTTGAATGCCCACGTCAGTGCGTATCGTAATAAGCTCACGCGCTGTGGGCAGCCATGGCAGGGCTTTGCGCAAATTTTCGCCCACCACACCAGTAATGTTGTCAGCATTCGCTACAATATTTTCTAGGCTACCGTAACTAGTAAGCCACTTTACCGCCGTTTTTGGCCCCACTTTTTCTACGCCTGGCACGTTGTCTGATGTGTCGCCAACTAGCACTAAATAATCAATTATTAGTGAGGGCGGTATGCCGAATTTCTTTTCAACCCCAGCAATATCCAACACG
>JANOWN010000039.1:0-101267 GCA_031417915.1 Methylotenera sp.
TTGTTTGGTGGAGCTGGCGGGAATCGAACCCGCGTCCGCAAATCCTCCACAGACAGTTCTACATACTTAGCCTTGTTGTTTAATTTAATCTGCACCACACCAACAGACAAGCGCTGTACAGACGAGTTACCTTAAGGTTAATTCTACGCTAAGTAACCCAACGCAAAACGTATCCCGTGTATATGACACTGCGTATGAGTTACCTCAATCCAACCCACGGGAGAGCTGGTGCAGCGTCTAACAGAACTAAGCTGCTAGAGAGTAAGTTTCGTCGTTTGCGACTATACTTTTTTCAGCTGTATTTACGAGGTAATCTGAGCCTCGGTATGCCCTGCACTGCTTTGTAACCCACGTCGAAACCAGGTCATCCCCAAATCAGTATTACTATGACCAATAAAACTAAACCTTAGTTTCATCAGGAAGCGCATTATACGCCATTTTAATTTTGTGCGCTTTTTAGGTGTTGGGTGTTAAAAATGACAAATAATAGATGCCATGCAGGCCAATATCTATGGGGCTTGCAGGCCTATTTATTTAATGTTTAAAAGCCACTAGATTCCGTATCGTGCTGCTCTTGTACGGAATGACGGGCGAATTATTTATTATGCGAGCGCATAATCCTACCTTTTTCACGCTCCCAATCACGTGCTTTCTCGGTATCGCGTTTATCGTGTTGTTTTTTACCTTTAGCTAAGCCAATTTGTACTTTTACGCGGCCCTTTGTAAAGTGCATGTCTAGCGGCACAATGGTGTAACCCGCCCTATCCACTTTGTCGATTAACTTGATAATCTCTTCGTTATGCAACAATAGTTTACGTGTACGGATGGCATCTGGCCGAATATGTGTAGAAGCCGCGCCCATGGGGGTAACGTGGCAACCGATGAGGTAAATTTCACCACGCTGAATAATCACATACGCCTCTTTCAGGTTAGCGCGATTATCACGGATAGCCTTAACTTCCCAGCCTTCTAGCACAATGCCAGCTTCAAATTTATCTTCAATAAAATAATCGAAAAAGGCTTTTTTATTTTGGGCGATGCTCATGAATGCAACTAATAGCTTAAAATTAGCATTTTACGCTATTAAATAATCCTGCAATGCATAAGGTTGAAAAAACGGTACTTGTTTCACACTCCGCGGAGCAAATGTTCAACTTAGTTGATGCGGTAGAAGACTACCCAAAATTTTTGCCTTGGTGCGGCGGAGTGGATTTACTAGAGCGCACAGAAGCCAGCACCAGCGCGACTTTGCATATTAATTATCACGGCTTAAAACAAAACTTCACCACGCAAAATATAAAGACTTTTCCGCACAGTATGAAAATAAACCTAAAGGATGGCCCATTTAAACATTTGGATGGCAGTTGGCGTTTTACCGCATTGCGCGAAAATGCCTGTAAAATTGAGTTTAGATTAAATTATGAATTCACCAATAGTTTTTTAGAGAAGCTCATTTCGCCCGTATTTAGTCATATTGCCGCCACATTTGTGGATGGTTTCGTAAGCCGTGCAGATAAAATATATACGTAAAGGATGCAAATGACTGAGCAGCATATGATGGTAGAAGTGGCTTATGCGTTGCCAAACGAGCAACTCATTATCCCAATTTCAATGCCGCTGGGAGCCAATGCGGAAGCGGCTATCAGGGCATCTGGTATTTTGAATAAATTTCCCGAAATCGACTTAAATGTAAATCAAATCGGTATTTTTAGCAAGCTTAGCAAGCTGGATGCGCCATTGCGCAATTTGGATAGAATTGAGATTTATCGCGCGCTAATTGCCGACCCAAAAGAAGTACGCAAACAACGCGCTGCGGATGGCAAAGTTATGAAATAGCTTCACGCAAGCTGTGCGCCATTGGCGCATGTTCGCAAAAAAAGCGGTGAAGATACACCGCCTGAAGATTAAAAACTTATCAAAAACAAAAGCTTAGCCGTTACAATATTCGGCCACTTCTTTTTGCGCCTTGCTTGCGCCATCTTTAAGCCCAGCGTCATCTAAGTACTCACGCTCACCTTTTTCGTTCATTTTATACACGCGCCCACCTTGGGTGTAGCTAGCCAAGTTCGATTTAGCGGCTTTGCAATTTTCATCTTTCAATTTAGCTTGCGATTCTTTTTCTTGCTTATTTCTTTTCTCGGCTTCAGCATTTTTTTGGCGCAATTTTGCGGCGGCATCTTCCGCACCTTCAGACTTTCCAGCAGACTCTTTACCCTTCATTTCATCTTTAGCTACAACTGGCTGAGTGCTTTCAACTGGCGAAAGTGGCGCTTGGTTTGTTGCTTTGCTCGATTTTTTACCATGAATTGCTTCTTGCTTAACATTGGATGGCGGCGGCGTATCCGAGTAGCGCACACTGCCGTCTTTATCTTTCCATTTATACACTTCTGCGCTGGCCAACATTGGCAAAGCACTAATCGCTAATAAGGTGATGATGACGATTTTTGACGATTTCATTTGGCTTCCTATCAATTTCATTAGGTGTTTAATAAACATACACTGTGCCTAATAACGCCCACTTGTAAGGTTTAGTTTACGTTTAAAGCAACTTTTTAGCTATTAATTAGATGATTTTTGATTCAAATCGGCTTACCAACTTTTAATAAGTGTTGCAAATCTGTATAATCTCGTTTTGGAGATAAGGATTACACATGCGTTTGTTGCAACAAGCACTTACCTTTGACGATGTTCTACTCGTCCCCGCGCACTCTATGGTCATGCCGCGCGAAGTTAATTTAAGCACGCAACTGACCCGCAACATCAAGCTCAATATTCCGCTGGTTTCTGCCGCGATGGATACCGTCACCGAAGCGCCATTGGCGATTGCGCTGGCGCAAGAGGGTGGTTTAGGCATCATTCACAAAAATATGACAGCTGCGCAGCAAGCTGCCCATGTGTCACGTGTTAAGCGCTTTGAATCTGGTGTCGTAAACGACCCAGTGACTATTCAACCACACATGACAGTGCGCGATGTATTAGCGCTAACACAAAAACATAAAATTTCTGGTTTGCCAGTAGTCGATGGCGACAAAATTGTGGGTATTGTCACCAATCGTGACTTGCGATTTGAAACAAACCTAGACCAAGCTATTAGCAACATTATGACACCGCGTGCACGCTTAATTACGGTGCGAGAAGGCGCCACGCGCGAAGAAGCTATCCATTTGCTGCACCAACACCGGCTAGAGCGCGTGTTAGTGATTGACGATAAAGACACGCTCAAAGGATTAATCACTGTTAAAGATATTCAAAAATCGCACGACCACCCCTTTGCTTGCAAAGATAGTAAAGGTCGCTTACGCGTTGGCGCGGCAGTTGGCGTGGGCGAAGGCACAGAGGAACGCGTGGCCGCACTGGCTGCGGCTGGAGTAGACGTCATCGTGGTGGATACTGCGCACGGTCACTCGCAAGGCGTGTTAGACCGCGTGACTTGGGTGAAGAAAAATTATCCAAAAATTGAAGTGATTGGTGGCAACATCGCCACCGCAGATGCCGCCAAAGTGCTCGTAGATGCAGGTGCTGACGGTGTTAAAGTGGGCATTGGCCCAGGTTCGATTTGCACCACTAGAATTGTTGCTGGTGTAGGCGTGCCACAGATTAGCGCCATTAGTAACGTCGCCAAAGCGCTGGAAAAATCTGGCGTACCGTTTATTGCCGATGGCGGCATTCGTTTTTCTGGCGATATTTCCAAAGCCATCGCCGCAGGCGCCTATTCTGTAATGCTTGGCGGCATGTTTGCGGGCACCGAAGAAGCGCCAGGCGAAGTGGAGTTATTTCAAGGTCGCTCATATAAATCTTACCGCGGCATGGGCTCGGTTGGCGCCATGCAAAAGGGTTCCAGCGATAGGTACTTTCAAGAATCTGACGGCAATCCTGACAAATTAGTGCCTGAAGGCATTGAAGGTCGCGTACCTTACAAAGGCAGCGTACTGGCGGTGATTCACCAGCTCATGGGCGGTTTACGCGCCTCCATGGGCTATGTGGGTGCCGCAGATATTAACACCATGCGAGAAAAAGCTGAGTTTGTGCAAATCACCAGCGCCGGCATGCGCGAATCACACGTGCACGACGTACAAATTACCAAAGAAGCGCCCAATTACAGGATAGATTAGTCGTTAGTGGGTAGTCGTTAGTTATTAGTTAATAGCATTTCCGAAAAATTATGGCAGGTTACCGAGATTTGTTAGTTTGGCAATCTGCTATGCAAATAGCAGAAGATGTTTACCGTCTTGCAGAAAACTTGCCTAAGCATGAAATGTATAGCTTAACCAGCCAATTAAGACGCGCTGCTATTTCTGTGCCTTCCAATATTGCAGAAGGCCATGGGCGAAACTCACCTAAAGAATTTAATCATTTTTTAGGTATTGCACTCGGCTCTTTAAGCGAGCTAGAAACTCAGTTATTACTTGCGGTTCGCTTGAACTACTTTAGAGAACAAGAGCAAATCGCTCTATTAAAAACAACTAACGAAGCATCTAAAATGCCACAAGGTTTAAAAAAGTCACTCAACTCAAAACTAACGACTACCGACTAATGTCTACTCACTCCAAGATTTTAATCCTCGATTTCGGCTCTCAAGTCACTCAACTGATAGCAAGACGCGTGCGCGAGGCGCATGTGTATTGCGAGATTCATCCTTGCGATGTGAGCAGTGATTTTGTAAACAATTTTGGTGCAGATGGCATTATTTTGTCTGGCAGCCATGCCAGTGCATACGAAGAAGAAGCTGATAGCGCCCCGCAATCCGTATTCGAGCTAGGCCTGCCCGTGTTGGGCATTTGCTACGGCATGCAAACCATGGCGCAACAGCTTGGCGGCAAAGTTGAAGCTGGTACTAAGCGTGAGTTCGGTTATGCCGAAATCCGCGCTAGAGGCCATTCTGCTTTGTTTAAAGATATTCAAGACCGCACTAACAATGATGGACACGGCTTAATTGATGTTTGGATGAGCCACGGCGATAAAGTCACCGAACTACCACCCAACTTTAAAGTAATCGCCAGCAATGAAACCACGCCCATCGCCGCGTTTGCCGATGAAACACGCCACTTCTACGGCGTGCAATTTCACCCGGAAGTCACACACACCAAACAAGGCCAGGCCATATTAGAACGTTTTGTGCTGGAAATTTGCCAAGCAAAACCCGATTGGATTATGGACGACTACATCACTGAAGCAGTTGCTAAAATCAAAGCGCAAGTCGGTGATGAAGAAGTGATTTTAGGCTTATCTGGTGGTGTGGACTCAAGCGTAGCAAAGGCGTTAATCGAACGTGCTATTGGCAGTCAGCTCACTTGTATATTTGTTGACCACGGCCTGTTAAGACTTGATGAAGGTAATTTAGTGTTAGAGATGTTTGCAGGTCATATAGGCGCAAACGTTATAATGGTTGATGCTTCCTATCAGTTTATGAGCGCGCTGGCAGGTGTATCCGATCCCGAAGCCAAGCGTAAAATTATTGGCAAAGAGTTTGTAGAAGTATTTCAAGAATATGCAAAAGAAAGACCGAACGCCAAATGGCTGGCGCAAGGCACTATTTACCCAGACGTGATTGAATCTGGCGGCGCAAAAACTAAAAAAGCCGTCACTATTAAAAGCCACCACAACGTTGGCGGTTTGCCAGAAACTTTAGGCTTAAAATTACTTGAGCCGCTACGCGATTTATTTAAAGACGAAGTACGTGAACTCGGAGTTGCGCTTGGTTTACCGCACGATATGGTATATCGCCACCCCTTCCCTGGCCCAGGCCTAGGCGTGCGTATTTTGGGCGAAGTGAAAACAGAATTTGCCGACTTATTACGCCGCGCTGATGCAATTTTTATTGAAGAATTACGCAATACCATTGACTCAAACACTGGCAAAAGCTGGTACGCGCTCACCAGCCAAGCTTTTGCGGTATTTTTGCCCGTAAAATCTGTTGGCGTGATGGGCGATGGACGGACTTACGACTATGTGGTGGCTTTGCGCGCCGTGGTCACCAGCGATTTTATGACTGCGCATTGGGCAGAGTTACCGTACTCACTTTTAGGCAAAGTCTCTAACCGCATTATCAACGAAGTGCGCGGCATTAACCGCGTGGTCTATGATATTTCTGGCAAGCCACCCGCCACTATTGAGTGGGAATAAAATTGCATCATGAGCCGCGGCTTTGTAAAGGAAGATGATTTAGAGCACGCTGGTACCGATGTGCCCGAACGTCCGATTAGCACGCAGCCCAATTACGTCACAGCCAGTGGTTATGCACTCTTACAAGCAGAATCACAAAGATTAGATCTTGCAAGGCGTGCCCTGGAAGCCAATAAGGACGCGCCTGCAGGGCAAGAACAATTGGCAATAATTAATCGCGATTTACGTTACATTTCGGCGCGTTTAGAGAGCGCCCTACTAACCAAGCCAGATAAGGCTTCCAGCCTGGTATTGTTTGGTGCGACAGTAACAATGGAAGATGATGAAGGCGACCAACACACTTACGAAATTGTGGGCGAAGATGAGGCCGATATTAAAGCCAACAAGGTCAGTTGGACTTCGCCGTTGGCCAAGGCTTTGATTGGCCACAAAGTCGGCGAAAACGTGGTTTGGGCGCGGCCTGCAGGCAACGCCAACTTAGAAATTATTACTATAAATTATTGTTAGTCTTTATTGAGAAAGCAAGAAGAAATGAACGAAACTCAGGTCATTAGTGTAACCGAAGCTATTGTAAAACGCCGCGCTGTGAAAGCGTTCGACCCGCAACACAAAATGACGGAGCAGGAAATCGCCAAACTCATGTCGCTCGCCATGCTCTCGCCCACCGCGTTTAACATCCAAAACTGGCGTTTTGTGGTGGTCACAGATCCTGTTTTACGTCAGCAAATCCGTACTGTGAGCTGGAATCAGGCGCAAGTAGAAGAAGCTTCTCTGCTGATTATATTAACGGCAGATTTAAACTCGTGGGCAAAACAACCTGAGCGCTATTGGGTAAACGCGCCCAAGCCAGTGCAAGATTATTTAGTACCTGCGATTGGTAACTACTACAAAGATCACGAGCAAGTGCAACGCGATGAAGGTATGCGCAGCTGCGGCATGGCGGCGCAAACCATTATGCTGGCCGCCCAAGAAATGGGCTACGACACTTGCCCAATGGATGGCTTTGATTTTGATGCTGTGGGTAAATTAATCAATCTGCCTGCCGACCACGTCCCTGCTATGTTTGTAGTCGTTGGAAAAGCATTACAACCTGCGCGCGAACGCGGCGGACAACTCGATTTCGATGAAGTCGTCATATACAACAAATTCTAGAAATAAATTCTAAAGGCCTAAAAAAGAAAGTAGTAGTATGTTAATTAGCAACAATATCACCATGCAATTTGGCGCTAAGCCATTGTTTGAAAACGTTTCTGTCAAATTTGGCGATGGTAATCGCTACGGTTTAATCGGCGCCAATGGCTGTGGAAAATCCACCTACATGAAAATTTTAGCGGACACGCTAGAGCCTACCGCTGGCAACATTTCGCTAGATAATCACGAGCGTATGGCGTTTTTGCACCAAGATCAATTTGCCTATGAAGACCAAAGAGTTTTAGATGTGGTGATGATGGGCCATGAGGAGATGTGGAAGGCCATGCAAGAGCGTGATGCGATTTATGCCAACCTAGAAGCCACCGAAGACGATTACATGCACGCAGCCGAACTGGAGCACGTTTTCGCCGAATTTGATGGCTACACAGCCGAAGCGCGTGCAGGTGAGTTATTGCTAGGCGTAGGCATCCCCATTGAGCAACACGATGGACTCATGTCAGCCGTCGCGCCAGGCTGGAAATTGCGCGTGTTGCTAGTGCAAGCGCTGTTTGCCAACCCTGATGTTTTATTGCTGGATGAGCCGACCAACAACCTGGATATCAACACCATTCGCTGGTTAGAAGACGTGCTGAATAACCGCGATTGCACCATGATTATTATTTCGCATGACCGTCACTTTTTAAACCAAGTCTGTACACATACGTGCGATATGGATTACGGTAAACTCACAGTTTACCCGGGCAATTATGATGACTATATGGAAGCTTCGATAGCTGCTAGAAATCAGCAAGCCAAAGACAACGCCAAAGCCAAACAGCAAGTGGCTGATTTACAAGAGTTTGTACGGCGCTTTTCGGCCAACGCATCCAAAGCCAAGCAAGCCACTAGCCGTGCCAAGCAAATTGATAAAATCAAAATTGAAGTGTTTAAGCCTTCTAGCCGCCAATATCCATTTATTCGTTTTGAATATGACGAGCGCGAAAAACTGCACCGCAACGCGGTTGAGCTTAAAAAACTCAGTCACGGTTTTGATAAAATATTGTTTAACGATGTGGAGCTGATGTTTGAAGCAGGCGAAAAAGTCGCCATTTTGGGTGAAAATGGCATCGGCAAAACCACGCTGTTACGTTGTTTAGCACGCGATTTAAAACCCAAACACGGCGAAGTAAAATGGGCTGAGAAGGCTACCATTGGCTATTTTGCGCAAGATCACGAATACGAATTTGAGCAAGGCGAAGACTTGTTTGAATGGATGACGCTGCAACGCCAAAGTAATGACGACGACCAAGTGGTGCGCAGCATGTTAGGCCGCCTATTGTTTGGCGGCGAAGATACCAAAAAGTCTGTAAAAGTATTATCTGGCGGCGAAAAAGGCCGCATGCTTTACGGCAAACTGATGCTAGCAAAAACCAATGTCATGCTAATGGACGAACCTACTAATCACATGGATATGGAATCAATCGAGGCGCTGAATACCGCGCTGGATAAATACAAAGGCACGCTATTCTTTGTCAGCCACGACCGTGAATTTGTCAGCTCCATCGCCACACGCATTTTGGAAATTAAAGCCGATGGCATTGTCGACTTTACGGGTAATTATGAGGACTATTTGGCTAGCCAAGGCGTAGAGTAGTTGAATAATACTGGGGCATCTTGGCATTGTTCAATGCAGTTTTTGCTGTAAAAAAATAAGCGCTGGGCTTTTGCTATGCTTTTGGCTCTTGTTGTGTCGTGCAATGAATACTGCCGCCGCCACTTGCAATGCCATCCACATTAATTTGTACAATTTTACGCGTGGGAAATGCACTTTGTAACGCTTTTTTGGCAGCATTATCTGCGCGTTTGTCGCCAAACTCTTGGGCAATTACTGCGCCATTACACACGTAAAAGCCAATATAGCCCGCTGCAAAATCTTTCGATTCGTATTGAGGCCGCACCGTACTTGGTGCCTCTAGTGTAATCACTTTTAGCTTTTTACCTTGCGCATCAGTAGCTTTTCGCAAAACATCAATATTGGCTTGTGTTACTGCATGGTCATAAGATTCTGGATCAGCGTCGTAACCTGCCAACACTACGCTAGGACTCGCAAAGCGCGCATAAAAATCGGTATGGCCATCGGTAATATCCATGCCCTTAATGCCGGGTATCCAAATTATTTTCTTTAAGCCTAATAGACTTTTGATTTCAGCTTCAAACTGCGCTTTAGTCACATTAGGATTACGGTTAACGTTCAACACACAACTTTCTGAAATAATCGCAGTGCCACGACCATCAACCTCAATACCGCCACCTTCTAGCACCAGCTTAGTACCCAAGATAGCAACGCCTGCTTGCTTCGCAACAAGCTCTGCCACGCCTGCATCTTGTTCAAAAGCCTGCTTTTCACCCCAACCATTAAAATTAAAATCAATCGCCGCTTTTTTGCCCTGCTTATCCACCACAAACACAGCACTTGTGTCACGCATCCATAAATCATCTAGCGGAGAAATGACTAGCTCAACTTTTGAACGCGGGTAATCACCTAAGAGTTTTTTTGCTGTTTCGACATCTTCTTGCCGAACCAACATAGAAACAGGCTCAAATTTCGCAATAGTCAGCGCGATTAATGCAAGGTTGCGTTGCACTTCAGGCAATAATTTGTCACCCCAAATCTCCTCGCTCGCACCGAACGCCATCCAAGTGCGCTTGTGCGGCTCAGATTCATCTGGCATACGCCAATTGCCAACCAGTTCATTTTTAGTTTTAACCATTTTAGATTGGCTAGATTTAGAGTCACTAACTTGCTCAACAACTTCATCAATAACCTCATCAATAACGGCTGCGCCAGAGGGTCTTATCAATAAACTTAATGGCAAAACCGCCACCGCTTGCATAAACTTCCTTCTGGGCATCATGATGTTTTCCCTTTATTATTTTTTATGACAATCATGCAGAAAATATCAACTGGTTAAATGCCAGTTTTAAATTGTGTATAAAAACGTGTTCTAACGCGACGTATATTTTTATCATCAATATTACTGGGCGGAATCAAATTAGCCATATCTGCATCTGATAAATAAATCGATTTGTTGTTCTTAATTTCTTTGCTCACAAATGGCGTTGCAGCTTTATTAGGGTTAGCATAGGTCACGGTATTGGTAATGCCAGCATGTACTTCAGGTCTTAAAATATAGTTAATAAATTTGTGTGCATTGCTAACATGGGGTGCATCAATAGGAATCGCCATCGTATCCATAAACATTAATCCGCCTGTTTTTGGTACAAGTGCCTCAATATTTTGCGGCGATTTATTTTCTATAGAACGATTACGTGCATTATTGATGTTACCTACCCAACCAAACACCACGCACACTGAGCCTGTTGCCAAATCTTCAAGCTGACCTGCAGAGTCAAACTTTTTAATATCTGGGCGCACTTTCATCAGCACATCAAACGCTGCTTTGTAATCGGCCGCAATGGTACTAAAAGGTTGCTTACCAAGATGGTGTAAAGTTAGTGGGAAAATCTCAGTCGGCGCATCTACAAACGAGATACCACATGATTTTAGCTTTGAGGTATATTTAGGGTTTAATACTAAATCCCAAGCGTTATCTGGCATGGGTGTTGTGCCTAAGGCTTTTTTTACTTTATCAACATTAATGCCTACTGTGGTATATCCCCACATCCAACCCACTGAATATGCATTGCCTTTATCGTATTTTTCTTGTTTGGCTAAAATCACTGGGTCTAGATTTTTCCAGTTAGTGATCTGTTTTCTGTCCAACTTTTGGATGAGTCCGCCATCACTTTCTTGCTTTACCAAATCGGCTGAAGTCATCACAATATCGTAACCTGATTTTTTTGCTACCAATTTTGCATGCAAAATTTCACTGCTATCAAAAATATCGTAATGTACCTTAATACCCGTTTCTTTTTCAAAGTTTGCAATGGTGTCTGTACCGATATAATCTGACCAGTTATAGATATTGAGCACTTTCTCCTCTTGCTTTGCTTGGCTTTCGGCACTTAACCCTAGGCTGATAAAGGCCAAAGTAAATATCACATATTTATTTAATAAACTTTTATTGAATATCAGTTTCATGACAAATCTCCTTAAAAAAATATTAACTGCCACTGTAGCAAGATGCAGAACCGTCACTGGTTAATAATGTGCGGTACATTTCTGGGCGACGATCGCGTAGATTGCCCCAAGATTGGCGCTCACGGCGTATTGCATCCAAATCAAATGTTTGTAATAAAATCGTTTCATCAATACGATTGGCTTCTGCCAGCTTTGCGCCTGTATGGTCTGCAATAAAGCTAGAGCCATAAAATATGTCAGTTAACCCTTGCTGCTTAGCATTGCCGTTGCCAATGCCTGTTTCGCTACCAATACGATTTGCGGCGACTAGCGGCACCATATTGGCAGCGGCATGGCCTTGCATGGTGCGTTGCCAATGGCCTGACGAGTCATATTCATCACTAAATGGTTCAGAGCCAATAATGGTTGGGAAGCACAGCATTTCTGCTCCCATCAGCGTTAAACAACGCGCAGTTTCTGGAAACCACTGATCCCAACAGACGCCGATGCCGATTTTTCCAAATTGCGTATTCCATACTTTGAAGCCCGTATCGCCTGGGGTAAAATAGTATTTTTCGGTATAGCCAGGCGCATCTGGTATATGCGTTTTACGATAAAGCCCAAGCAATTTACCATCGGCATCCGCCACGGTAATAGAGTTATAAGCAACATTGCCAGCACGCTCAAAAAAGCTGATTGGTATTACAATACCTAATTCTGCCGCTAAGGCCGCAAATCGCGCAATGCGTGGATTATCTGCAAATGGCTCTGCCAGCTCTAGGTGACGCATATTTTGATCCACACAAAAATATGGCATCATAAACAGCTCTGGGCAGAGCACTAAATTTGCGCCTTGCGCTGCTGCTTTGCGAATTAAGCGCTCTGCGGTTGCCATGTTGTCTTCAAACTCCCAGCTTCCAGAAGCCATTTGCACCGCAGCTACGGTAATATTTTTCGATGTCATTTGCGTCAACTCCTTATACAATCAAATCGGTTAATTTTTAGTTGCAGGTTGCTGTTGCGTAGAACAATGCATGCTGCCACCACCAACACCTATCGTGGTCACAGGCAATAACTCCACTTGCAGATTTGGATAAGCTTTGGCAAAAACATCACGTGCAATTGCATCTTGCGCCACGCCAAAGGCGGTTGATATAACTGCGCCGTTCACAAGAATATAGTTGGCATAGCAATCGCAATCGCGTTCTGTATCAAAATGCTCAGTGACAACAGGTGATGGCAAATCTAGAATTTCAAATTTATTACCGCGACAATCTGTAGCCAGCTCCAAGGCACGACGGTTTTCTTGCATAATCTTGAAGTACTCACCTTGGTCTGGTCGCGCAGATTGAAACAGTATCTTGCCCTGTGCGGTAAACGAGGCAATGCCATCAATATGCCCATTCGTTTCCACTTCTAATGGGTTGCCTGGTAACCAGATGATTTTTTCCACGCCTAACATACGACGCAGCTCTGCCTCTATCTCAAGCTTACTCATGTGTGGGTTGCGATTAGGATGCAGTAAACTACTTTCAGTGGTCAGTAAAGTACCAAAGCCATCCACATAAAATGACCCACCTTCTAGCACCATGTGCGAATTAAAAATTTGCGCCCCTACATGGCGCACCATATCTTGTGCTAGCTGTTGGCAGCCATCATAAGGATGATACTTTTCACCCCAAGCATTAAATCTAAACACTGCTGCCGCTAACTGGCCGTTACTGCCTTGTATGAAATTAGGGCCGCAATCACGTAGCCAGTTATCTTCTGCTGCTACCGCCATCACCTCTACCGTGGCGCCACAAAGATTTCTGGCATTTTTAACTTGAGTATGATGCGCGGTGACGATGCATCGCTGATATTTAGCAATGGTTTTTGCAACTAGGGCAAACTCAAGGCATACTTGCTCGTAGTATTTACCCCATAACTCTTCACGGTTTTCGAGCACAGGCCAGCCTAACCACATAGCTTGCATCGGCTCCCACTCTGCTGGCATTCTAAATCCAAGTTTTTTAGCATCAAAACGATTCATTTTTTGTCCATGATTATTAAAGTTGTTTACCAAGTACGTTTAATGTAGAACCACATATAGTCTTCATTGACGTCTCTACCATCTGTTGTTAAATAAAAATCTTCATTTTTTACAGAAAAAGTACTGGTATATACTGCACCTGCATTAAAGCCTTCGAGAGGCTTGCCGCCAGTAGGCATTGAAAAATCTCTGTTAAGACCAATCGCAAAATCGCCCTGATTGCCTTGTAAATTCGGCGTTCTTACATAACCCACCTTGGTCATAAAGTTTAAATCAGCAATGGGTAATTTATAATTCAGCCTAAGCTCGTGGTAATCTGCACCATCTGTATTGCGGTTACCTGTGATATTGAAGTTTTTATCCGTTTCATCAGCGCCAAAATAATCGGTCAATGTTCTATAATAAGTGTAGGTGAACCACTTGTACGTCAGCGCAGCTGATACCTCGAATGAATCCTGTCTGTGTTTTCTAATATCGCCAGAAGGCAAGACGTTATTCGCTTTTCTGCCTTCCCAATACTTGTAATAATTACCCAAGAAGTTAACGCCAAATCCACTCTCAAATGTATGGAAATAACCAGCATAAAAGTCATTTTCTACATGATTCCCTTTGGTGCCAAGTACATCGCTCTCGCCTGAATATAAAGGATCTATCGTAGAAAACCATGTGCCCAGGTAAAAACCGCTGTTATGCGTCCAATCAATACCCCCTTGCAGTGCAGGGCCATCTGAAAGATTATTACCGCGGTATTGATATGCACTGTAAATACCAAGGTTATAAGTGAGTGTGTATGGTGGTGCTGTTTCAGAGGCTTTAGTAGTTTCAATAGGTGCTAAAGCGTCAACTGAAATTGTATTTTCTGCCAAAGCATACGTACTGCTCAATAATAACGGTGTCACAAATAACGCCTGAAGCGCAGAACGTTGTAATGTTTCACATAAAGTAGTCATGTTGCTCTCCATAGTTTTTTAACTAGCATCTTATTAACTAACACTATTGTATACAGTCAATACTTGATGTAAATTGATGTTTATTGCATCTATTGATTAGTTTTTCTCATATGTCTAACCAACGCATTCCTTCACTTAAATTGCTAATGGGCTTTGAAGCCGCCGCTCGTCTAGGAAACTTTTCACGTGCAGCAGATGAGCTTTATCTATCGCAGTCAGCCATTAGCCATCAAATTCAAGATTTACAAGAGCAAATAGGTCAGCATTTATTTCGCCGTGTTGGTCGCGGTGTGGAGCTAACGGTGGCAGGCGCAGTATTGCAGCGTAGTGTGCAACGCGCGCTAGAAACCCTGCGCAATGGCATGGAGGGCATGACGACTTATTTAAACCCAGGGCTAGTGGTAATTGTTTGCCCTGCTCCACTTTTGCACGGCTGGTTGCAACCTCGGCTAGAACTACTTCAACAATCAATTCCAGCGTTGTTACCGCTATTGTCTACTGATGAATCCGCCCGCTATATTGATGAAGATAACGTCGACATTACAATTGGTGAACGCCCCATTAGAGAAGAAGGTTTGCTAGAAACGCCATTTTTACAAGATGAATGGATCGTTGCAGCAAGGTCAGATTTGGCCAGTCAACTAGAAAACATAGCACTATCACAGCATCATCTGCACACATCACTGGTCTGTTTAGAAGAAAGCTTAACCAGTGATGACACAGCTGCATTTTTTCGTGAACATCTTGGCTTGTTTCCCAAAAAAGCCATTTATGATGATAACCGTTTATTACTAGATACAGTATTGCGCGGCAATACGATTGCATTCATACCACACCTATTAGCTGAAGAGTGCATTGCGCGTGGCCAGCTAGTTATTTTGCCTAGCTACCCACGCTTACCAGGAAAAACATGGTGGCTTTCCCGCGTTGCAGGTCAGCCACGCTCCGATTTAATTGTTCAAGTATTTGATTGGCTATTCGCACAAGCACAGTACCAAGCTAGCAAAGCCATTGCATAATGCAAAATAACCAATAAAAATACTGTGGATTACTTGGCTGACCTGTGGTTAAAGTAATCGCACATCCCCGACTCTAGCTGAGCTTTGTGCCAAAATTTATTCTAGGCGGCGTGACCAAACCCTATCGAAGCACTGCGTTACCAGTGAACGCTTATTCAATTAAAACAAAAAGCCAGCTTTCGCTGGCTTTTAAACTACTCTTTAAACGCGCGTTTACGCTCATGCTCCAACAAATAACGTTTACGAATACGGATGGTTTTTGGTGTAATTTCCACTAATTCATCATCGTCAATAAACTCAACTGCAGACTCTAAAGTAAGCGCAATCGGCGTAATCAAACGTACCGCTTCATCGGTGCCTGATGAGCGCACGTTGGTAAGCTGCTTGCCTTTAATCGGGTTAACAATCAAATCGTTATCTCGGCTGTGAATACCGATGACCATGCCTTCGTACAACTTATCGCCCGGTACAGCAAACATTTTGCCACGGTCTTGTAATTTCCACAGTGCGTAAGCTACCGCCTCGCCATGTTCAGCAGAAATGAGCACACCATTGCGACGACCTGGCATATCTGGTTTAACTGGTGCGTATTCGTCAAAAATATGTGCCATTAAGCCTGTACCGCGCGTCATGGTTAAAAATTCGCCTTGAAAGCCAATTAAGCCACGTGCTGGGATTTTATACTCCAAACGCGTGCGGCCATTGCCGTCAGATTCCATATTTTGCATTTCACCACGGCGTCGACCAAGTTCTTCCATCGCGGCACCTTGGTGTTCATCTTCTAAATCCACCGTCAAAATTTCGTACGGCTCACATTTTTCGCCATTCACTTCACGGTACACCACTTTTGGTTTGCCAACAGCCATTTCAAAACCTTCACGGCGCATGGTTTCCAGCAAAATCGTTAAATGCAACTCACCGCGACCCGAAACGCGGAATATATCAGCATCTGCCGTTTCATCCACACGCAAAGCCACGTTGACTAAAAGCTCTTTAGTTAAGCGATCACGAATTTGGCGAGAAGTCACAAATTTGCCTTCCGTGCCTGCCAATGGCGAGGTATTCACCATAAAATCCATGGTCAACGTTGGTTCATCTACACCCAAATGCGGCAAGCCCATTGGTTTTTCGCGGTCGCAAATAGTAAAGCCAATACCAATATCATCCAAACCAGAAATAATCACAATGTCGCCAGCCAGCGCTTCTTCTACTGGCACGCGTTCTAAGCCTTGAAAGCCGAGCACTTGGTTAATTTTACCCATGGCAATTTGTTTGTCTTCGTTCATCACCGTGACTGATTGACCTGGTTTAATTTTGCCGTTGCGCACACGTCCAACGCCCAATCTACCTGTGTAAGTAGAATAATCTAATGCTGAAATTTGTAACTGTAATGGTGCTTCTGGATCACCCACTGGCGGTTTTACGTGGCTTAAAATGGTGTCGAACAGCGCGCGCATGTTATCAGATGGTGTTTTCATGTCTAGCATGGCGTAGCCGTTAATAGCAGACGCATACACGACTGGAAAGTCTAACTGCTCATCTGTTGCACCTAAATTGGCGAACAAATCAAAAGTATGATTAATCACCCAATCGCAACGCGCACCAGGGCGATCCACTTTATTGATTACTACGATTGGCTTTAAGCCAAGCGCCAGCGCCTTTTTTGTAACGAATCTAGTTTGTGGCATTGGGCCTTCAACCGCATCAACCAGCAGCACCACGCCATCCACCATACCTAATACGCGTTCTACTTCGCCGCCAAAATCGGCGTGGCCTGGCGTATCGACAATATTAATATGCGTGCCTTCGTAAACAACTGCAGTATTTTTAGCCAAAATAGTAATGCCACGCTCTTTTTCAAGGTCATTGCTATCCATCACGCGCTCTACAATGGCGTGATGCGCTGAAAATGTGCCAGCTTGCTGTAAAAGCTTATCCACCATAGTAGTTTTACCATGGTCAACGTGGGCGATAATTGCGACGTTGCGCAAGTTGCGAGAATTTGGGGTAGTAGACATGTGAACTGCCATATGTTTGAAAGGGCGAGAGTTTAACACAACTCACTGCAATAAGCTTTTGACCCAGTGAATAAACCTTTGACAAAGCAGAATAAATGTTTATAATGCGCGCAACTTTAAAGCTTTTAGAAGTTTTAAATTCATTGCCCTGACCCTCTGTCACTCGTGAAATGTTGAAGTGACTATCATATAGATGAGAATCTATCTTTTACTGGTTAGCGGCTGTGCCCGTGCGCTGGTAAAAAGCTATTTTTAAAATTATTGCTTTTCTCGTTTTATGTTGACAACCATATGTTTTAAAAACATATAGTCAACTCTTATGTGCTTGCTTGCGCCCTTTTTTTGTTTTTATAAAACAGCTTTATAGAAAGGGACATACTTTGTCTTTTGCATCATTAAATCTTGATACCGCCCTGCTTCGTGCTATTGAAGAATCAGGCTACACCACCCCAACTGCTATCCAAGCACAGGCTATTCCAGTGATTACCGCTGGTAACGACTTGATGGCCTCTGCCCAAACCGGCACTGGCAAAACCGCAGCATTTATGTTGCCCGCTTTAAACTTACTCGCAACACCGCACGCGCTTAAAAGCCGTGGCCCACGCATTCTGGTGCTTGTGCCAACACGTGAACTTGCCGCGCAAGTCAACGAAGCTGCCCGCAAATACGGTAAATTCATCCGCGCCCGCACCGTAAGTATCGTAGGCGGGATGCCTTACCCATTACAAAATAAATTATTATCACAACCTTTAGATATTTTGGTGGCAACACCAGGTCGTTTATTGGACCACATGGAGCGTGGCCGTATTGATTTGTCACGTTTACAAATGTTGATTTTAGATGAAGCGGATCGCATGCTGGACATGGGCTTCCTACCTGATGTTGAGCGTATTTGTAGCCAACTCACGGCTGAGCGCCAAACGCTATTGTTCTCTGCTACTTTAGATGGTGACATTGCGCGTATCGCCAAACAAATCTTGAAAACCCCAAAGACTATTCAAGTGGCTGGCCAAAAAGAAAAACACGCAAACATTGAACAACGCTTGCACTATGTAGATGACATGACGCACAAAAATAAATTGCTTGAACATTTGTTAATTGCGCCAGATATGAACCAAGCGATTATTTTCACCAGTACTAAACGTCATGCTGATTTATTAGCAGAAGACTTATACGCAGCTGGCCACAAAACAGCTGCTTTGCACGGCGATATGACACAAGGCGCGCGTAACCGTACGCTAACAAAATTGCGTCAAGGCGATGTAAAAGTATTAGTAGCTACCGATGTTGCTGCACGCGGCATTGACGTACAAGGTATTTCACACGTGATTAATTACGATTTACCAAAATTTGCAGAAGATTATGTGCATCGTATTGGTCGTACTGGCCGTGCTGGTGCTAGTGGCATCGCGATTTCGTTCGCATCCAATATGGATAGACACATTTTACGCAAAATTGAGCAGTTTACTGGCAACCGCATGGAAGCCGCAGTGGTTGAAGGTTTTGAGCCAAAACGTAACTTTAATGCATCAAATACAGATGCGCCACGAGGCAATAAGGGCGCGGGTGCTAGCCGTGGTCGTAATGAACGTGCAGCGCATACACCTGGCGGACGCGGTGGTTATCAACCACATGATAATGCACGTGGCAGCTTTGGCGATCGCATCATGGGTGAAAAGCCAGCTGGTGAAAAATCGTATGGCGCGAGAAGCGGTGGTTTTAATGACCGCAATAAAGAGCGTACACATGATGGCGCGCGTCCTGCACGTTCATTTGGTGACCGCAACGACAGGCCAGCGCGCAATGATGCACCAAACCGTGAACGCTTTGCCAGCAATGAATTTTCTGGCAATCGCCAGCCACGTGAAGGCACTAACGAAGTAAATGGCAATAGCCGTAGCTATACTAAAGATACCGACATGCAATTTGCGCGCGAATTAAATAAAGGCTTTGGTGGCAGAAATAATGGTGACAGAGCTTCTGCACCTAAACCATACGCACGCAAGCCTGAAGGTAGCTTTGGTGCTCGCCCTAGCCGTTCTGAAGGTGCTCGTTCAGCGCAGCGTTCAGATGCGCCACGCGGCGATTCACCACGCACTAACGCTGGTGAAAAATTCGGCAATCCACGCCCACGCCCAACTGGTGATCGTGCTAACTCAAATACTGGACGTGCTGGTGGTGACTCTGCACCACGTCGTCCACGTAGTTTTGCTTAATGGAAACTATGACAACAGAAGCAATACAATTTGATGCTCTAGGTCTAGCAGCGCCTTTGTTAAAGGCGATTAACGAGACTGGTTACACCACGCCCACGCCAATCCAAGCGCAAGCCATTCCATTGGCTTTGCAAGGCAAGGATTTAATGGCGGGTGCGCAAACTGGTACAGGCAAAACGGCGGCGTTCGCGTTGCCGATTTTGCAAAAATTGTTACCGTTCGCAAGCCCTAGCACTTCACCTGCCAAACACCCAATACGCGCGCTGGTGCTTACGCCGACGCGTGAATTGGCAATTCAAGTCGAAGAAAGCATCAAGGTTTATGCCAAACATACACCGCTAAAAAGCTTGGTGGTTTTTGGTGGCGTAGATATTAAAACGCAAACGCCGCATTTGAAAACTGGGGTTGAGATTCTAGTTGCAACGCCTGGCCGCTTGTTGGACCACGTGGAGCAAAAAACGCTCAACCTCGGCCAAGTGCAAATTTTGGTATTGGATGAAGCGGATAGAATGTTAGACATGGGCTTTATGCCCGATTTAAAACGCATTTTGGCATTACTGCCAAAACAGCGCCAAAATTTGATGTTCTCAGCAACATTCTCAAATGAAATCAAAAAGTTAGCCGATGATTTTTTAACCAATCCAACGTTGATAGAAGTGGCACGCAGCAACGCGACGGCTGAAAACGTGACGCAAAAAGTGTATTTGGTTGAGCAAAACAAAAAACAAGCGTTGCTGACACAATTACTCAAGGCAGAAGACAACAAACAAGTCATTGTTTTCACCAAAACTAAAATCACCGCCAGCCGCTTAAGTCGAGCCTTGCAAAAAGAAGGTATTGCAGCCGAATCTATTCACGGTGATAAGTCACAAAAAGAACGCTTAGAAGCACTAGACGCATTTAAGGCTGGCAAAGTTATTGCGCTAGTGGCAACAGATGTAGCTGCGCGTGGTTTAGATATTAGCGATTTGCCGATGGTGATTAACTACGAAATCCCCAGTGCGCCAGAAGACTATGTGCATCGTATAGGGCGCACTGGTCGCGCTGGTGCTAGTGGTGTGGCGATTTCACTTGTTTGTGAAGAAGAAGAAAAATACTTAGCAGAAATTGAAAAACTGATTAAACGTAGCATTGATAAAGAAAAAGCACATATTTCAGCAGCTGCCACTGGACGAAAGCATTCCAGTGCAGGCCTGCAACCCAATAACCATGGGGCTTCCAAGCATTCTGATTTTAAAGCTAGGGCTGAAGGTAAGTCTTTTGAAAGTAAATCTGATGATACGATTGATTCAAATAGATCTAAACATGCTGCTAAACCGCGTCAACATGCACGCAAGCCTTCTGCAGATCCTTGGTTTGACAAGCCTTACGAGCCAACTTCGAGTAATGCTGATAGCACAAAGAGTATGTCTGGAATCAATCGCAAGCTGCCAGTAGCGGCTCTGCTGGGTGGTTTAAGGACCAACAAATAAAACCTATTTCTTAAGCCAAGTTTCCATTTCTTTAGCTTCAATAGGCGGCGAATAAAAGTAGCCTTGCACATTCACGCAGCCACTTGCAGCCAAAATATCCGCCTGCATTTGGTTTTCTACGCCCTCACCCACCAATTGCAAGCTTAGCGCGTCACCCAGCGCCACAATCGCTTTTACAATGACGCGATCTTCTGCGCTATTGACCAAGCCATCGACAAAAGTACGGTCAATTTTCACCTCATCTACGGCCCAACGCTTGAGGTAAAGCAAAGAAGAATGCCCCATGCCAAAATCATCTAGAGAAATGCTAAAGCCGGCCTCTTTTATTTGGCGCATATTTTTCTTAACGGTATCGCCTTCTTCTAACAGCGCATGTTCGGTAATTTCAATGCACAACATATTGGGCGAAATGCCATAGCGCGCAGTAATGTTGGCTAGGTTTTTGACCAAAGACTCTGAACGCAAGTGGCGCGCAGAAACATTCACCGAAACACGCGGCACTTTCAAACCTTGGTCTATCCAAGCGCGCATTTGTCTACAAGTTTCATCCAATACAAACTCGCCAATTTGGTTAATTAGCGAAGATTGCTCGGCAATTTTAATGAACTCAAGCGGCGGAATTAAGCCACGCTCTGGATGGCGCCATCTGAGCAACACCTCCATGCCAACTAATTGATTTTTCTTATTTTCTATCTGTGGTTGAAACACAATAAAAAATTGATTTTCCTTTAGTGCATGGCGAATACCATTTTCCATATCCAGCCATTGATGCGCGATAAAATTGAGGTTGCTAGTGTAAAACTCAAAATCATTACGGCCATTTTGTTTAGCGCGGTACATCGCCAAATCGGCATACACCACCAAAGTTTGCGGATCTGTCGTATCGTCAGGATAAACACTCACGCCTATGCTGGCGGTGCAGTACACTTTCTGTTGTTGAATCTCAAACGGCGTAGAAAATGCAGTAATAATATCGCGCACTAAACGGTGTCCATCCTGTGGTGACGCGCCTTCCATCACCATCACAAATTCATCACCGCCCAGACGACATAAAGCATCAGTGGCACGCGCTTTTTCTGCAATACGTTTAGTCGCCATAATTAATAGCTGATCGCCCGCTTCGTGTCCAAGCGTGTCATTCACCAACTTAAAGTGATCCAAATCAAAAAACAACAGCAACACTTGTTGCCCTGTGCGCTCAGCTTTTGCAATGGCATGCTCTAGGCGCTGCCTAAACAAGCTGCGGTTTGGTAAGCCAGTCAGTTCATCGTGCGATGCCAAAAACTCCACACGGCGATTCAGCGCCATCATTTCACTGACATCGCGCCCAACACCACGATAACCTAAAAAGTTACCTTCAGCTCCAAAAACTGGCTTACCTGAAACACGCAGATAAACCAACTTACCCATTTCGTCGGTAAAATGCACCACGAAGTCAGAAAAACGCTTATGTGATTGCAAAGTTTTGAGCATTTCATTTGACGTGTGGCTATGGCAGGCTTCCGCCAAATCTGTCAAATTGTAAAAATTCAACCCTGCAGGGCCGCCAGTAACGGCATTAATTTTCAACTGATCATCCGATTCCCAAAACCAATCGGCAGAAGCCTCGGCAAAATCCCTAAAGCGCGCTTCGCTCGCAATAAGTTTTTGTTTTTCTTCGTTTAATTCAACTAATTTCTGATCTAGCTTAGAGCGCACGCGGTCAGCATGCTGCTTATCGAGTTTTAATGGGCTGCCGCGATACAAACCGCGATTTTTAGGTGCGCCCGATTTTTCATCTGACGAAATGACATCTGTAATAATTTTCAATAAATCTGGCATCAACATCGGTTTAACTAAAAACCGATTGGCGCCAAGTGAAATAGCAAAACGCTCGTCTTGCGACGTGGTGTAGGTGGCGGTGTAAAAAATAAAAGGGACTTTTTGCAGGTTATGGTTTTGCTTAACGGCACGACACAAGCCATAGCCATCCATTTCTGGCATTAAGATGTCAGAAATAATCAGATCTACAAGCTCGGTTTGTAGATAAGCGAGCGCCTTTAAACCATTTTCAAAGCTAGCAACTTCATAGCCTTCGGCAGACAACACGGCTTCTAATAGCTGTCTTGAATTTTCGTCATCTTCCGCAACTAGAATTTTCATTTTTAGTTTTTCCTACCTATCGCTTCTTGTATTTGCCCAATCACCAACATGGGGTCTATCGGCTTTTCAATATAAGCGGTACAGCCAGATGCTAACAACTTTTCCCTATCCCCAGACATCGCATACGAAGTCATGGCAATAATAGGGATATTTTTGCCTACTGCACTTGCGCGGATGCGTTTTAACACTTCTAATCCGTTTATATCGGGTAATTGTATATCTAAAATGACAAAGTCGGGTGGAATGCTCAAAACTTGTTGCACACCTTCCAGCCCCGTCATCGCAAAGCGTGTTTTATAACCCGCTTGTTCTAATATAAATCGAATCAGTTCGAGGTTATTTTCGTTATCTTCAATAATCAAAGCTGTGGACACAATCAGTGCTCTTTCAAATGAGATTCTGCCGAATTTGGTTCTTCTAATATTGAGGCGTTTTGCACAATCAATTCTGGCATTTTAGTGGGCACCACAATCGTAAAAGTGCTGCCTAGCTCTGGCTTGCTTTTGGCTTCAATAGTACCTCCGAGCAATTGAGATAATATTTTACGCGTCAAATATAAGCCCAGCCCAGTGCCTAGCGTTTTAATTCTTAAGCGTGAGTCTATGCGCTCGAACGGTTTAAATAAATTGGCTAAACCAGCCTCATCAATGCCTATGCCTGTATCTTCAACTGTAATAAATAGTTGGTTATTTTTGATGCTAGCAGCCATTTTAACTGTACCTTTTTCAGTATATTTTAAGGCATTAGTGACCACATTTAACAGCACTTGATACAAGCGTTTACGATCAGTTTCTAAGCTTAATTTAGCTGGGCAATCGATATATAAGTCTAATTTTTTTCATCTGCAATATGCTCAACCGCATGTTCAACCTCATTTAATAATTGTGTTAATTCAAACTTCTCAACATGCACGTCCAAAAATCCTGCTTCAATTTTTGAAATATCAATCACATCGGAAATGAGTGATAGTAAATGTTTGGCTGAATGATAAGCGCGTCCTAACTGATCTTTTTGCTTGAGATTAAGCTCACCCGACATGCCCTGCAACACTACGCCCAAAAATCCAATAATCGAATTGAGTGGCGTGCGCAGCTCATGCGACATGGATGCCACAAACATCGATTTAATGCGATCTGCCGATTCTGCAGCCTCGCGCGCTTTAATTAACGATGCCTGTAGCGCCTTTTGATTCGACACGTTTCGTGCAATTGCCACTATCTGGTTCTGTCCATTTTGCACATTTTGCACCACAGCTCCTAACGAACATTCATACTCGACCTTGCCACCTTGCGCGTTTTGTAACACCAGCTCAACATCTTTAAAATCTTTGCCTTTCATGGCGCGCACTGACGTGACAATAGCTCTTTTGCGCGATTCATCAGAAACAATCAGCTCTATAAAGTTTTTACCCTTAATGCTCGCCTTGTAGCCTGAAGCAGCTTGCGCCTCTGGGTTTGCATCTACAATATCACCCTTGTTATCCAAAATTAAAATAGGAATAGGCGCATTTTTTACCACATACTCAAACGTTCTTTGACTTTCTTGCAGCGACTGTGTTCTAGCTTGCACTACCAGCTCCAATTCTTCATTCTGTTTTCCCAGCGCCTGTTCGGCCTTGCGCCGCCTGTGTGTTTCAATGGTCAAACGCGCTAAATCAGCCACAGAACCCGCAAAACTTTGCTCGTCTAGCGTCCATTCACGCGCGCTCCCCATATGCTCATGACAAATTGCGCCGATGACTTGGTTGTTCAGCCAAATGGTGCCATCCAACATGGCACCTATGTTGTTTTCTTGCGCATAACCTTTGGTAAACTCAACTGTGGATGGATGTTACATGATATCGTTGGCCGCAATGACGCGATGCTGCGAAATAAATTTAAAGTACTCAGGTAATTCTTTCGCTTGTAAGGGTTTTGCGATTGTGTGTAGATTTTTAGTTTTTAAATATAAATCCATGCACTCAAGCTGTTGATTGTCATCACTAAACAACCAAACACTCACACGTTCCACATCCAGCGTTTCTGCAGAAATTTTGGCAATTTCTCTAAAAATTTCTTCTGGATTTTGCCAATCTTTTAATTGCTCCGTGGTTAACACTGCCAAAGCAGCCTGCTGCTGCTTAAGGCGTAGCTCGTTCGCGCTTAGTTTTTTCTCTATCGTTGCTTGATAATTTTCTTCATCACTACGGCGTCTGCTGCCCATGAAATATCCAGCAAGCAGACACAGCAATAATGCGAGAAACCAATATAAATAACTTTGCGTAGTGGAAGTTGCGTTGATAGAGAAATCTTTGGCAAAACATGTATCTTGCCAAAATAGCAAACAGCCTGTCGCTAGAAGCTGATAAATGCTCGTGCGAAAAATATTACCTGTAACCAAGTAAAGCTCCCAGCTTGCCGCATTCGAATTGTTGTGACGACTATAGCACTATGTTTAAGTTAATTGCTTGTATTAATTGCACTTATTATAACTATTGAGTGATTTATTTGGGCTTATTGCGCATAAAATCGGCCACGCCATACAATTGCTCGGCCAGTTTTTGCATGAGTTCTTCATCTAACTTAAGCGTATGCATGGCTGTAATCATGCAAACCATCCATTGGTCGCGCTCAGCTTCACCGATTGAAAAAGGCAAATGCCGCGCTCGTAGCCTTGGGTGACCGTAGCGCTCGATATAAAGCTGCGGACCGCCTGTCCAACCAGTTAAAAACATAAAGAGCTTTTCGCGTGCTTCGGTTAAATCTTTTGCGTGATAAGACCGAATATGCGCAGCTTTCGGGTCGCTTTCCATAATATCGTAAAAGGTTTCTACCAGTGTGCGGATTTTTTCTATGCCGCCATTTTCCCCGCCCAGCAGTTCATAAAACGTGGATTTATGGCTGCCGACTTCTTCGATTTTATCGAGCATTAGGCAGCGCTTGGTTTGACTAAACTCGCTGCTAATTTCGCGCGACTGCGTGCTTCATCGGTATCTTTACCAGTTGCCAGCGCCACGCCCATGCGGCGTTTTGCAAATGACTCAGGTTTTCCGAATAAACGCACATCGCTGCAAGGTACATCCAGAGCGGCTTCCAGGCCATTATATTTAAGATTCTTAGATTCAATTCCACCATAAATTACCGCACTCGCGCCAGATTTTGTCATGCTCACATCGACTGGCAAACCAAGAATCGCGCGCGCGTGCAACTCAAACTCGCTCAATCGTTGCGAACACACGGTGACCATGCCAGTGTCGTGCGGGCGCGGGCTAACTTCCGAGAACCAAACCTCATCACCTTTTACAAATAATTCCACGCCAAATAAACCTAAGCCACCAAGTGCGTCAGTAATGGTTTTGGCGATGCTTTGTGCGTTTTTTAAAGCGCGGGATGTCATGACTTGTGGCTGCCAACTTTCAACATAATCGCCACTTTTTTGCACGTGGCCGATGGGCTCGCAAAAGTAGGTTTGAACTTCGCCTGTCGTATTTTTAGCGCGAACGGTTAATAAGGTAATTTCGTAATCAAAATCAATTTGACCTTCGACAATCACCACGCCCAAATTCACGCGCCCACCCGTGGCGGCGTAATCCCACGCTGCTTGTACTTGCGATTTTTCAGTGATGCGCGATTGCCCTTTGCCGCTAGATGACATTGTTGGTTTAATAAAACAGGGGTAGCCTATGCCCTCGTCGATACTAGCTTGCAGGGCAGCTGCGCTGCGTGCAAAAGCATAAGGTGAAACGGGTAATTTAAGCTCTTCAGCCGCTAAGCGGCGAATTCCTTCGCGGTTCATGGTGAGTTGCACGGCTTTGACGGTAGGAATCACCATAAATCCATCGGCCTCAATTTCGGCCAGTGCATCGGTATTCAGCGCCTCAATTTCTGGCACGATTAAATGCGGTTTTTCTTTGTGAATTAAGGCTTTCAGCGCAACCGCATCGGTCATATCGATGGTATAAGCACGATGCGCCACTTGATGGCCAGGCGCGTTTTCATAGCGATCCACCGCAATCACTTCTACGCCAAAACGCTGCAGCGCGATGATAACTTCTTTGCCTAGCTCGCCGCTGCCGAGCAGCATCACTTTGGTGGCAGATGGCGTTAAAGGGGAACCGATTGACATGCGAAACTCCAGATACTGAATATCTAGAATAATACCACGCGTGTATTAACACAGAAAAACCATAAACGCATTTTATCGAATACAGTGCGAGGCGCACGGCGCGGAAAAGCCGGAATGTACACGAAGTACTTGAGGATTTTGAGCACCGCGCAACGCCGCAATGTGTCGATTAAATGTGTTTAAACTTGGATGCTGTGTTTATCCATTCTGTACCGCATCGTCATGCGCGTGATGCCTAGTTTGCGCGCGGCTTCCGACACGTTATTATGCGATGAATCCAGCGCACTTAATAACATACTTTTTTCTGATGCATCCAAGGTGAGTTGCACTTGATAAATAGCGGCTTGCTGCTCTGGCTTAGCGATAGGCAAAGCCAAGTCTGCCGCAGAAATTTGCATCTGATTGCTCAGTAATACCGCGCGACTGATCTGATGCCGTAACTCGCGCACATTACCTGGCCATGAGTAATGTTGTAGCGCATCAATCGCGGTTTGACTAAGCGTGTGTTTTGCTAAGCCATAGCGCTTTTCGGTAAGCTGTATAAAATGTTTCGCCAGCAACAGAACATCATCGCCACGCTCGCGTAAAGGCGCAATCGAAATCATCATCACGTTCAAACGATAATACAAATCGGAGCGGAATTTTCCAGCGGCCACCATCTCGTGCAAATCGCGATTAGTGGCGGCAATGATGCGCGCTGGCACGCTGCGCTCCTTAGTAGAGCCCAAACGGCGCGCCACGCGGCGCTCTAGCACATTCAATAATTTGGCTTGCAATGTCAGCGGCAATTCGCCAATTTCATCCAAAAATAATGTGCCATCTTCTGCCGCCTCAATTAAGCCAGGGCGCGTATTATTCGCGCCAGTAAACGCGCCTTTTTCATGGCCAAACAGCTCGCTTTCCATCAATTCTGCGGGCAATGATGCGCAATCCACATGCACAAAAGACTTGCTGCTATTAGCGCAACTGGCATGCAGCAAGCGCGCCGCCACGTCTTTGCCAGTGCCAGTTTCGCCCATAATCAGCACCGTTGGTGGCGTTGCATCATTTGTGTTGTGCAATTGAGCGATGCGCGCAATCTGCAAACGCAAGCTTTCAATTGCAGGGCTTTCGCCAATTAAATTGACGCTTTCTGACTCATGCAAGCTACGTTGGCGCGAGTAATCTAAGCTGATTTTAAGTTCGGCAGTTTTTTCATTTTTCTGCACGATTAATAACAGCTCATCTAAATCAATCGGCTTTTTAAGATAATCAATCGCGCCCAGCTTAATGGCATTGACGGCATCGCTAATGTCACCATACGCAGTCATCACAATCACCGCTATGCCGCTAGCAGCAAGTTCTGGCAACAAATCTAAGCCATTCCCATCTGGCAGACGCATATCGAGTAGCACAAAATCTGGCGAAAATTGCTTAGTAATTGCACGAGCATCGGCCAAGTTTTCAGCATGCTCGCACTCAAAACCAGCTTTTTGTAAATGCTTTTGCACCGCGCGTGCAAATAGCACTTCATCCTCAACAATCAATACTTTTTTAGCTTGATTAAGTTGTGGTTGTTTAGGCTCCGTATAAATTTTTTGTGCGAGCAAGCTTATTCCTTTATAAACCTTGGCCTTTAATCATTATCTATATTCGCGGCAGATTTTTTAGCGCCGCCGAATTCATAGCGCACGCCCACCCAAGCGGCGCGAGGCGCGCCTGGCGATTGAAACTGCTCGGCTTGCCAAGTGGTTGGGTCGATATTAAAGCTTTTATCTGCCGTATTAAAGGCATTGGTGCCTAAAATACCCAAGCTGGCGTAATCTTTATCTAAAATATTAGTAACTTTTAAGAAGCCACTCCAATTTTGGTGAAAGCGCCAGTTAGCATCGGCATTAAAAACGGTGTAACCCGCCACTTTGCCGTTTACATCTTGGTTATTTTCATCGCCACGCGCGAAAATACTGCCGCTGGCAATCATGTTTAAACCCACCGTCAAATCTGGCGTAAAGTCATAAGCTGCGCGCAGTTTGAGTGAGTATTTAGGAATATTCGGCAAGTAATCGCCAGATTTCGTCGTGTAATTGCCATCCACATCAGCTGATGAGTTATTCTCATTATGGAACATGACGCTATCTTTAAAAGTAGCGCGTAAATATTGGTAATTAGCCGTTAAATTTAACTTATCAAATTTTGCGCCCAAACCTAGCTCCAAGCCTTGACGCTGCGTATCACCCACATTATCAAAATAGCCTTGGTTGAAACCATTACCACTGCTGATAAACTGAATATCATCTTTTAGCTTGGTATTAAACACGCCTGCGTTCCAATGCAGGTTTGAATTTAACTTGCCACGTACGCCCGCCTCAAACGTTTTTGAAATCACTGGATCTAGCAGTGGGTCGGCCAAAAAGTCGGTTGGTAAACGACATGGCGTAAGCGGATCAGCACAGCTTAATTCAATTGGCGTTGGCGCACGCATGCCTTCGTTGTAGCCGCCGTAAAAGCCCAAAGCGGCGCTGGGGTTATAGTTCAAGCCAATCGCGGGGTTAAAACGGTTGAAGCTGTGTTTAATACTATCAGTGTCACCTGAGACAAATTTACCAGTGTTGGCATCAGCCTCCATATTGTCTTTAATGCGCACTTGCACATAATTGTAGCGGCCAGATAAAGTGACATGGAATTGCTCGTTCACCGAGAAAATATCAGTAGCGTACAAGCCAAGATATTTATTGTTGGCCTTGATGTCAGTTTCTGTTTCAAAATCGCTAGTTGGCGTAGCACCTCGATCCGGACTAAAGGTGCTGGTTTGTTCGTCTGCTTTGTATTTGGTGCGACCTAAATCGGCGCTAAACCCAGCTGTAAACTGGTTTCTATGCTTCATCACATCACCCAAGTAAGAATATTGTGCGGCGAAACCATAACCCAATTGCGAAGTAGATGATTGCTCATTAGAGCCTTGATCGGCAATATCCACGGGTTCTACCAGCGTTTGGTCGCAAGCTTCACCAGAAGCAGTTTCTAAGCTCGCAAAGCAATCGTTGGTGTTGCTGGCAAAGTTATTAATGCGGCTATTACGCACATACACATTCGCACCCACTAAATGATTATCGGTAAAAAAGTGGCTGCCTTTTAAGGTCAACATTTGCATGCGGTTGCCTATACTGTCGGGGAATGTGTAGCCGATTTCTGGCTTATTGAGCCAGCTTTTTGGTAGCGCTTGCACGCCATTTAAATTGTTGTGCGCTACGGTTAAACTTAAGTCCAAATCGCTTTTATCATCTTGCCAGCCAATTTTTCCAAATAGTTGATTCACTTCACTTTGCGAATAATCGCGCCAACCTTCTTCTTTATTAAAATTAGCCGTCACAAAATAATCAATATTGCCACCTGCACTTAAATTAGAGCTGCCGCCATAACCTGCGTTAAAACCACGCCGCTGCCACGAGCCGCCCATCACTTCTGCAAATAAACCTGGGTAGCTAGAACCGCTTTTAGTGTTCACAGAAAGCGCGCCGCCTAAAGTGTTCAAGCCAAAAACTGGGTTAGAGCCTGGCATTAAATTGATGCTAGAAATCGCGCTTTGCGGAATGAGCCCCCAGTTGACCGTGTCACCAAATGGTTCGTTAATACGCACGCCATCTTGAAACACAGACAGGCCCTGCGGCGCGCCCGCTAGGGGTGAGGCAGTAAAGCCGCGAAAATTCACATCGGCCATATAGGGGTTGCTTTGGCCTTCGGTAATCGTCACACCGCCCAAATTATTGTTGATGTAATCGGATAATTCTAGCGTGTGTTGCTTGGCAATATCTTTTGAGCTCACCGATTGTACATTCGAAGGCACTTGGTCAATGCTAGTACCAATGCCCGGCAACGGCGTGGTAGAAATCACCTCAATTGTGCCAGTTTCTAGCGCCTCAGCTTTGTTTTCAGCAAAACTTGGTCCAGCATAGGCCGCAATAATGGCCGCTGTAATGACTGGCGTAATGAGTTTGGGTGTTAATGTGTTTCTCATGCTAATCCCTATAATTATTGATGTTTATTACTGTGTCATATCAACTCATTATTATGCAAAAACCATACCCAAATTTAAATTTGGTAGGGCATTTTAAAAATTATTAAAAATCAACTACTTGAAAGAATAGTTTGATATGGCAGCTATTATAGCCCGATAAATTGGTTATAGGCAGCCAATATTGGTGGTTATATACAACCAATTAAATGCTATTAAGCAGCTGTTTTGGAGCCACATTTAAGTAGCCACGAATGACTAACCATGCGGCTAAGGGGATTAGCACGAGGGCAATCGTCAGCACATAAAGTGCTAATGGAAAGTTAAATTGATACGGAATATCTAACACAAAGCGACTTAAATAATAACTTAACACGCTAGACACCAGCACCGCGACAATGGAAGCCACTGCGGCAATGCTGAAAAACTCAGTGAGCATGGTGATGGTCACTTGCTTGCGCGATGCGCCAAGCACGCGTAACAGTGTTGATTCTTGCAAGCGCGACGTACGTGTGGCCAACAGCGCAGCATATAGCACAACCAGCCCCGCCAGCACGCAAAAGCCAAATACAAAACCCACCGCCGCGGCCAGCTTGCTCATAATGTCACGCACTTGATTCATGACGCTGGCGACATCAATCACGGTAAAGTTTGGGAATTGTTGCAGCATGCTATTGAGCGTATTATCTTGGCTTTTAGGTAGGTAAAACGCTGTCATATAACTGGCGCTAAATTTAGCCAAAGTTTGTGGCGGCGTTACCGCAAAAAAGTTAGCGCGCATGCTATCCCACTCGACTTTTCGAATACTGGTGACGGTTAAAGCAATACGGCTGCCCGCAATATCGTAAGTGAGCGTGTCGCCAAGATTGACTTTCAGCGCCTGCGCAATATCTTGCTCTAGCGATAATAACGGCGCAGTCGCTTCATCAGCTTGCCACCAGCGACCTTGTAGCAGCTTGTTATCAGCTTGCATCACGGCCGCTGAGGATAAATTAAATTCACGCGACACCAGTCTTTTTGCGCGCTCTTCTGTAAACATTTCTTCATTAATTGGCTGGCCATTTTTTTCAACCAATCTGCCACGTATCATGGCAAAAACTTGCGGACTAGCTTGTTTAGAAACTCCCTGAATAAAGCTTTTAACAGACTCCACCTGATTTTGTTGAATATTAATAATGAATCTATTTGGCGCATCTTGTGGCAACGATTTCTGCCAAGCTTGAGTTAAATCGGTTTTAATCATCACCAGCAACATCAGCACCATGGCACCCAAACTAAAACCAATAATTTGCGCAATCGATAAGCCTAAACGCCGCTTTAAATTAGCCATGCCCAAGCTAATATTGTTGTCAATATTGCCACTTTGACTAACACGATGCAGCAGCAGCGCTAAGCCATACGCCAGCAAACCTGCCACCACGCAAATGCCAACAATACTGGCCAAAAATGCTACTGCTAATTTAGCTGTTTTTGCTATCCAAAAAATTAAGCCAATCACCACCAGTACCACTGGTAAATAATTTAACCAAACTTTGCTGGGGTTTAGCACAAAGTTTTTGCGCAAAATTTGAATCGTTGGGATATTTTTTAAGCTACGAATATGTGGCAACATAATGGCAAATAAAATGGCAAAACTTAATGTTAGGCCTGTCAAAATTGGCGACAAGGTGGGTTGTGGTAGACTTTCTAAAAACAAACGGCCAGCAAAATGCGCCAAAATAAACTGAACGGCATAACCTAACAAGCAACCAACAATGCCGCCAAATACGCCCAACAGCGCGGTTTGAATCAGCATGATGTTCTCGATATTGGCTTTGCTAGCACCAAAGCAGCGCAACAGCGCCGCCGTTTCTTGGCTACGCGCCACAAACGGTGCACTGGCAAGCAGCATGGCCACCATCGCTAACACCACGCTCACCATGGCACTTAAGCCCAAAAATACTTCCGCTTTATCTAGCGCACTACGTATCTCTGGTCGCGCCGTTTTTACGTCTTCTATGCGCTCACCACGCTGCAAATTAGGCGTTATTTTGCTAATAAATTGTTTAACATTTTCAGCATTGCCCGCCAGCACCAATTGATATTTAACGCGGCTACCAAACTGAATCAGCTCGGTATTTGGTACATCACTGATGTGCATCATCACCCGTGACGCAAAGCTAAACATATCGCCACCGCGCGAAGGTTCGCGCATCAGCAAACCTGCCACTTTAAAATTGCTAGCGCCTAATTCTAGTTGATCGCCCAACTTTAAATTGAGCGCATTGGCCAAACGTGGCTCTATCCAAACTTCACCTTTTTTTGGCTGGGTTTGACTATTTTTTGCTTGCGCATTTTGTGTTGAATTTTCTGCTGCAAACTGTGCGTCTTCAAACACTACATCAAAATCGCCAATCAGCGGAAAATTGTCGTCAATCGCTTTAATTTCTGCCAACTGATTCTTATCACCATTGATTGCCATGCTCGCAAACTCAAGCGTGGATGCGGCTTGTAGGCTCATTTGTTTGGCCTCGGCACTATATTTTGGCGGAACAGCATGGTCAGAAATTAACACCGCATCGCCGCCCAGTAGCATGCCACCTTGATTATTAAGGTGCGAGGCAATGCGGCTGGTGAAAAAACTCACCGCGGTAATGGAAGTAACTGCAAGCACCAAGGCCAGCAACAACACGCGCAAATCGCCCGATTGCCACTGCGAGCGTAATTGTTGCCAAGCAAGTTTAATAGTGAGTTGCATATATTGAGCGTTAAATTGCTTTTTGCAGGCTATCTTGTAGCGTTCCATTTTGTAGCGTTAAAACACGGCTGCAACGCTTTGCCAATTGCGCGTCGTGCGTCACTAAAATAAGCGTGGTATTGCCTTGCTTATTTAAGCTAAACAGCAGCTCGATAATGCGCTCTCCGGTGGCAATATCCAAATTACCCGTTGGCTCATCTGCAAACAAAATAGAGGGTTGCGTGGCAAATGCGCGCGCAATGGCCACGCGTTGCTGCTCGCCGCCCGAGAGTTGTTTGGGGTAATGATTTAAACGCTCGCCTAGCCCTACTTTTTCTAGCGTTGCTATGGCAATTTGTTTGGCATCTTTTCTATTGGCTAGTTGCATTGGCAGCATTACGTTTTCTAGCGCAGTCATGGTGCTAACTAATTGAAAAGACTGAAATACAAATCCCATTTGCGCACCCCGCACTGCCGCACGCGCATCTTCATCTAGCGCGCTAAAAGGCTTGCTAGCAACTTCAACATTGCCGCTGGTCGGCACGTCCAAACCTGCCAGCAATGCCAACAAGGTTGATTTTCCTGAGCCTGAACTACCCACAATCGCCACGCTCTCACCTTGTGCAACCTGTAAATTAAGGTCATTTAAAATTTCAATTTTATTTGCACCCTCACCTACGTGCTTAGCCAAATTTGTAGCTAAAATAGCGCTAGTATTTTTAATACTAGTACTTATTGTGGTTTGGTGCGTTTGTAGTGAATCAATTGGCTCAGAAAGTAACATAGTTCATGCGTTCTCTTTATAAAGTAATGATGAATAAAGCACTGTTTAATTTTTTCATGGCTGTTAGTCTTATTGTAAGCAATTTGGTTGCAATGCCTGCTATTGCCGCAGAAACCAGCTCAGAAGCCAGCGCAAAAACTATCGTAGTGTTTGGTGATAGCTTATCTGCCGCCTACAATATAAAGCAAGATCAGGGCTGGGTGGCTTTATTGCAACAGCGCATCTCACAGAAAAAATACAATTATAAAGTGATTAACGCCAGCATTAGCGGCGAAACCACTAGTGGCGGTCTAAGCCGATTTACAGACATGCTAGCTACACAGAAACCTAATATTGTCGTAATAGCGCTGGGTGGCAACGATGGTTTGCGCGGCCTAAAAAATGATGAAATATTCAATAATCTAGATACCATGATAAAACAAGCCAAGACACAAAAAGCGCAAGCTTTATTGCTTGGGATGAAAATTCCGCCCAATTATGGGCTGAAATACAGCAAACAATTTAGCCGAAATTACCAAATTTTAGCCAAAAAACATCAACTAAAATTAGTACCTTTTTTCTTAGAGGGCGTGGCTGGCAATCCAAATTTAATTCAAGCCGATGGCTTGCACCCAACCGCTGCAGCACAGCCTAAAATATTAGAAAATATATGGCCAACATTCATTAAAATACTTAAAAATTAATGCTCTGCGAGCCAATATCCATGCGGGTTGCAGGGCAGAAAATTTTAGTAAAATTGTGTGATTATATTATGTAGATATCTTGCCACTTAATAAACAAACCTAATTCATCAGGTTTGGCTTTAAGCAAGGCCGCCACTGCAATGTTAGGAAGCATGGCGAGCTCATCATTTACAAACAGCAAAGGCAAGCGCTCGCGTTGCCAAGGTGGGACTTGTGAGGTTTGAAATAAACTTTTTAGGCTGCGATTTGGGCGATTTTCTTCAGGCTTTAAAGTCTCGCCACCTTGGCGATAGCGAATGATAAGTTGGCTTTTTTCGAGATGTCGAAGTGCGATGCCTTCGCCCAATTTTTCGCTAAAAAACAGCCGCGATTGATCGGGCAACATAATAGTTTTTTCGCCCTGCCAAGGCAAACTGAACGCGCTACGCTGATATTCCACTTCACCTTCTTGCACATTTTTAATCAAATAAGCACTGCCCTGGAAGCTGCGTAAAATAAGGCTTGCAGACAGTTTAATTTTAACGTTTGCGTCAGACTTTGCATGAAAAAGTTGCTGCGAGATTTGCTGCAATTGCGCCGCGCTTGGTGCATCGCAATTATTCTGTAATAACCACCAGCGCAGCGCATTATTTATGCGCGCGCCGCCTAATTTTGCCAAGGGCACCAACTGCAATTGTTGGCTATTTATTAAACATTCTTTTACGTCGATTTGGGCCAATTCATTCAGCAACACATCCGCTTCCGCCATATGCTGCGCGGCACGGCTGATGGTTTGCTTAATGGCGGGATATTGTCTTTCTAATTTCGGCAGAATTTCATGACGCATAAAGTTGCGATCAAACTTTGTGTCGAGATTACTTTCATCTTCTATCCAAGCCAAATTATGTTGCTTTGCATAAGCCTCAAGAGCGCTGCGAGGCATATCCAGCAAGGGTCGCAGCAGTTTATTATTCACGTTTCCCATGCCTGCCAAACCTTTTACGCCGGCGCCGCGCGCGAGCTGCTGCAGCAAAGTTTCAGCTTGGTCGTCTTGGTGATGTGCCAAACAAATAAAGTCGGCATCTGAAGCTAGAAGCGCTTTGTAACGCGCTTCGCGTGCCGTCGCCTCCAATCCTAACCCGCTGTTTTTATTTATTTTTACTTTAGCAATGGCGATGGGGATATTCAAATTGGCGCAAATATCTTTGCAGAAAGTTGCCCAAGTATCGGCATTTTTACTTAAACCATGATGCACATGCTGCGCGTGCAACTGAAACGGAAGTGATTTATTGATTTCGACAAGCAAATGCAACAATACGGCGGAATCCAAACCGCCGCTGAAAGCCAATAGCAACTTAGGATTTGGTTTATTTCGGCTTAAAAAAACACCAGCTAAAAAAACTTTAAGCTGATGTTGAAGTGATTTTTTTGAGCTACTTGCTGGCTGTTTCTTTAAACTTGCCATAGCTCATTAACCGCTCGTAGCGCGCCGCGAGTAACTTGTCGGTGGTTTTCTTTTGTAGCGCCGCGAGCTCAACTTTTAAGGTGCGACGCAGCGACTGCATGGTGGTTTCAGCGTCACGATGCGCGCCACCTAAGGGCTCAGCCACAATCACATCCACCAAACCCAACACTTTCAAACGTTCGGCCGTAATGCCCAATGTCTCTGCAGCTTCTGGTGCTTTACTCGCGCTTTTCCACAAAATACTAGCGCAACCTTCGGGCGAAATCACTGAATAAGTAGAATATTGTAGCATCAAAAGCTGATCAACCACGCCCAGCGCCAACGCGCCTCCCGAACCACCTTCGCCAATAATCACGCCCAAAATCGGGGTTTTTAGCTCAGTCATCACGTATAAATTGCGCGCAATTGCTTCCGACTGACCGCGCTCTTCCGCACCGATACCAGGATATGCACCTGGCGTATCAATTAAGGTGATAATCGGCAATCCAAACTTTTCTGCAAGCCTAAATAAACGCAAAGCTTTTCGGTAACCTTCAGGTCTCGGCATGCCAAAATTTCGATATTGACGCTCCTTCACATCACGTCCTTTTTGATGACCAATCACCATGACGGGAATGCCCTCAAAACGGCCAATGCCACCCACAATGGCAGGATCATCCGCATATGCGCGGTCGCCATGCAGCTCTTCAAAATCGGTAAATAATGCAGCGATGTAATCCAGCGTGTAAGGCCGTTGCGGATGGCGTGCCACCTGTGAAATCTGCCATGCGCTTAGGTTGTTATAAGTATCTTCGAGCATTTTCTTATTCTTTTTCTGTAACTGCTCAAGTTCTTTGGAAATATCTAAATCGTCATGGTCATCATGCGACACCTGGAGCGCGTCGATACGGTTTTCCAGATCAGCAATGCCCTGCTCAAAATCTAAATAACTAACTTTCATTTCTGGCTTTCATATTGTGTAGTGCGCAAAATACAAACTGCGCTAATTATAAAGGATTTTTACGTTATCAACAGATAACCAAGCATGTAGATTTTGTAATAACTCGTCTTGAAGCTCTACTCGCCACGCCTCGCCCAGCATTAAACTGGCTTGACCTTGGCTATTATGATATTCAATTTTTACTGGGCACAGTTTTTTGTCTGAATCGGCGGTTTTTTTACAATAAGGGCTCAAAATTGTCGTGAGTTTTGCTGCGTCCGATTGCCCATTGCATGATATTTTCAGCATGCTGGCAAAATGACTGCGCGCGCTGGCTAAATTGAATATTTTGCGCGCCGTCACGCGAATTCCGCCAGAAAAATCATCGTTGCTGACGCGGCCCTCAATCACCAACAATTGGTCTTCTTTTATCAAACTGGCATATTGATTTAACATTTCGCTGCCCACCACCACATCTACTCTGGCAACCGCGTCATCCAGCGTCACAATCGCCATTTTGCCGCGCTGTGTCATGCGAATGCGCACGCCAGTTACCACGCCTGCGATTAGTTTTGGCTGCTCTTGCGGTGCCAAATCGGCCAATGTACCGCGCACAAATTGGCTGATGTCTTCTTTGGCGTTTAAAAAAGGATGTCCGCTTAAATAAAAGCCAAGCGCAGCTTTTTCTTCAATTAATGCCTGCTCGGGCGACCAAGCTGGCAGATTCGGCAACTCATGTTTAGTCTCCGCTACACCTCCAAACAAACTATCTTGCCCAGCGTGGCTATTATTTTGCTCGGCCGCTACAACCGCCATACCAACGCCCGCTAACAATGCAGCGCGATTTGGCTCAATCTTATCAAACGCACCAACACGAACCAACGATTCAATCACACGACGATTCACCTTGCGCAAATCTAAACGATTACAAAAATCAAACAAATCTTTAAACGGCCCGCCTTGTTCGCGCGCAGCTAAAATCACCTCAATAGCCGCTAATCCTGTGCCTTTTACCGCGCCCAAACCATACAAAATTTGTCCATAGTTGACAGGCTCAAAGCGATAACCACTTTGGTTAATATCGGGCGGCAACACTTCTACTTTATTCGGCGCGCAATCATCAAAAAACAGATGAATATTGTCGGTATTATTCATATCCGCCGACATGGTGGACGCCAAAAATGCAGCAGGATAATGCGTTTTTAAGTAAGCAGTTTGATAGGCCACCAGCGCATAGGCCGCTGCGTGCGACTTGTTAAAACCATAACCCGCAAATTTTTCTAACAAGTCAAAAAGCTCATTGGCTTGACGTTCGTTTAAGCCATTTTTACTGGCACCTTCGGTAAAAATCGCGCGCTGCGCCACCATTTCTTCAGGTTTCTTTTTGCCCATAGCACGACGTAGCAAATCTGCGCCTCCTAGGCTATAGCCCGCCACCACCTGTGCGATTTGCATCACCTGCTCTTGATAGACCGCAATGCCGTAGGTTTCTTTTAAAATACTTTCAGTCGCTGGATGCGGATATTCAACACGTTGTTTACCATGTTTGCGTCGGCAATAATCTGGGATCAAATCCATCGGGCCAGGGCGATATAAAGCCACTAAGGCAATAATATCTTCAAAGCAATCAGGCAATGCCTGCTTAAGCATGTCTTTCATGCCGCGTGACTCTAGCTGGAACACTGCCGTGGTGTTAGCCGTTTTTAATAATTTATAAGTCGCCTTATCATCCAAAGGTATGTTCTGGAAGCTAAGCGGAGTGAGGCTCTCAGGCGTTCCGCCTACATCCGCGGCACGCTGTTTATTGGCATTTTCTAAAGCCAGTTCTAAAATCGTCAATGTACGCAAGCCCAAAAAGTCAAACTTCACAAGGCCAACCGCTTCCACGTCGTCTTTGTCGTATTGGCTGACCAAACTGCCACCGTCGGCTTGGCAATAAATCGGTGCAAAGTCAGAAATCTTACTCGGTGAAATCAGCACGCCGCCCGCGTGCATGCCCACATTGCGCACCAAACCTTCCAGCCGTAAAGCCAGCTCCAGCAATTGTGCCACCTCTTCTTCAGACTCTCGCCGCCCTTGTAGTTGCGGCTCTTTTTCCAGCGCCGCTTCTAGTGTAATGCCAAGCTCCAACGGAATTAATTTAGCGATGCCATCAACAAAATTAAACGGTAAATCGAGCACGCGACCAACATCGCGAATCACCGCTTTGGCCGCCATGGTACCGAAGGTCGCGATTTGTGAAACTGCATCTAAGCCATACTTTTGCTTGACGTAATCGATGACGCGATCGCGACCATCCATGCAAAAATCGATGTCGAAATCGGGCATAGAAACACGATCGGGGTTTAAAAAACGCTCAAAAAGTAAGTTGTAGGCAAGCGGGTCGAGGTCAGTAATATTTAAGCTGTAAGCCACCAGCGAACCAGCACCAGAACCGCGCCCAGGGCCGACTGGCACGCCGTTATTTTTGGCCCAATTGATAAAATCGGCCACGATTAAAAAGTAACCCGCAAAACCCATTCGATTGATCATTTTGCATTCAAAAGCCAACCTTTCTGCGTATTCTGGGCGTTTCTCCTCGCGCAATTTTTCATCCGCATAAAGCACCTGTAAGCGCGCCTCTAAACCAATCTCAGACTGTTGCGTGAGGTAAATGTCGAGGCTTTCGCCGTTGGGTGTGGGAAAGTTGGGCAAATAATTTTTGCCCAGTTCAATCGTCAAATTGCAGCGCTTAGCAATTTCCACCGTATTGGCGAGCGCTTCGGGTATATCCGCAAATAATGCGCACATTTGCGCTTGCGATTTGAAATATTGCTCGGGCGTAAAGTTTTTTGGGCGCCGCGAATCCGCCAACATATAACCTTCGGAAATACAGGTGCGTGCTTCGTGCGCTTTAAAATCGTCGGGCGAAATAAATTGGATTGGGTGCGTCGCGACAACTGGCAAATCGTGTTGACTGGCGAGATTTAACACATTGTGAATTAAGGTTTCTTGCGCAGAATGATGTGCAACGTTTTCTGGCGCCGTACGTTGAATTTCGAGATAAAATCTATTTGGAAACAGCGCAGACCATGTATTTGCGAGTGCGTCAGCAGCCTCATGGTTATTGGCTTGCAGGGCAGTGCCAATATCGCTTTGCGCATTGCCAGAAAGTAAAATTAAGCCTGTCGTGTCTTTGCCATCTAGGTCACTCAACCATTCCTGATTAATTTCGGCACGACCGCGATATTGATTTTCAAGATACGCGCGGCTTAGCAACTGACAAAGTTTGAGATAACCTGCGTTAGTTTGCACCAACAACAAAATGCGAAATGCTTGATCGCGATTTTTGTTATTTTCCAACCATAACTCGCAGCCAATAACAGGCTTGACGCCTTTGTCGCGAGCGGCTTTGTAAAACTTAATAGCGCCAAATAAATTACTTAAATCTGTGAGCGCCACGGCTGGCATGGCGTCTTTGCTGGCTGTGGCGATATAATCATCAATCCGCACTATGCCGTCCACAATCGAAAACTCGCTATGGCAGCGCAAATGCACGAATTGTGGATTTAAATTTTCTGAGTTTTGAGGCGCTTCTTGCATGCGCTTATTTTACAGCATGCAAAAAAAATGGCGCTCATTTTTAACGGTTTTTTGTAAACGAATTTTATAAAACTGTGTAGAGCATGACAAACCCAGAAATCACCATGCCAGTGAGCGCCAGCAGGAATAAAGTATCGGCTAGTTTTTCTAGATTAACTGCCAGCACTCCTTGCTTAGTACGCAGAGCGAAGAAAATAATGTAGGTGCACAACAAAAAAAGAAATGCTGACGTAACGAGTAAATCATCTGCTGATGTAGCACGCACCGCATTGTTGCCCATGGTGTGAAACAGTGTCACTCCAGTGACGCAAAGACCCGCGAGCGTGGCTGACAGTGTGAGAATATGAAGCAGCTCATCCCTTAGCCAGACGCCCTTGCGTGGTACTTGATTCATTATATTGACAGCCTAATCAACGATTAATATATTTAAAAAGCGTTGCCCAGTGAGGAGTCTGGACACCGCTTCTTTTAAACAGCCGCTAATTATTTAGCTGCTGCTGCAGGGGCGTGCTCGGCTTTATCAGCTTTGTGAGATTTATGTGCTTTGTGCGTGTGTTTTTGTTTCATTGGCGCTGCATTTGCAGTTGGTGCTTTAACTGCGTCTGCGGTTGAAGCTGGTTCTGCCGCGAAAGCGCTAGCACCTAAAGTTGCTGCAAAAACACCTGCTAATAATGCTGATAATAGTTTGTTCATGATTTGTTCCTTTAATAAAAAATAAAATGATTAAAACGATTTACGTTGAGCTTACTTAAGTTTTGAGTTTGTTGTTTTAGCACTTGGTGAAAATAATTTCTTAATAGAAGCTTTGATGCCTGTATCTTTCTTAGCGGCAACTTTAGTAGGCGCCACTTTGCTGGCAACTGCCTTGTTTGCTTCCACCTTGGCTGATGAAGCCGTTGGCGTTGCGACTGGCTTTGCTACATCTGCTGCAAAAACACTTGCACTTAAACTAGCTGCAAATACTCCTGCGACTAACACTGATAAAAATTTATTCATGCTTACTTCTCCTAATCCATATAAAATTAACTTTGTTCAACTTGCTGACAACTCTGGTTCACATCTCGGTAAGCTCGTAATTGCTGCCCGTGAAACAAACTATACGCAGTCAAACTTACGGCAACCTTACAACTCTTAATTTTTTAAAAACATGCGCATATTTATTGTAGAAGATGATTTAGTACTGGCCGACGGCTTAAAAAACTCGTTGATACAATCGGGCTATGCGGTGGATTTAGTGAATAACGGCGCGGATGCCGACGGCGTTTTGGCGTACCAGACTTTTGATTTGGTTGTATTAGATTTAGGCTTGCCAAAACTTAGCGGCTTTGAGATGCTAAAGCGCCTGCGCGCCCGTGGCAGCAAGACGCCTGTATTAATTTTAACCGCGAATGACGAAGTAGATAATCGTGTAAAAGGTCTGGATTTAGGCGCAGATGACTATTTAAGCAAACCTTTTAACTTGGCTGAACTCGAAGCCAGAGTACGCGCGCTGATTCGACGCGGTCAAGCGGGCGGAAGCGCGATGATTAGTGTGGGTAAGCTGCAATTAGATACGGCAAATCGTGCTGCAAGCTACAATAACGCGAGTTTAAACTTATCTGCGCGCGAACTGGCGGTGCTGGAAATTTTGATGCTAAAGGCTGGGAAAGTGGTGAACAAAGAACAAATGTTAGAAAAACTCTGCAACTTTGACGAAGACATCAGCGATAATGCGCTAGAAGTGTATTTGCACCGGCTACGCAAAAAACTTGATCATTCCGACACCAACATCCGCACCATTCGTGGCTTAGGCTATATGCTAGAAACGAAACCACTTGTTTAGTTTTCAACGCCTACTGCACCCAACGTCATTAAAATATCAACTATTTGGTTGGTTGTTGATGTTACTTTTGCCGCTTATTTTAATTTCGGCAGTCACGAGTTATTGGCTTGCGAACAAATACATCAATCAAACTTACGACAAAGCATTATACCGTACAGCGCTGGCATTGGCTGATCAAGTCAGCTTAGAAGAATTGGGCGTGCAAGTCACTTTGCCGCAAGTCGCCAAAGATTTGTTGGAATTTGACGAAGAAGATGACGTTTATTTTCGTATCATCGACCCGACTGGCGATTTGATTAGCACGCATACTGATTTGCCATTACCCAAAACTTATCCAAAAGGTGATAAATTTCTTTATTACGAAACTTGGCTACATTCTGAAAAACTGCGTGTAGTTGCTTACGCCTTGCCAACTATCGCTGGATTTGCACCTACTGACAATAACAATGTGTATGTCATGGTGGGCGAAACGCTTAAAAAGCGCACACTGATGGCGAATGAAATTATATTAAGCATGCTGTTACCACAACTATTAATTATATGTTTAGTAAGTGCATTATTGTTTTTTGGCATCAAGCGCGGGCTGCTACCTTTAGACAAACTAAAAAATGATTTAAGTCAACGCAGTAGCAACGATTTAAGCCCAGTTGACAATACTAAAGCGCTAACCGAATTACAGCCTTTGTTAAGCGCTTTTAATGCTTTGTTAGCGCGCGTGAGTAACACCATGGCTAAGCAACAACGCTTCGTTAGTGATGCCGCACATCAACTAAAAACACCGTTGGCTGGCCTTAAAACTCAGGCAGAGCTTGCCTTGCGTGAAACAGATATAGCTAAGACAAAACACGCGCTAGGGCAAATTAATCAAGCCAGCGGAAATTTATCACATTTAGTTAATCAGTTGTTAAGCTTGACCAAAGCAGAACCAGAAGCTGTAGCAGCTGTTGTGTTTGAAACCGTTGATTTGTACTTGTTAGCGCAAGAAGTGTGTAAAAGCTGGGTTGCGGAAGCCTTGAAAAAAGATATTGATTTGGGTTTTGAATGCGCGCTAAAAATCGCACCCGTACATGGCAATGCCTCACTGCTACGTGAGTTAATGAGCAATTTAATCAGCAATGCGGTGCGCTATACGCCCACCAGCGGCAGCGTGACAGTTGGCATTAAAAAAGAAAATCTCAACTTTATTTTTTATGTGCAAGATAATGGTATTGGCATTTTTCCTGAAGACCAAACGCGCATATTTGAACGTTTTTATCGTGTACTCGGCACGCAACAAGAAGGTTGCGGTTTGGGGCTAGCCATCGTACAAGAAATCGCCGAGCGCCATCATGCAAGTATTACTTTTCGAAGCGATGGCGAAGGAAAAGGAAGTTTGTTTTCGGTGGTTTTTTCGGGTAATTAGCTAAATTAATTACTGCTTAGTGCTGAAAAAGCATTCAAAAACATGCTCTGCAAGCCAATATCCATGCGGGTTTAAGAGCGTTTTCTGGGACTTCTGGAAGCTAATTTTTAGTGCAAAATGCGCTTGGAAGCCAACAACTCGTTCACTTTACTAATCAATTCATCATCTTGCACGGGCTTACCGAAGAAGGCATCGACGCCGATTTCTTTGGCCAAGTTTTGATGTTTATCTGCCGTACGCGAGCTAATCATAATCAGCGGTGTATTAGCCGTGCGCGCATCGTCACGAATGTTCCGCGCCAAGCCGAAACCATCCATACGCGGCATTTCGATGTCGGTTAAAATTGCATCTGGTGTGGTTTCTTGCAGTAGCTGCATCGCATCCATACCGTCTTTTGCGACTAACACTTCGAAACCTTCGCGCTCTAGCAAGCGTCCCAGCACTTTACGCATAGTGAGCGAATCATCCACCACCAATATGCGGCGTTTAATCTCAACTTTTGGTGCTTTGGATTTTGTTGCTTTCACTACCACGCTGCCCACTGCTAATAATTCGCGGTTGGCTAATTGCACTGGGTTAATAATTAATACAATGCTGCCATCGCCCGCCACCGTGGCGCCTACCATACCTGGCACGCGCGCCAATTGAACGCCAATCGGCTTCATCACAGCTTCTTGGTTGCCAATCACCTCATCCACATGCAAGGCAATATTGTGTGCCGCGCTGCGCAATAACAATACCGAAACATAGGCATGGTCTTCAGGTTGATGCTCTTGGTGGTCGAGCAATTTAGATAAATAATGCAGCGGATATTGCTTGTCTGCCCACTTAATTTCGCCCGCTTTATAGGCGTTGACTAGATCTAGGCGTTTAATTTTTTGTGCCTGCTCAATCATGGCGACTGGTAAGGCGTAAATAGCATCGCCAGAGCGCACCACCAATACTTGCGTGACAGAAAGCGTAACGGGCAAATGTACGTTAAAGGCAGAGCCTTTGCCAAATTCACTGTTCAAATCCACACGTCCACCCAAGCCGCTCACGTCGTTACGCACCACGTCTAAACCCACGCCTCGACCAGAAATTTGCGAGATTTTATCTGCGGTTGAAAATCCTGTTTCAAAAATAATCGACATCAACGCCTGTTCGCTAACTTCTGCATTTGCATCTAGCAATTTGTTTTTGATGGCTTTTTCTTTAACGCGCTGCAAGTTAATGCCTGCACCGTCGTCGCTCACCACCATCTGAATCTCATCATTTTCTTGACGTACTTTTAGCATAATCGTGCCAGCATCAGGTTTGCCATTGGCTCTGCGCTCAGATGGCGTTTCAATGCCATGTGCAACTGCATTACGCAATAGATGTTCTAGCGGTGCTCCCAGTTTATCCAACACACTGCGGTCAATTTCGGTATCTTCGCCAACAATCACTAAATCTACCGATTTTTTAAGCTCACGTGCGGTTTGTCGCACAATGCGCTGCATACGCTCAGAAATTTGCTTAAACGGCAACATCCGCGCGCCTAGCAAGCTTTGTTGCAAATCGCGGTTCATGCGGTTTTGTTGTTGCAAAGCCGCTTCAGATTGATCCAAATTCACAATCAAGCTGTTTTGAATGGTCGCCACGTCATTCACGCTTTCGGCGATCATGCGTGTTAATTCTTGCAGGCGCGTAAAACGATCAAACTCGAGCGGGTCAAACGTTTCGTTGGTCTCTTGCAAAATACTCATGCGCGATTGCATTTGCGTTTCAGCTTCAATTTCCAGCTCGCGTAAATAGGCACGCAAACGCGTCACGCTCTCGGTCAAATCGTGAGAAGATTGCTTAAAGCCAGTCAATTCTCTATCTAAACGTGAGCGGATAATCGAAATCTCACCCGCATCGTTAATCAGCCTATCCAATGTATCGGCGCGCATACGCAAAAACTGTGCTTTTCTATCCGTCGCACGGCCTGCTGGCGCGGCATCTTCCACTTTAATCTGGTCAATCGTTTCATCAGGCGTGTTGCCCATGGTTTCATCGAAGAAAGCGCCAATTTTATCGAGATCAACAAACATGTTGTCGAAATCAATCGCTTCATTTTTGCGCTTAAGTGAACGAACCACATGGTCTTCAAGCTCATGCACCGCATCGCCAAGTGACGATTGACCTGCCATGCGCGCGCTGCCTTTTAAGGTATGTAGCGCGCGCTGTAAGGCGTCTGGATGGTCAGTTTGTTTAGGATTTCCACGCCAAGCACGCAACTCTGAGCCAATTTCTGGCAGAATTTCTCGCGCTTCTTCAATAAACATAGTGAGTAATTCTTGATCAACCTGATCAGTCGCAAGCCCAACTTTAGTGCGATAAGGCTTGCTTTCGGTGATGAGCTTTACTTCCATTTCGGCTGATTCTTCTTCAACCGTATCCGTTGCAAAAGCATCTCTCTCTGCGGCTGTGGATTGCATAACAATTTCTTCAGCCACGGCTGCTGGTTCAGTAAACGTGACGGAAATTTCTTTATGCTGTATGGCCAATTGCGTCGCTTGGTTAAGCACTTTAATCAATGCAGCGGCTGAACGCGGGTTGCGTTTCTCAGAAATTTTTTGCCACATATTCGCCAACGATTTTACTATGCTGGCGAATAAATCCAAGTGTTGCGACGACCAAACCGCATTAATTTCATCCAACCAACGCTCTAAAGCACGGCCTAACTCGCCCATCTGCGTAAATTCGGCTGCTAGCGCATTGCTGGCCAAAGTGTGCGTAGCATGACGCGCTACTTTTGAGGGGCGCAAGTTACTGTCTGCGACAAGTTTGGCGATATCTTGTTCTAAAATAGTGACATTTTGACCACTTTCAGTGACAAAAATGTCGTACAACGCGCGACTCATTTTGCGCGTGCCGCCAATCACTACTTGCTCATCTGGTTTTTTAACTTTGGCTTTTGTAGGCACTTCGCCAGCGTTCGGGAACTCTTCAATACGCGCTACCCACGCAGCTTGATTCACTTCCACTTGGTTATTGGCACGCAATTCTGCCGCCCAGCCTGCAAATGCGGCTGAGGTTTGCTCGATGGAAATAATTTGTTGAGGATTTAAAGTGGTTTTTTTCTCAAGCACGCCGTTTAAGAAAACTTCAACTCTACCAGCCACTTCACCTAAGGCGCTTAAACCTACGGTGCGGCCGCTGCCTTTAAGTGTGTGAAAACTACGTCTAACCTCAACCAGCGCCTCGTTGTCGGTCGCATTGACACGCAGCGCCTGACAATTTTGCGCAATGTGTGCCAGCACTTCTTCAGCCTCAGTCAGGTAAATATCCAGCAGCTCTGGATCTAGCGCTCGATCAAGTACTGTCGGTCCATCCGCAAGCGTAGGTAGCGCTGCCACAGGCTGCTCTTCAGCTTCAATTGGTTCAATTTCAGCATCGCCAGCAGCCGCGCCAATAGGCGCTTCCACGCCAGCACTGGAATGGTTTGGTTTAGTGGCAGTCTCTGATGCAATTTCAAGTGCTTTATTTTCAACTTTTACATCTGTTAAACCTGCTTCTGCAAGCGCTGTATTCAAGCGTTGCAAGGCACCTTCAAGCGCCGCATCAGATTCTGGCCGCGTTTTTGGCATTTGATCGGCATACAAGCCAATCATACTCAGGCTCTCAGCCACCAATTCAAAGTGCGCTTGATTAGGCACATAGTCATCTTGCTGGAAGTACTGAATAAAGTGGTTGCTGGCGTTGGCGATAGCGGTAGGCGTGGCAATGCCCAACATTTCAAACACAGCAGAAACTTGTCGAATCGGCTGTGGCGTTAACGTTAACGGCGCTTTTTCGCTAGGATTACGGAAGAAGCTATCCAAAGCTTGCTCAACAATTTTGAGTGATTCTTGAATGTGTATGACCACAGCTTTAACCGTGTCGCGATCGAGCTCACCAGCACGTTCATTTTCAAGCTTATCGTAAATTTCACCCGATGAAATTGACTCTAAGCGCATCAATTCAGAATGTAATTTTTGTATGCGATCAGGATCTAAATCTTGATAATTATTGAGAGAAGTTTCGATTAAATTTAGCGCGGCGGCAATTTCAATTAAGGCAGCATGATTCACCTTGCTGACATCGTCACGCAAGGTATTGCTGGCTTGTTGCAATACCGAATAAACATCTACTATCAGCACCTGGCTTAGGCTCTGCGTTATCCCGCAACTGGTAGCCAGCGTGTCCGAAAACTTGGTAATCAGTACATTATCCAAATGCACTGGCGTTTGGCCTGCCTGTGCATCCATCTTGCTAAAGTCGATGGTGCTGGATATTTCATCCCATAGTTCTCTTAATTTCTCTAACTCATCGATAAGCTGCTGCACCAGCGCCGTTTCATCAGCATCGATATTGCTGCCGATATAATTGGCGGATGATTTTTTGTCGATAAAGTGATCTAGCTCAAATACTGCTTTTACCTGCAGCACACTGGCTTTATCAATATCGCTAATCGCCACGTAATACAAAATATCGCGCAACAAATTGTTATGCGGCTTATTTACACCATCGGCAAATAGGCGCAACTCTTGATCTAGCTTACGGCAGAGGCGTTTTGCGCCTTGATTTTCGGCAATTTCTTTTTGCTCAAGCGACTCGGCAAATGCACTCGCCGCCCACCACAAGGTTTTATTGCTAGTTTTTTGTTGTGCTTGGCTGACGTTGCTCACTGCAGTTGCCATAGTTTCAACCGCGCTTGTTTGCTTGGTTTGCAGCCAGTTGAGTAGCGATTTTTGATAAGCAACACGCTGTTCCACCATAAAACTAGCGTATTCTGCATCGTCAAGCGCTTTACTAGGTACGCTCTTGGGCGCGCTATTGCTGGTATCTGGGAAAAATAATTCGCTTTCCTCAAGCGTTTCGCCCTGCGCAATGACAATAGGACTTAATACGGAATACAAGCGCAAAGGAATATCTGGCGCGCCATTAAGCAGCTCTTGTAAGTACGATTGTAGTGTTTTTACAGCTTTAGAAAAGGCTTCAATGAGTTCTGGCGTGGCATTAACGGTTTTTTTCTCAAGCTTGCCAGCTAATTTTTCTAGCTCGTTACAAAAACGTTTACAGCCTTCTAAACCCACCATGTCCAGCGCGCCAGAGGCTTGATACAAGCTGGTCTGCGAAAAGCGCATAGGCGAAGTATCTTGAATATTACCTTGCACTGTATTCACGTTCTCTAATACAGCGTTAAGCAATTGATCAATCTGGTCTTTAACCCAGGTTAATGGCCCGCTATCAAAATTTTCTGCCACCTAATTAAGCTCCAACAGTCTTCGAGGCACTATAAAATTAAACCAATTTAAAGCCAGCCACAGAGTCGCGTAACTCTTCTGCCAGCTTGGTTAATTGCCCCACAGATTCAGCCGTAAGTTTCGTACCTTGCGTGGTTTGCGAGGTAATTTCCTGAATCTGTTGCATGTTTCTTGTCACGGTAGAAGCCACTTCAGTTTGTGCCTCAGTGGCGGTAGAAATCGATTGAATCAATCGCGCCAAGCTGTTCGAAACGGTTTCAATCTCGGTCAGTGCTTTACCCGCCTCGTCTGAAAGTCTCGCCCCTTCTACCACGCCCTCAGTACTGCGTTCCATCGCAGACACCGCGCTGTTGGTATCGGTCTGAATGGTTTTTACAATCGCGCCAATCTGTTTAGTCGCCTCTGATGACCGCTCCGCAAGTCGCTGCACCTCTTCTGCAACCACGGTAAAGCCACGCCCCGCTTCACCCGCTGACGCCGCTTGAATCGCCGCGTTCAAGGCCAAAATGTTAGTTTGTTCGGTAATGTCCGAAATCAGCTCCACAATCTCGCCAATATCTTGCGAGCTTTCGCCTAGTCGGTTAATACGTTTTGAAGTCTCTTGAATCTGTTCACGAATGCCGTTCATGCCGGCAATCGTATTTTGCACCGCTTGCGAACCCTGTGTAGCAGCCTGCAATGAGCGCTGCGCCACTTGTGAGGCCTGACTCGCGTTGCTGGACACCTGCAAGATAGAGCGCGTCATGTTAGTTACCGCGTCGGTGGTTTCTGTAATTTGCGACGATTGTTTTTCTGCGGCAGAAAGCAACTTATCTGAAGTCGCCTGCGCTTGCCCAGTAGCCGTGTTTACTTGCTCCGAGGCGCGGTTAATACCCGTTACCAAGTCGCGTAAACTATCAATTGTATAGTTAATCGAGTCGGCAATCGCACCAGTAATGTTCTCGCGCACCTCGGCACGTACCGTTAAGTCGCCATCCGCAAGGTCGCCCATTTCATCCAAGAGGTTCAAAACCGCCATTTGGTTGGCTTGCCCGTCGTTTTCTAGCATCAGCACCGCGCTATCAATGGTTTTAACTGAACGCATGCCGAAAAAGTAAATGGCCGCAATAATCGCAGCAGCCAGCAAACTCAAGCCTATAAAGAAATACTGTAATAGAGTTTTGGAGTTCTGTAATATATTGGTAGATTCGTCTCGTAGTGCATTTGCCAGTGATTTAGCTTGTTCTTCATTTCCTGTATAGATTTTTTCTAACTCATTAAGCGCTGCCAATGACGTTTCAGCTGACCCCGATTGAATTGCCGGCAAAAATTGTGTTTTATAAACTTTAAAAAAATCTTTTCCTGATGCTTCTAACACCTGATACGTGCCTAACAACTCTTTCCCCATAATACGTTTTAATACACCACTATCACTCCAACGTAGAGTCGCGCTATCAAAATCATTTCCCAGCCTATCAAGTTGTATAATTTGTCTTTTAACGCGCTCTGCATCTCCTGCAACCAATGCCAAGTACATTGTATTGACCCGCGCATAAGGTTCTACCACAAACAAGGGTGGTGGTAGCATCTCTGAACGTAAATCTTCGCTAGCTTTAATTTGGTCGTACATCGGGCCGTTTACCTGCACTTGCCTAATCGCATAAAATGCCAAGGCAACAAACACCAGCAAACCAATAATCGGAATAATCACTTGTCGGCGACTACCACTACCGCTGGCTGCCCCGCTTTTGGCTTTGCCAGTAAACATCTGCTTAAGTTTTGCTGGAATGTCTTTTATATTAAGTGCCATTTGTCTTCCCTTTAACTTCTAAATTGCCTACTTAAATTGCGTATGGTGTTGCAAACTCTTTAGATCGCACCAACTTATCGCAATCTAACATGTGCCAAATACGGTTTTCTTCATCTTGATACGTTTGCGTTTTTAAGCAGCTGCTTTCTTCTGCCGCCTCTTCACGCAGTTTCATTTCGTCTAGCTTGCGCAAGCCAATCATTTTATCCACCACAAAAGCCACATTCGAGGTGACCGTATCGTTGATCAACAACATGCGTGCGCTAGATGAAATGCTGGTAAACGTGTTTTCCAGCATTTGCGCTAAATCATTAATGGCGTACAACACGCCGCGCACGTTGGCCACGCCGATAAACCAAGGCTTTACAATCGGCACCCGCTGAATTTCAATCACAGGTAAAGTTTCAGAAATCTCCTGCAGATTGACCAACACATTTTTGCTGCCAATGACCACGCCTAAATAACCTGCTGGCGCCTCTGCGCCTGCTTTTTTAGCATTTTCTAGCCTAGCTAGAATGCTGGTTTGGTATTCGCGTAAACTTGAGCTTTTTGCCATGCCTGTTCTCTAAATTTGGACTAAAATTAGCCTAAATTATTAATAATTGTCTTAATCTCATCTTTTGGAATCGGCTTAAGCACACAAGCTTTTGCGCCCATTTTTTCTGCCCAAGCGTGATCTGTGACCTGTAATTTGCCAGAACACAAAATAATGGGAATTTTTGCAGTCGCTGGGTCTTTAGTCAGCGTGCGCGTGGCTTGAAAGCCCGTTAAACCGGTCATGATAATATCCATAATAATCAAATCTGGCATAATACCTGCGGTCTTTTCTACGCAAGCCTCGCCGCTTTCTAAGGCAATCACGGTGTAACCATGCGACTCCAGTATCTCGGTTAAATAAAAACGATCGGTTGCAGAATCATCCACGATTAAAATTTTATTAATTGCCATTACTGTTCTCCAAAAAATACTGCTAATTTCTAACTTTAACTTACCAATATAACTTACTTGCCAATATAATTATTCACGGCGTCAATTAAGGTATCTTGTGTAAACGGTTTGGTTAAATATTGATCAGAACCCGCCATGCGGCCACGGGCACGGTCAAACAAGCCGTCTTTGCTAGATAACATAATCACTGGGGTAGCGCTAAATTTTGCGTTGCGCTTAATTAGCGCACAGGTTTGGTAGCCATCAAGGCGCGGCATCATAATATCCACAAAAATCACTTGCGGTAGCTGATCGGCAATTTTTGCCAAGGCGTCAAAACCATCTTCCGCCAAAATCACTTCGCAACCTGCTGACTTAAGAAATATCTCTGCGCTGCGGCGTATGGTGTTGCTGTCATCAATGACCATCACTTTTGTACCTGCTAAATTCGCTTGCGCCACTTTATTTCCCCTAATTAATGACATCTCTGATGACAAGTTAGCATTTTCTGTTAAAAATTGCACTTTTCATGCTTAATATAATGATGCCAGCATATTCCATGCCTGTTTTGCGTATCATCAAAAAATAATTGGTCTAATTGTTGCTTGAGCTATTGCTAGTCATGTTTAATTATTAATTGTGTATCATCAATAACAATTACGCAAAATATGACATTTTTTTAAATAAATTGCAACACTTACATCATTTTTGTAATACTATACTTTAACAATAACAAATAAGCATTGTAGTATATACAAAAATATTAATTTAATTCATCGCATTTTTAAAGTTTGAGGAACCCGTAGCAATGATTATTCGACAAGAATCCGTAGACTCAAAAACTGCGCTAAAAGATTTGCCAAGCGCATCACCGCTGCCAAGCGCTAATTTAGTATTAGTATTCGGCTCAGTTAAACGATTTAACGAAGGTAAATTACAAAGCTTTTTAAAATCACGCTATCCCACCGCACAATTGGTTGGCTGCACCACATCTGGTGAGATCAGCCCATCTGGCGTGTATGACGACAGCATTCAAATCACCGCAATTCAATGGGAAAAAACCATTCAGCGCGTGGCGCAAACCAAAATGTCAGGCATGCAAAACTCGTTTGAAGCGGCAGCAGGCCTAGCCAAACAGCTTAAAGCAGATACTTTACGTACTGTTTTAGTGATTTCTGACGGCTTAAACGTCAACGGTTCTGAGTTGCTAAAAGGCTTTCAAAGTGTGTTAGGCGACATCCCCATTGTGGGTGGCTTGGCAGGCGATGGCGGCGCATTTGTTAAAACGCTGCAACTGTTTAACGATACCGTTTCTGATAACCAAGTAATAGCAGTTGGCTTATATGGTAACGCGCTTATTACTAGCAGCGGCGCGCTAGGTGGCTGGAAGCCATACGGCCCGCCACGCAAAGTCACTAAATCTGAAAAAAACGTGGTATTTGAGATGGACGGCAAACCCGCATTGCCGCTATACCGCATGTATATTGGCGAGGCATTTTCACGTGGCTTGCCAGGCACTGGCTTAAAATTCCCGCTCGCGGTAATTGAAGATGGCAAACGCGAAGTTGAAAAAATCCGTACTTTGCTGGCTGTTGATAATAAAAACAATAGCTTAACTTTTGCTGGCAATGTGGAAGAAGGCGAAACTGTGCGCCTTTGCCAAACCAATCACGACAGATTAGTAGAAGGCGCAGGCAATGCAGCCAATTTGGTAATGGATGGCTTAAGCGCCAACAAAACCAACCAAGTCGGCTTGGCTGTATGCGTGAGTTGCGTTGGCCGCAAAGGTGTCATGGCCGAGCAAGTGGGGGACGAAGTGAAGCTGGTACAACAAATTTTAGGCCCACAAACCAGCGTGACTGGCTTTTATTCTTACGGTGAGTTAGCACCACGCCCCAATACAACGGACAGCGTATTGCACAATCAAACCATGACAATCGGTTATTTAAGCGAAAATATGTTAGCTAACTGACAATTTTCGTCACTAAATTAGCACAAAATGGAAAGCACCTGTACAAAACAGGTGCTTTTTGTTTTATGATAGTCAATTGGAGAATTAAAATCAGAAAAGGAAATAACTATGTCTAGCTCAGTTACGCTCAAAGGCAATCCTGTTGACGTTGCAGGCAATTTACCCAAAATTGGCAGCACAGCGCCAAATTTCACGCTAGTGGATAAAGCGCTGGCTGATGTCACGCTTGATACGTTTGCTGGCAAACGTAAAGTACTCAATATCTTCCCAAGTGTGGATACGCCTACTTGCGCCGCTTCTATCCGCGCCTTCAACAAGCATGCGGCCAGAATGGATAACACCGTGGTCATCAATATTTCTGCCGATTTACCGTTTGCGCAAACGCGTTTTTGTGCGGCTGAAGGCATCGAAAATGTGGTGAATTTATCTAGCATGCGCGGTCGTGATTTTTTAATGAATTACGGCGTATTGCTTTTTACCAGCAAACTCGCGGGTTTGTGCGCGCGCGCGGTGCTGGTGTTAGATGAAAATAATGTGGTGAAACACGTAGAATTAGTGCCAGAAATTGCGAATGAGCCAAATTACGACTCAGCACTTGCAGCATTAAAATAGCTTCACATCAAAATTAGAATTCAAAAAATAATGCCCTGCAGGCCGCATAGATATTTGCTTGCAGGGCATTATTAATTGATTAAATATTGAGTTACTTATTCATATTTTGTATATTTCGCGTTACTACCACGCACCTTTTCTACTGGATATTTTTGCGCATTGAGCGCAATCTTTTTGTTCGCTGCATCGATCAAATCAATCTCTAAAACTTCTGCCAGCCGCATCAAATACACAAAGGTGTCGGCCAATTCATGTGCTACCGCTTCACGCTTTTCTGGCGTTAATTGTTGGCTCTCTTGTGGCGTATCCCATTGAAATTGCTCAACTAATTCCGCAGCCTCCACAATCATCGCCATCGCCAAGTTTTTCGGCGTGTGAAACTGCGCCCAATCGCGCTCGGCAACAAACGCATTAATTTTTTCGCGCAATTGTACGAACGAATCACTTTTATTCATTTTCTCTCCTCCGTCATCTTGAGCGCAGCGAAAGATACAGTTTTTTAATCTATTTAAAGTACCTTAAAAGCTGGATTCTTCGCTAACGCTCAGAATGACGTAGTTTAATTATTTACGATTACTGCCAGCCACCATTTTAATCTCAAATAATCGACACTCCAGCGGCCCATTAAATAGCGGTGTGCGCTTACTGGGCGTAAGTCGCATCAACTTCGGAAGGCGCAAATCGTTGGTTAAAAAATAGGTGTTCCAACCGGCAAATTTGCGTTTTAGCGCTTCGCCCATTTTCGGGTAAAGCGCCGCCAGCTCTTCGTCCTCACCAATGCGCACGCCGTAGGGCGGATTCGCCACCAACACGCCGCTTTCTGCTGGGGCAATCGCTTCGGTGATATTGGTTTGTGCTAATTGCACCGCCTCCAGCAAGCCCGCCGCTTCAAGGTTTTGCTTGGCAATGCGCACCGCGCGCAAATCAGAATCGCTGCCGTAAATCTTTTGAAAAGAAACCAGTTTTACATTTTTCAAGGCGGTACTTTTAATCTTTTTCCAAGTATCAGATTCGAAGTTTTTCAGCTTCTCAAACCCAAAATTGCGATGCAAGCCTGGCGCAATGTTGAGCGAAATCATCGCTGCTTCTAGTAAAAACGTACCGCTGCCGCACATTGGGTCTAGCAACGACATACCCGCTTGCCAACCCGATAATTGCAAAATTCCAGCCGCGAGATTCTCGCGCAAAGGCGCTTCAATGCTCGCTTTACGGTTGCCGCGCATGTAAAGCGCATCGCCCGAGGTGTCCACGTAATACACGTAAGCATCGGCGGTTAAATAAGCGTGAATGCGAACCGCAGGGTTTTTGGTATCAATGTAAGGCCGTGAATCGACCACTTGTCTAAACTTGTCGCACACCGCGTCTTTAATGCGCAAAGTGGCAAACTCTAAGCTTTTTAACGGGCATTTTACGCCGGTCACTTTCACCATAAAATCGTGTTTCACATCAAACCAATTCGGCCAGTTGAGCTTGTACGCGGCTTGGTATAAATCGTCTTCGGCTTGATAATTTCCGCGTCCGACTTGCATCAAAATTCGCGTCGCAATACGCGAATGCAAATTGGCGGAATAACAAACAAAAAGCTCGCCTGCAAAGCCTACGCCGCCATCCGTTGGTTTAATTTCTTTCGCGCCAATGCTTTGCAACTCCTCATTTAACAAGGCTTCCAGCCCGCGCGGGCATGTAGCGAAATATTGATTCATATTAGCTCTTTTATTTTATAAAAAATTGTTTGTGGTTATGCGGGTTATGTTCGCATAGTTTTTCTAAAAAACTCAAAAATTCAATTTTGTGATTGAATTCGAGCATTTTCGCGCGTTCACGCAGATTCACAATACGCAAATCAGGTAAATCTTTAAAACCAAACACCACAATATTGCCTGGCTTGCCTGTTGGCAGCATCAACACCTTGTTATCAAAACTTTGCTCAATGCGGCGCAAATAAATGTCAAAGTTTTTATCGCTACCCCACAAATTAATGACAAAAATGCCGTTATTTTTAAGCGTCAACTCGCAACTATCAAAAAAATCTTGGCTACAAAAATCAGGTGGAATTCCAAGCGCGTCAAATGCATCAATCATCAACACATCAGCACTGGCGCAGTTCTCAGCCAAATAAGAAATGCCGTCACCTTCAATCACATGCAACTTTTCGTCGTTATCTGGCACATAAAAATGACTACGCGCAACACTGATAATTTGCGGGTTAATCTCCACCACGGTTTGACCGATTTCTGGACAATTTGCGTGAATGTATTTGGGCACCGAACCACCGCCCAAACCAATTGTTAACACATGTTTTACACTATCTGAAAACAGCAAAAAACACATCATGCCCCGCGTATAGGCGAGTTCCAGCGCGAACGGCGCCTTCACTTTCATGCTACTTTGAATCGTGATAGAACCCAAATACAGCGAGCGCACGCCGTCCACCTCGCTCACTTCTGCGACATTGCCATCGGCCACACTTTTATGAATTTTTCGATTTAAGCCAAACATTTTAGTTAAATTTCAACCTCATCTTCAACCATAACTACTGGCTCGACTTCAATCACGCCCTTAAATTTACAGCTCAATTCCATCAAAAGTGTATCTATATGTTTGATTTCTAAAAATACTTTTGTGCCAACTTTTAGCTCTGGCAAGCTGGGCACCTTGGTAATGTAAAACATACCATCAATGCGCACCAAATTCTCACGCCAAACCGTTGCACTCACTTCTGTCAGTTTTTCCTGAATCAAATATTGCAAGCACCAATAGCGCTCCATGCGCGTTTGAAACTCGCTATAGGCATTATAAGTTTGGTCAAAATTACGAATAATCACGTTGAGTTTGCCGTCCGCAGCGTTATAAGGCGCAGATTCTTGATTTAGCATCGCGATTAATTGGCGTTGGTTAATCAAATCCACTGCCCTTCTAAGTGGTGAGGTACACCAAGCATACTGCGCCACACCCAAGCCTGTGTGAGGCTCCGCGGCCGTTGTCATAAATACTTTTCCACCCGTTTGCGCGCGATAAATGCCCGCAATATTCGCTTCTTTCAGCAAGCCGCCCCAATGCGAATTGGCATAAATCATCAGCTCCGCTACCAGCTTATCCATGGGCGATCCGCGCGCGCGATCGACAATTTTTACGATGCCATCAGTGACATAAAAATTATAATCAATTTGTGGCGCACGATTGGGATCAAATTTTCCACGCGCTTTTTCTAAGCTTTCTGCAAACGTGAACAGCAGCTTAAGCCTCGCCCAGTAAGGGTGACCGCTATCTGCAGCCAATGTATTTTCGTTAAAAAATGGTTCCAATTCATCGTGGCGTAAGTTATCTGCAACCTTGATTTTTTCTAAGCGCGTTTCAGTCGCAATCACTTCAAATTCAGGCGAAACTTCTGCATACAAACACAAGGCTGGCTTGGTTTCCCCCGCATCTAAGCTGAACGGCTCCACCACATCATCAGGCAACATGGTGATTTTATTGCCTGGCATATACACGGTAGAAAGCCGCGAAAGCACAATCGCATCCAGCGCGCTATCTGGCTGCACCGCCAATGCTGGCGCAGCGATGTGAATGCCGACGCGCGTGTTACCGTTCGCTAAACTTTCCAAACTAAACGCATCGTCAATCTCGGTTGTTGTTGCGTCATCGATGCTAAAACATTCCACTTTTGCCAGCGGCAAATCGTTAGGCGCATCAGGTAAATCGTAAGGCGGGAACTCAATTCCATCACTAAACATTTCGCGTAAAAACGCGCCTAAATGATAATCGTGCGCGTTTTTAATTAAGCCGCAATCGTGCATCACCGTCAGCGCTAATCTGCCCGAAGTCTGCGCCGCCCCATCAATGGCTTTCCACTCCAGCGAGTTTTTATCTGGTGCATAAATCAAGCTGTCAGCCTTAGCAATCAAAGCGTCTGGCAATTCTTTATTATTCAAATGCGCTACCCAAACCGCCATTTGTTCGGCTTGCAGCTTTTTGCGTTCGACTGCGGCTAAAGCCAACTTCAACGTTTCCGCAGGCGCGGCTTTGTAGCGACCTTTACCTTTGCGATAAAAATACATCGGCGCAGAATGCAATTTAATCGCTGTCGCGGCCGTTTCTACTGCGCTAGGTTTTTTGCCGTAATATTCTGCGGCCAATGCTTCAAACCCAAACTCTGGCTCGCCGCAACACTCCCACAAAAATTCAATTTCTAACTTTTCAGCCTCGCCAGAAGCCGCATCCATAAAGGCTCCCAGAGCACCCTCAAATTGCAATAAAACATTGGTCGATTTAATTTTAGAGCGCTTGCCCGTGGGCGATTCCACCTGCATCGAACCAGGGTTCTCAGACATCACCGAAGCCACCTTAAAATGACCTTCTTCTTCGTAAAAAATATTCATAGGCGCTATTTTACATGGCTTTGCGCGTGTCTCTGTTAAAATACTGCGATGGATAAACGCATACCTGTAACCTTATTGACTGGCTTTTTAGGCAGCGGCAAAACCACGCTACTGAATCAATTGCTGGCAAACCCGCAAATGAAAGATAGCGCCGTCATCATCAACGAGCTTGGCACAACAGGGTTAGACCATATTCTCGCCACCCAAGTCGATAGCGAACAGATTGCCGATAACACGGTTTTGTTGAGTAGCGGCTGCGTGTGTTGCACGCTAAAAAATGAGCTGGCCGACACCATGCGCGATTTGTTTTTTAAGCGCGCGCTACAGGCCATTCCACAATTTAATCGTATCGTCATCGAAACCACGGGCATGGCCGACCCAGGCCCTATTTTGGGTAATTTGTTGAACGAACCCGTGATTGAAAGTGTATTTAGGCTTGATGCGGTTGTCGTCACAATTGATAGTGAATATGGCCTGCAACAACTCGAAAACCATGCGGAAGCGCGTAAACAGGCGGCTGTGGCTGATGTGCTATTACTCACCAAAACGGATTTAGCCTCGCCAGAACAATTGTCGGCGCTTAAAGAAAAACTCATCGCAATTAACTCTGGCGCAACACAGCATAAGGTTGAATACGGCCAAATTGAACCCGATTTTATTATCGACGTCGGTTTATTCGATCCGACCGGTAAACGCGCGGAACCTCAGCGTTGGTTGCGTGCGCCAGCAAAACCTAGTCTATTCAAAAAATCACACGATGACGAAATTAGCAGCTTCACTGTCACACTTCCTAATCCAATCAATTGGCGCGATTTAAAACCCGTTATTTTGAAGCTTTGCCAGGCTTTTGGAAAAGATTTATTACGCTTAAAAGGTATTATTCATGCGGCGGATCTCGAACATCCCATCGCCATTCACGCCGTTCATTTTACGCCCTATCCACCAACTTTATTGGAAGGTTGGAGCGAGCATGAACCCGAAAATCGCATTGTGATTATCGGTAAAGATTTGGACGAAACTGCAATTAGAAAGCTGCTGATGCAAGTTTGAATATTATGGTGCAGTTTTGTAATTTTGACCAAAAAACTCCTGCATCAAAAAATCTTCTAATTCGGCGCTATCTTCCACCCGTGCCGATTTAACAATGGTGCGCCCTAGACGATGTGACTCCCAAGGAAAATCACCATCATAATGCTCGCGAATAATCGCAATCATACGCCGCATCATCACCAGCCTCACATCTTGCCCATCGCTCGCTTCAACCTCGTAATACTGTAATTTAACGTTGCTGTAATCGGTCCAACCTTTAAAGCTAAAACTCGCACTTTTGCTTTCTAAACGCTTAATTTCAAAAATACCATTGGTGCCAGATTTAAGATTATTTTTAATGCGCTCATCGCGTTTTTGCTCATCAGTTAAACCTTGCTCAGAAGCCGCCGCGACTGCATTTTCGCGAGCAGCAGCGCCTTCTTGCGCCTCGCGCTTAGCGCGCTGCAGGGCAATATATGATGCCATGTCAGTCGGCGCATTTGCAGGGCTTTGTGGCTGAGGTAATTTTTCAGGTGCTGGTTTCTTCGTCGCGAGCACATCAGGCACAGTAAACACGGGTGGTTTAGCATTTTTTCTTGGCTTATGTGTGATGATTTTTGGTTTTTCTACCAGTTTTTCTAGCGGTTTTACTTCAGGAATAGGCTCTGGAAGCCGCTCTGCTATTGGCTCCTGGGGCGGCGCTAAATCAACTTGAAAAGTAGTCGGTTCTTTAAGGTTATCGAGCTGAATTTTTGGCAGCACAAATAACAAAATGAGCGCATGCAACAATGATGAAATTACAAATGCAATCAGCGTATTGCGACTAATATTCAGGCGGATTAACTTATCGCCTTTCGGCGACAATAAAAAATCTTCAAACGCGCTATTTGTTGGGAGTTTTGTTGCCATTTAAGATTAAGTTAAATCTTGCCAAGTTTTTTCCAGTCGTTTAATCGAGACTGGAAATGGCGTTTTAAGTTCTTGCGCAAATAATGAAACGCGTAATTCTTCTATCAACCAGCGATAGTCCTGCAAGGCGCATGGAGTAATGCTTCCAGAGGTTTTTAATTGCGACATTTTATCTTGCCATTTTTGCCAAATTAAGCCCACACTTGCTGCATTTTTTCCATCTCGATCGGGATTGCTTGGTTGTTTTTCAATACGCAACCGCAGCGCTTTTAAATAACGCGGCACATGCTGCAAATGCTGCCACGGCGTTAGGCTAAAACAATTCTTATACACCAAAAACTGTAGCTGACTTTCGACATCTTTTTTAAGACGATTCACCGTCGCAGGCATTTGGCTTTGCTTGGTCAGCAACAATTGATACTCCGCCGCAATGGTTTGTGCTAGTCGTGCAATCGCCTCAGTAACTGCTGGTAGCCTAGTTCTGGCACGTTGTTTCAGTTTCATAAAATCTGCGTTGCTACGCGGCAACTCATCCTCGCCAATAAACGCGCGGCTAGCAATCGCAGTCAACATGTCTTCGCGCAAATCGTCTGGCGACATAATATTGCGTAAATTTAGCGCATACTGATTAAAATTCGGCAAGCCTTTTTCAAGCTGTTTCATCTGTTCTTTCAGCTCAAAGCGCATCAAGCGACACACGCCTTGGCGATGGTTTTGTTCAGCCTCATTTTCTGTATCAAATAGTCGCACGGAAACCGCGTCGATATTGTCTTCCAGCGCGGGGTAACCTGTGACCTTTAATCCATCACGCTCAAAGCTTAAAGTTTGTGGTAAATCGCCAAAATCCCACTGTTTTAAACCCGTTTTTTCAATGTCTGGCGAAGTATTTCTAAACGTCAGCTGCGCCGCCGAGCCGAGTTGCTTTTTAAGCAAATTCCAATCGCGCCCCATCGCCAGCTCGCGCCCCGCGTCATCAACCACACTGAAATTCATGAGTAAATGCGCAGGCGTTGGTTCTGTCCAATCCTCTAAAGATACTTTTAGCGTAGTAATGTGCTGAATATAGCTTGCCAACACTTGCTTAATCGCGCCTTCCCCAACTTTGTGTTGCTCTAAAAACCCAGTCACAAATTCTGGCACGGGCACGCACACGCGGCGAAAAGTTTTAGGTAGCGCTTTAATTAAATATGTGAGCTTCTCACGCAACATGCCTGGCACCAGCCATTCTGTTGGCGTTGCGTCGAGCTGATTCAATAAAGCCAGCGGCACTGTTGCAGTCACACCATCCAAAATATGACTAGGTTCAAAACGATATTTAAGCGGAACCTCCACGCCACCCAAAGTCATTTTTTCCGGAAATTGCACCGCCGTAATCGCATCCGCGCCGTGACGCATCAAGTCATCACGCGTTAAATACAACAGCTTTGGATTTTCTTTTTCCGCACCTTCGCGCCACTTTTCAAAAGTCGCGGCTTGAAATATTTCCGCAGGGATTTTTGCATCGTAAAATGCAAATAATTGATACTCGTCCACTAGCACATCTTGCCGCCGCGCTTTATGTTCCAACTCCTCAACTTCCGCAATCAATCGCTCATTCGCCACAAAAAACGCCGCGCGCGTATCAAACTCGCCATTGGCCAGCGCTTCGCGAATAAATATCTCGCGTGATTCTGCTGGGTTAATTGACCCGTAATGCACCCGCCGCTTGGGGATGATGGTCAAGCCATACAGCGAAACGCGCTCCCACGCATTCACCATGCCCATTTTTCTATCCCAGCGCGGGTCGGAATATTGGCTTTCTGTCAGGCCTCGCGCTAATGGTTCAATCCAATCTGGCTCTATTTTCGCGACGCAGCGCGCGTAAAGTTTGCTGGTATCCACCAGCTCGGCGGCGATGACCCATTTGGGGCGTGTTTTTTTAAGTGTTGACCCAGGTGCAACAAAAAAGCGAATGCCGCGCGCGCCTGCATAGCTATCATTGTCACCATCTTTAAAGCCGATATTGCCCAGCAAGCCCGCCAATAGGGCTTTGTGGACTTGTTCAAAAGTGGCTTCTTTTTCGTTAAGTTTGAATTCCATCTCGGTAACAATTTCCCGCAACTGTCCATGCAACTCACGCCATTCTTTTAAACGTAAAAATGACAGGAAATTGGCATGGCATTCATTGAGCAAATCTTTATTCGATTTTTTGTTTTTAAGTGCATGATCAAAAAAATCCCAAAGTTTGAGATAGCTCATAAAATCAGAACCCTCACCCGCAAATTTGGCATGAGCATTATCTGCCGCTTCGCGTTTATCCATTGGCCGCTCGCGTGGGTCTTGAATACTCAACACGCTGGCAATAATCAATATTTCGCTCAAACAGCCTTCACGTTTTGCCGCTAAAATCATGCGGCCTACGCGTGGGTCTAGCGGCAATTTGGCTAGTTGCAAACCTATTTCAGTAATTTGCCGTTGCGCATTCACCGCACCCAGTTCTTGCAATAATTGGTAACCATCGGTAATTAAGCGCGAGGACGGCGCTTCTATAAACGGAAAATCTTCAATATCACCCAAGCGTAATGCAGCCATGCGCAAAATCACGCTGGCGAGCGAGCTGCGTAAAATTTCTGGCTCGGTAAATTCTGGTCTGCCGTTAAAATCTTCCTCCGAATACAAACGCACACAAATGCCGTTTGAAACGCGCCCACAACGGCCTGCACGCTGCTTGGCAGCGGCTTGGCTAATCTTTTCTATCTGTAATTGTTCAACTTTGGCGCGCGGGCTGTAGCGATTCACCCGCGCTAAGCCAGCGTCAATCACATACTTGATTCCTGGCACGGTGAGCGAGGTTTCCGCCACGTTTGTCGCTAAAACAATGCGGCGCGAACTATGGCTTTTGAATATTTTCTGCTGGTCTTCGATCGAAAGCCGCGCAAACAAGGGCAGCACTTCGATGTGTTTTAATTTGGTCGAGCGGCCTTGATATTTTCTTAGATGGTCTGCGACATCACGAATCTCACGTTCGCCCGGCAAAAACACCAGAATATCACCATCGCCTTGTCGCAGCAAATCATCTGCCGCATCCATAATCGCCTCTTCAATCGCCTCTTCTTGCTCGTCTTCCTCCACTTCCATTAACGGCCGATAGCGAATTTCCACAGGATAAGTACGCCCCGAAACCTCAATGACTGGCGCACCATTAAAATGATTGGAGAAGCGCTCTGCGTCTATGGTTGCGGAAGTGACGATGATTTTTAAATCAGGGCGTTTTGGTAATAATTGTTTGAGGTAACCCAGCAGAAAATCAATATTCAGGCTACGCTCATGCGCTTCATCGATAATAATCGTATCGTAGGCATTCAGGAATTTATCACCCTGCGTTTCCGCCAGCAAGATGCCGTCTGTCATCAATTTAACGTAACTATTTTCTGAGAGCTTATCGTTAAAACGCACTTTGTAGCCCACAACTTCGCCTAGCGGCGAGTTGAGCTCCTGCGCGATGCGACTTGCCACACTTCTAGCAGCAATGCGACGTGGCTGCGTGTGGCCGATTAAACCAGCAACGCCGCGGCCAAGCCCCAAGCAGATTTTGGGTAATTGCGTGGTTTTGCCGCTACCCGTTTCGCCGCACACAATCACGACCTGATTTTTCTTGATGGCTTCAGAAATTTCATCGCGGCGTGCAGAAACTGGCAGTTCCAGTGAGTATTCAGGCTTGGGTAAATTGGCAAGCCGAGCGGAAAATTTTTGCTGTGAACTACGCACTTTTTGCGCAATCTCGCCCAATAAGCGTTGCGCTTTTGACCTTGAGTTTTCATCGGTAAGCTTCTGCAAATCAGCCACATCGCGCAGCTTGCGGCGCAGTGCGTGCTTATCTGCAAGCATACAGCTTGCTAATTGAGATTGCAGTTGTTGTAGAGAATCACTCATGGCGCGCATTTTACCACGCGGACAAAGTTGCAAGCTTTGAAAAATATTGCCTTGCAACCGCTTATTTTTCGTCGCGCACTCGCAAAAAACTGGCAAATTTTGGCTTACCCGTTTTCGTTTTATCGCGATAAGTGTAAGTGACAAGGCTGTCAATTTTCGGTGGATTTTCGCGCTGCGAATCGCTAAAGCCAGTGCCGAGTTTAAAGCGCACACCTTCGGGCGTTTCAACAATCAGCGCGCCAAGTTTGCCTTTATATTTGCCCTTGCCTGGCGTGTGCACAATCACGGTGGCTTCGGCATCGAATAAGGGTTTTAGCTTAAGCAACACGTCGCTACGGCCAGTGGTATAAAGCGCATCGGCGCGATGCAACATGAGTCCTTCGCCACCATTTGCGACCACTTTTTTAAGCCGCGCTTTAAGCTCAGCTTCATTTTTAACGCGAAATTGTGCAACGGCCTTTAGATGCGGCACTTTATTATTATTTTGGGCTTGGCTGACGATTCCGACAATGCGCTTGGCGCGCGCTTCAAACGTGCCCTCCGCATTTGGTAATTCAAACACCAAATATGAAATTCCGCGCCATTCTTCATCAATCGGCACGTCTTTTCGCACCGCGCCAGAAAGCGCGTCAAATTGGCCACGCGCCAGCCACAACTCGCCATCTAGCGGCGTTTTGGGCAAATCTTTTACAAACCAATTGGGCGCGTTAATCACGTTGCCTGCGCGGGTGCGCAACACTTTTCCATCCCAAATTGCGCGCACGCCATCAAATTTTTCGCTCACTAAAAATTGCTGTACATTTGTGCCAGATTGATAAATTTGAGCAAGTAATACATCTGGCGCGGCCTGCCCTGCAAACAGCGTAGATAAAGGCGCGCAGAGCAAAGAAATTAAAAGAAAATAGTGCGTTAAACGCCTCAATTTAAAAACCGCGTTTGTAAATCTTGCAGATTAAATTCGCTCAAAATCGCATCCATTCTTTCGCGCGCATTTTTGCGCGGCTGGCCTGTGTATTTGGCAATAATCAGCTCATTTTTCATCGAGTGCTCCCAGCCGACCAACTCGGTCACCGTGACAGAATAGCCAGCCACTTCAAGCTGCAAGCAGCGCAGTACATTGGTGATTTGGCTGCCAAATTCACGCGTATGAATGGGATGACGCCAAACTTCAGAAAGTGGCGTTTTACCAAAGCTTTCGTTTTTATGTTTACGTAAAACTTCCGCCACTTCGGCCTGGCAACACGGCACCAAAATTATAAACTTAGCATGTTTCTGCAAGCCAAATTGAATCGCGTCATCGGTCGCGGTATTGCAGGCGTGTAGCGCAGTGACAATATCTACTTTTTCAGGGATTTCATTTGAGATGATAGATTGCTCAACAGTTAAGTGCTCAAAACGCATACGCGCAAACCCACATTCTGTCGCTAACGCTTTGGATTTTTCGACTAAATCTTCACGCGTTTCGATACCAATCACTTCGCCCGCATTCAATTGCTTCATTAATAAATCATACAAAATAAAACCTAAATACGATTTACCTGCACCGTGATCCACCAGCACAGGAGTTGGATTGCTAGCCAATACCTCGTTAAACAATGGTGCTATAAAATTCACCAAATGGTTTACTTGCTTAAGCTTGCGGCGACTATCTTGATTGAGCTTGCCATCAATGGTGAGGATGTGCAGCGCTTTGAGCAGCTCGAGTGATTGGTTTTCTTTGATTTCTGGGATTAATGCCATGTGCTATTTTAAGGCAAAAACCAATTATCCGCCGATAAACGCAGATACGCGCAGATAAAAACAGATAAAACCTAATTCAAAATGTTAAAATCCAACTTGTCACCAACGCCAACTCCGTTTCAAAATCAAAAAAGACGAGAAGGCAAACCGAAGACAGTACGTGTTTGTACGGCGAGGTGTGGCCGACAAAGTATTTTTTGCATTTTCAAACGGAGTCTCCATGAGTATTCAGTGGTACCCAGGTCACATGACCCAAGCCCGTAAAAAAGCCGAAGAAACCATGGAGTTTACCGACATGGTGATAGAGGTGCTGGATGCGCGCGTGCCAGAAGCCTCGCACAATCCCGTCATTAACGAGATGCGTTTATTTCGGCAGCGGCCTAATTTAAAAGTGTTGAATAAGGCCGATTTGGCTGACCCGAAAGTGACTGAGGCTTGGCTTAATTATTTTAACGCACAGCCCAATACCAAAGCGGTTGCGCTCAGTTGCAAAAAAGCCGGTGACGCAAAAAAAATCATTAGTCACTGTCGCCAAATTACCCCACATCGTGGCACGCATTTAAAGCCGCTGCGCGCATTAATCATGGGCATTCCAAACGTCGGCAAAAGCACGCTGATGAACGCCCTGCTCAATCGCCGCGTGGCAAAAGTGGGTGATGAGCCAGCAGTAACCAAAAGCCAGCAACGCTTTGAAATTGATGCAACGTTTAGCATCACCGATACACCAGGTATGATGTGGCCAAAAATTCAATATGAGAGCGATGGCTACATGCTGGCCGCCAGTCACGCCATTGGCCGCAACGCGGTGATTGATGAAGATGTGGCGCTATTTTTGGCGGACAATTTATTAAAAACTTATCCTGAATTGCTAAATGCGCGCTATAAATTAGACACCATGAAGTATGAAGGCGCGTTTTTAGACGTGCTGAAAATGGATGGTGTGGATTTGCTCGAAGCGATTGCCAAACGCCGTAGCTACAAGCGGCACGACGGCTTGTGGGATACCGAAAAAACGGCGGTGGCTTTTTTAACCGATTATCGCAGCGGCGCAATTGGCCGCGTAAGCTTAGAAAGCCCGAGCGCTAGAGCAGCCATGATTGCAAATCTAGAAGCTGCTAGCTCAGAAGCCACATAACACTAGGCGCTGTCCAAACCAATACAACAAAAGACATCAGGGCAGGTAAAACCAAAGCAAAACGTAACGCTACTGGTTTCCAATTAATTTTATTTATACGATCCATCATTCTTAACTTTCAACAAAGTTGTCAAATTCTCAAGCAGTAAAAACTGCGCGCGGTTATCAATTATTTATCGACTAAAAGTGCTGGCTAGCCCTAGTTTGCTGGCTGCGACGATTCAAGCGGTTACGTTCTGACCTACTTTGTAATTGTTGTTACATGAGATTTAGCAATTTTCATGCCAATAGGGAAGTGCTGATTTACGATTGTTGTTTGGTATCACGGGTAATTTGGGTGTAGCTCATCACGCGGTTACGGCCGCTATTTTTAGCACCATACATGGCACTATCGGCTGTGGCAAGCAAGCCTTTAAAATCGTAGCCTGCCCGCACCGAATCGGCCACGCCTATGCTCACTGTGGTTTTTAGTGTCACGTTTCCCAGTTTAATGGGGCTGGCTTCAATACCCGCACGTATGCGCTCTGCCAAGCCCAATGCGTCGCTTTCAGTTGTGTTAGGCAAAAAGGCGCAAAACTCTTCTCCCCCATAACGGCCTAACACATCGCTAGAGCGCAGAATGGCGTTGATAGCTTTGGCCACGTGACGCAATACATCGTCGCCCACCAAATGTCCATGGGTGTCATTCACCTTTTTAAAATGATCAATATCAATCAATAAAACCGCCATACTCAGATTAATACGCTTGCAAATATCTTGCATTTTTACTGCTGCATCTTCTAAACCACGGCGATTTAATACACTGGTAAGCCCGTCAATGGTGGCGATAGATTCTAGCTTTTGATTGAGCTTGTAACTTAGCATCAGCACAAATAGGCTGGAGATGAAAAACTGCGAAACCGCGCCCAGCATAAAAGTGTAGCCGTTGACTGGCCAAGCGACAAAAGAATCGAACACCGCAGTATCTGCCTGCGTGGCATAAAATGCGCGGCCTAACATTAAAATTGCCATGATCAAATATAGGCTAGAAGTAATCCAATATAAGTTGCCGATAATGCCTTCTTCGCGCGAAAAAGTGAGCCGCGCGCAATACAAATAAATGGAAGCAAAAATAATTGCACTCAGAATAACTGTTGTTCTGATGTCATGCTTGGTCACCATAAAATACGCATCAATCGCCAGTAGCAACACAAACACGGCAACGGTCATGCGGTGGTTTGGTGTTCTGCCAATAAACGCCTGAATACCATTAACAAACAAGCATAAACCCGCGCCAATCAAAGCCATGCCAGGCAATAAAATCATCTTAGCCGCATCCAGCTGAATCAGCACCAGCACCATGCCAAGGCCAATCACCAAATTACCCACCGCCCAATAACCTGGCCCGCGCACCTCTTTGTGATGCGCACGCGTAATCGCCAACAGCATGGATAGCATGAAGGTGAGCAACATCGACATGAAAATAATGGTTCTTAAATCAAATTTTGGCATCGCGATTCAGCGCTAGTTATTGTTAGCAGGTACAATCATACTATAAACGCTTAGCAACCAAAACAGCTCGGTTGCATATCGTACTCAGTTGTTACAAGTATATAAGAAAAATGTTAAATAGCCTTAACTCCCCTCAGCGCGAAGCAATCAAATATCTCGATGGCCCATTGTTAGTGCTAGCAGGTGCTGGCAGCGGCAAAACGCGCGTGATCACCGAAAAAATTGGCTATCTAATTAACGAAGCGGGTTACAACCCCAAAGAAATCGCCGCGATTACCTTTACCAATAAGGCCGCGCGCGAGATGCAAGAGCGCGTAAGCAAGCTGATGGAGGGCAAGAAAAACCAAGTTAAGTCTAGTAAAGGCTTAACTATTGCGACATTTCACTCGCTTGGCTTACAAATGCTACGTGCTGAAGCTAGCTTATTGGGCTACAAGCCACAGTTTTCTATTTTAGACTCGTCTGACAGCTTTAAAATTGTGGCGGATATTTTAGCCACGACTGACAAACAACTGTTACGTAAAACGCAATATCAAATTTCCGCATGGAAAAACGGTTTTATCAATCCAGATCAAGCCAAAGCAACAGCCGAAGAAGATTTAACGCACGCTGCAGCAAAAGTATATCAACTATATCAGCAAACATTAAAAGCGTACCAAGCAGTTGATTTTGATGATTTAATTAAATTGCCCGTTGAGTTATTTGAGCAACATGAAAGCGCGCTAAATAAATGGCAACGCAAATTACAATATTTGCTCATTGACGAATATCAAGACACCAACGCCTGTCAATATAAACTGGTCAAAATGCTCACAGGCGTGCGCGGCCAATTTACCGCGGTAGGCGATGACGACCAAGCAATTTACGGCTGGCGCGGCGCGGATGTTGAGAATTTGCGTCAACTGACTGAAGATTTTAGCAAATTAAAAGTGATTAAATTAGAGCAAAATTATCGTTCAACAGTCAGAATTCTCAGAGCTGCCAACGCCGTCATTGCGAATAATCCCAAGCTGTTCGAAAAGAAACTTTGGAGCGATTTAGGCACGGGTGACATGATTCAAGTCTCAGCGCAGCAAAGCGAGGAAGCCGAGGCCGAAAGCGTGCTGATGAAGCTGCAAGCGCATAAATTTGAGCACCGTACCAGGTTTTTGGATTACGCGATTTTGTACCGCGGCAATTATCAATCGCGCATTTTCGAGCAGCAATTGCGCAACCACAAAATTCCTTACACCATTTCTGGCGGACAATCATTTTTTGACAAAGCCGAGATTAAAGATTTAGTCAGTTATTTGCGTTTAGTGGCGAATGAAGATGACGACCCCGCGTTTATTCGCGCCGCTACCACGCCGAAAAAAGGTATTGGAAATACGACACTGGAAAGATTAGGCGAGTATGCCAGCGCGCACAAAATATCGCTATTTGCAGCTGCGTTTGAGCAAGCTTTTCAAACGGAAATCGGCAATAAGCAATTAGAAGATTTAATGAATTTTTGTCAGTATATTAATAAGTTACAAGCGCGCGCCGTGCGTGATCCTGCTGGCGAGGTGCTGAATGATTTACTGACAACGATTCAATATGAAGCTTTTTTATACGACAACGAAGAACCGCGTGCCGCCGAAAGTAAATGGGCGAATGTGCTGGAATTTGTTAGCTGGCTCACCAGAAAAGGTGACGATATAGAGAATGAAAAAAACCTACTCGAGCTCACACAAATGGTGTCGCTGATGAGCATGCTAGAAGGTCGCGAAGATGGCGAGCCGGACGCGGTAAAGCTATCTACTCTGCACGCCGCCAAGGGTTTGGAGTTTGGCCATGTGTTCTTAATCGGCGTGGAAGAAGGCATTTTGCCGCATCGCGAATCAGTGGATGCGAGTATTTTAAACCCAAGTAAGATTGAAGAAGAACGCCGCTTGATGTATGTCGGCATTACGCGCGCGCAAAAAAGTTTAAATATATCTTGGTGCAAAAAACGTAAGCGCGCGGGCGAAGTGCAAATGTGCGAACCCAGCCGTTTTATAGCTGAGCTACCCACTGCCGATGTGCGTCATTTTGGCAACCCGTTTAACGATCCAGAAGTGAGCAAAGATTTTGGCAAAGAACGCATGGCTAATATTCGTGCTATGTTGAGCAAGTAAATTAATAAATCAATTTAAACCAATAACACTTAAAACACATGCCCTGCAACCTTCATGGATATTGGCTTGCAGAGCATCTATTTTTAATTATATTTAATAGTTATAATAAACCATCCTTACATTCGCTTAAGCGCAGCCCTATTCCACCATGAATGTCGGACGGAAACTCATGTTGATTGTTGTTACCAGTGTCGCACTGGTAACGATTCCTGCCGCCATTGGTATTTACCAATTCACAAAGAATAAATTACTCACCAGCGAAGCAGCGGAGTTAGAAAAAGAAACGAACGCCATCATTGTAGCAGCCTCGCAAAACTTGTCGGGCTACGAGCTAAGCCTGCAAGCTTTATCTAACACGCTCAGCAAATCGCTCAGCATGCCCCCACAAAAAGGTGAAGAGGCCACTTTCGACCTTTTAATTCAGCAATCTCCTGATGGCGCTTGGCGTAGCAAGCATAAAAGCAAAATTGGTGATATGCAAAGTGGCCTTTTTTTGCCGCCAGATGCGCCAATGGATGCTGACCAAAAGCGACTACACTTACGCGGCAAACACGTGCTAGATGCATTTGCCAACTCAATTACCTCGCCTACTGGCAATATATGGCTACTTACTTTGGATAAAACTGAAGTGATATTCGATTACAGCTTTCCAAACTCTGTTGATCAGATGCCAGCAGAAAGCGATTACACCAAAATGCCTTGGATGACATTGGGCGACCCCGCAACCAATCCACAACGCCGCCTGCGCTGGACACCGCCAAACTATAATACGTCATCTAAACAGTGGCTGATAAGCGCTGTGATGGCCGTAGATGTCAATGGTCGCTGGGTTGGCACCGTTGGGCGTGACTTTACCCTGAATGAAGCGCTATCCACGCTTTTGCGACATAACAAGCGCTATGCTGGAGAACAGCAATTTTTGTTGGATGCTGAAGGCAATTACATACAAGCTGGGCCGTGGCAAGCAGAACTGGAAACTAAACAGGAAAATTTTAGACCTGACCTCAGCAATGAGCCAGAACTTGCCAGATTGTTTAGCCAAAGAAATCCTGCCTCAAAAGTGCATTTATTGGATGAAAAATTGTCTCTACAAGGTCGTGATTACTTGTCTGTTGACATTCCCATTACCACTACAGGTTGGCATTATTATCGGCTAGTTCCCACTGGAAAAATTTTAGCACCTTTGCGCCAGCTATTTTACGCTTTGGTGGGGATGGTGCTAGCCACTGGCTTGCTGGTTGGCTTTTTGATTGATGTTGCGGTGAAACGTAATATTGTCAGTCGGCTGCAAGTATTAGCTAGCGCCGTGCGCAGGTATGGCTTAGGTGAATTAGATGCGCGTGCAGATTTAAGCGGCGATGATGAAATCGCCAAAACTTCGCAAGAGTTCAATGCCATGGCAGGCCAATTTAAAGCCACATTGGATGCGATTCCCGACATGTTGTTTGATTTTGACCTCGATGGCACCTACCACAGCGCGCACACGCCGACCGACGATTACCTGCTTGCGCCCGCAAAAGAGTTAATCGGCAAAACCGTGTCAGAAGTGCTGCCTGCTGAACAAGCAACAACGATAATGGAGGCAATACAAGAAGCGAACGAAACTGGCTATTCGCAAGGCAAACAATACCAACGCATGACTTCGCAAGGCTTAACTTGGTTTGAGCTTTCGATTGCAAAAAAAGCTGGTGGCGACAGCAAAAATCCACGCTTTATGGCCATTTCACGCAATATTACCGAGCGCAAATTAGCCGCAGAAAAAATTCAACATCTCGCATTTTATGATTCGCTTACTGGCTTGCCAAATCGGCGCTTGCTGCTGGACAGACTCAATCATGCGCTATCCACCAGCGCGCGCAGTGGCCGATCTGGCGCGGTGATATTTCTCGATCTGGACAATTTCAAAACGCTTAACGACACGCTTGGGCATAACGTTGGCGACCAATTGCTACAAGAAGTGGGCAAACGCCTCACAGAATGCCTGCGTGAAGGCGATACGGTTGCGCGCTTGGGTGGCGATGAATACGTGGCCGTGTTGGAGGATTTAAGCGATCAAGACACTGAAACTGCCACACAGGCGGAAAATATCGCCAATAAAATTCTCTCTGCGCTCAATCGCCCTTATATATTGACTGGGCGTGATTATCACAACACGCCTAGCATTGGCGTTACTTTGTTCAAGGGCCACGCGATTGAAGTAGAAGAATTATTAAGACAGGCCGATATTGCCATGTATCAAGCCAAAAAAGCGGGTCGCAATACTGTGCGCTTTTTTAACCCGCAAATGCAAGAAAATATTACGCACCGCGCCGCACTAGAAAACGAATTGCGCGTGGCGCTTGAGCGGCAACAATTTCAATTATATTATCAAATTCAGGTAAATCACTTAGGTGGCGTATTTGGCGCGGAAGCGCTCATTCGCTGGGCGCACCCAGAGCGCGGCTTATTGCCACCGTTTCAGTTTATTCCCCTGGCTGAAGAAACTAGTTTAATTTTACCCATCGGCGATTGGGTGTTAGAAACAGCGTGCGCGCAAATTAAAGCATGGCAAAGAAACGCAATCACCAGCCACTTTGTGCTATCAATAAACGTAAGCGCCAAACAGTTTCACCAAGAATATTTCGTAGAACAAGTACAAGCAGCGGTGCTTGATAACAACATCAACCCAGCGCTGCTAAAATTAGAGCTGACAGAAAGCATGTTGTTAAACGATGCGGACAGTACGATTAAAACCATGAGCGCGCTAAAAGAAATCGGCGTGCAATTCTCGCTCGATGACTTTGGCACGGGTTTTTCTTCACTGCAATATCTCAAACGCATTCCCTTAAATCAGCTAAAAATCGATCAAACCTTTGTGCGCGATATTGTCGTGGATGCAAGCGATCAAGCCATTGTGCAAACTATTATCGCCATGGCAAAAACTTTGAGTTTAAACGTGATTGCCGAAGGCGTAGAATCAAAAGAGCAGCAAGCCCTGCTACTAAAATGCGGTTGCAAGCATTTTCAAGGCTATTTATTTGGCAAACCCTTACCTATTAACGAGTTCGATAAAAAACTAAAATCTAAGCTAAAACCGCAGCCAAAAACCCAACCAAAATCCCCAAACAAAAATTAAGCTCACTGCAGTATAATCAACGCCCTTCAAGCTCCGGCTTTTATTAAGTCAACATTTCATTTAAACCATGCCTTTTATTACCTTAGATAACGCCTGCTTAGCTTTTGGTCATCACGCCCTGCTCGACCACGCTGCCTTTCAATTAGATGCGGGCGAGCGCGTGGGCTTGATTGGGCGCAATGGCGCTGGCAAATCCAGTTTACTCAAAGCCATCGCAGGCACCATTAAGCTCGATGACGGCACCCTATGGCGCGCTTCGAACGCGCGTATTGTTTACGTGCCGCAAGAGCCGGAGCTAGACACCACGCACACGGTGTTTGAGGCGGTGGCAGAAGGTTTAGGCGCATTGCAGCAAATTATTATTGATTATCACCAAGTAACGCACGACATGGGCATGCCTGATGCGGATATTGAGCATTTAATGGAAAAAATGCAGCATTTGCAGCACGATTTAGATGTGCAAAATGGCTGGGCCGCGCAAAGTCGCGTAGAGACTGTATTGACGCGCTTAAATCTTGATGCTGATGCCGTAGTTTCGACGCTATCTGGTGGTTGGCGCAAACGCGTAGCGCTGGGTCGCGCGCTGGTGGCCGAGCCTGAAGTGTTGTTGCTGGATGAGCCAACCAACCATTTGGATTTAGAAGCGATTGAATGGCTGGAAGATTTGCTACTTAATTTTCAAGGCAGTGTGCTATTTATCACGCATGACAGGCGCTTTTTAAATCGGCTTGCTACGCGTATTACTGAGTTAGACCGTGGAATTTTGACGGATTTTGTCGGCAACTTTGCTGATTATCAAATCAAAAAAGAGGAACTGGTGGCAGTTGAAGAAACCCACGCCGCCAAGTTTGATAAAGTGTTGGCGCAAGAAGAAGTGTGGATTCGCCAAGGCATTAAAGCGCGCCGCACCCGCAACGAAGGCCGCGTGCGCCGCCTAGAAGCCTTGCGCCTAGAGCGCGCCGCCAGACGCGAGCGCCAAGGCAATGTAAAACTGAATTTAGACGCAGGCGAGCGCAGCGGCAAGCTGGTGGCCGAGCTAGAGAATGTAAGTAAATCGTATGGCGATAAAGTATTAATTAAAAATTTCTCCACGCGCATTTTGCGCGGTGACAAAATCGGTTTGCTCGGCCCAAATGGCATTGGCAAAACGACACTGTTAAAATTAATTTTAGGTGACATTGAAGCTGATAGTGGCAAAGTTGAACGTGGCACCAAAATCAACGTCGCTTATTTTGACCAAATGCGCGAGCAATTGGACGAGGAAGCGACGCTGGCCGACACCATTAGCCCAGGCTCAGACTTTGTCGAGATTGGTAACGAGCGCAAACATGTGATTAGTTATTTAGAAGACTTTTTGTTTCCACCACAACGTTCGCGCTCGCCCGTAAAATCGCTATCTGGCGGCGAGAGAAACCGTTTATTATTAGCGCGATTATTTGCTCGACCAGCCAATGTGCTGGTGCTAGATGAGCCGACCAATGATTTAGATATTGATACTTTAGAGCTGCTAGAGAGCTTGCTGCAAGAGTTTAAAGGCACACTATTTTTAGTGAGCCACGACCGCGCATTTTTAGAGAACACCGTCACGCAAGTCATCGCGTTTGAAGGCGGCGGGAAACTCACGGAGTTTGGCGGCGGTTATGACGATTGGCAACGCTTTAATTCACAGCAAAAGAATCAAAAATCGCCTGCCCTGCAGGCCATTATCCATGCGCCTTCTGGGGCATCTAAATCGGATGCTAAAACTGCAAAATTAAGCTTTAAAGAGCAAAAAGAGTTAGAAGAAATCCCCGCCAAAATTGAGCTGCTAGAAACCGAACAAGCGAAAATAAATCAACAGCTTGCCGATGCTGAACTTTACAAATCGCAAGCTGAAAAAGTAAAAGCTTTACAAGCAAGATTAATAGAAATTGAAAGCTTGTTAGAAAACCACCTCGCGCGCTGGGAAGCGCTAGATTCAAAATAGGCACATCAACAAAACTCGCCATAACGCGGTAAAATAGGCTTTTGTGTCCTTGTGGTGAAACGGATATCACCGGCCCCTCCTAAGGGTCAGTTTCAGGTTCGAGTCCTGACGGGGACACCATTTATATAGTTTCGAATGTAAATAGTTTGCAATTGCGCGTAAACTATTTGTTCATTTAAAACTCATACCTAGCAATTTTAAAACTTATGTTAATGAAATTTACTTTTTACAGCCTTATTTTACTGATTGCCTTTTTAGGCTATAGAAACATCAGCATGGCCGCTACACCTAGTATTGGCGAAGCTGCGCCAAACTTTAACTTGCCTAATGCCAAAAATGAAATGGTGAACTTAGTCAGCTTTAAAGGCGGCTGGGTTGTTTTATATTTTTACCCAAAAGATGACACGCCAGGCTGCACCAAAGAAGCCTGCACGTTTCGCGACGATTTACACAAGCTGGAAAAGCTTGGCGCAAAAGTGGTGGGCGTGAGTGTGGATGACGGCAAAAGTCATGCGGAATTCGCCAAAAAATACAACTTGCCGTTTCCACTGTTGAGCGACAAAGATGGCGTAGTCGCCAAGCAATACGGCGCACTCAGCGATTTTTTGGTGATTAAAATGGCCAAGCGTTACACGTTTTTAATTGATGACAATGGTGTTTTAAGAAAAAGTTATTTAAGCGTCGATACTTCACGCCACTCACAACAAATTATTGATGATTTAATGGCAATGCAACAAAATAAGTGACAACATGCAACCCGCATGGATATTGGTCTGCAGGCAGATTATTTTGAGTTATTTTTAGGTAAATTATCATGAAAAAAGTTATTAAAACCGACGCCGAATGGCAACAACAACTCTCACCGATGCAATATCAAGTCACGCGCCACGCTGCCACCGAGCGCGCTGGCACGGGTGAATACACTGACCATAATCAAGCTGGCATTTACACTTGCGTGTGCTGCAAAACGCAGTTGTTTGAATCCGACACAAAATTTGATTCTGGTTGCGGCTGGCCGAGCTACTTTAAAGCGCTAGACCCCGCCAACGTGCGCGAACTGTTGGACACCTCACATGGCAGAACCCGCACCGAAGTCATCTGCAACGTATGCGACGCGCACCTCGGCCATGTCTTCAACGACGGCCCACCGCCGACTGGATTACGTTACTGCATTAATTCCGCATCGCTAAGCTTTGAAGCTAAATAACTAAATATAGATACCCTGATAGCCGCATTGGTATTGGGCTGCAGGCTATTTCTGAAAGAGTCAATAAATACAAAAAATAGGGCTACCGAAGTAGCCTTATGAAATCACAAAAGTGAGTTATTGTTATTTATTATAGTGCGATTCTGCCGCCGCACTGTAATTAGTGAAATTATTGGGGCACAACACCTAACGATTCGACCGTTTCGATATTGCTATACTGGCCATGATCAATTGGCAAACCGTTGCCAACTTAGTAAGTAATTGACATGAATATGCAATGCAATCTAATGTAAAGCTAATCTGCCGATGCTTGATGCCGTAGTTGGTAAGTTTAGTTTTTCAACTTTACCTGCGTTAATAATTTCAATCATTTCTTCCATTGCAGCCATGTAGCCGCGTTCAAACACCCAATACTGGCATTCTTCGCTACTAACCAATGCACTGCGCTCTACTTCTTCGCATAATGTCGTAAAGGCTTTCATACATGCATTAACATCATATTCGTTCATTATTTATTACCATTCTTAAAGTTTTAATCTTAAAGTTTTAAATTTACAACAATTGCAGTGTATGTGAATATGCAATTAAGCACTGTAAACAAATGTTAAGTGCTTGATGCTGAACAAACTCTGCTCAGATTTTATTTGGGTGATTGAGGTTAGCGATGTTACAACTTAAGACTAGATGCTCTCCGCATCATGAGGATCAAAGCTCATCACAGGCAGGCGCAGACTAAAGCAAGTATCCTTGCCAACATCACTATCTACATCCACATGTCCGTGGTGTTTTTCAGTCACAGTGGCTACAAAATATAAACCCAAGCCCGTGCCTTCGGTGCCCGATTCACTGGTGCTCATACGGCTAAATCGCTTAAATAAAAATAATTGCTCATTGACTGGGATGCCTTGGCCAGCGTTAATTACACTCATCACAGCCTGATGATTAGAAAAATACAATCTGATTTTGACGACTGATTCAACTGGTGAAAATTTAACTGCGTTCAATATTAAATTTAACACTGCTCTTTGTAGTAGGCCAAAATTACCTTGCACCCATACCATGCCCTCTACGATGTCTCTTTCTAAGGTAATTTTCTTCTTCAAGGCACTTTCGTAGGCATCATCTACCGCTTGGTGCGTTAAGCTTGCAAAATCAAGCACTTTAAAATTCGTGCTATCAATCATCTCTGCGCGTGACGCTTGCAAAAAGTCCTCGGCTAAATGGAGCGCTTGCGTTAATGAGGCATGCAAACGATGTTCTTGTTCACGGCTTTCTTCTAGAATCATCATGGCATTGGCAATTGGTGCACGTAAATCGTGAGAGATAAAAGCAAGCAACTCTTTGCGATCATTTTGCAAGAACCGCAACTGTTGACCTGCCGCACGCACTTGCTCAATACGCGCATTAAAACTGTCATAGTTACTCACCTTTGTTGAGGTAGGCAATTGAATCAAATCTTGCGCTAAGTAAGCTAGTTCGTAATCTAAGAACTTGCTTGCGGCCTCTAATTTACGCCAACTCCAGATTGGGTAAGCCAGTAAAATTGGCAATAGCGCGGGCGAAGGTGGAATCCAAATACTGAACATTTTTGGTAGTGATGCGGCAATAAATGCAATCAAAACAAAAAATAACAAAGTGACTATTAAGCTTATTAAAGCAGGTAGTTTTGGCATCCAAAGCAATGGCAACAAGACCAGCACGAGCAATATCAACATTGAAATTACAGGCGATATTGGTTTAATCAATTTATTTTCACGAATCGATTGCAACACATTGGCATGCACCTCGACCCCAGACATCGGCAGACCCAGGCCAGACACAGGCGTTGAGAGTAAATCGTTCATACCAGAAGCAGTTGCGCCTACCAGCACAATCTTATTTTTGAATAAATCTTTAGCGAAATTACCATTCAACACTTGCACGTAAGAAATAGTCAGAAAGTGGCCTGGTGGCCCTAAAAAATTAATCCTACGTTGATTTTCGCGCACCAGCGAAAACATATTTTTTTCGATGGTTTGCTTATTAGCTTGAGTTGAATCTGAAAATTTATTTTTTGAAGTTTGATGTTGCGCTACATTCAATATCGCCTGCGAAAAATGCTGCCAAACGGGCGCGCCTACACCCTCAAACATATAAATGCTTCGCGCAATCCCATCCTCATCTAGCGCAGCATGCACGCGACCTAAATCAGCTGCATTGTTTGCTAAACTGGGCAATGGTAAGGTTTCAATCACCTGTCCATTCACGCGCGTGGATTCCAGCACCACTGGCAGCACCACATTGCCAGCATTGAGAATAGCCTCCGATAAAGCTTCATCTGCGCCTTTATCAGCAATATCAGGCTCAGAAAAAATAATATCAAGGCCTATGGCAGATGCGCCCTCGCGCTTTAGGCGATCAATTAAATCTGCATGAACCCTTCTAGACCAAGGCCAGCGGCCAAGTTGCGACAAACTGTTTTCGTCAACCGCCACAATAACAACATCTGCTGGCGCATTTTCTTGATAGCGTTTTTGCCCAACATCATAGATAAGATTGTCAACCCGAGATAACAGGCCTGTGATGCTGATTAGTGCCACCAGCAGCAGTAAAATCAGTGCGGCAGATACATAATCGTTAAAACTAAATTTTTTCAAAGCTAATTTTAGTTATTGAAGCATTATGGTGGCGAAGCATTAAATTCATACACTGCATCTGATCCAGCTACGCCATCCCCGTCTACCAAGCGCAATACCAGCGTTTGCTTACCGTACTCTTTTAACAAGAAGCTGAACTCCCCACTAAGACCCGATCCGCTCCAAACACTTTTTTGCAGATTCATTTCATTATGCAAAATAGCCTCATAAACTAAGCCTTCTGGTGGATTTAAGGTGGTAACAAAAACCTTATTGCGCTCAACTTTAACTGTTAACTGGCTAATATCTGGCGCATTTGGTTTGGCTTTATATGTGAAGTGGTTCGCAACCATATAAGGGCCTTGATTCTTGCCATCTATACTTGCCAAGCGCCAAAAATACCGACCTGGCTGTAAGTCTTTTTCTGCTTTATAGGCGTTGCTCGCCACCTGACGGCTGTCTATCATTTCTCTAAATTCTACGTCTTTAGACATTTCAAATAAATAAGCATTGGCTTGCTCTATTTTTGTCCAAGCAAAATCTGGATTAGCTTCTCTAACAATTGCAGATTGCGTAGGCGCGTTGGCAGCAGGCGCAAATGGCCGAGCATGCAAGTTGAATTCATGCTTGGCGTCATATCCTTCTAAACCTTGTTTATCTTGAGCTCTAACTTTTAAGTAATATTTACCATCTGGTAAATCATTAAAACTTAAATTTGCGCCTTTGCTAAGACTTGTTGCTGCGATACTGTTAAATTGGGCGTCTGTTGAAACATTGCCTAGCCAAGCCACAGCACCATCTTGTGCCGGTATATTAAACGTGACTGGTATTGCATCTAAATTAGTAGCAAGTTTCTCTATTGCTGGGGCTGGCAGTAATAATATGGGTGGCAGCGGCGGTTTTCCACCTTCTGACAAGCTACCAAAACCTTTATCCACAGCTACCTCTTCACCCGCTGCAGACAAGCCTACTTTGCCTTCTAAAGTTTCTTGTTTGATAGAGACATCATCAGCGGAAACGCGAAATTTAGTCCCACGAACCGCAGCGACTGCCGTTGGCGTGATAATTTGCATTTGATTACCTTGCAAGTGCGCTGGATTCGCTTCTGTTTCCACTTTACCTTGCTGCAGACGCAATTTGGTATCGACCATGCCGCCACCGCTATACATACTCAAAGTATCTAATTTCATTGTAGAGTTTGGTTGCATACTGACTATTGAACCATCGGCAAATTTAATATTGAGTTTGCTATTCTCACCCGTCACCAGCTCGGTGCCAGCGGTAAGTTGCTGACCAATAGTAACGGCTTGTACACTTTTATCTGTTTTTAAAATACCCGCTTGGCCAGTCGCTAGCGCGACTTCTGCAGGTGCCGGCACTTGTTTAACCAGCGCTAAAGGTACGCGCAAAACTTGCCCTAACTGCATACGCTCTGGGTTCTTGATTTTATTGAGCTTTTGCAACACCCGCCAATCATCAGGATTGATTAGATAACGCTGACCAAAATGAATTAAATTGTCACCGGGACGCACACTATAGCGCCACTCGGGCTGATTTGGGCTTGTGAAGGTTTCAGCAGCAACTAGCTGCTGCATTGTCAGCGTTAAAAAAACAAAAAACAGTAAGAAATTTACTGTTTTAGGATAAAATTGAAGCTTATTCATCTAGTGGAAATCCTCAAATAATTACCTATCAGGCAACCAAAATATTATAGTGTTATTCGGTTCTTTCGAGCCTATAACCTTGATGGTAAACAGAAATTAAGCGCCAACCATGTTCTGGCAGCAAATGAAGCTTGTTACGTAAATGGCTTACGTGCACATCGATAGTGCGGGTATCAATATCCGACGTTGTGCTCCACACTACTTTGGTCAAATGTGATCTACTTAACAAAACACCGACTTGACCAAAAAAATATAACGCTAACTCTGTTTCTTTTTCGGTAAGCTTTACGGACGCATCATTCACTGAAAAATTTCTTTTGGCAAAATCTACCGTTAAGTGGCCATAATTGACGACGGATTCTTGTTTTTTTTCAGGATTACTTCGACGATAAAGCGCATTCACTCTAGAGATGAGTATGCTTGCATTGGGCGGCTTAACAATGTAGTCATCTGCACCAGATTCAATCACACGCACAACGTCTTCTTCTGAGTCTCTGCCAGTGAGAAAAATGGTGGGCGGGAAATTACCTTTTAATTTTAGGCTAGCAAGTACCTCAAATCCGCTCATATCTGGCACTTCCCAATCAAAAAGACACAAATCAAAATGGCTATTTGAAACAGCTCTTAAACAATCGCGGCCAGATACAAAATGCTGTACTTCATGCCCCGCAACGCCAAGCACCTCGATGACATGTTGGGCAAAAGATAAATTGTCTTCTAAAAACGCTATTTTCATTTTATAACTACTTTTTATTGTTTCCCTGAATCGATTCTGCCAGTTATTAGGTCAGAAAGCCAGCTATAGTAACGCTCGCACACCAACTTGGTGCACATAAAAACGAAATTAACTCAATTAGTGAGTTTAATCAATACGTTAAATCACTAAAAATGTATGTCTTATAAACATACAATGATTATTTTTGTTACCCCTATTCTTAATAACAAAAGCGCATTTTTCAATAAATTACCGGACGTAGACGAAGCACATGCATCGACCACCTGCACCGTGTACAACGACGGCTCTCTGTCGACTGGATTGCATCACTGCATCAACTACGCATTACTTAGTATCGAAGCGAAATAATTAAGAATTTATTTTAAATAAAGAGGCTCTGGGAGGAAATATCCATGAAGCCTGCAGGTCTGCACTGGAATGTTTTAGTCCAGTGGCAGGTGTTAGTGGATTTAAATCAAATATGGAGTAAGTATTTGGTGCCCGGAGCCGGAATCGAACCGGCACGACCGTAAAGTCGAGAGATTTTAAGTCTCTTGTGTCTACCAATTTCACCACCCGGGCGGGAGATTACTGCAGAACTTCGTGCGGTGCGTATTCTATCACTCTTGAGCCCGTTTTTATTAGCGCTACATAAATTTTATGTGGAATCTTGTTTAAAAGTTGGTGCCGAGCTGCAGCCAAAGTTGCTGTTTGCGCTTTTCGCCTTCCACATCATTACCGTTGCTATCTAAACCTAGGTTGCTGCTAATTTGACGTGAGTAGCTTAAACGGCCATCTAAATATGGATTGCTGTAACCCACGCCAAAACCAGCGCTGGCGAGTTGATAGCAATTGCGTAAATTTGGGTTGGCCGCGTTCCAGCCCGTCCAGGTATTTTTGTATTGGCAAACACCACCCGCATCGCCCAAAAGGCTCGCGCTCCAGTTTTGATTAAATGCATACTTACCTTCCAAATTCACCATCCAGCCTTGGTCTGCGGCAGCCTCGCCCACAGTAAAGCCGCCCAACCCGGATGGTCCGCCGAGTGAAAACTTCTCAAAGCCGCCCAAATTTCCATCTGCCAATTGGCCAGACAACAAAGCTTTTCCGATAAGTTTATCCGCCAATATTTGTTGGCGACCGGCATAAAAATTAAGTTTATTGTAATGGCCATCGGTGCGCGCGCTGATGGAATCGGAGCTAAAATCATCCGCATTATTTAAATCCAGTTTACCAGTTGTAAGGCTCAAGCCGCCCCAAAACGTGCCGCCTAAGCCGAAATTATCAGAATGGTCACCTTTTAAACCTAGCGTTAGCGCCTTATATTTTTTATCGGAAATTTCTAAACCGAGTACTTCATCTTGCGAGTTGAGCGATTCCAATTGAGCGTGAAGCAGCAAGTTGGAAAAACGGCTGCGGACGATAGGGTGCGTTAAACCAGCGCGATATGTGTATGAATCGCCTTGCGCATTTAAATCGCTCAAACCGCCACCTTTTACGCTGTAATTAGAAACTGCTCCGCCAATATTAATGCGGGTTCCAGCGTAACCGATAGGAAAATCAACACCGCCTTGCACAAACTCTAAACCGCGGCTCACCAAAGCTTGTACGGTGAGTTGATCACCCCAACCTGTAAGGTTATTAAAGCTGGCTTGGCCGTTTAAGCGCGCTTTTCCTAATAACCGAGACCCGTAATTATCGGCCCAAACTTTTCCATTAAAAATGGGTTTATCTACTAAGTTGAGCGAGACGTCAGTTTCGCCCGTTTGCGCACCTGGCGACAGCGTGGCTTGCGCGCCAAAGCCTGGCGTGTCGTTGATGATCAGCATTGCACGCTCTAGCGCCTTGCTGTTTAGCGGTGCGCCTTTTTGCTGTGCTTTTGCCAACATGCCTGCGGCTAATTTCGGATTTAAACGTGCATTTGGCTCAACATTCGTACGCACTTCACCCAATTTTGCCTCGTTAATTTCTATCGTCACCAAGCCATTTTGAATGTCTTGCGGCGGTAAATACACTTTTGCCAACCAACCATTTTTACGGTACAACTCACTCACTTTTTTAGTGGCTTTTTGTAAGCCATTGTAGTCAAGTGTTTGGCCAATAAAACCCTGCACCTCCGCTTGCAATAAGACTTCTGGCAATAGGCTTGCGCCCACAAATTGAAAGGCAAAAACCTTAACGTTGACCTTATTATCCTGCGTAGGTGCAGTTTGCTCTTGCTCGCGCGGCGGCATTGCTGGCGGCTGATTTGGGCTGTTGAGCTGCTCAATATCGCGCTGAATACTACCCGCATTCACCGCAGGCGCGGCATAAACTTGATTAATGCCCAAAAATAAGCACAGCTGTAAAAATTTTAAACAGTTAATTACGTTTCTCACATTATTATAGTTTTAAGCAAATTGGGTTCGCCAGCGCATTCGCCACCACGCCAGCCACTTGCGGCTGGCTGATTGATTCCGCGTATTCTACATCATCCACGCCGAAATCATCCAAACCGCTAATCATCGCTTCATTTGTGCCAAATCCATCGCAAGTTTGCCGCGCTTGTTCAGGCCGCGTAAGCGCGCCGCTTAAGGCGCTGATGCTGGTGGGTTGGCCAGCGGTCAGCACACCATCGATAAAAGTAATGGTGTAATTTGCCGCGCTTAAACCAAATGGCGTAATGGCATAATTACCAGCGAGTGAGCTTGTGGTGGCCGGCGTGCTGTGGCTTAATGCCCCTGTTAACACTGCGCTGGTTTCACCGCCCACAAAACCAATAATGGTACTAGTAAATGTGGGGTTAGGCGCGCCTTGCGTTTTGCTAGCGTTATTGGCGGTCACGCTGAGGGCTATCGGCGTGATCTGCAGGCTGCCATTCACGTAGCTGATGGTGTAGTTGCCTAGTCCAGTGCCGACTGCGGCGCTTAAAGTATCTGCGTAAGTCGCGACATTGGTGCCTGTGCCTAGGCCAGTGACGCCAGTGACGCTATCGCTGCCAAGCAGACCACTGGTCGAGAAGGTGTTGGTCTGCGCCAGCGAGGTGTAGGGGCTGACGGTAGTCGCGCCAGTCACGCTGAGGGCTGCGGGGTTTACCGTTAAATTACCTGTTGAATTTTTAGTCAACGTATAACCAGTCGCCGCAGTAATTGGTGTTACATCAATCGCATAGCTGCCCACATTCGCTGTCACGGGCGAGCCAGTTGAAGTAGCAGAGCTGCTAAGCGCATTGGCAATGGTATCTTGCGTAAACACACTACCAAATGTTGCTGCATCAACAAAGCCTGTTGCTGTAAAGGCGTTTGCCACTATTGGCGCGCCATCTTGGCCATATGTTTTTGTTTGGTTAGTTGAAGTGACAGTCACAGTGGGACTATTGGCAAATACGTAACGATTACCCGTTGCCGCCATTGGTGCAAGATAAGCTGTGTTCCATACCGCCTGATTACCGCTGTTTAAGCCGCCAAATGTATTGCCTGTGTGCGTGTTAGCATACACTAACCAACGACCACTTGCGCTAAGCGCAGATGCGCCTGTCATGTTGTTAAAAATACTGCCAGCAAGGGTAATATCACCACCAGTTGTGGTGATTGTATTAAGCACACTAAGGCTCCCAGCAGCCTGAACCGTTAAATTACCTGTTAAATTAGATGCACCGTTACCAATAATAATTGGGCCAAGACCATCGCGAAGGTTTACATTTTTTGCACCGTTAATGTTAACAGCAAAAAAGTTATTCCCGCCATTAATAGCGGCGACATCACCCGCGCCGACAATACCCAAATTATTTGTGGCCGTTACTACGCCAGTTAAGTTTAATGTAGAAGCGGCTGACGTGGTGCCAATACTACTATTGCTAGCTGTGGTTACCGTACCACTCACATTGGCTGTGCCTGTGCCTGTTAAAGCGCCAGCAGCACCTACACCCGTGCCGTTAATGGTTATTGGCTCTGCTGCAAGCGTTACATTATTCACGTTAAGCGTTGCGCCACTAGCTACCGTAGTGCCGCCGCCCGTACCGCCAAGCGCGTTTGCATTGGCCGCTACTAACGTACCAGTAATAACACCTGTCGCGCCAGTGTAAGTGTTTGCGCCCGCCAATGTAAGCGTGCCGTTACCCGCTTTATTTAAAGCCACTGCGCCGCTTACCACTGCGTTCACCACTAAGCCATCCGCCGCATTGGTAGTAGTAAAAGTGCGCGCTGCTGCGCCCAAAGCTAAATTACCGTTGATAATAGCATTATTTGCGCCACCAGTTGAAGTAACATTGCCGCCTAAAGTAAGTGTGCCAGCACCAGTATTGACCGTACCGCCAGTTGTACCGCTGTTCACTGTTAACGCGCCAATCGTATCGCTAAAGCCAGCAAGGTCATACGTACTGGCATCATTCACAATCACGTTGCCAGTTGCAATCACGTTACTTGCGCCATAGCGCAAAGTGCCCGCGTTAATGGTCGTGTTGCCCGTGTAAGTATTCAGCCCACTAAGGGTGAGCACACCAGCGCCGTCTTTGGTGAGCGCGCCAGTGGTAGTTGCGATCACTTTGCTAATCGTCGTATTGCCCGCGCCACCCACTGTAAGCGGTTGCGTGGCGCCTGTGATATTGCCTGCGCCTGAAATGGTTAATAAACCTGCATCTGAATTGATACGTGCGCCGCCAGCACCAAGCGTAATCGCGCCTGTCGCCGTATTGTTGCCGCTTAAATTACGCAACGCACCTCCGCCCCCAACTCCTGTGCCAGTTAGCGTTAAAGCCTCAGCAGTTGTAATATTGCCTTGCAAAGCCAAGGTTGCGCCGCTCGCCACTGTTGTTGCGCCTGCCACTGTGCCGAGCGCAGTATTGTTGGCTGCGACCAGCGTGCCTGTGTTAACCGTTGTTGCGCCTGTATAAGTGTTTGCGCCGCTTAAAGTCACCGTTCCCGTGCCAGCTTTGGTCAATGTCGCTGCTGTGCCAGCAATGACTCCGCTGACAGCTAAGTTGTCATTTACATTTAGACCAATGGCGCCATTCGTATTAGCGCTAATCGAAGCAACAGTAGAAGTGCCGGCGCCTGTGGTCGTTACGTTCACATTTGCACCAGTAGCACCTGCGCCCGTGCCTGTGTTAGCGCTGATTGCGCCTAAAGTCACACCGCTGCCAGAAATATTGGTATTGCCTGCCGCGCCGCGCGCAGAGCCCGCTGCAGTGCTGTTGCCGCCATTGGCGGTGATAGCACCGGTATTTGCCAAGCCAGTAGCCGTTAAAGTAACCGCACCAGCATTGCCGCCCACTTGCGCGACGCCAATGCCTGCTCCGCCGCTGGCGGTAATTGCGCCAGTAGTAACCGCAGCCCCAGTAAGCGACACAGCGCCGCCAGTGCGGCCTGCGCGCGTACCCGTAGAAGCTGCGCCAGCTGTATTAATTGCGCTTGCAGTGGTCGTGCCAAGTGAAGATAGCGTGACATTGCCGCCACTGGCGTTTGTGTTACCTGCTGTGCTAATGTTGGTTGTTGTTAAATTGCCACCAGCCGCCGTATTAGTGACTGCAACATTAGCCGCTGTACCGCCAGCACCTGTGCCAGTAGCCGCGCCAGCTTGTGCGTTAAGCGTGGTTAAACCAATATTACCTGAGCCACTATTAGTGATGGTAATTGCGCCCGCATTGCCGCCAGCCGCATTGGTGGTGGTTCCTGCGCCGCCAACGGCGCTTACCGTTGTGGCGGTAACACCGCCCACGCCTGTTACATTAATTGCGGCAGCATTGCCACCAGCTAAGTTTAATGTTGCGCCGTTACCTGCACTGCCGTTAGCGGCAATTGAGGTAGCCGTAACTGTGCCTGCTGAACTAAGCGTTACCGCGCCTGCATTGCGCCCTGCCACACCTGCAAGCGCGCCGCCGCCATTGGCTGTAACTGCACCCACTGTCATGTTGCCACTAGAAGTTACGCCAATATTACCAGCGTTGCCGTTGCTGCCGCCAGTCGTAGTGAGTGCGCCTGCAACAACTGTTGAGCCATTCAATGTAATACTACCCGCCGCACCACCCCCGCCAGTAGTGGTTGCCGCACCTGTTTGCGCATTGATAGCCACCGTATTTAATGTGCCAGCACCTGTAATAGAAACCAAGCCCGCATTGCCGCCCGCTTGTGCTGCGCCAATTGCCGTGCTGCCGTTGGCGGTAATTGCACCCGTGACTGATCGATTGACGCCGGTAATTGTAATATTGCCCGCATTGCGACCAGCACGCGTGCCTGTGGCCGTGCCGCCGTTAGTATTCAGCGCGCCAGTAACCGTGACAGTGCTATTGCCCGCTAAAGTGACATTGCCGCCGTGACCATCGGCATTGCCAGCAGTGCTAATTACGGTTGTTGCAATAGTGCCAGCGGCTGATGTGTTATTGACTGTAATAAAACCTTGTGTGCCACCTGTGCCCGTGCCAAGCGCCGCGCCAGTATTGGCATTTAAGGTGGTAGTGGTAATATTGCCCGTACCGCTATTGGCAATACTAATGCTACCTGCGTTGCCGCCATTTACATTAGTGCCGGCAGCCGCGCCGCCATTGGCTGCCAGCGATGTTGTTGTAATACCATTTATGCCTGTAACAGATATAATACCGCCGTTACCGCCTGCTTGATCGCCCGCCAAAACGCCATTACTGCCGTTTGCGGCAAAGCTAGTCGCCGTAATGGTATTAACTGCATTTAAGGTAATATTGCCCGCATTATGGCCAGAAGTGCCAGCCAGCGCTGTGCCGCCACTAGCGGCAATTGCGCCAACACTTAAGGTGCCGCTAGTAGTGGTGACATTAATATTGCCGCCATTGCCATTTGCGCCGCCAGTAGCGGTAAGTGCGCCAAGCGTAATATTGCCAGCAGCTGCGGTATTGTTAACCGTAATGCTGCCTACTACACCGCCTGTCCCCGTGCCAGTAGCCGCACCAGTGCTGGCTGCTAGCGCACCTGTTGTAATATTGCCAGCTGTGGTTGATATGTTAATAACGCCAGCATTACCGCCTGCCGCGTTACCTGCGCCAGCCGCACCGCCAGTGGCAGTAACCGCGCCAACTGTCATTGTGCCTGCGGCAGAAATTGTGATATTGCCTGCATTGCCGCCAGAAGTTGCAGCCGCGCCCGCGCCGCCATTGGCGGTAATGGCACCAGCGCCTAAATTAGCGGTGCCCGTGGCGGCAATATTAATATTGCCGCCATTTGCACTGGCCGCACCTGTAGAAATAATCGTGCCTGTGGTTTTCGTGATATTGACGCCAGATAAACTAATACCACCCGCTTGCGAGGCAATATTATTGACACCAATAGCCAAATTACCACCACCAACATTATCAGCATTGGCATTCATGGTAATTGCGCCCGTGCCAGTAGTGGTTACTGCTGCATTGACATTAATGTTGTTATTGGCTTGCAACACCAAGCTATTGTTGGCTGTGCCAGTTGCGGTCGCCACATTAAATGCACTGGCGACAGTAATATCGTTAGTCGCCTGTAAAATAATGGTGCTACCTGCGGTGATACCCGCGAAACTACCGCCCGCATTCACCCTAAATGTGCTAGTTAAACCCGCATCATCCGCAAACGCTTCAGTAATATCACCTGGCGGCGTAAAGCCAGTCGTATTTGCATCAGCAGTTGTTAATGTGATGTTCAGTGGGTCGAGTAGTAGCGTGCCTCCTAGACCATTCTCCGCGCTTAAATCTGCTTTACCTAAAAAGTTAAGTAGGCGCTTGCCTGAAACCTCAGCAAAACCGCCATTGCCTGCAAGCGCGCCGCCTTTGGCCGAGATGCTGCCGTAGTAGCGCGTTATATCATCTGCCCACACAATTACTTTGCCGCCGTCGCCCGCATCTGTGGCATCTGCTGTTAATGTTGCGTTTTGGCTAACAAAAGTTTTATTGGCGTTTTGAATGTTGGCATTGCTACCCTGAAAATCTCCGCCCACCAAAATAGTGCCGCCGCCAGTTTTGCCGTTTACATTGATGCTGCCGTTATCAAAAACGCCGACGTTTTCGCCTAGTAAACTGACGCTACCACCTTTGGCAGCTGACGATTTTGCTGAAATTTCGCCACTATTGATGACGGTTTTAGCGCCTGTGAGGCGCACTACGCCACCATCGGCAACCATGCTATCGGCTTCGATACGGCCGCTATTATTAATCACCGACGTAATTAAGCCATCCGCCGCTTTACTGCTCATGATTACTTGGCCACCACCTACTTTGATGAGGTTTTTATTCTCAACCAGCGTGTTGATATTGGCGCTATCCACTTGCACGTTGATTAAATTATTACCATTAAAATCTAAAGTAATAGCATCGCCAGCAGCCAATACCGATGCGCCTTGCAGGGCAGTGATAATTCCTTCATTTCGCACTTCTGGCGCTAACATTGCTACATAACCACCATTGTTGGCAGCAATATTGCCCATGTTCACAACACTCCCAGTGCTGCCCGTAAAATGATAATTGCTACTTAAAAAGTCGTCATCAGTAATATTGAGTGTTGAGGCCAAAAGACCGCCCACATTTACCTGCGCGCTTTGCCCAAACAAAATGCCATTCGGGTTTATTAGCCATACTTGGCCGTTTGCGTTGAGTTTGCCGAATATAACGCTTGGATCTTGGCCAATGACGCGATTGAGCGAAATGGCGCTGCTATTGGGTTGTACATAATTTACGCTTGAATTAGCGCCAATGCTATAACTGCCCCAATTGATAATAGATTTTTGCGTGCTTTGCAGAATATTGAGTTGATTGCCATTTTGTGAAATGGCAGATTGACCTGAAATGACCTGTCCGCCAGTAGGCAAGGCATTTGTGGCAGGGTCGGCCATTGCATTTGAAGGCAACAAAACAGATAGCAAAATAGGTAGCAAAACCGCAGCCGCAGCTTTTCCAGATGACTTGCCGCGCGCTTTGGCGGTTTCAGTCACTGCTTGCCAAATTTGCTTGGCGACATTAAATACTAAACGATAGCAATGATTCATGACTTATATTTTTAACCTTGCGACAATAAATTATATAACATATTAATTTTAATAAACATTTTACTTAACTCATTGTATTGCAATAATCGCGCCAATATTTCAGTTTTATCATAAAACAGAAATAAAAAAAGCACATTGCGGCAAACAATGTGCTTTTTCAAAGTTTTTAAGCCTTATTTATTTACTAGTTCTCGCACAATTTGCCATTGGCTGCCGTTTGCATTGGTAATTTTTTCATAGCTTAATGTTTTATTTACTTTGTCAGCAAAGCCTTTGGTGGCAATGCGTTTCGCTTCACACACTTCGCAGCCTGCAGCATCTTTTGGTTTTTGAAGCTTATAAGTTGTGACTGAGTAATCTTGGTCGAATGTGGCGTTGGCTTTATCTCCGTCGCAAGTCACATTTAAATTACTAACTTCTAAATTAATTTTGCCAGGAATCGTCAAGCGCGCTTTACGTTGCTTCTCCCATGCATCCCGCGTCAATGTTGGCTCTGGGGTGAATTTATCTGCATAAAATTTAATATAATTATCGTAATCTTTATGGCGCCAAGCGCTTGCCCAATCGTTCACGCGCGCACTCACCACCTCTGCGCTACAAGCTGCCGATGGTTTAGCAATAGGCTTAATCACGGTTTTATCCGCCACCGCCAAGGGTTTTGCATCTGCCAACAATACAGCTTTATCAATCTCCAGTTGCTCTGGCGCAATGGCTTGGCATACATTCGCGCCATCCATATAAGTTTCGCGATTCATTTCTGGCAAACCTTGGCGCTGTGTACCAATTTTGCTCAACAGCTCGCCCTGCCCCGCGTAGAGCCGCGCATAGGCGGTTTGTACATCATAATCTGTGTTGGCGTAAGCGCGTTTTGCCTGAAAATATTCATTTTCAGTATCAAGTAAATCTAACAAAGTACGTTGACCAATTTCAAATTGCTTGCGATAAGCCTCGCGCGCATTTTCAATCGATTTTTGGTGCGTATCGCGATAAGTAAGCTGCTCTTTTAGTTGTTTAATATCATTGTAAGCAATCGTCACGATTTGACGCGTATCGACACAGGCTTTATCGCGTAAGTCATTAGAAACATTGAGCTTTTCGATGGTTTGGCTGACTGCAGCTTTATCAGAAAAGCCGTTGAACAAGTTAAAGTTTGCTGTTAATTCAAGCACATCCGCTGCGCTGGTGCTGTTGCGGCCATCGTTACTGGTGCCTAAATTTTTACGCGCTTGTAAATCTAAACGCGGCATATATTTAGCTTCTTTAGTTTTCACTTCATCTTTGCTGGCTTGAATGTCTTCAATGGTCGAAAGCAAATCAGGATTTTTTAAATAGGCCACGCGTAAGGCTTCCGCTGCTGTTGCCTCAGCACCTGTAGAATAAAACTCAGGCTGCTCCAATGTCGAAGGCGGCAATTCGCCCAGCAGGCGCTGCATACGTGCAGTCACATCATGAAGATTCGTCATCTCTGTCAATAAATTGGCTTCAGCCAAAGCGAGTCGGCCAGTCGCTTGCTCCAAATCGACACGGCGTGCAACGCCAGCATCCACACGCTCTTTAATGCGATCGAACAATTGTTTATGCGTCACGTAATTGGTTTTGGCATAATCTGAAAGTTGGCGATAGCGCAAAGTGTCCAAATAACTGCGCATAAATTCTAGCGTAGTATTTTGCATGGCGCCTTGCAGCTCGTAATAGCGAACACGCTGGGCGTGCCCTAGTCTATTAACTTCGCTTGAGGTTGCAAAGCCATCAAAAATCATTTGGCGCAACACTAACTCGTTATTCCATTCAGGAACCGCCGTACCATTGGCGCGGCTGATGCCGTTATCCATATTTTCTTGATTGCGATAAGTAGATTGCACATCTACTTTAGGCAGAAAGCCCCCTTTTACCACATCGCGCTCGTAGCCTGCACCCACATAAGCATGATATTTTGCTTGTACTTCTGGATTGGAGGTAATGGTTTTTTCAACCATTTGCTTGAGCGTCACCAATGGCTCGGCTTGCAAAGACACTGCATATAGCGCGGACGGTATCACAAAGGCTGCAATTACCAGCCCTTTGTGCGCACTCCTCATTCTTATAATTTTTAAAATACTCAAACTTTTCATCATGTTATTACATTTCGCGTGTATATATTACATCAAAATTTATTGATGTGTGTTAATAAATTGTGTTTTTTGGCAAGCCTAATTTATGAGCAAACAACGTGCCAACTGTAAATTAGTTAACGCCATGTATTATAAATAAAAAATGGGATTGATTCCGTGAATCAACCCCATTTTTAAAAACAATTACAATCTTTTACATATTTCTAGGTACTATTGACCTTAATCACTCGCCAATCATCAAAAAACTAATCAACAATCAATTTTTGATTTGTTAACAAATCAGTAATAATCGCTTGATCATTAGCAAAACCTGTTACCAAATCAGCGCCTGTTAAGGTGATACGTTGTACATCTTTTGTAGGGCTGTAACCATTTGAATATCCACCATTATTACTGATGTGTATGACTGTATTGGCTCCCACTAATTCAAAATGTAAGTACGAAGCTAGGTTGCCTACGCCTTCACCCGTTAATAAATCTCGCAAATCAAGCACATCGCCACCTGCACCAACAGCTGCTGGATTAAAATCGGTAATCACATCTGTTGCTGGTGCGCTTGTGGTACCTCTGTCATTAAGCTCCCATCTAAATGTATCCACTCCAACTCCGCCGCCAGTTAAGGTATCATTTCCTGCACCGCCAATAATAATATCTGCGCCTAAACCACCATTAATAGTGTCATTACCATCGCCACCTGATATGAAATCATCGCCGTCATTGCCATTCAGCGTGTCATTACCTGCATCACCATAAATTTGGTCTTTGCCAATACCGCCGCTAATCGTGTCATTGCCAGCGTTGCCATAAAGCTGGTCATCGTCCGCACCGCCATCAATACTGTCATTGCCGTCACCACCGCGAACAATATCAAAACCTGCACCAGCATTAATGGTGTCATCCCCAGCTAAGCCAGAAATATTTTCGTTTCTAGCGCTGCCGTTAATCGTATTATTAGCCGCTGTACCTGTAATATCATCAACTATATTATTCAGTGTTAATGTCGCAGATGAGGTATCACCATCGGTATCAGTAATGGTATAGGTAATCACTTCTGGCGGTAGCACGGTAATTGCATCGTTATCAAGAATTGATACAACTCCGCCTACCGTGCCGTTTACTGCATTACCTGCTGTGCGGGCTACATTCAGATTAAATGTTTCCACTGCTTCAATTAATGCATCATCGGTTGTTTGCACGCGCACTAAAAAGCCATTTGAGCCAGTAGCAAATGCAGTAGCCGCTGAGTAAGTCAGCCAAGTTACACCATTATCAACAGAGTACTGAATTGCTGCCGCATAATCGCTACCTGCCGTTGCTGTGCCCGCTGTGGTAGCTAAGGTAAATGTGGTTGCAGCAGTCAGTGTGCGGGTAAATGTGATTGTAAATTGTGCAAAACCACCCTCTGTCACAGTAGGGTTTGATACTAACACTGCTGTTGTATTAGCCGTATCGTCATCGCCAATCGTCGCTTGGCCTTGCGCATCAGCAATCGCTGCATTAGTTGCATTAGTTAAATTCACAAAAAACGTTTCAAGCGCAGTGGTATCGCCATCATTAGCAATATTCACGGTGATTGTTTGCGTAGTGGTGCCTGGCGCAAAGGTTAAAGTACCCGTGGTTGTCGTGTAATCCGTGCCTGCAGTAGCTGTACCAGCCGCTGTAGCATACTGCACCGTTACAGTCTGTGTACTTGGTTGACTTAAAGTCACCGTAAAGGTGGCAGTGCCAGCGCTTTCATCCACACTAATATCGTTAATACCGATTGAAGTATCTACAATGGTTGCATAGCTTACTGCTGAAACACTACCAAAAGCACCAGCGTAAGCGCCGACACCACCAGAATCAATCACTACTTTAGCAACACCAGTCAATCCAGTTAAATTAACTGCTGTTGTGTTATTTGCAAATTGAGCAATTAAATCGCCATGCATGTTATAAACATTGTAATTAAAGGCATTAGTACCACCTAAATTACTATTTGCTAAGGTAAAACTTACGTTTTGCACACCATGTGGATGTAAAGCGCTATCAAAGTTAATCACCAAACTTTCTAAACTGTCAATTTGTGCATTGTTTAGATTTCCATTGACGCCTACACCAGTGCCCGCTGGAGTGCCAACAGTTGCACTGCCTTCTGATGCGCTAGTTCTCGCAACAGCATCCAGTGTCATACCAGCAGTAGCAGCAGCAGTCACCAATGCGCCACTAGTCAACGCGTAGCCAATAGATGGGCCTGTTAAGTTAGTGGTAATTTCAGCCGTCGGTGGCGTATATTTATAATAGCCCTCTTCATTAAAGACTAATGATGATCCACCAGCTGTAGCTGTCCAGGTAAGTGTTTTAACGCCGCCAACTGATGTAACTGTATAGTTGCCACCTATTGCTGGAGTAGACCCTGTAACAGTAGTTAAATTAAAGTTAAAGCCTTTAAACACGATGGATGAAACATGTCCATTATCACCAGGGTTATCTTCACCAGAGCGGCCAGAGCTAAATGATGTTAACGCTAAACTGTCGCCACCATCGGTACCAATGGCTGAAACAACATTGCCCTCAAAGAATGTGGCATTACCCATCAAGGTATCTACATCGTTATTGGCATCGGGTTTACCATCCACAATCTGAATGGTTTGTTTACCACTAGCAGTATCGCCATCACCATCTGTCGCCACGAATTTAATATCAAACTGTTCGCCCTCACTTGCAAAACCCGCAGTTTGGTATACATATTCACCAGTTCTAAAGTTAAATATTAAAATGCCATCTTCAAACCCTCTGGCATCATTTAAAGTGAGCGTATCACTGGTTATTGGGAAGCCAGTTTGCACTGTTCCACCACCTACTACACTAATTTGCCCAGTAGTTGGGTTGAAATTAAAAGTGACATCTGCGTCAGGTAAGTTATCACCATTAGTATCTAAGCGAATAATTAAGCTACTGATATAGCCACCATCTGTACCAAAATTAAGACTGGCATTAGCTGCGCTACCAGCAACAGAACCGCCAAAACTGGTAGGCACTGAAGCTAACAAAACGTTATCTAAGGTCGCAACATTTGTTACGATAATTGCGGCATCTTTTACACCGCTAATATCGCTATCTACGTTATGAATGTTATTTAGTTCAGTTGGGTCAGCGATATCTGATGCAATACCAATTGCATACGTAGCAATATTATTGGTGGTAGCAAAAGCACGGTAGCCATTTGCCGCTGGGTCAGTAGTATCACCCTGAGTAGGCACGCCATCTGAGATGAAATAAACAGTGTACTTTTCACCCACTACTGGTGTACCGATTGCCGCTTGCGTTGTAGTTAGCGCGGCTTCGTAGTTGGTACCACCGCCAACCGTAAAGTTTGCTGCCGAGTTAAGCGCTGTAATAGCTGAAGCAGCCGTGGTATAAGTGCCTCTATTAGTAGCAGTAGCATCAAAATCGACTAGGGTAACACTGACATTGCCGCCTTGGCTGTAGTATTCGTTAATTACTGCAGTTACCGCAATTTGCAATGCTTGCAAACGATTTAAAATCGTTACTGTACCATCGGCTGCAACGTTTTTAACTTCGCCTGCCATACTGCCAGAACTATCGATGACAAATACCAAATTAATTTTTGGTAATACACCTTGCTGTACTTGCACAATAGCATCTTGCACCGTAGGCACATCGTCAACCACGTCTACTGTCAGGGTAGCATTATCTACCTCGCCAGAGACAGAGTTGGTAAGCGTGTAGTTAATTGTAAAGCTGTCGTTAGTGCCAGCTCCATCAGTGGTTTTACCCACCAGATTAACGGCATAATCACCTTTGACATTAGCACCAAAGTCTTGCGTATATAGCGTTATAGTTGCAATTGTGCGTGAACCACTAGTGGTATCAGTCACCGTAACTGTCACCACACCATTCACATCAGGTGCTGAAGCTGTGACCGTACCGCCAGTAACAGTACCACCTGTAATTGATAAGTTACTAAAGCCTGTTACGCCCGTGTCATTACCTAAAATATTGCCAGAGGTAGTCTCAATGGTTTGCGCTTCTTGCGTACCCCCATTTTGAGCACCGTTTTCATTAATGCCAGATTCAAACACTATTGCAGTATCATTATTTGCAGTGGTGGTTGCATCATAATTCAGTGTTAATGTTGCATTTGAGGTGTCACCATCGCCATCTGTTAGCGTATAAGTAAATACATCAGTAGCGCCTGTTGGCTCTGGTATGACGGTAATACCATCCACCCTAAAATGACTAGCGCCAGCAGTAGAACGTACCACCACGAAACTGAATGCCGTGCCAGAGGAAATATTAATATTAGTTAAACCATCAGCATCGCCCGCTGCCGTACCGTTTGAAACAAGAGTTCCCGCAGCATTATAGGTTTCCCATATAGCTGTTTCACCTGTAAACAAGTTACTTAAAGCAATACTGGTAGCTTTAGAAGCAACGCCCAAACTTATAACAAGCTGTTCGTTATTCTCGACTCTGTTTGCATTGCTTGAACCACCACCACCTTGAGTAACGCCAACACCATCATCTGCTTCACCTGCATTTTCACGGAATACAGCATTAGCTGCAGAAGTTGCATTTAAGTTAGTCAAGTTTAGCCCGCTGTTCACATTACCTGCGGTGTTATAAGGTTCAGATGTATCAAAACCATACAGATTAATACCAACACCCGTAAAACTAGCAGTGCCTGTTGGGTTTGTCACCACGATAGGCGACACACTTGCTGTGTAAGTATAGCTACCATCGTCTTGATCGATTGCCAAAGTACCTCTAGTAGTTACAATCGTGCGCACATTACCTGCACCCAAAGTATTTGAAATCTGCGTACCTGCGGTAAGCACCACGTTGGTTAAGCTATGCGGAGCATCAACATTGAGCGTATCTGCAGTGACGCCGCCCGCACCGGTAATCACATTGCCAGCTACTGTGCTATTAATACCCACGCTATCCACGTCATTATTTGCAATTGGCACAGAATCCGTGACATTAATTGTTACCGTTGTCCAAGCAGTAGAACTCAAACTGCCATCATTAGGTTTATAAGCAAAACTATCAGCAATACCGGTAGAGGCCAGTGGATGATTTAACGCTGGAGCAGTATAAGTATATGTACCATTAGCATTCATTACTACTGTGCCACCAAGTGCGGTTGTAATAGTGTTAGTACCATTTGCTGCAATAGCGTTTAAACCGCTGGTATTGGTTGCAAATAGTGCAACCGTAAGCGCATTGCCTTCGGGGTCTGTATCATTCACCAACACAGTTGTTTTAACTGTGGCAGTACCTTCTACTGCTGCGTAATTGTCCGCAATACCTACTGGCGCATCATTCACCGCAGTGACTGTCACCGTGGTGGCGGCAGTGTTGCTGTTAGTGGTGCCATCATTCACTACCACGTTAATCGTCCGCGGCGTGGTGCTTGGGTTCTCAGTCGTGTTGCTAAAGCCAATTAAACGAATCGCCGCTTGGTATTGTGCCAATGTCGCTGAGCCAGTCAAAGTAATGACGCCTGTTCCTGCATTATAAGCACTGGCCACGATGCCACCAGGTAATGCGCCTAAAGCAGCTAATACATCTCCTGTCTGGAAGTTAGTCAGGGTAATAGTAGCACTGGTGATGTTGGTATTATCAACATCAGTAATACTGATGTCAGTGTCAGAGATTGGCGTACCTGCCGCGTTTTCTGTATAGGTGGTGGCATAGCCAGCACCTGCTGCTGAGCCATCTAAGTCAAGCACCGGTGCGTCGTTGGTGCCAGTGACGGTGATGGTGAGTGTAGTGGTGTTAGAGACCAAACCACTCGGATCACGCACCGTGTAAGTGAAGGTGTCAGTGGCAGTGACGCCAGTGGCTAAGCTGTTGGCAGTGTCAGCAATATAGCTGTAGCTACCATCCGCATTTAAGGTTAAGTGTCCATAGGTGCCGGCGAGGCTAGTCGCCACACCGCTACCTTGGGTGACCGCGCCAGCGCCAGCCACTGCGCCTGAAACGACGAGTGTGTTGGTGGCATTGTCGACATCGGTGTCAGCTACGCTGCCGCCGGTGCTACCTTGTATGACGCCATTGGCAATGGTGGCAGTACGCGTAGCATCTTCGTTGACTGCACCGGTGTCAGCGTTGGCAACTGGGGGGTCGTTGACGGCGGTAATGTTCAGCGCAATGGTGGCGTTGGCTTGTTCGTCTGTCGCGCCGCCCGTGATGCCAGGGTCAGCACCGGTGTTGCCAAGGTCGTTAATATTGACGCTCAAGTTAACCGTGCCATTGGCGTTGCTGGCGGTTTGGTAGAACACGCCTGTGCCAGTGCTAATAAAGGTGTTAATGGCGGCTAACGTGCCTGTGAGCGTGAGCGCACTGGCGCTGCCGCCAACAATGACGCCACTGCCTGAGGTGGCGGTGAGGCTACCTGTTGGCGCGCTTAAGGTGACGGTGATATTGCCTGCGCCTGCATCCACATCATTAAAGCTAATGCCGGTGAGTTTGGTGGCTGCGTCTTCTGTCACCGCAATATTGGCTGGCGCGCCGATGGTCGGCGTGTCGTTAATAGCCGCCAGTACGATGGTTTCTGTCGCCGCTGTCGATATCGCACCATTATTGTCGGTGGCAGTGAAGTTAAAGCTACTGCTGCCGTTGGCGTTTAAGTTCGGTTTAAAGTAGAGCGTCAGTGCGTTGCCAGTGGCCGCATAGTTAGTGCCGGTCACGGCTAATATGGTCAGCGCGGCATCGGTGTATAACAAGCCATTAGCGGGTAGCGTGCTTAAGTTAAAGCTGGCAATGGTGCCGTCAATATCGGTGCCTTGTAGCACAACAGCGACTGAGGCCACATCTTCGTTGGCATTGTTGGTGCTGCCTATCGCCACTGGCAGTGCATTGTCGTCATCGACGATGGTGCCTGTCGCGACCGCGGTGCCTAAGGTGGCACCGACTGGTGCGCTTAAGGTGGCGGTGAAGGTTTCATTGCCTTCATAGATGACATCGGCAGTGGTGGCTACTGGTACCACCACAGACA